>NZ_WNKT01000006.1 GCF_009720725.1 Allochromatium palmeri
CAGGAACCGTTCACGGCGGGTCTGGTACTTCGGCTTCGGGGCGCGTTTCTTGGGCATCGTCGTCAGGCTGAGGGCGGTGGAGAACACAGGGCACAAGGGTATCACTCAGACCCCTTCGCCAAAACGGAATTGTTCAGCGTTTCCCTGAAGGCGGAAAAACCAGCCAGCACCTCGACATCATGCCGTCCATCCGGGATTGCTCCCGGATGGACGCCGAGCTCAACCCCGCTTGCGTCCAGCTACGCGTAGACGCAGGGCATTCAGACGGATGAAGCCGGTGGCGTCGGCCTGATCGTAGGCGCCGGCATCTTCCTCGAAGGTCGCGATCGAGGCATCGAACAGACTGTTGGTCTCGGACTTGCGGCCGACGACCATGACGTTGCCCTTGTAGAGCTTGAGCCGCACTTCGCCGTTGACGACCTGCTGGGTCTGGTCGATGGCTGCCTGCATCATCTTGCGCTCGGGCGCGAACCAGTAGCCGTTGTAGACCAGACTGGCATAGCGCGGCATCAGCTCGTCTTTCAGGTGCGCGGCCTCACGATCAAGCGTGAGCGACTCGATGGCGCGATGGGCCTTGAGCAGGATGGTGCCGCCGGGCGTCTCGTAGCAGCCGCGCGACTTCATGCCGACATAGCGGTTCTCGACGATGTCGGCGCGCCCGATGCCGTTGGCGCCACCGATGCGGTTGAGTTCAGCGAGCAGCTCGGCTGGGCTGAGACGCTGGCCGTCGATGGCCACCGGATCGCCCTGTTCAAAAGCGATCTCGATCGTGGTCGGCTCGTCGGGCGCCTGCTCGGGCGCGACCGACCAGCGCCACATATCTGAACCCGGCTCGACCCAGGGATCTTCCAGATCATAGCCTTCATACGAGATGTGCAGCAGGTTGGCGTCCATGGAGTAGGGCGACTTGGTGCCGTCGCGCTTCATCTCGACCGCGATGCCGCGGCTCTCAGCATAGGCCATAAGTTTTTCGCGCGAGAGCAGATCCCATTCGCGCCAGGGAGCGATGATTTTGATCTCGGGATTGAGCGCATAGGCGCCCAGCTCGAAGCGTACCTGGTCGTTGCCCTTGCCTGTGGCGCCGTGAGAGATGGCATCGGCGCCGGTCTCGGCGGCGATCTCGATCAGACGCTTGGCGATCAGCGGACGGGCAATCGAGGTGCCGAGCAGATATGCGCCCTCATAGAGGGTGTTGGCGCGGAACATCGGAAACACAAAGTCGCTGACGAACTCTTCGCGCAGATCGTCGATGTAGATCTCCTTGACGCCGGCGGCCTGGGCCTTGGCGCGTGCCGGCTCCAGCTCCTCGCCCTGGCCGATGTCGGCGGTGAAGGTCACCACCTCGCAGCCATACTCTTCTTGCAGCCATTTCAGGATGACCGAAGTATCCAGTCCGCCGGAATAGGCCAGGACCACCTTCTTGATTGCGCCTTGCGCCATCGTCTTGCTCCAGATCTAGGGGTAAAACAGCCCATGCGGGCAAAGCCGATAGTATAGATCGGGAGCGATCCGGAATGGGCCACCGACTGGTGTGTGCGTCCAATTTAACCGCATCTTCACCAAGCCTCAACGGCCTGGTCATCAATCTTGGCGACCATAGCGCCCAGTCGTTTCATCAGAGGCTGGACACGCGATGTCAGACGTCAAGCGCATGCATCCACTGAAATATCGCAGCATCTTCATCTCGGACGTGCATCTGGGCTTTCGCGGCTGTCAGGCGCGGTTTCTGCTCGATTTTCTGCAATCGACCCACTGCAAGCAGCTCTATCTGGTCGGTGACATCGTCGATCTCTGGGCGATGAAGGGCGGTCTCTACTGGCCGGACGCGCACAATCAGGTGGTGCGCGCGCTGCTCGAAAAAGCCCGCACCGGCACCGAGGTCATCTATATCCCCGGCAACCATGACGCGCTCTTTCGCGATCATCTCGATGTCTGTTTCGGCGATGTGCGGGTGTGTGACGAGGTGGTGCATACGACCGCCGACGGGCGCCGGTTCCTGGTGCTGCATGGCGACAAATTCGATGGGGTTGTCCAGCATAGCCTGTGGCTGGCGCGGCTCGGCTCGCAGGCCTATGACCAACTGCTGGCGCTCAACGGATTCATCAGCCGGGTGCGGGCGCTCTTTGGACTCAAATACTGGT
This sequence comes from Allochromatium palmeri, assembly GCF_009720725.1. Taxonomy (GTDB): domain Bacteria; phylum Pseudomonadota; class Gammaproteobacteria; order Chromatiales; family Chromatiaceae; genus Thermochromatium; species Thermochromatium palmeri. The sequence goes on from NZ_WNKT01000006.1 coordinate 2,142, forward strand.
CGCTGGCCGGTTATCTCAAGCAGCGAGTCAAGGATGCCGTCAGCTATATCGGCAACTACGAGCACGCGCTGGCCAATGAGGCTACGCAGCGCGATCTGGACGGCATGATCTGCGGCCATATCCATCATGCCGAGATGCGCGAAATTGCGGATGTGACCTATTGCAACTGCGGCGATTGGGTCGAAAGTTGCACCGCCCTGGTCGAGCATCACGATGGTCGGCTGGAGCTTCTGCGCTGGACCGATGCCTATCCCGAGTCGCTGTCCGTCGCGCCTGTGCCGGAACCGGCGATGGCGCTCGCACGCGCCGGCTAGCTCTGGGCCGGCCGTAAGTTGAACGCCAGCCTAAAGCCGTTCGAGCAGACGCGCGAGATCGATGCGCACCCGCACCTCTTCCGGGTCCATGTGGCGCTTGACGCCAAGTCCGGGCAACTGGGTGTCGCGCACCTGGGGTGGGCTCAGCGGAATACCGAGCGGATCAGCGATCGCGACGGTCAGCGGGCCGTTGACACGCTCGCCACGCCGGATGACGACGGCTGTCTCACCACTCTGGAGCCGCACATAGGCTCCGGGTGGATACATCCCGATTTGTTTGGCGAAGATCGCGCCGAGTTCGCCAGCATAATCGCGCATCTCCAGATAGAGATTGCGCACCGCCACATTGGGCGCTAGAGCGCGCCGGCTCTTGCGCGGGCTGATACGCGCCACGAACAGATCGCTCATGCGCAGCAGATGCTGGAGCGGGTCGTGCACGAGCTTGCGGTTCGGATAGCCCCGACCATCCGGGGTTTCATGATGATCCTCGACCAGCGATAGCCAGGTCTCGTCGTCGACGCCCAATCGGCGTAGCCGGCTGGCGCCCTCGGTTGGATGAAGCTCGATCTGCGCGCGTTGGTCGATGTCCAGGGGTTGGGTCTGATGGGCGAGCCGGTCTTGCAGCGCGCTCATGCCAATGTTCATCGTCAAGGCGGCCCGCGTCAGCGCGTCGAGTTGCTGGTCCGTGATGTTGGCGAGTGGGGCAATCAGGCGGCAGGTGAGCGCCGACAGCAGGGCATGACTGGCGCTGTAACCGTAGCGCAGGTCGTGGAGCATCTGCACCAGGACGAACAGACTGTCATCGGGGCGGTCATCGAGTGACTGCACCGCTTCGTGTTCAATCTTGGTGATATGCCCTGTAAAGTCCGAACCAATGGTGTTGGGACTGTTTTCAGACAGTTTGTTGAGCCGCCGATGCAGTGCGGGCCACAGATCCGTCGGTTCGAGACGGGGCTGTGTTTGGATAACTTCACTGTCTGTCGTGGACATGATGCAGACGGCTACCGAATGGCGATACCTGCATTCTAAACCGGTCTATCGCGCCTTGTTCAATAGATCGCGGGCGAAGCCTGAGCGTGGTCCGTATGGAATTCGCGACACTGGCAGGCCGTTTGAGCCAGGCTTTACAGGCGCTGTTGATTGCGGGCGAAGGCTTGCAGGAGATCGAAGGCAAGTCCAGGATGGGCGCCGATGCTGGCCGGATCAAATCCGTGCTCGAAGAAGGGCGCGAAGCTCGGGTGACGACGAATCTCTTCTTCGGTCACCTGCTTGAAGCCCATGCTCCATTGCTCGAAACTGCGCGCCTGAATTTCATCGCGCTCCAGCTCGATCAGACCAAAATGACGCGCGTCGCGTGCAACACGGGCATAGGTCTCATCGACCGGCCCGGCCTCGCCCTCCAGGATCTGCAGAAAACATCCCTCCGCGTAGAGCAGCATGCCCGTGATGCCGTGGCGTGCATTGTGGCGCGCGGAGCTTTCGAGGATCGCTTTCAGTTCGGCGGGACTGCACTCTTGGTGGGCCGTGCTGACGTAGATGATATGGATCAGGGGCATGGCGGTCTCCATGGATTGAAGGCGATTGTGCGCCAGATCAAGGTCTAAAGATAGACGCTCGACCCGAGAGGATGGCCATGATATTTATCGTTCGACCTGTGTTGCGAACAGACAGACAAAAGAATGGGGCCGAATGGCCCCAAAATCACAACAACAGTCAAAGCATGAAGGCGTGTCCCGGTTTCGGATGTCCGGATCGACGCTGGAGCCATCGACCCGGACCGCGCTCACCGGAACGGTGGCTGGACACAGCGCCAGCCACCAGCGCGCGTTTTTTTAGAGGATGTAGCCGCGTTCGTCGTGCTGCGACAGATCCAGACCCATGGTCTCTTCCTCCTCATTGACACGCAGACCCATGGTGGACTTGACCACCAGCAGGATGAGCAGGCTCAGGGCACCGCCATAGACCAGGGTGACTACGACTGAGACAAATTGGATCAGCACCTGCACCCCGATACTGTCGACACCTCCGGCTAGTCCGGCACCGCCGAGAAAGGGCGCGGCAAAGACACCGGTGAGGATCGCGCCGACGATACCGGCCACGCCGTGCACGCCCCAGACGTCCAGTGAGTCGTCATAGCCGAACTTACGCTTGAGCTTGGTCGAGGCGATGAAGGCGAAGAACGCGCCGGCGAAGCCGATGGCGATGGCCCCCATGGGGCCAGCTGTGCCCGAGGCCGGCGTAATAGCAACCAGTCCGGCCACGGCGCCGGTGGCGATACCCAGCACCGAGGGTTTGCCGTGGTTGATCCACTCAGCGAACATCCAGGTTAGAGCGGCTGTCGCCGTCGCCAGTTGCGTAACCGTCATCGCCATACCGGCGGTGCCGTCGGCGGCCAGTTCCGAGCCGGCGTTGAAGCCGAACCAGCCAACCCACAGCATCGAAGCGCCCATCACCGTCAGGCCCAGGTTGTGCGGCGGCATGGCCGTTCCCGGATAGCCCTTGCGCGGACCGAGCACAATGGCCGCCATGAGCGCGGCGATACCGGCATTGATGTGCACCACGGTGCCGCCGGCGAAATCGAGCGCCTCGCCGCCTTCCTCGGTCAGACCCATGATCGTGCCCAGATGCGCGATCCAGCCACCGCCCCAGACCCAATGCCAGATCGGCACATAGACCAGGGTCAGCCACAGGGCCATGAAGACCAGCATGGCCGAGAACTTCATGCGCTCGGCAAAGGCGCCGACGATCAGCGCTGGGGTGATGATGGCGAAGGTCATCTGGAAGGTCATGTAGACCGACTCAGGAATGGTGCCGGCGACTGAATCGACCGTCATGCCGGAGAGAAAAAGCCTCTCGAAGCCGCCGATGACGCTCTGCAGCGAACCGCCGTCGGTGTAGGCCAGGCTATAGCCGTAGATGGCCCACAGCAGGCTCATCATGGCCGTGATGGCGAAACACTGCATGAGCACCGAAAGCACGTTCTTGGCGCGGACCAGACCGGCGTAGAACAGCGACAGTCCGGGGATGGTCATGAACAGGACCAGCGCCGTGGCCGTCAGCATCCAGGCGGTGTCGCCGGTGTCGATAGTCGCCTCTTCCTGGGCGAACGCCAGGAGTGGCGTGAGGATCAGACCGACCGCCAGCAGCGGTCGGAGCAGTCGTGGGATACGGATCGAATTCATCGTGCGGATCTCCGGGGGCCTGAATCAGAGCGCATCTACGCCGGTCTCGCCGGTGCGGATACGGATGACCTGTTCGAGTTCGAAGACGAAGATCTTGCCGTCGCCGATCTTGCCGGTACGGGCGGCGTTGCTGATGGCTTCGATGACTTGATCGACCATAGCGTCGTCGACAGCGATCTCGACCTTGATCTTCGGCAGGAAGTCCACGACGTATTCGGCGCCGCGGTAGAGTTCGGTATGACCCTTCTGTCGGCCAAAGCCCTTGACCTCGACGACGGTGATGCCGGAGACGCCGATATCGCCGAGCGCCTCGCGCACGTCGTCGAGCTTGAAGGGTTTGATGACGGCTGAAACCAGTTTCATGGTAAATGAGCTCCGAGTGCGGCCAGGGTCAGTTCCCTGGACGATGGGTTGCGAGTCAGGTGCGGTGTCGCGCTCAGAATTCCTTCAGCCAGCCGACCCAGATCTTGGGATCGTCGTCATAGGTGTCGCGACCGATCTGATCGTAGTTGAAGCTGAAGGTACCGAAGTCGCCCGCCTCACGACTGATCGAGGCGCCCCAGTGTCCGTAGTCGTTGCCGCCGTCGTTGTAGCGGAAGTCGTAGTAGCCGCCGCGCAGACTCAGGCCCAGCTCATAGGGCAGTTCGAAGTCGAGACTGACGTGGTAGTAGAGATCGCCTTCGATATAGTTGGCCTGGCCGTTGTCGACACCATCGGCATCATCGCCCTGACCGTAAATGGTGTAGGCGATACCGGCGGTCAGCCATTTGTAGGTCGTGCTGGCGCCGATCTCGGAGAAGTCCAGATCACGCCCATCGGGGTAGCCGTAGTAAATGAGATTGAACTCATAGCTCAGATCGTCGTTGATCGAACCGCCGAATCCGCCATACACATCGAGTTCATAGTTGGTGTCGTCGTCGAAGTCCACGTTCGAGACCCAGGTGCCGGCTGAGAAACCGCTCTCGTGGGCGTAATCGAGTCCGCCCTGGATGGCTGGGCCATTATTGGTCTGGCTCTGGCCGCGCCATATATAGTTGCTCACCACACCGATGTTGGCGCTGATCGGGTTCGATCCCTCGGCGAAGGCGATCGGCGAGGCGCTCGCGCCCATGATCAGGAGGCCGGCGGCCGCGAGTGCACTGATACTCTGTGTCTTCATGGATGATTTCCTCGTACTGGGTTGTTGCCGGATAGGCTCGATCGGGTGGTGTGGGCCGTCCGACCGGATGGCGTGTTTCGAGGGGGTGGCCCTGAATACCATGTTGGCTCTAAAGCAGGTAACGTGCCACTGAACGTCTCAGGCCTGATTCGGCCTGTGGTCGACGCCATTCAGTCCGAATGACCGCAAGACATCGAAGGGTTCGAGGGCGGCGTGCGATCGGTTGCCTGGGTGATACAGGCCGCCCGAACGGATGTTTTTCGGTCCCATGTGCGAACGCCGCCACAGCCGCATGCACCAAAATAATGCACATCAATCCGGTCGAGGCAGCAGGATGCACGTTCATAGCGCACGCGCTGAATAGGAGACGGTTCGCGAACACGCCCCTATAATGACCCTTCAAGGGTTCATCCAAATCCAGTTTCTTCCAACCCGAGTTGTTTCAACCTGAATTGTTCCAACTCTCAATCACAAGGTCTTTGCCGATGTTGGATCCAAAACACTTCGACGACCTGGTTCAGCGCCTGTCGACCGCCATGCCGAAGGGCTTGCAGCTCTTGCAGGACGACATCAATCGCAATCTGCGCACCTCGCTGGAGTCCGGACTGGCACGGCTCGATCTGGTCACGCGCGAGGAGTTCGACGTGCAGTCGGCGGTGCTGGCGCGCACGCGCGAGAAGCTGGCCGCGCTGGAGTCGCAGGTCGCCGTCCTGGAGCGTGCGCTCGCCGCTCCCGGTCATCAGTCGGACTGATCCAGGGGCCGGGTCTTGGCCCTCTGCATTCTCTATAGCCGCGGGCGACTCGGGATCGAGGCGCCGCCGGTCACGGTCGAGGTCCAGCTCTCGAGCGGGCTGCCGGCGATGTCAATCGTGGGTTTGCCCGAGATGGCGGTGCGTGAGAGCAAGGATCGGGTGCATGGCGCGCTCGTCAACAACGACTTCCAGTTTCCCAACGGACGGGTCACGATCAATCTCGCGCCAGCCGATCTGCCCAAGGAAGGCGGACGTTTCGATTTACCGATTGCACTCGGCACCCTGGGCGCCTCGGGTCAACTGCGCACCGAGCTGCTTGCACACTATGAGTGCATCGGCGAGCTGGCCCTGTCCGGTGAGCTGCGCCCGCTTCAGGGCGTGCTGCCGATCGCGCTGGCCGCGCGCGCGGCTGGTCGGGCGCTGATCCTGCCGCACGGAAATGCCGCCGAGGCGGCCATCGTCGAGGGGTTGGAAGTGCGCCCGGCGGCGCATCTGCGCGAGGTGTGTGCGCACCTCAATGGCACCGAGCCACTGCTGATCCAGAGGAGTGATGACCGGTTCCAGATCCGGCCCGACTATCCGGATCTGGCCGATGTGCGCGGTCAGGAGCACGGCAAACGCGGTCTGGAAATCGCCGCCAGCGGCGGGCACTCGATCCTCATGTCCGGTCCGCCTGGAACCGGCAAGTCGATGCTGGCCATCCGGCTGCCGGGACTGTTGCCGCCCTTGAGTGAGTCCGAGGCGCTTGAGGCTGCCGCGATCCGCTCGGTTGGCGGGCGTGATCCCTTCGATCCGGCGCGCTGGCTGGAGCGCCCATTCCGCTCGCCGCATCACACGGCCTCGGCCGTGGCCCTGGTCGGCGGCGGTACCCATCCGCGACCGGGTGAGATTTCGCTGGCGCATCATGGCGTGCTCTTTCTCGACGAGCTGCCCGAGTTCGATCGGCGGGTGCTGGAAGTGCTGCGCGAGCCGCTGGAGTCAGGCTGGATCGACATCTCGCGCGCGGCGCGTCAGGTCCGCTTTCCAGCGCAGTTCCAGATGGTCGCAGCCATGAATCCCTGTCCCTGCGGCTATCTGGGCGACAGCACCGGGCGCTGCCGCTGCACCAATGAACAGGTGGCGCGTTATCGTCGGCGTCTTTCCGGTCCGCTGCTCGACCGCATCGATCTGCATGTCGAGGTCTTGCGCCTGGAGGTGGGCCAGCTCACAGGCCCAGCATCGCGCGTGACCGAGAGCACGACCCAGGTGCGCGCCCGCGTGAGCGTGGCCCGCGAACGCCAGCTCGCGCGTGCCGGCAAGCCCAACGCCGCCCTGACGCCTGCCGAGATCGATCGCGACTGCGCGCTCGATGCCGCCGGCCAGCGCCTGATCGAGCAGGCCCTGACACGGCTCGCGCTCTCGGCACGCGCCTACCATCGCATCCTGAAGGTTGCGCGCACCATCGCTGATCTGGCCGGTGCCGAGCAGATCGACACCACGCATCTGAGCGAGGCCATTGGTTATCGTCGACTCGACCGGGGCGCGACAGTTTGAAGCCGCGCCATTTTCCGAACGCGACGCGCGGCTTATCATATGAATGCGTGCCGGTTCAGACTGTAGAGCACCGTGCAGCGCGACCGTCGAAGTGATCGTTGCTCGTCATCCGTACTATTCAGAGGGCGCCATGGACCGTCAACAAGCCGCAAATTTCATGCTCGAATGTCTGCGTAAAATGATGCAGAAGAATGGGTCCGACCTCTTCATCTCGGCCGGATTCCCGCCTGCCTGCAAGATCCACGGACGCATGACGCCGCTGAGCACTCAGCACCTGAGCGGAGAGCAGACCAACACCCTGGTGCGCTCGATCATGAACGACCGTCAGGTGCGTGACTTCGACGCACATAAGGAGTGCAACTTCGCGGTCAGTCCCAAGGGTATCGGGCGCTTCCGCGTCAATGCCTTCGTGCAGCAGGGGCTGTCCGGCGCGGTGCTGCGCACCATCAATTCCAGCATCCCGACCCTTGAGGAGCTGAGCCTGCCGCCGGTGCTCCAGGAAATCGTGATGAACAAGCGCGGCCTGGTGCTCATGGTCGGCGGCACCGGCTCGGGCAAGTCCACCTCGCTGGCGGCCATGCTCGGGCATCGTAATCAAAACAGCTACGGCCACATCATCACCATCGAGGATCCGGTCGAGTACGTGCATCCGCACGGCAACTGTCTGGTCACGCAGCGCGAGGTCGGGGTCGATACCGAGAGCTGGGATGCCGCACTCGTCAACACCCTGCGTCAGGCTCCGGACGTGATCCTGATCGGCGAGATCCGCACCCGCGAGACCATGGAGAACGCGATCAACTTTGCCGAGACCGGCCATCTGTGTCTCTCGACCCTGCACGCCAACAACGCTAACCAGGCGCTCGACCGCATCATCAATCTCTTCCCCGAGGAACGGCGCAGTCAGCTGCTGATGGACCTCTCGCTCAATCTCAAAGCCATCATCTCGCAGCGTCTGCTGTCCTGCACCGACGGCGGGCGTATCGCCGCTGTCGAGGTCATGCTCAACTCGCCGCTGATCCAGGATCTGATATTCAAGGGCGATGTCGGCGGCATCAAGGCGGTCATGAAGAAGTCGCGCGAGCTGGGGATGCAGACTTTCGACATGGCGCTGTTCGATCTCTACGAAGCCGGCAAGATCAGCTACGAGGATGCACTGCGCAACGCCGACTCCATGAATGGTCTGCGCCTGGCGATCAAGCTCGAAGGTCATAGCGCACATGAGAAGGATCACTTCAGCGACACGGGCGCACTGTCGATTGTCAGCGACGAGGACGAGGAGGAGGGCGGTGGTCCGGATTCGAGTCTCTTTGGCGAGTCATCGCCGGTCTCGACCATCGAGGATCCGCCGACACGTCTTACGCCGAATCGATGACAGAGCCAGCAGCGACGGTAAGCATTCATGGACATCAAGCCCTATCTCGAACTCATGGTCAAGCACAAGGCTTCGGACTTGTTCTTCGCCGCCGGCACTCAGGTCAAGATCAAGATCGAGGGCGTCATCCGCTCGATCGGTGAGACGGCGCTGACGGCCGCCACCTGTCGTGAAGCGGTCGAGGCGATCATGACTCCCGAGCAGATCGAGGAGCTGGAACGCGAGCGCGAGCTGGATTTCGCCATTGCCCTGGAAAGCAAGGCGCGTTTTCGCGTCAACGCCTATTTCCAGCGCGGGCAGCCGGCGATGGTGTTGCGCTACATCCGCGCCAATGTGCCCACGCTCGAAGAACTCAATGTCCCATCGACCCTTGCGCCGCTCATCATGCACAAGCGCGGGATCATTCTCATGGTTGGCGCCACCGGCTCGGGCAAGTCGACCACGCTCGCGGCCATGATCGATCACCGCAACCGCAACTCCACCGGGCACATCGTCACCATCGAGGATCCGATCGAGTTCACCCATACGCACCAGCAGTGCCTCGTCAGCCAGCGCGAGGTCGGCATCGACACCAAAAGCTATGCCAACGCGCTCAAGAGCGTGCTGCGCGAGGCGCCGGACGTGGTGCTGATCGGCGAGATTCGTAATCGTGAGACGATGGAAGCGGCGATCGAATTGGCCGGGACCGGACATCTGGCGATCTCGACCCTGCATGCCAACAATGCGCATCAGGCCATGGAGCGCATCATCAACATGTTCCCGCAGGACATGCACAAGACGCTGTTCATGGATCTCTCGGCCTACATGCGCGCCATCCTGTCGCAGCGGCTGGTGCGCACCAAGGACGGCTCGCGCTGCGCGGCGATCGAGATCCTCGTCAACACGCCGCACATCGCCGACCTGATCCGCGACGGACGAGTTGATGCCATCAACGAGGCCATGCAGGAGAGCGGCACCGAGGGGATGTGCACCTTCGATGATGCGTTGCTGGCGCTCTACAACGCCGGCACCATCACCATGGAAGAGGCGCTGGCGAATGCCGACTCGTCGGCCAATCTGGAGGCAAAGATCCATTTTGGCTGAGGAGTTCCACTCCCAGACGGCGCAGATGCTCGACCAGCCATTTGAAGCCGACGTGCTCCTGCTCCAGGCGCAGGTTCGGGCCGAGGCGGTTCAGACGCAGATCCTGGTATAGGGCGCGTTCCTCGTCCGTTAACCGCTGTAGCTCGGCGCGCGATGGCTTGTCCTCGACGCCCCAGAGGGCGCGATGGGCGTCGAGTGTCGCGCGGTCCATGAGCAGTGAGCGCACCGAATCGAGGTGCGCACGCAACTGATCCAGGATAACGAAGCCGTGGGTGTCGATGTCGCCCCAGTAATGGATGGTGCAATCCCGCAGCCAGTGCGCCTGCGCCAGTGACTCCCAGCCATAGCCGGCACCAAAGAGCAGCATGGCGTCCCGGAGGCGCGGAAAGGCCAGGAAATTGGTCTCATTTTCGGTGATGAAGACATGCCGGACTGGCCAGCGCAGACGGCTGAAATCCGCTGCGTCCAGGGTGAGGTCCGGGCATTCCAGGTCGGGAATAGAGTTGAGCAGCGGATCGAGCAGGCGCAGCCGGATGCGCACCGGCTTCTCGCGAAAGCCATAGCGGGCCGCAAACTGGCCAACGCCGGTTTTCGTGGCATCCACCTGTTCGCCCGGCAGGGCCAGATCCAGCAGTTCGGTCAGAACGCCGCGATGCGCCTCGATGAATTTGGTATGCACGCCGGGCAGATCGACCTGGCGCAGATAGATCTCCGATCGCGGATGCGCACTCACCCAGCCGACGACGGCCAGCAGGCGCGGCCAGTCATCAGCCAGCTCCAGCGCCTGCAAGGGGCGTCTGGCCAGCCAGGGCAGGAGTGCGGGATTAGTCTGGCGCGTGGTCTCGGTCAGCGCCATGAAGCGCTGCCAGTCGCGGCGTTTGCCGAGTGCGGTCAGCACCTGATCGAGACTGTCGATCCAGGCCGCCGCCGGCAGGCGTTGCGTGCCCTGGACGCGGTGGCGCACCTCGCGCCATTCGAGCCGAATCCAGTCGATCTCCGCCAGCTCAACGGCCCAGGCGCGCACCGCCTCGAAGCGCTCCGTGACATCGGTCGAGCCGGGTGTCTTGAGGGTCAGGCGTCGCGGGAAGTTCGCTTCATCACTCAGTCCGGCGCGCAGCCAGTCGCCGCGCTCCCACAGCCGCGCCAGTTGCGCCCGCAGATCCTTGGGTCGGGTCCAGTTCAAGGCGTCGCGTCCAGAACGTCGGTCTTGGGCGTGCTCGTGGCAGCGGCCTTCTCGATCCGGTAGTCCTCGATCGACAGCGTGCGCAGTTTGGAGGCGCGCCCGCCCTCGTTGTGAACAAAGCCGACGCTGGAGACGAATGGCTCGATGATGTGGATCTTCTGCAGCGGCGTGACGATCAGCAGTTGCAGATTGAGCTGCTGGAACAGCCGCAGACCATAGTGAGCGGATTCATCTGAGCCGCGTCCGAAGGCTTCGTCGATGACCACGAAGCGGAAGGAGCGCGAGCGCACCGCGCCCCATTCCAGACCGAACTGATAGGCCAGACTGGCGGCGAGGATGGTATAGGCCAGCTTCTCCTTCTGACCGCCGGATTTGCCGCCCGAGTCTGAATAGTGCTCGTGCTCGCTGTCGTCCTCGCGCCAGCGCTCGCTGGCCGCGAACAGGAACCAGTTGCGCACGTCGGTGACCTTGGCCGTCCAGCGCGCATCGAGATCGGATTTGCCGTCGCGCCCCCGGAAGCGGTCGATGATCGCCTTGACCGCCATGAACTTGGCCTCGGAATACTGCGCCTCTTCCGAGCCGGTCACCGCGCCCTCGGTACAGGCGCGCAGATCGCGCAGGAAGTCGCGGATCTCGGAATCAGGGGTGGGCTGGGATTCGAGCCGGATGTAGCGGCCGGGGTTGTAGTCGATCTCGCTCAGCGACTGGTTGATGTGGTCGATGCGCTCCTTGATGGTCTCGCGTTCGCGGGCCAGTTGAGCGTTGAAGTTGGCGATCTCGTTGATGGTGTTGACGTTGAGCATCTCCTTGAACTGGGCGACAAAGCGCGGCAGATCGTCGCGCTTGAGCTGGTCGAGGAGCTTTTCGTATTCGAAGGCCGCGTCCAGACTGGCGTCGAACTCGGCCGTTTCGAGCTGGAACTCGGCTTTGAACGCGGTCATGGCGCTGGTGATGCGCCCGGTCAAATGCCGGATCTTGCTATCTTCGCTTTCGATCTGCTTCTGCAACCAATCCCGGACCTCACGCTCGCGGTTGTCGCACGATTCGACGCTTAGTTGATGCTCGCCCAGAGCCTCGGCGCGCATGGTCTCCAGGCGCGCCGAGAGTGCCGCATCGGCCGGAATCTCCTGGAGCAACGTGGTCGTTTGCTGCTTCAAGTCCAGGGCTTCAGACTGGCGCCGCTGGGCTTCGCCGAGTTTGACGAAGACATCCTTCAAGTCGAGCGCGTTCTTTTTAGCGGCTTCCTCGAACTCACGCAGACGCTCGTTCAGTTGCTTGAGGATGTCGGAGGCCGATTCCAGCCGCCGGCGCTCGTCTTCGAGCATGGCGATCTCGGTGGCCGGGCCGGCCCAGTCGAGTTCCTCGAAACTGGTGAACTCATCCAGGCGCGTCAGGGCATCGAGTCGTTTCTGCACGGTCTTGCGTTCGGCGTCGATCGTGCTGATCCGGCCGGCGACTTCGCTGAGTCGCTGTTCGAGCTGACGGCGCTTGGCCTCCAGGACAGCGATTTTGGCGCTATTGCTCCAGCCGAGCACATAGCGGCTGCGATCGTCGATCCGGTGGCGGTCGTCCTTCTCGTGCCGGCCGCTGGGATCCTTGATCTGTCCGGCTGGGGTGATGGCGCGCGTTTCGCGGCGGAACTGCTCCTGGGTGGCGCAGCAGGCAACATCGAAGCGGTGTGCCAGCTCGCGCTCCAGCCAGTCGTAGTGCGGTGAATCCGGCTTGACGGAGAGCTTGCGGACCAGCGAATCCGGGTGCAACTGGGGCAAGTCCGCCGGCTTGCGGGGGCGAACGTGGAAGTAGACCAGACGGCCCCGCAGATGACGGCTGTCGACCCATTCAGCCACAGCCCGGTAGTGGTCGTCCGGCACCAGCAGGGACAGACCGAAACCGCGCAGCAAACGCTCGGCCGCGCCTTCCCAGTCGCGCTCGTCGTCGCGTACCTGGATCAGTTCGCCGGCGAAGGGCATGTCGTCGACATCCACATCCAGGGCGGCACAGAGCGCGGCCCGGATCTGGATCTGCTGGTCGTCGATGTTGCTGCGCCGACGTTTGAGACTGTCGATCTCGGCGCTGAGCTGATCATGCTCCAGCTTGCCCTGACGCAGCTCCACCTCCTGTTCGGTGCGGGCGTTCTGCAGCTCGGCCTCACGGTTGTGCGCCTCCTCGCGCCAATCCCGGAAGCGCGTCCGCTGGTCGTTGAAGGCGCTCTCGTCGGTCGCCGTCGTCTCGCCCAGCACGGTCGCCAGCGCGCCATAGCGCGCGGCCTTGGCCTGACGCTGATCCCGCAGTTGCTCGCGCTTGCGGATGTCGGCCGCCAGCCGTTCCAGGCGGTCGCCGCCGTTGTCGTTGATCGCCTGCTTGAGTTCGTCGATCTGGCGGCCGTGCTCTTCGCGCCGAGTCTCCAGGCGCTGCACCTGAGCATCGAGCCGCTCCAGTTCCTCACTCACGAGTCCCAGGCGCTTGTCGAGCAAGCCCAGTTTCAGCCGGGCGAAATGGGCGCGCAGTCCATCGCGACAATGGCGCAACTGTTCAACCTCGGCCATCAGCTCGCCATGACGCGTGCAATCGGCCACCAGCGGGGTCAGCAATTCAACCTGCCGCTGCGCCTTGAGCACCGAGCGATGGGCACGGTCGAGATCGTCGAAGTGGCTGATCAGGGCCTTGAGGCGCGGGTCCACCTCGAAGGGTTCGAGCATGTGGGTGCGCACGAAGTCAGTGAGATTGCCCACGGATTTCATCGATACCGTCTGATGGAACAGCCCCATGGCCTGATCGTTCTGGATGCCGAGATGACGCCGGAACCAGGCGCCATAGGGTGGGAAGCTGTCGAACAGCTCAGCTCCGCGCCCGCGCAGCTTGCGGCGCAGTCGGCCGATGTCCGAACCGAAGTCCGCAAAGTCATCGGCGATCGTCAGTGCTCGCTCGGCACCCAGGAACAGCCGTACCGGCTGCCCCAGACCCTCCTTCATCCAGAACACCTGAGCCAGGGTTACCGTTTGCCCATAGCCGAGGTTCTCGAACACGCCGAGGATGACCGAATAGCTGCTGTGATCGCGCAGCGAGACGGGTTTGGCCGCGCCCGTGACTTCGTTGCGCTCGGATTTGTAGTGACCGAGCACATAGGAGCGCAGACTGCGTTCCTTGTTATCGGCCCCGGCGGCCTTGTTGTAGGCGACACGATGCGCCGGCACCAGCAGCGTGGTGACGGCATCGACCAGGGTCGACTTGCCCGAGCCGATGTCGCCGGTGAGCAGTCCGTTCTGGCCGTCGAGCTGGAGCGTCCAGACCCGACCATCGAACGTCCCCCAGTTGAACACTTCCAGCCGCTGGAGCCGGAAGCCCGAGCGTGTGTCGTCGGCGATAAACTCCAGTTCCAGAGCAGCTTGATCGGTCTCAGTCATGGCGCCGGCCCTCCGCAGTCGCCGACTCCGGCATGAGTCGCTGTCGATAGACCGCCAGACGTGCATCGAACTCGCTCAACCATTGCGCATCGACGAAGGCTTTGAGGATGCGCTTGACCTCATAGTTATCTGGAGCCGCCGCCGCGCCCGCGCCGGGTTTGAGCCGATGCAGAAAACCCAGATCGACCACCTTGTTGATGTGGGTGTCGATCTGGTCAATGAGCCGGGCCTCGTTGGTGCCCTCGGGCAGAAACACCCGCACCAGCTCGACGATCTCATCGCGACTGAGCACCAGCCGGGTATCGCCCGCGCCGGCATCGAACTCAAGCAGCTTCTTGCGCAGCAGCGCCAGCAGCAGGCTGACCGGAAAAGACAGGGGGCGGCGGGCAATCAGACGCGGCAGGCGGGTGCTGCCTTCATCGTCGTCGTCGGAGTCGTCACGGCTCTTGAGAAAGGCATAGCCCTCGGCCTCGTCGAGCACCAGCTCCAGGTCGAGCAAGCGCATGGTGTCGCGCACGGCGGACTGGAGTGTCAGCAGCGCGGCCCAGAGTGGCTCGTCGCTCTCGCGGTAGAGCACGCCCTTGAGCAGGCCGATGAGCAGCCGCGACAGATCCTGATTGGGTTTGGTGGTCGGCGTCGTATCGAGGGTGGCGTCGGGTTGGTCCATCCAGGGTTCCGGTGTTGGTGAAGCGGTGAGTGGGCGTCAGTGCATCAGCGCATGAAGATAACGCGCGGCAGTTGGGCGCGGCGGATCCGGGTTTCGCCATCGGCCATCGCGACCGACCATTCAATCGGCTCGGGCCGATCCTCCTCGATCGCGGTGGCGAAGGTCTCGCTGCCGAGTTGCAGATAGGCCACCAGCTCGGCCAGACCCTGTTCGAGCGGCTGGCGCTCGATGAGTTCGCGCAGGGTCGTCTGCGCCCGATCCTGCAAGCACTGCCGAATGTGGCGCATCAATCGCGCCCGGTCCACGACCACCTGCTCGAAGAGTGCGCCGGCATCAATGTCATCATCGTCGCCGACTTCTACAGCCAGATCGGCAATCACCGGCTTGACGGCGGGCGTGAACAGCGGACGCTCCAGCGGCAGCTCGATGTCGGCACGGAACTCGGCGATCTCCATCACTGGACCGTCGGGCAGCTTGGCACGCAGGGCCAGCGCCTTGCTTTCGATGCCATGCAGCAGGTCCATGATGCGCCGGTTCTCCAGCCAGGCTTGATCGTCGAGAAAACGGCGCAGTTGCTGCGAGAGTTGGGCCACGGTGCGCTGGGTGTGCTCACCGGCCTCCAGCCAGTCGTAGTGTACGCGGCGCAGTCGAGTGTCCGGATTCAGCGCGCTGATGGCCGGCTGCGCCAGCACCTGATCGAGCCGCGCGGAGAGTTCTTCCTGGCGGCGGCTGGAGAGCAGAAATTCCCAGAAGGCGCGAAAACTGCGGCCCTGATCGGAGTCGGCGATCGCCTCGCGCGCGCCCATGATCTCGGCGAGCAGCGCGCCCTTGCCGCCGTCCCAGAGTGCGATACGCTCGCGCACCCGGCGGTCGAGCTGACGAAAGTTGTACTCGACCTCGCGGAAGTCGGCCAGTAGCTCGCGCGCGCCGCGCATGAATTGCTGGAAGCGGTCCTTCAGCCCGGTGTCGTCGAGCAGCGGCACGTCGCCCGACAGAACCCGGGCGATCTCGGTGTCGAGCTCGTCGCGTTTGCGCTGCAGCTCGGCCAGACGCTTGGCCGGGTCGGTCTCGCTGCCCTCGCTCATCTGCTGGAGCAGGTCGAAGAGCACCAGCAGACGCGATTCGGTGCCGATGAACTGGCGCTCGGCGAGCTGGGTCAGCCAGGCGATGGCCTTCTCGGTCGCCGGGGTCAGATCGAACTGCGGCTCGTCGGTGCCGGGGCGATAGAACTTACGCAGCCAGCCCTTGTCCGGCGCGGCCCAGTCGTTGAGATAGGCGAGGGCGGATTTGGGAAAGGCCGTCTCGCCGAGGTGTTGGCGCAGGGCGTATAGCTCGTCTTCGAGAGCCTCGGCCAGGTCCGCCGCGCCCATCACCCGCACATTGGGGACCACGAACACCCGATGCAGAAAGCTCGCGATCAAAGGGGCATGATCCGAGCGCAGCAGGCGCCAGGCCGGGTGGTGGATACGCAGGGCGTCAAGCGTGGCGAAATCGAGTGTTGAGTCGGTCATCAGTCCAATCCAGGCGGCAAATCGCCAGGGATCAGATCCTACAGCGTGTCACGGCCATCGGCTACACCCAGAGTGATTGAAGTTCCAGGGTCAACTCGACGAAGGGTGGCGCCTGGACCTTATCCTCACCGCTGGCTTGGAGCTGAAGCTGCCAGGCACCGTCTTGCAGCGCATAGACTTCCAGGGTGCGTTTGGTCGGGTCGACCAGCCAGACATGGGCCACGCCATACTGCGCATAGAGCGGCAGCTTGATCTTACGATCCTTGCTTGCAGTGGCCGGCGAGAGGATTTCGCAGATCCAGTCCGGCGCGACTTCGAAGCGATGGCCCTCGGGGATCCTGGGCATTCGCTCACGTCGCCAACCGGCCAGATCTGGGACGGCGACTTCCTGGTCGCGGATGAAATGCACCTCAGGTTCGACCAGGATCCACCAGCCGCCCGGGCCGCCATCGCCGTCATCGTAGCCGCGCCCGATGGTACGATCGAGTCGCACGGAGGCTCGGCCATGCGGTCCCGTGGGTCGTGGCTGGGTGTGGAGCTGCCCGGCGAGGATCTCGCCAGTCAGCCCCTCTGGCAGGGCCGCGAGCTGCTCATAGAGTGTCGGGCGATAGGTGAAGGCGAGGGCGGACATTGAGCAATCTCCAGTGTATCGAGAGGCAATCGGTTCGATCAGGGTGAATTTTGCTGCATTTGCCGCGAAGGCTCTTGATACTACAATAGCCAGCTACGGCTTGGCGAAACCTGAAGTCATCCGCTCAGGTCGTCATCACAATCACACGCAACCCAGATACATACACCGAGACGCTCATGTCACTCGACATCCCCAAACCACTCTATCGTATTGCCCTGGTGATCTGCCTGCTGGCCGTGCTCTATCTGGCCCTAACGCCCGTCGAGTTGGTGTCTGGACTCGGCTATGACAAGGCCAATCATCTGCTGGCCTTCCTGGTCATGGCCTGGCTGGCCGACGGCGGCTGGCCGGGAGGCGAGCGGGCCTGGAAGCGCTGGGGCTGGCTGCTGTGCTACGCCCTGTTCATCGAGTCATTGCAATACGAACTGCCCTATCGCGAATCCTCCTGGTTCGACGTACTGGCCGATCTGTTGGGACTGGCGCTCTACTCAGGACTCAAAGCCGCCTTTCCTCAGTGGGCGATCTTTCCGCGCCCGCCACTGCAATCGCCGCCGCGACCCTAGCGACAACCTCCACACTAAGCTCCCGGAGATACCTGACGCCATGCTGGATTCACCCTTCGCGCTCGACGACGACTCGGCCTACCAACGCTGGCGTGAGCGCAAGCTTGAGCAGGCCCCGACCGAACTCGGGGCGCTGATCGTCGAGATTCGCGACCCGCGCCGGCTCAGCGAATCGGAGCGCACGGCTATCCTGGATCGCTGCCGGCTGGCCAACATGGCCATCTATATCAGCGCCACGGGTGATGACCCGGACAAGGAGATCCCGCGCGCGCTCGGCGCCAGCCTGGGCCTGAATCGGCTCGACCACAACCCAGGGGCCGACGAGGACGCCATCACCTCGCTGACGGTGCAGACTGACGCCCGTCATCGCGACTATATCCCATACTCCAATCGCCCCATCTCCTGGCACACCGACGGCTATTACAACAGTCCCGATCATCAGATCTATGGTCTGCTGCTGCACTGTGTCCATCCGGCCGAGGAGGGCGGGGCGAACGACCTGCTCGACCACGAGATCGCCTATATCCTGCTGCGCGATCAGAACCCCGCGTTCATCCGTGCCCTGATGCACCCGGCGTGCATGACTATTCCCGCCAATCGGGTCGATGGCAAGGAAGTCCGGCCCGAACAGCCCGGCCCGGTGTTCTCGGTGCGGCCCGACGGGCGGTTGCACATGCGCTACACCAATCGCGCGCGCAACATCCGCTGGCGCGATGATTCACTCACCGGCGAGGCCGTCGCCGCGCTCAAGTCGCTGTTCGAAGCGGGTACAGCCTGGCACCACAGCGGTCGGCTGGAGTCCGGCTGGGGATTGGTGAGCAACAATGTCCTGCACACCCGCAGCGGTTTCACGGACGGTTCAGTGCCGCGTCTGCTCTATCGGGCGCGCTATTACGATCGTCTCCAGGACACCTGAAGCCCTGAGCCACGCCCGAGGATGTTGGCCGCGCTAGCCGTGCTCCACCAGGAAGTGCCGAAGCTGCTCGCGGGCGGTCTTGAAATCGAGCGCGACGATCGATTCTGCAATGGGCGCATAGTCGGCCCGCCACGCAGTCGCGTCGAGTTGCTCCAGGATTTGACGGCTCAAAGGACGCGCACGGCTGTTGTTGGCGGCCAGGAGCGCATCGAGCGCGCTCAGTTGGCCGAGAAGGCAGGCGAAATCGAGAGCTGGTGCGGTCGCCGGGTTGGCCGTTTCAGCGGCGGCGCCCGTGCGCTCCGAGTCTGTATCAGGCTGGGATTCGTGGCGTCGCGGCATCCCTTTGAGCCGCGTTTGTGCCGGCTCGTGCCGACCAACAGGCTGGACGACCGCTTCCGCCGGGTGCGATTCGGCCTCGGACATCAGAGGTTCCAGACGCACCGTGAACCAGAAGGTGCTGCCCTGGTCAGCGATGCTTTCGACGCCGATCTCGCCACCCATCAGTTCGGTCAAGCGTTTACAGATGCTCAGTCCCAGCCCGGTGCCGCCGTACTGGCGTGTGGTGGAGGCGTCGGCCTGATGGAAGACGTTGAAGAGCCGTGCCTGCTGCGCCTGGGTCAGACCGATGCCGGTATCCTGAACCGAGACCCTGAGGAGCACCTGTCTTGATGTGCGCTCCTGACACGCGACACGGATTCGGATGCCCCCAGTGTGGGTGAATTTGAGCGCGTTGCCGACCAGATTGTTGAGCACCTGCAACAGACGCAACGGATCGCCCAGCAGGCGTGCGGGCACATCCGGGTCGAGTTCGACCTCCAGGCTCAGATGCTGCTTCTCGGCCTGCACCTCGAACAAAGCGTGCACAGTGTCGAGCACCTCCTGGAAGCATATCGGAATCGACTCCAGGTGCATCTGCCCCGCCTCGATCTTTGAGTAATCGAGGATGTCATTCAAGATTCCCAGCAGGGTCTTTGCAGCGAGATGAATCCGCTCCAGATAGTCGCGCTGGTGGCCTGTGAGCGCCGATTCAAGCAGCAGGCTGGAGAGTCCGATCACGGCGTTCATCGGGGTGCGGATCTCGTGACTCATGTTGGCCAGGAACTCACCCTTGGCGCGATTGGCCGACTCGGCGGCGGCGCGCGCCTGTTCAAGCTCCAGTTCATGATGCTTGCGCTCAGTGATGTCGCGCCCGTTGAGTACCAGACCGCCGACGGCTGGATGATGACTCAGGTTGGTGGCCAGGATCTCGATATCGCGCCAGGTGCCGTCGGCATGGCGCATCCGCCACTCGGTGACGAGCGTGATGTCCTGGGTGGCCAGCACCTGGGCGATGAAGCCGGCAGCGCGTGCCTGATCCGCCGGATCAAGCCGTTCGAGCAGCGGCACCGCCAGCAACTCACTCGGCGTGAAACCCAGCACCCGTTGCGCCGAGTCACTCACGAAGCGCGGACGCAGGGTCGCGTCCGTCAGGTAAATCAGGTCCGATGAGTGACGCGCCAGCGAGGCAAAGCGGTTCTCACTCGCTTGGGTCGCACGCGCGGCCCGCAGTCGTGCCATCTCCCGACCGGCGAAGGCTTGACGCAGCATGACCAGGATGATGAGCAGGGCGGCCACCAGGATCAGGATGCGCAGCGTACCCTCGGCATGACCACGGTCACTGACCGGCGACCAGTCGAATACGATGGCGATGAGCAGGACATAGACGGCGCTGATCGACAGATAGGGCAGAAACGCGAGGCGCCAGACGGGACGCTCCAAGTCATTCAGCGGCGGATCGGATTGGCCATGCCCCCAGTATTCCAGATAGGCGGCCATCGCCATCATCAGGGTTCCCAGGAGATAGAAGGCATCGGTGACACCGCCCACGGCATAGGCGTCGATGGCGCTCTCCTGAGCAAAACGCAGATCGCCGAGCAGAAACCCCAGCACCCCACCGATGAGCCACACCATAGGCACCATCGAGCGCGCGCCCCTGGGGTGAAGCAGCCAGACCGCCAACCCGACCAGCAGCACTGTATCGCCGACCGGATAGGTCAGTGTCAGCGCCAGCTCCAGAAACGAGTCGTACTCGGCCTGAGTGAGCGCGCTCAGCGGGAAATACCAGACCAGGGTGGCGACCCCGATGGCGATCACGCTGAGATCGAGCCAGAACAGGATACGCTCGATGCGATTTTCCAGCGGGCGTGCGAAGCGCAGTATCCCGGCCAGTATCAGCGGGAAGAATCCCAGATAGCCCAGGTCGGCCAGCGAGGGAAAGGGGCTGATCCCGAGCAGGAGTTCGTAGACGGACCAGAGGATTTCGCCGATCAGGTAGGAGAGGACGCCCAGGGTGATCAACCACCAGCCGCGCCGCGTGTTTGGATCGATCCAGGGCGCGCGGGCAGTGCGCAGACTCAGGATCACCAGCAACAGATTGGTGGCGACGAAGAGCAGGTTGGCCGCCAGGGTTCGGTACCGATCGTCGCCCCAGCCCTGATACTGCCAGGACAGAAAGCCGGCACCCAGGGCCAGATTGAGCATCAGCAGCCAGAGCCCCGGCTCTGCGAGACGCCTGCCCCAGCCAGCCGGAGCACGGAGTGCGGGAGCTAGCGGGGATGCATGGCTCACCGATGGATCAGGCATGTCGCGCTCGTTCGGGCATAGGGTATGGACTCAGTTTCGAATCTCGACGCTTTCCTGGCGTGCCTTTTCGATAGAATGCCGTATTCTAAACCGTGCCAGCGTTGAGTGCCGTCAATTCGGCCGCGTCCACCCCACATAGATCGTCCTTGCTGATGAAAAAGAACGCCCCGCCCAAGACTGAAGGGTCCAGGCCCTCCAAGTCCGCGCCCTTCGATGGCTATGTCGTCTGCATCGGCGCCTCGGCCGGTGGTCTCGACGCGCTGGAAAAATTCTTCAAGGCCTGCCCGACTGATCTCGGTTCTGCCTTCGTGGTGGTGCAGCATCTGTCACCCGACCACAAGAGCATGATGAGCAATCTGCTCGCGCGTCACACCGAGATGCCGGTGACCATGGTCGAGGATGACATGCCGATGGACGCCAACCACGTCTATCTGATCCCGCCCGGCGCCATCATGCATGTGACCAAGGGGCATCTGCATCTGACCCCGAAGAACCCGCGTGGTCTGACGCTGCCGATCGACATCTTCTTTTCCTCGCTCGCCGACATCTACGACCGGCACGCCGTTGGCATCATCCTCTCAGGCACCGGCACCGACGGCACCCGCGGCTCGGTGGCCATCAATGCCGCCGGTGGTTTTTTGATGGCGCAGGAGCCGGAATCGGCTAAGTTCGATGGCATGCCGCGCAGCGTGATCGCCACCGGGCTGGTCGACGCCATTCTGCCGGCAGAGGAAATCTCGGCACGGCTGCTGGCGCACATCCGCAATATTCCCTATAAGGAGCCGGAGGTCGAGCCACAGCATCTGGTGCCGCGCGCCAACATGACCAACGAGGAGGTGCTCGCGGCACTGCTGCACCTGTTGCACCAGATCGGCGGCATCGACTTCTCCGATTACAAGCCGACCACGGTCATGCGACGCATCGACCGGCGGATGCAGGTGCGCCACACCCCAGAGCTGTATCAGTATTACGACCTGCTGGAGCATGATCGCAACGAGGTCATCACGCTCAGGCGCGAAATGCTGATCTCGGTTACCAGCTTCTTTCGTGATCCCGAAACCTTCAATGTGCTGGCCGAGAGCGTGATCAGCCCGATGGTCTCGGAGCGTCCGCCCAATGAGCCGATCCGAGTCTGGATCGCCGGTGTCGCGACCGGTGAGGAACCCTACACCATCGGTATGCTGTTCATCGAAGCCTTCGAGCGCGAACGCCGCTGGCCGAACCTCAAGATCTTTGCCACCGATGTCGATCAGTCGTGCGTTGAAACCGCCAGTGTCGGTCAGTATCCCGAATCCGCCGCCGCTGAACTCTCACCCGAACGTCTGGAGCGCTTCTTTACCAAGCAGGGCGACCGCTTCGTCATCAAAAACGAACTGCGCCAGTGCATCGTTTTTGCGCGCCACAATCTGCTCGCCGATCCGCCCTTCACCAAGATGGATTTGGTGGTTTGCCGCAACACGCTGATTTATTTTAATTCGTCCGCTCAGGAACATGCCCTGCGTTCGCTGCAATACGCGATCCGCGAGGGTGGGGTGCTGCTGATCGGCCCCAGTGAGTCACTGTCCTCCGTGACCGAAGGCTTACAGACGATCAGCGCCAAGCACAAGATCTTTCGGCGCGTCGGGGCCATTTCGATGCCGTTCTTGGAGCGCCGTGCTGCCGCCTTGCTCACGCCGCCGACGCTCGGCAAAGCACCGCAACTGACAAAAACGCGCCACGGTGTCAGCGAATCCTCCATCGCCAATTTGGGCGTCACAGCACTGCTCTCGCTCTATACGCCACCGGCCATTGTCGTCAATCACCAGCATGAAGTGATCCATCTCTTCGGCGACGTCAACCCCTATCTCCAGACCCGCGAGGGCGCGGCCAGCCTGGAGATCAGTCGGCTGTTGCCCGAAAAACTCACGCCAGTGGCCGCGGCGCTGCTCTACAAAGCGGCGCGCGACCGCTGTTCGATCATCTCCGATCTGATCGACACCACGCTCAAAAGTGGCGAGCAGCGCACCATCCGGCTGTCGGCCCATCCGCTGCATACCGATAGTGATGAACGCTTAACGCTGCTCTGCTTCGAGAATAAGCCTAATCAATCCGTCGATACCCCGTCTGAGCCGGTCAACGTCGATGCCGAGACCATGGCGCGTGTGGCCGTGCTCGAACGCGAGCTGGGCGCAACCCGTGAGAGTCTGCAAGCGACCATCGAGGAGCTGGAAACCTCCAACGAAGAATTGCAGGCAACCAACGAGGAGCTCATGGCCTCCAACGAGGAGCTGCAAAGCTCCAACGAGGAGTTGCAATCGGTCAACGAAGAAATGAGCACCGTCAACGCCGAGTTCCAAGAGAAGATGCTGGTAGTCAACCGCGTCAATGCCGACCTCGACAGCATGGCCAAGGCCGCCGGCGTGGCGACCATTTTCCTGAACTCGGATCTGCACATCACGCGCTTCAGCCCAGACGCGACCCAGATCTTCAAGCTGCGCGAGTCCGATGCCGGACGCCATCTGGGCGACATCTCGCATGTGCTGCGCTATCCGGATCTGCTGGAGGATCTGCGCCAGACGCTCGTTAATCAGCGTCTGATCGAGACTGAGGTCGTCACGCTCGATGACAAGAAGACCTATCTGGTGCGCATCCTGCCGTATCTGATCCCCTCGACCACCATCAATGGCGTGGTGGCGACCTTCGTTGACGTGACCGCGTTCCATGATGCCCGCCGCCTGCAAGCGATCCTCGATGCCCTGCCCGAGCACATCGCCGTGCTCGATCACTCCGGCAGTATCATTCTGGTCAACACCGCCTGGCGGCGCTTTGCGCTCGCCAATGGCGACAAGAACCTCAAACACAGCGGCCCAGGCGTGAACTATCTGGAGGTCTGCCAGCCCGCCCTGCCCAAGGAGGACGCCTATGCTCAGGAGGCTTATCGCGGTCTGCGCGGTGTACTGGAAGGCACGCTGCCGATCTTCTCGATGGAATATCCCTGTCACTCATCAACCGAGGAGCGCTGGTTCGTCATGAACGTCGCGCCGGTGATGAGTCAGGAGATCGGCGTGGTGGTCAGTCACATCAACATCAGCGCCTGGCATCGGAGTCGTACGGCTTGAAACCGCGTCACTTCAGTCTGAACCGACTGCGTGAGCGCGCTGAACGGGCGATCGCTGAAGGACAAGCCAATCTGGCGCTGAATCAGGACGGCGCCAAGGCACTGGAGATCTCCCAACTGATCGAAGAGCTGCGGGTCTATCAGGCCGAACTGGAGATCCAGAACGATGAACTGATTCAGGTGCAAGAGCGCATGGCGGTCGCGATGGACCGGTATCAGCAGCTCTTCGAGTATCTGCCTGTTCCGGCCATCGTAATCGATGCGGGCGGTTTCATCGTCGAGACCAACGAGCAGGCGTGCGCGGTGCTTGGCATCAGCCGGCATGTCGCCTTGCATCGCGGCTCGCTGTTTCAGCTCTTCGATTTCCCGAGCCGTACCCGCTTGCACAGTCTCATGCGCGCGCCGCTCGATGCCTGTCCCTGTCAGTTGGAGTCCATGGTGCTGAGGAACGGTGGTGGCGGCAACCTGTACTTCGATGTGCACATCATGCCACTGAGCGAACACACGCCAAACGATCGGCAAATGCTGGTGGCGCTGGTCGATCGCAGCGCCGAACAGTCCCTGCACACACTCTCGCGCGAGCTCATGCAGGCCAAGCTGGCCGCCGAGCAGGCCAGCGCGACCAAAAGCGCCTTTCTGGCCAACATGGGTCACGAGCTACGCACACCCATGAACGCGCTCATCGGGTTATCGAACCTGTTGCTCGATGAAGCCGTGGCGATGACCGCGCATCAGCGTGACTATTTGCTCAAGATCCATGATTCGGCGGCGGCGCTCTCGAGCCTGCTCAACGACATCCTGGATTATTCCAAGATCGAGGCCGGTTCACTGCACCTGGAGTCGATTCCGCTGAATCTCGACAATCTCCTTGATCGAACGCACCGGCTCTTCGCGCCGCGCGCCGATGAGAAGGGTCTCGATTTCTCCTGCCTGAAAGCGCCCGAGGTGCCGACGGTCCTCGCGGGCGATCCCTTGCGGATTCAGCAGGTTCTCAATCATCTGGTCGACAATGCCATCGAGTTTACCGAACGCGGTCGCATCCAGGTTCGCGTCGCGAGGAGCACCGACCCCGAGCCGATCGCCATCCAAACGACCGGCAGCGAGCAAATCACGCTGCGCTTCTCGATCGAGGACACGGGTATCGGTTTATCGCCGGAGCAGTACCAATCGCTCTTCACCCCCTTTCAGCAAGCCGATATGTCGGCCAGCCGCACCCATGGCGGTACCGGGCTGGGCTTGAGCATCAGCCAGCGTTTGGTTGAGCTGATGGGCGGCATGATCAGCGTCGAGAGCCGGCCTGGCGAGGGCAGTACCTTCTGGTTCGAGGTTCCGCTGCGTCTCGTCGAGGTTCCTGATGACTCCAGAGGTGAGTTCTGTACGACGCTGCTCGCTGCGCCGCGCGACCAGTCGCCGGAGACGCGCGCGGTAACGCGACCGATCGATCTGGATGAACTTTATCCAAAACTCAAAACACTGGCCTGGATGCTGGACAGTCGTCAGAGCCGGGCGCGCCGACTCAGTCTCGAAATCGAATCCCTGCTGCAAGGGTCCGCCTTAGAAGCCGACTATGGGCTGATCGCGGCGGCAATCGCCCAGCTGGATTTCGAGACCGCACTCTCGGGTCTGCGCGGTCTGGCTCAGCAACAGGGTTGGAATTTGCAATGAAAGAACACGCGCTTCCGCGCTTACTGATCGTCGACGATACATCGACAAACATCGAGATCCTGCTCGGGATGCTGGAAGACAGCTATGACACCAGCTTCGCGACTTCCGGGCGTCAGGCGCTCGATCTGCTCGCCAAGACCGACCAGCCGGATCTGATCCTGCTCGATGTCATGATGCCCGAAATGGACGGCTATGAGGTCTGTGCCGCACTCAAGTCCGATCCGGCCACATGCGAGATTCCGGTGATCTTCGTCACCGCACGCACCGACTCGGAGAGCGAGGCGCGCGCCCTGTCAGTCGGTGGCGTGGACTTCGTGCACAAGCCGGTCAACAAGGCCGTACTGCGCGCCCGCGTCGCGATGCATCTGGAAATGGAGCGGCGCGCGCATGAATTGCAGGCCGCCAATGCCGAGCTGACGCGCCATCGCGATCATCTGGAAGAGCTCATCGACGAACGGGTGCGCGAGCTGGCGCTGGCGCGCGATGAAGCCGAGAGCGCCAACCGCGCCAAGAGCGTCTTTCTGACCAACATCGGCCATGAGCTGCACACGCCCATGCATCAGATCATGGGGCTGACCTATCTGACCAAGCTCGATCAGCAGGACGTCAAAACAGGCACCCGTCTCGAACATCTGGAACGGGCCGCTGGTCGCTTGCTGCAGAACATCGATGGCCTGCTGACGCTCGCCCGCGCCGAATCCGATCGACTTGAAATCGTCGATGATGACTTCGATCTTCAGGCGCTCTGCGCGCGTGTCGTGGCGCGTTTCGCGCCGAACGCGGCGACCAAGGGGCTGGAGTTGGTCCAGGACATCGACCCGGCGCTGCCGGTCTGGGTGCGGGGCGATGCGCGTCGTCTCGAACAGATTCTCGACAATCTGCTCGGCAATGCCATCAAATTTTCCGAGCGCGGCTGCATTCGGCTGCTGGTCAGCCAGATCGAAGCGCGTGAAAAAGCCGTGAAGCTGCGGTTCGCGGTGATCGATCAGGGCATTGGTCTGTCCAACGACGTGCGCGCCCAACTGTTCGAGCCCTTCCGTCAGGGCGATGACGCCATGACCCGCCGCTACGAGGGCATGGGGTTGGGGCTGGCGCTCTCCAAGCGGCTGGTGACGCTGATGGGCGGTGAGATCGGGGTCGAGAGCGCGCCGGGGGCGGGCAGTACCTTTTGGTTCTGTCTGCGTCTGCCGATCAGTGACGCGCCGGTGGCTGCCGGCGCGCCGCAACCGGCCCAGGGAACGGAGTCGCTCGATGACGAAGCCGTCCGCCGGGCCATCGACGACCTGTCGCGCCTGCTCGAACAAAACGACGTCAGCGCGCACAGTCTCTATGCCGATGCACCGAGTCTCTATGAATCGGTGCTCAAGGGGCGTGAAGCGGCATTTCGTGCGGCGATGGCCAGTTATGACTTCGAGGAGGCGCTAGAGTTATTGCAGGGTTGATCGGACCTGGACGCGACGTCGCGCGCCCAGGGTCACTTCATCCGCCGTACTGCCTGCCGGAAGTTGGACATGGGCGACTCACCGACGCCCCACCAGGCATCTGAGCGTTCCTGGAAGGTCATCATGGAGTCATAGAGCCGCTTGAAGGTGGGATTCTTCTCGGCCTCTTCGGCATAGACCTGATGCGCGGTCTCATACGCCTTGAGCAGCACGTCGTCGGGGAAGCGCCGCAGCTCGGCGCCGCCGGCGAGCAGCCGCTGCAGCGCCGGCGGATTCTTGGCGTCGTAGCGGGCGAGCATTTCCAGATGCGCCTCATTGGCGGCGACCTCGAAGGCGGCCTGATAGCTCGGTGGCAGCGCCGCCCACTGATCCTTGTTCACATAGAAGACCAGATGGGTGCCTGGCTCCCACCAGCCGGGGTAGTAGTAATACTTGGCGACCTTATGGAAACCGAGCTTTTCGTCGTCATAGGGCACAGTCCACTCGGCGGCATCGATGGCGCCGCGCTCCAGCGAAGGATAGATCTCGCCGCCGGGCAGTGACTGAGGCACGGCACCCAGACGCGAGAAGATCTCGGCGCCGAAGCCGGGGATGCGGATCTTGAGTCCCTTGAGATCCTCCAGCGACTTGATCTCACGACGATACCAGCCGCCCATCTGCGCGCCCGTGCTGCCGCCGAGGAAGTTGAGGATGTTGTACTCGGCAAACATCTCGCGCAGCAGTCCCATGCCCTCGTCGGCCAGCACCCAGGAGGTGAGCTGGCGGGTGTTCATCCCGAAGGGCAGGGTGGTCTCAGCCGCCAGCGCCTTGTTTTTGCCGTAGTAGTAATAGGAGGCGGTGTGGCCGCACTCGACCGTATTCTGCTGCACGGCATCCATCACTCCGAGCGCGGGCACCAGCTCGCCACCGGCGAAGACGCGGATCTCGAAGCGCCCGTCGGTCAACTCGGCGACCCGCTTGGACAGGGTCTCGGCGCCGCCATAGATCGTATCCAGGCTCTTGGGGAAGCTGGAGGCCAGGCGCCATTTGATGCTTGGCGCTTCGTCGGCGCGGGCTGGGAGCGAGACACTGGCTCCGGCGGCGAGTGCACCGGCACCGGCGGTCTTCAGGAAGTCGCGTCTTTGCATGGCTGTGTCCTCACCAGATCGTTATCGTTGGTCAGTTATGAGTGAAGGCGGATGAATCGGCGTCGGCCGTGACCTCGGCGAGTTCACGATCGGCGCGCCGACCGATGACCCGCACCAGCGGCCCGAGCGTCAGCCCCTGGACCAGGATCGAGAACACGACCACCACATAGGTGACACTCACCAGGATATCGCGCGTTTCGCCGTCCGGCAGCGAGAGCGCCAGTGCGATCGAGATGCCGCCACGCAGTCCGGCCCAGGTCAGCAGGGTCACGGTGCCGGGTGCGAAGTCGCGCATCCGGCGCATCAGCCCGATCGGTAGTCCCACGCTCAGCGCCCGCGCGGCCAGCACCAGCGGAATCGCCAGCGTCCCGGCTATCAGTGGACCGCCGCTCAGATCCAGCACCAGCACTTCCAGCCCGATCAGCACGAAGAGCACGGCGTTGAGGATCTCGTCGACCAGCTCCCAGAAATCGTCCAGATGCTGGCGCGTTGTCTCGGACATGGCGCGTTGGCGCCCATGATTGCCGATCATCAGTCCCGCGACCACGATGGCGATCGGCGCCGACAGATGCAACTGATCGGCCAAAGCATAACCACCGGTCGCCAGGGCCAGGGTGAGCAGAATCTCGACCTGATAGTCGTCGACGTGGCGCAGCATCAGGAGCACCAGACCGCCGCTCAGGAATCCCAGGAGCGCGCCGCCGATGACTTCGTAGCCCAGCATGCCGAGCGCGTTGAACAGGCTCGCTTGGTGCGCGCCGGTAGCGATTCCGACCAGGGTCAGGAACAGCACCACGGCCACGCCGTCGTTGAACAGCGACTCACCCGTGATCTTGGTGTTGAGCGACTCAGGCGCTCCGGCGCCCTTGAGGATACCGAGCACCGCGATCGGATCGGTCGGCGAGATCAGGGCGCCGAACAGCAGACAATAGATGAAGGGCACATCCAGCCCGAGCAGCCAAAACAGCAGCCAGGCGCCCATTCCGATCAGCAGGGTAGCGACAATGACGCTGGCGCTCGCCAGGATGGCGATGACCCCTTTGTGACGCGCCAGATCGTGCAGATCGACATGGAGCGCACCGGCGAACAGCAGGAAGCCGAGCATCCCATGCAGCACCGTGTCTTCGAAGTCGACCTCTTCGAGCAGTAGCTTCAAGGTCGAGTGCCACTCGGCATCGAGTGGCGCGATCAGCAGCCCGAGCGAGAGCAGGAGCGCGATCAGCATCAGACCGATGGTGGTCGGCAGCCGGATGAAGCGATGG
Organism: Allochromatium palmeri; assembly: GCF_009720725.1. Classification (GTDB taxonomy): domain Bacteria; phylum Pseudomonadota; class Gammaproteobacteria; order Chromatiales; family Chromatiaceae; genus Thermochromatium; species Thermochromatium palmeri. Next base: position 31,627 of record NZ_WNKT01000006.1, read on the forward strand.
TTGATCCAACTGAAGGCCGCCGCCAGGCTCAGCAGGACGGCGAGGATGTCGAACAGGTGCATCGGCGTCTCCGGGGGCTACTGGGGTTTATAGCGCGCGCCGGCTCAATAGCGTCCGCCGCTCTTGAGCAGATAGTTGCGCATCTCGGCGCTCTCCAGATTCATGCGCATCAGATTGCTGTGGGTGATGCGGAACATGGCGCGCATGACCTTGAAGACCAGACGCGGGTGGGTTTCGATCAGCGCGTCGAAGTCCTCTGGCTCCAGGGTCAGGACGCTGACGGGTTCCTCGGCGCGCAGGGCGGCGCGGCGCGGCTTGCCATCGACGAAGGCGCGGGTGCCGGCGCATTCGCCGGGTCGCATCTGGTAGACCGTTTCTTCGATGCCGCCGACCGATTTACAGACGCAGAGTCGGCCGCGCGCGAGCACAAAGAGCGTGCGGCGGTCCTGGTCCTCGTCGACCAGCGTCTCGCCGGCCTGGAGTGAAATGACGCCCGTGCGCTCGGCGAGCGCCTGGCATTCGTCGGCGTCCAATTCCCCGCCCAGGGTCGAGCTGGCGAGGACCTGTGCTTTGTCGATGTCGGTCATTGGGTTGTGGCTCCCGTGAATCCGCGAATGAATCGGCGAAATGGCGTCTATCATACCGGACACGGTTCAATGGTCGATAGGTCCGAGTAACGGTTCGAAGAAGAGCGGGATGTAGCAATCAATCTCAGGCGGCTTTGCGTGGAGAGAGCATGGAATCCGGGTTGAAATCCTGCATGCCGAAATCGGCTGGATCGAGATCGAACAGTCCGGCCTGCTCGAACGCCACGCTCAGCACGTCGTAATAGGCGGCCTGCAAACCACTAGCGAATTGGCCTTGATCGTCCTTTGACTTCTCAGCCGCACGTCTGGCCGCCCATAGGACTTCCTCGAGGACCGCGAGTGCGGCGTCATTTTTGGTCACTGTCTCGCTCACGAAGCACCCCCTCGATGATGTTGATTTGCTCGCGCTGGCGCGCAATATCGCTCGGCCATTTCTGCGTCTGGTAATACCGCACTTTTTCAGGATCGTGATCGGAGGCGCACTTCGACCACGGATCTGCAATCCAGGCTTCATGCTGCTCGATCTGCTTTTGCAGCGTTCTGATCGATTTCAAAAGTTTGACCGTGGGCAGTTTGCGTTGTTGCAGCATCCATCCGTGGTGTGGATTGCCGGCGGTCTGTGCGATCTCATACGCCGATGGCTTGACGTCCTTCAGCATAGCCGCTTATCCAGGCGCCGGATTCGATCTTTCGACGGGCCGGTCCCAGCGAACCGGCCCGTGGCTCAGAACGCGCTCAGCCCTTGGCTGAGCCAGCCGCGTCATCGTCCGTCTTCTCAGGGAAGAGGAACGAGGCGATGACACCCAGCGCCAGCACACCAAGCACCACCATCAGACTAGTTCCGGGCGAGATGTGCAGACCCGTGTCGCCGATGGCATGGTTCCAGGATTGCAGCGCCATCTTGCCGGCGATATAGAACAGCAGCACGATGACCGCTTTCTCCAGATGCACCAGATAGCGCGTCAGGGCCGCGAGCACGAAATAGAGACTGCGCAGACCCAGGATGGCGAAGATCATCGCCGCATAGACCAGCAGCGGTTCCTGCGTCACGGCAATGACCGCCGGCACCGAGTCGAACGAGAACGCCAGGTCCGAGGTCTCGATCGTCGCCAGACAGAGGAAGGCCGGCGTGGCATAGAGCGCGCCCATGCGCGTGACCGACGTCTGACGCTCGGCCTCCTCGCGTCCGACGAACAGCTCCTCGTGCTTGACGAAGAAACGGTCCAGATGCAGCCGGGTGTAGACCGGCATCATCTTGCCGGTCAGACGCACGCTCCAGTGGTCGGAATAGTCCTCGATCTCCTCCCCATCACCGCGGCTCTTGAGCATCTGCACACCGCTCCAGGCCACCAGGATGGCGAAGAGGAAGCCGACCCAGGGGCTGGCCATGAACAGACTGGTGCCGAGCAAAACGAAGATGGCGCGGAACACCAGCGCGCCGATGATGCCCCAGTAGAGGATGCGATGTTGCAGCCCCGAACGGATGCCAAAGGAGGCGAAGATGGCCATGAAGACCATGAGGTTGTCGACCGAGAGGCTCTTTTCAAGCACATAACCGGCCAGATAGAGATCGGCCCACTCCTTGCTAAAGCGCCCCCAGAGATAGCCGTAGAAGCTGAGCGCGAGCACGATCCAGAATACCGACCACTTGGCGGCGTCGGCGACACTGATCTCATCGGTCTTGCGATGCGCGAAGAGATCCAGATAGATGGAGACGGCGACCACCGTGATGAAGATGGCGATGGCTTCCATCGGAAAGCCGAAATGGCCCATAGAGACTCCGTGGTTGAGGTTGGTTGATCAAAACGAGAAACCGCCGCGAAGAGCGGCGGTCGGGACGTGTGCGAGGGGCGGGACGGACCCAGGTACCCCTTCAAGGACGTCGAGCATAGGCCAGATCGCGGTTTTGCTCCAGTCCCGTGTGTGCCGCGCATCGGCTTGGACCTGAAGAGAAAGGCGCCCGTCAAACGTTCGACATCTACGCCATCCATACTCATCAGGATCGAGCGTTTCACGGCACTCGTGCGCTACCCTGCATCAATGGGTCACGCTTAACAATTCATCCCTTTCGTGTTCCGCGCTGGAGGCGCTTTCACTCATGAACAGACTCGAAGCACTCAAGAGCATGACCACCGTGGTCGCTGATACCGGCGACTTCCAGGCGATCATCGACTACCGGCCCCAGGACGCCACCACCAATCCCTCGCTGCTCTACAAGGCCGCGCAGATGCCGGCCTATCGCGAGCTGGTCGAGGACGCACTGCTCCACGGCGCCCGCCACGGCGGCGACAGTCAGGCCCAGGCGCGTCTGACCATGGATAAGCTAGCGATCAACTTCGGAACCGAAATTCTCAAGGTCGTTCCGGGACGGGTCTCGACCGAAATCGACGCACGGCTCTCGTTCGACGAGGACGCTACGGTGCGTCGCGCCGAGGCACTGGTCGAGCTTTATCAGCAGGCCGGGGTGGATGCGCGCGAACGGGTGCTGTTCAAGATTGCCTCGACCTGGGAGGGCATCCGCGCCGCCGAGCGTCTGGAGCGCCAGGGTATTCATTGCAATCTGACCCTGCTGTTCGGCTTCGCCCAAGCCGTGGCCTGTGCTGACGCCGGTGTCACGCTCATCTCACCCTTCGTCGGGCGCATCCTCGACTGGTACAAGAAGGCCGAGAATGTTGCCGGCTATCCGGCCGACGAAGATCCGGGCGTGCGCTCGGTCACACGCATCTACAACTACTACAAGCGTCACGATTACGCGACCGTGGTCATGGGCGCGAGCTTCCGCAATCTCGACGAAATCCTTGAGCTGGCCGGCTGCGACTATCTGACCATCTCCCCGGCGCTGCTCGGGGAGCTGGACTCGACCGAAGGCGAGGTGCCGCGCCGGCTCGATCCGGACCGGGCACAGGCGCTCGACATCCCCAGGGTCGGCTATGACGAGATCGGTTTTCGCTGGGAGCTGAACGAGGACGCCATGGCGACCGAGAAGCTTGCCGAGGGCATCCGGCTCTTTACCGCCGACACGCTCAAGCTCGAACGCTTCGCGCACGAGATCAACCAAAGCACCTGAGCGACTAACCCGGCACGCCGATCCCCCACAGCCACAACCCGAGATTCAGCGTCACGAAGGCCAGCAGCGTCGTGACCACCAGCGCCGTGGCCGGGATCTCGCCCTGGCCATAGCGCTGGGCGATCAGCGGGAAGATGGTCACCATCGGCAGTCCCGCCAGAATCAGCGCGGCCTGACCGAGTGTCGGATCCAGGGTCGGCACCAGCAGCAGCATGCCAAAGGCCACCAGCGGATGAACCACCAGCTTGCCGGCGGCGATGGCCGTCGCCGGGCCGAGCGCGCCCCGCACCCGCTGTCCGGCCAGACTGCCGCCGATGGCGAACAGCGCCACCACCGCTGCCGAGCCGGCCAGCAGCTCGATGGTGCGTCCGATCGGCACCGGCAGGCGCCAGCCGAGCGCGGCAAACGCCAGCCCGGCCGCGATCGCCAACAGGATCGGGTTGGTGCCGACCGTGCGCAGCACCCGCCCCAACGTCCGCAGTACACTGCCGCGTCCGCGCTCGCGATGGAACTCGGTCAGGATCAGGGTCAGCGGCAGGATGATCAGCACCTCGGTCAGGATGGCCATGACCACGGCGATCAGGGCCGGTTCGCCCAGCAACTGCGCTACCAGCGGATAGCCGATATAGCTGCTGTTGGACATCGAAAGCCCCATGCCGAAGAAGGCGTTGTCGAGCGGTGAGGTGCGCCGCGCGATGGAGGCGACCAGCACGCCGATGCCGTAGGTGATCATCGAGGCGCTGACATAGACCAGCAGGAAGTCGGGCACCAGGATGCTGTCGAGCGAGCGTTTGGAGAGCGTGTCGAACAGCAGCGCGGGCAGGGCGAACAGCAGGGCATAGCGGCTCATGGCCACCGCCCCCTCGCGCGGCATCCAGGCCTGACGCACGGCGACGAAGCCGAGCGCGATCAGCAGAAAGATGGGAGCAGTGACAGCAAGGATGGCGAACAAGACGGACTTCCTGAATAGGGGTGATTGGAGACGGATGGAGTCCGGTCAGACCGCCACCCAATCCCCCTGAATCAGGTTGCGCGCGTCTGGATCGAACACCAGCCCGACCTCGAACAGCCCCCGCGACGGCAGGCCGCGATATTTGGCACTGTAGCCGCGCGCCTGGATCTGCGCCAGCGCCGGATTGTCGACCGGCTCCTGATCAGGCGTTGGGGAGGGCCGACCGCGCTCGACCTTGATCTCGATAACATAGACGTAGCCTTCCAGTTTCACCGTCAGATCCACCTGCCCGTGATGGCTGATGTCCTCGGCGATCACTTCGGCGTTGAGACTGACGAAGAAGGCATAGAGCACGCTGGCGTAATAGCCCTCGTATTCAGGCAGGTCGCTGTAGGTGAAATTGCGCCATGGGATGCCAGCGAACAGACGTTTGATGGCCGCGATCAGGCCGGCGACATCGCCACGGATCAGCGGCTCATGGATCGCCAGCTGCCAAGGCATGCGTTCGCTGGGCAGGCGGTCGGTCCAGGCATCGACGAGGTGATTCATCAAGGCCAGGCGGACTTCTTGATTCGGGATGCGCAGCCTGAACAGCAGTTGACCGAACCGTTGCTCGACTTGATTGATGGTCAGATAGCCGGTTTGGAACAACAGCGTCACCGGGTCGATGCGCTCGATGTCGAACGAATCCAGGATCTCCTCGCTGGTTTCGACGGACTCCAGATCCGGCAGGAAATAACGCCGCTGCTGGAACAGCTTGATCAGAAAACTCGGACTGCCGGTCTCGAACCAGTAGTTGCGATAGGTCCGGCCCTGGCTGATGAATAATAGGATATCGAAGGGGTTATAGACCGGCTCGCCGAGAAAGCCGTAGCCATTGTACCAGCGCCGGAGTTCGTCCCAGTCCACGCCGGCCAGATGGTCGGCGAACACGGTCTCCAGGTCATGCTGAGTGTAGCCGCACAGGGTCGCGCAGCGGGGATCCAGGGTGAGATCCTGAAGCTGGTTGATCCCGGAGAACAGGCTGACCTTGCTGAACTTGGTGACGCCAGTCATGAAGACGAAGCGTAGCTCGGCATCCCGGCCCTTCATGGCTGAGTAAAGATTCTTGAGCCCTTCACGCACCTCGGCCGCACGTTCGGGATGGTCGATGTTGTCCAGGATGGGCTTGTCGTATTCGTCGACCAGGATCACCACGCCCTGGCCGGTCTCGGCATGCAGGCGCTCGATCATCTCAGCGAAGCAGCCGGTAAGGCTGGTCGCCTCACAGTTCAGGCCCAGCTGACGCTGATTGAACCGCAGCAATTCATGGATGTGCCGATCCAGTTGCTCCCGGTTCTCCAGGATACCCGCCGAGAAGTCGAGCCGGATCACCGGATGGCGTTGTGACCAGTCCCAGCGATCATGGACGTACAGCCCCCGGAACAGCGGTTCATTGCCCTCGAACAGTTCCTTCAGCGTATCCAGGAACAGGCTCTTGCCGAAGCGGCGCGGACGCGACAGAAAGTAATACTTGCCCGCCTCGGCCAGCGCTAGGGCATGCGGTGTCTTGTCCACATAGCAGTAGCCGTCGGTGATGATCTCGCGCAGGTTCTGGAGGCCGATTGGGAGCTTGCGCGGGCGGGACGGATCGGGGGTGGGCATGGGATGGTCTCCGGAGTCGTGCGGATGTCTGCCTGGATTTCAGTCTAAACCAGGCACCGCCGCCTCGGTAGTCACCGCCCAGCGCATCCGACCCCGATGTCCTCCGGTCATCTCAATTGATGATTATCATTGATAACGCAAATTTTATTTGCCCCGCTATCTTGATGAATTCACTCAAGAGGTGCTCTAATTCCCACACTCTTTGGAGGAGATAGCGCGTCACGACCGAGCGAAACCCGCGTGACGCCACCAACAACAAATAGAGACACCAAGATGGCAACCACCGATACCTTCTATGAGGCGATGCGCCGGCAGGGGATCAGCCGGCGCGGGTTCCTCAAATTTTGCAGCCTCACGGCGGCGACCCTGGGTCTGGCCCCCGGCTTCGCGGGCCGCATCGCCGAGGCCATGGAGACCAAGCCACGCATCCCGGTGCTCTGGCTGCACGGTCTGGAATGCACCTGCTGCTCGGAATCCTTCATCCGCTCGGCCCATCCGTTGGCCTCGGACGTCGTGCTGTCGATGATCTCGCTCGACTATGACGACACGCTCATGGCCGCCGCCGGGCATCAGGCCGAGGCGATCCTCGATGAGATCCGCCACAAGTATAAAGGCCGCTACATTCTGGCCGTCGAGGGCAATCCGCCGCTGGGTCAGGACGGCATGAGCTGCATCATCGGCGGGCGGCCCTTCCTCGATCAGTTGCGCGAGGTCGCCAGCGACTGTCAGGCCGTCATCGCCTGGGGCACCTGTGCATCATGGGGCTGCGTGCAGGCGGCGCATCCGAACCCGACCCAAGCCGTTTCGATCGACAAAGTCATCCACGACAAGCCCATCATCAAGGTGCCCGGCTGTCCGCCGATCGCTGAAGTCATGACCGGCGTCATCGCCTACATGCTGACCTTCGAGCGCCTGCCGGAACTCGACCGTCAGGGGCGGCCGAAGATGTTCTACGGCCAGCGCATCCACGACAAATGCTATCGCCGCCCGCACTTCGACGCGGGTCAGTTCGTCGAGTCCTGGGACGACGAGGGCGCGCGCAAGGGCTACTGTCTCTACAAGATGGGCTGCAAGGGGCCGACCACCTACAACGCCTGCTCGACCGTGCGCTGGAACGATGGGGTCTCCTTCCCGATCCAGTCCGGTCACGGTTGCCTTGGCTGCTCGGAGAAGGATTTCTGGGACAAGGGCCACTTCTACGACCATGTCACCGACACCCGCGTCTTCGGTATCGAGGCCAATGCCGATGCCGTCGGGATCGCGGCCGCCGGCACGGTCGGCGCGGCCATCACCGCGCATGCGGCGGCGAGCGCCGTCCATCGTATCAAACAGCGCACGGGCGCTCAGCACACCGAGGATGAGCAGGCATGAGCGTGCAGACACCCAACGGCTTCCAGCTCGACACCGCCGGGCGGCGTGTCGTCGTCGACCCCGTGACCCGCATCGAGGGTCACATGCGCTGCGAGGTCAATCTCGACGAAAGCAATGTCATCCGCAACGCCGTCTCGACCGGCACCATGTGGCGCGGTCTGGAGGTGATCCTGCGCGGACGCGACCCGCGCGATGCCTGGGCCTTCACGCAGCGCATCTGTGGCGTCTGCACCGGCACCCATGCCCTGACCTCGGTGCGCGCCATCGAGGACGCGCTCGACATCCAGATCCCGGAGAACGCCAACTCCATCCGCAACATCATGCAGTTGACGCTCTACGCGCATGATCATCTGGTGCATTTCTATCATCTGCATGCCCTGGACTGGGTAGACGTGGTTGCGGCGCTCAAGGCCGATCCCAAGGCGACCTCGGCGCTGGCGCAGTCGATCTCGGACTGGCCGCTGTCCTCACCCGGCTATTTCCGCGACGTGCAGAATCGGATCAAGCGCTTCGTCGAGTCCGGTCAGCTCGGTCCCTTCACCAACGGCTACTGGGGCAATCCGGCCTACCGGCTGCCGCCCGAGGCCAATCTGCTGGCCGTCACCCACTATCTGGAGGCGCTCGATTTCCAGAAGGAGATCGTCAAGATCCACGCCATCTACGGCGGCAAGAATCCGCACCCGAACTGGCTGGTCGGCGGCGTTCCCTGTGCCATCAACCTCCATGACACGGGGGCGGTGGGCGCGATCAATATGGAGCGGCTGAATCTGGTCTCCTCGATCATCGATCGCACCATCGAGTTCATCGACAAGGTCTATCTGCCGGACCTCATGGCGATTGCGTCCTACTACAAGGACTGGACTCACGGCGGCGGCCTGAGCAGTCAAGCGGTGCTCTCCTATGGCGACATCCCCGAGCGCGCCAACGATGACTCGTCCGACAACCAGCTCCTGCCGCGCGGCGCCATCATCAACGGCAAGCTCGATGAGATCCACGAGGTCGATCTGCGCGATCCCGAGCAGATCCAGGAGTTTGTCGCCCATTCCTGGTTCAAGTACAAGGATGAGTCTCAGGGACTGCATCCCTGGGACGGCGTGACCGAGCCGGATTTCGTCCTGGGTCCGAATACCAAGGGCACCCGGACCCGGATCGAGGCCATCGACGAGAACGCCAAATACAGTTGGATCAAGGCCCCGCGCTGGCGTGGGCACGCGATGGAAGTCGGGCCGCTGGCGCGCTACATCATCGGCTATGCCAAGGGCATCCCGGAGTTCAAGGAACCGGTCGAGAAGGTGCTGACCGACTTGCAGCTACCGGTCTCGGCGCTGTTCTCGACGCTCGGGCGCACGGCCGCGCGCGGGCTGGAAGCGTCCTGGGCGGCGCACAAGCTGCGCTATTTCCAGGACAAGCTGGTGGCCAATCTCAAAGCCGGCGACAGCGCGACCGCCAATCCCGATAAATGGGAGCCACGGACCTGGCCGAAGGTGACCAAGGGTGTCGGCACCACTGAGGCCCCGCGCGGCGCGCTCGGCCACTGGGTCGTGATCGAGAAAGGCAAGATCGCCAACTATCAGGCCGTGGTGCCGACCACCTGGAACGGCTCGCCCCGCGATCCGGCGGGCAACATCGGTGCCTTCGAGGCGGCGCTCCTGAACACGCCGGTAGCGGTGACCGATCAGCCGCTGGAGATCCTGCGCACCCTGCACAGCTTCGATCCCTGTCTGGCCTGCTCGACGCACATCATGAGCCCGGACGGCGAGGAGCTGACACGGGTCAAGGTCCGTTGATTTGGAGATCATGCCTATGTACACCGGCGTCCCAACGGTCAAGCGCACGGCCGTCTATGTCTACCAGACCCCGGTCCGGATCTGGCACTGGGTCAATGCGCTTGCAATCACGGTCCTGGCCATCACCGGCTATCTGATCGGCAGTCCGCTGCCGAGTCTGTCGGGCGAGGCCAGCGATCACTATTTGATGGGTAACATTCGCTTCCTGCATTTCGCGGCGGGCTATGTGTTCCTGGTCGGCTTTCTGTTCCGGCTCTATTGGGCGGTCGTCGGCAACCGCTATTCGCACCAGTTGTTCACCTTGCCTTTCTGGCGTCGCGCCTTCTGGCGCGAACTGGTGCACGAGCTGCGCTGGTATGCCTTCCTGGAACCGGAGCCGCGCAAATACGTCGGGCACAATCCGCTCGCGCATCTGTTCATGGTCGTCATCATCACGGTCGGCGGGCTGGTGATGATGGTCACGGGGTTTGCGCTCTATTCCGAGCAGACCGGGCCGGGGAGCTGGCAGGACACACTCTTCGGCTGGGTCATTCCGGCCGTCGGCCAGAGCCAGGACGTGCGCATGTGGCATCACTGGGGGATGTGGGTCATCGTCGTGTTCGTGATGCTGCACGTCTATACCGCCATCCGTGAGGACATCATGTCGCGTCAGAGTCTCATCAGCACCATGGTCAGCGGCTGGCGCATGTTCAAGGATGATCGGCCATGAGCCGGGCTTCGCAACCAGGCTCGTCGCACTCCGCCTCTCCCCTGGCGGGAGAGGGCCGGGGAGAGGGGGAGGCGCGGCAGGACAGCGCCCCCAATGTCCTGCTGCTTGGCATCGGCAACGTGCTCTGGGCCGACGAGGGTTTCGGCGTGCGGGTGATCGAGGAGATCGCCCGCCGCTATCGCTTCGGTCCCACTGTGCGTCTGCTCGACGGCGGCACCCAGGGCATCTATCTGGTCGACGACATCCGCTGGGCCGAGGTGCTGGTGGTGTTCGACGCCGTCGACTATGGGCTGACGCCCGGCACGCTCAAGCGGGTCGAGGGCGACGAGGTGCCCAAATTCATGGGCGCCAAGAAGATGAGCCTGCACCAGACCGGCTTCCAGGAGGTATTGGCGCTGGCCGATCTGCTCGGTGACTATCCACGCCATCTGCTGTTGATCGGGGTTCAGCCGGTCGAACTGGACGACTTCGGCGGCAGTTTGCGTCCCGAGGTCAAGGCACAGATCGAGCCAGCGATCGGACTGGCGCGCGAGTATCTGGAGGCGTTTGGTGTCGTCTGGGAGGATTGTGAGGCGTCTGAATCGGCAGACTATCGCGATCTGCCGCATCCGTCCCTGGGGCTGGAGGTCTACGAGTCCGGACGTCCGTGCATGGATGCCGTTTAAGGCGATTTCTGGAAGACAGGTTGCGGTAGAGCCAAGATCAAGCCGCCGCGCGCCATCCAAGCCGGATATCGAAAGCGTCATACGGAAAAAGCAGCGTGCCATCGGCGCTCTTCTCGATAATCCCGATTCCCGCCAGTCGCTGCGCGTCGGCGTGGACCGCACGCACATCGCGTCCGACGCGCCGTGCCAACTCGCGCACGCCGATGGGACCGGCGCCGGCCAGAGCTTTGAGAATGGCGAAACGGTTGGCCGTGAGTGTGTCGAGCAGGTCTTCCTCGGTCTCGAAGAAGTACCCTGGCGGTTGAGGTTCTCCGCGCTCGGCGGCCCATAGGATTCTGGCATTCAACTCGGCGTCTGTTGCCACTTCAATCACGAGGGTTTCCATTGGTCTCTTTGCCGGGTAGCGGTTACAAGCCTCGGATATCCAGATGCTCGAAGGCCGTCGGGTCGACGGCTTCAACGAGTTCGCGTGGCATGATCGAGTAACCGGGCAGGTTTGGATCAAGCGCCCGCTGGGGCGCGCAGGCTTGCAGTACATAGTGCCGAACACCCTTGGCGGCCAGCCTCTGGCTCAGTGTTCGCAGGTAGTCGGGTGTCCAGCCAGGCATCAGCGTGGTGCGGACTTCCAGGTTCACTCCCGCTTCCAGCAGCAAGGCCAAACTCGACCAGGCCCGCTCACCCGAGTCGGGCACGCCGGTGAGGGCCGCATAGTCCTCGGGCATGGCCTTGATATCGAGTCCGACCCAGTCGATTAGCGGCAGGAGTGGGCGCAAGCGTTCGGGATAGGCGCCGCTGGTGTGCAGACCGATCTTATAGCCGAGGGCGCGTGTTTCGTGCATAGCCGCACCAAGCGCCGTCTGTACGATCGGCTCGCCGCCGCTGAAGACCACGGCATCGAGCAATCTGACACGCTGGCGCAGAAAGGTGCGGATGTCCGCCCAGTCGATCAGTGATTCGACAGCGGTCGCGTCCAGCAGATCACCGTTTTGACAATACCGACAGCGCCAGGGACAGCCCTGACAGAAGACCACCGCCGACAGCTCGCCGGGATAGTCGATGGTCGTCAAGCGCGTGAAACCGCCGACCCTCAGCCGCTCGGCGGTCTGAGGATGGTCGGACGTGGCAAGTGGAGCACTATCAGGCATGAGCAGGGGATTCAGGCGCCGCGAGGGCCGCCAGGGACGGGCGCGTGCTCAGGCGGCGACCCGCTGGTCCTGCTGGCGCAGCGAACCCCGGGGCTGCTCGTTGAAGTAGCAGCGCTCGGCGTGCTCGGCCTGCTTGCCGGCATTGAAGGCCGTAACCGGACGGTGATAGCCCATGACGCGGGTCCAGACCTCGCAGGGGGTCCGTTCTTCGGTCTTGAGTTCGATGGTGTCGTTCATGTGCGCATTCTCCTTAACTTCGATGCGTCGATGTTATCGCTCGCCGCGCGTGCGACGAGGTCGGGTCCGTGGCCGGCTCGCTGCCGCTCGCGCGATGGCACTGGGGCAATCGAGTCCAGCCGTTCGGGTTTGGGTGTTCAGTGGATGGACTGACAGTCCGCACTCGCGCACTGCGCCTTGTGCTTGCGCGCGATCAGCTCCTGATCGCAGATCGGGCAGAACTGGTGCTCGCCGGCGATATAGCCATGCTTGGGGCAGATGGAGAACACCGGCGTGATCGTGATATAGGGCAGCCGGAAGTTCTCCAGCGCGCGGCGCACCAGACGCTTGCAGGCTTCGGTCGAGGAAATCTGCTCGCTCATGTACAGATGCAGCACCGTGCCGCCGGTATATTTGCTCTGGAGCGTCTCCTGCATCGCCAGCGCCTCGAACGGATCGTCGGTATAGCCGACCGGCAGCTGTGAGCTGTTGGTGTAATAGGGCGTGTCCTGGGTGCCGGCCTGAAGAATGTCCGGGAAGCGTTTCTGGTCCTCGCGCGCGAAGCGGTAGGTCGTGCCCTCGGCCGGCGTGGCCTCCAGGTTGTACATGTTGCCGGTGGCTTCCTGGAACTCGACCATGCGTGCCCGCACCCGGTCGAGCAGCCGGCAGGCCAGCTCGTGACCCTTGGGCGTGGTGATGTCCTCGGCATTCTGGGTGAAGTTGCGGACCATCTCGTTGACGCCGTTCACGCCGATGGTCGAGAAGTGATTGCGCAGCGTGCCCAAGTAGCGCTTGGTATAGGGGAAGAGTCCGGCGTCCATGTGACGCTGGATGATCTTGCGCTTGATCTCCAGACTGTTGCGCGAGATGTCGAGCAATTCGTCGAGCCGCGCCATCAAACCGGCCTCATCGCCGCGATGCGTATAACCGAGCCGCGCGCAGTTGATCGTGACCACACCCAACGAGCCGGTCTGCTCGGCTGAGCCGAAGAGTCCGTTGCCACGCTTGAGCAGTTCGCGCAGATCGAGCTGGAGCCGGCAGCACATGGACCGAACCATGTTGGGCGACAACTCAGAGTTGACGAAATTCTGGAAGTAGGGCAGGCCATACTTGGCCGTCATCTCGAACAACTGCCCGGCGTTCTCGCTCTCCCAGGGGAAATCCGGCGTGATGTTGTAGGTGGGGATCGGGAAAGTGAAGATCCGCCCCTTGGCATCGCCCTCGGTCATGACCTCGATATAGGCGCGATTGATCATGTCCATCTCGGCCTGGAGATCGCCATAGGTGAAGGGCTGCTCCACACCGCCGATCACCGGCACCTGCTCGCGCAGATCCTCGGGACACACCCAGTCGAAGGTGAGGTTGGTGAAGGGCGTGTTGCCGGTGATGAAGGTCTTGCCGCGACGACGGGCGACGAAGGTGCCGTTGCGGGTGGTCGGACACCAGACTTTGCCTTTATAAGGCTTGCGCTCGATGAGCTGGATATAGGTCTCGCGGTTGCGCACGATGTTGAGCACATGCACGCCCGAATCCTGGCGCGTGTGCACCGTGCTGCCATAGCCGGCGAGCGCGCACAGCTCCTGGAGTGCGTCGAGATTGTCGCGGTCCTTGGTATAGATGCGCGTGCGGCCATTTTCTTCGACGTGGCCATCGCCCTTGACGTAGGTGTCGAGGAAGAGCCGGATCTGACGCGCCGATAGGGTGCGGATGACATCCGGGACGCACTTGCGCTCCAGATAGCCCAGCACGAACTCGCTCGCATCCTTGTTCAGACGATAGCGATAGACCGGATAGTTGGAGTAAGTTCCAGTGCGCTCCTGACAGTGCCAGCTCAGGCCCAACTCGTGCAGCAGCCATTCGATCTCGGCGGCGTGCTCCGGATGGCCCGTGGACTGGAAGAGACTGACGCGCGCACGTCCTTCGCTGAAATCGAAATTGCCCTCGGCCACGATCCACGCCAGCAGCATGACGACCTTATCGTCGATCTCATGCTCGGACGCCGTCTCCCAGGCATTGGGGATGATAACCGGCGACTTGAGTTCGGCCACCTGCTCGATGTCTTCGAGGATCCAGCGATCCTCGCTGTTGAAGACCTTGCGCAGCACCTTGTGACGCGGCGTGATCCACTGCTCCTGGGTGCGGTTGCGCAACACGTACATCTCGCCGTCGAAGTCATAGGCGGTGATGGCCAGCGGCTCCAGATATTCCAGCCGATTGTTGCGCCAGTCGAAGGTCGCGATCTTCTCACCGGGCTGGATCTGATCGTGACGCTTCCAGCCGTGCTCGGTCAGACACTCGGTCTCGGCATCGACGCACTGGGTGCCCCAGCGTGACGGCACGTTGAGGTTATAGATCAGCTCCTGGATGTACTGCTTGACCTGCTTGTAGGGCAAGCCGTCGACGCGCACGAAGGGCGCCATGTAGGTATCGAAGCTCGAAAACGCCTGCGCTCCGGCCCACTCGTTCTGGAGCGTGCCGAGAAAGTTGACGATCTGCCCGATGGCGCTCGACATATGCCTGGGCGGCCCGGCCTCGACCTTGCCGGGCACGCCGTTGAGCCCTTCGTGCAGCAGGGTGCGCAGCGACCAGCCGGCGCAGTAGCCCGAGAGCATGTCCAGGTCATGGATGTGCAGATCGCCCTCGCGATGCGCGGCGCCGATCTCGGGCGGATAGACATGATTGAGCCAGTAGTTGGCGATCATCTTGCCCGAGGTGTTGAGGATCAGCCCGCCGAGCGAGTAGCCCTGATTGGCATTGGCCGCCACGCGCCAGTCGGAGCGGTCGAGATATTCGTTGATCGAGCTGCCGACATCGACCAGGGTGCGGCTGTCGGTGCGCAGCTTGTTGTGCTGCTCGCGATAGACGATATAGGCGCGCGCGGTCTCAAAATGGTTGGCGGCGATCAGCGTCTGCTCGACGACATCCTGGATACCCTCGATATCGGGCAGACGGCCATCGCTGAAGCGATGCGTGAGCACCTTGATCGCCTGCGCGGTCAGCAGACTGGCCTCGGGTGCGCCAAACTCGCCGCTGGCCTGACCGGCACGCCGGATCGCCGATTCGATCTTGGCCGCATCGAAACGCACCTCCTGCCCATCACGCTTGACCACGCGGGTCGGGGGAGCAGGTGAGTGCGTCTGATTGGCCATCGTGATCCTCGGTCGGCGGTACGGTTTTGAACTGAAAAATCGGTGCCCCAGACTCGCTGGAATCGCGCTTTTCGTTCCAAATCAGTACCCTTGGTGAGCGGCTGGAACGCAAAGCGCCCGCAGGTGCGGGCACAATATGTAGTAGCTGGCGAGTATACCTCTAACCAGATGCTGTGGCTAGAGACAAATGAGCTTGACAAGAGCCATCGCTGGCAGGGGCGCGCGGAAGGTGCTGTATGGACGTCAGTTTTTGGCGAGCGTCGACGGCAAGAAAATGGTTTGGCGGGGATTCGGCGACTGAGATGGTAGGGGATAAGAACACGGCGGAATCGTCGTCGATCGGCCCCGCCACAGGAGAACGGCGAACGCGGTCAGAACTCGACCGCCAGTTGCGCGATGATGGCGTCGGCCGACTTGCCGGTGCCACCATCGCGTGTGCTGTAATCGCGGTCACGCGCCCATTCGAGTCCAAGCGAGGTGCGATCGTAGAGTTCGATCGACCAGCCGAGCAGCCAGCGCTCTCTGGGCAGTTCGAGTGCCAGTGCTTCGCGCGTGCCCTGATAGGCGACCGCTGCCACCGATTCGCGGCCCAGGACGCTGAAGCTGTAGCCGGCCTCGATGTTCCAGGCCGAGGGACGCGCCCCCTCACCCTTGAACTCCAGACTGGCCGGATCGAAGTCGTCGGTGGCGGACAGATACTCGCCGATGAGGCTGAATGACCCGAGATTCGCGGCGGCGTTGAGGGTCCAGCCACCGGTGCGCTCGGTCGGATCGAGGCTCAGGCTCGGGTCGAGTTCGACGGCACTGGCGCGGCTGTCGTTGATACTCTCATACAGGGTGTCCGAGTCGCCCAGATCATTGATGTAGCCGACACCGACTGACCAGGTCCGATCGTCGCCGTCCTGTACAAAGCCGAGAGTGGCACCCCAGCTCCCGATCCGATCCTGACCCTCGATCTCGTTGTCGCCGTTGAAGGCATAGAGACTGCCCGCAAAGCCACGCTGCACGAAGCCCAGTTGCAGTGCTGTCTCACGCGTCTCGCCGATGTCCAGCGTCAGCGGGTCGGAGACCAGATTGGTCTCATAGACGCCGAAGGGCACATAGACCTGGCCGGCGGTCAGGAACAGCAACGAGACATGAGCGTTAGCGAGCGTCAGAGAGGCGGTGTCGACCTCGAGATCGGTCGCGTCCTGCTCATAGAGGAACGAGATCCCCGCCTCGACCCAGTCGTTGACCGGCGCGCGGATGCCCAGCTCGGCGGTGGACAGCCTGATGTCGCTCTCGCTGTCACCCGTATAGGGCGAGAGATAACTGGCCTCGACCTCGATCAGAGCGGCGATCTCGATGTGGCGATACCAGGCAGATGCGGCGTCGGTTTCCGCCGGCGGACGATCGAGCGCTTGGTCGAGACGTTCAAGGCGTTTGGGTTCGCCAGGGTGCTGAGCATTCGATGATCCCGCCGCCTGGGCGGTGCCGGCTGTGGCGAGCGCCAGCGCGATGGCGGCGGAGAGTCGTTGGATTCTCAAGGTCGGTGCTCCTGGGTCGAGTCGATGCCAGTCACGCCGGCCAGACGATGTCCTGATGCGACTGCAAATGCGAATTATTGCTATTTATATAGCAGGCCGACAGGGCTTGTAAAGACCCATCGGCTGTGACGTGACGCAGGAGTGGTCCGGCCTGCTTCGAGCTGGAGCAGGCGGAGTCAGGCGGGATGTGCGCTCAGGGGAGTTGTTGAATCGATTCGAGCGCGGCCTCGTAGCGTTGTCGGAGTTCTTCGGGCAGCGTCGAGTCTTTGGCGCCCTGGCAGCCACCGGCCGCCTGGAGACGCTCGACGAAATCGCGTTCGAGCCGCTCCTGGGTGCGCCGGTAGTTGCGCTCGGGAAAGAGGTCGTCCTGGACTGTGAGCACGGTCGTGCGCAGCTTGCCAACGATGAGCTTGCTGAGATTTTCGAGCCGCCGCCCCGAGCCGTCGCCCCGGCAGCGGGCATGATAGGCATCCAGATCAGCCGCGGCCTCGACCGCCTCGACGAGAAGCGCCTGGGTGTCGGCATCGAGACTGGACCTGGCCATGACGACTGGCAGGATAAGCAGGCCGCCGATCAGCAGGATGACGATGACGCGGTGCCTCCGGTCCAGTGGGGAAGGGAACTGGGATTGCACGTCCTGGAGCACTTGGGCGTCGAGGTCGTCGGTGTTGGGTGTCTGGGTGTCGGCTTTGAGTCGCACGATGATCCTCAGCTGCGTCCGTATACGGGGATGGCCGCCCCGGTGATGCCACGCGATAGGTCCGACGCCAGAAAGACGATGACGTCAGCCAGAGCCTCCAGGCTGACCCAGGTGGAATGATCCTGGTCGGGCATGGCCGCGCGGTTCTGGGGTGTGTCCAGGGTGCCCGGAAGTACGCAGTTTACCCGGATTCCACTGGGCTTGAGTTCATCGGCGAGCGTTTCGGTGAGGGTGACGACAGCGGCTTTGGAGACACAATAAGGCCCCATGTGAGCAACGCCGCGCCGGGCCGCGCGCGCCGCGACATTGATCACGCTGCCCTGGCCCGCCGCCAGGAGCTTGGGCACGACCGCGCGCGCGCAGTTGAAGACGGTGCGCGCATTGAGATCCAGCATGGCGTTCCAGTCGGCGTCGGTTGTGTCCTGGATCGTCGGTCCCATGCTGAAACCGCCGGCGATGTTGGCCAGCCCATGGATGGCGCCGAAATGGCTCGCGACCTGCTCGACCATGGCCGCGACCTGATCCGTGTCAAGCAGATCGACGCTCAGCGCCAGCGACTCGACGCCGGCGGGCAGTGTCGCCTGCGTGTGGCTCAGTGCCTCGGGGTCGCGTCCGATCAGGGCCAGACGTGCACCCTGGGCGCCAAAGGCGCGCGCTGTGGCACTGCCCAGGTTGCCCGAGGCGCCGGTGATGAGGATGGTCTTGTCGTTGAGATGGTGCATCGTGAAATCCTGACTCGACGGTGGATGGTGATGCCGGATGGCTGGTTGCTGACACCTTGACAGTAAGGGTCGGACGTCCATTGGACAATTCCCCGGTCATGCGAGTCCGGTCGCATGTCTGTATGATTGGGGCCTGAGCCTGGATGGCGAACCGGAACCAGGGCCGTCGGTCTGTTGCCATGCCCCCAGCCAGGATATCGGGGCTTCTCTTCGCTTGATCCATGGGGGTGAAGTCGTGTCGAACTGGAGGCCCGAAGGGCGGAGTGTCTCGCGGAGGAGCGGATGATCGAGCTGTTTTTTCTGCTCCTGCCCGTGGCGGCTGCCTCGGGGTGGTGGCTGGCGCGTCGCGACATCCGCCGCAAAATAAACGTCTTGCCTGCGGCTCATCCGGATTTTCTGCGCGGTCTGAATTATCTGCTCGAAGAGCAGCCGGACAAGGCGATCGATCTCTTTCTGCGTCTCACCGAGGTCGACAGCGAGACGGCCGAGACACACCTGGCGCTCGGCAGTCTGTTTCGGCGCCGGGGTGAAGTCGATCGCGCCATTCGCATCCATCAGAATCTGGTCGAGCGCCGTCATCTGAGCCCGGAATTGCGCGGTTTCGCGCTCTTCGAATTGGGGCAGGACTACATGGGGGCCGGACTCCTCGACCGCGCTGAGACGCTGTTCCAGGAGCTCGTGACCCTGGGCCTGCACAGTCAGCGCGCCCTCCAGGCGCTGCGCGAGATCTATCAGCGCGAGCGCGAATGGGGCCGCTGTCTGGAGGTGGCGGCCCAACTCGAAACGCTGACCGGCCAGAAAATGCCGGTCGAGATCGCGCACTATCATTGTGAACTGGCCGAGGAGGCGCGGCGTCGGCAGGATACGGCTGGCGCGCGCGTGCAACTGAGTCAGGCACGGCGTATCCAGTGCGACTGTGTCCGTGCGACCATGCTGGAAGGATTCATGGCACTGGAGGACAATGATGCCGAGCAGGCTGTTGCGCTCTTCGAGCGCGTCGTCGAACGCGGGGCGACCTATGTCCCCGAGGTGCTGCCGGCCTTGATTGAGTCCATTGAGCGACTGGGCGAGGATGTGGTCGTGCACCTCGAAACCCTGGCGGCCGGTCAGGCCAGTCCGCACCTGATGCTGGCGCTCGGCGAGCGTGTGGAACAGACGCGCGGCCCCGAGGCCGCACTGGATCTGCTGGCCGACTATCTGGCGCGCTGGGCTGATCTGGCGGTGCTGGAGCGTTTTCTCGACCTGCGCGCACGCGGGCCGGACCCGGATGGACGCGCCCATCGCTATGCCCGGGTGGCCCTCGGTGTGGCGCGTCATCTGTTGCAGCGTCAGTCGGTCTATCATTGCGAGCACTGCGGTTTCCAGGCGCGCGCGCTGCACTGGCAGTGTCCGAGCTGTCGCAGTTGGGGTACGGTCGTCGCCGTTTTGCCCGATCCCATCCAGGGCGATGGGGCGCGCTCGCTGGTCTGAGACTCGGCGATGCGGCCCCAGCGTCAACACATTCATTCTATGGACCACTGAAGATCCGTGACACAGGCTAAACCCATCATCGTCGCACTCGATTTTGCCAGCGAACAGCCCGCGCTGGCCCTGGCCGAACGGCTTGATCCGGCACGCTGCCGGCTGAAGGTCGGCAAGGAGCTGTTCACCCGGCTCGGGCCGGCCTTCGTCGAACGGCTCCAGCGCCTGGGTTTCGAAATTTTTCTCGACCTCAAGTTCCACGACATCCCCAACACGGTCGCGGCGGCCTGTGCGGCGGCCGCCGATCTCGGGGTGTGGATGGTCAATGTCCATGTCTCGGGCGGGCGCGCCATGATGGCGGCGGCGCGCGAACGTCTGAGCCAGTACGAGCACCCGCCGCTGCTGATCGGGGTGACGGTGCTGACCAGTCTCGACCGTGCGGATCTGGACGCCATCGGCTGTCCCGGTGAGCCGCGCGCGCGCGTCTTGACGCTGGCGACCCTGGCGCGTGACGCGGGTCTGGACGGCATCGTCTGCTCGCCGCTGGAGGCGGCACCGGTGCGCGCGGCGCTGGGGCCGGATTTCCGGCTGGTCACACCCGGCGTGCGGCCGGCCGGTGCGGCGAGCGGCGATCAGAAGCGGGTCATGACGCCCGCCGAGGCCCTGGCCGCCGGTGCCGATTATCTGGTGATCGGGCGTCCCATCACCCAGGCGCCCGATCCGCTATCCGTGATTGAAGAGATCGATCGATCCTGTCAGAACAGTTTGGAGAATTGATACATGGCTAAGGTTCGTAAGGCCGTTTTTCCAGTTGCCGGTATGGGCACACGCTTCCTGCCGGCGACCAAGGCCAGCCCCAAGGAAATGCTGCCCATCGTCGACAAACCCCTGATCCAGTACGCCGCTGAGGAGGCCGAAGCCGGTGGTGCCGATCAGCTGGTCTTCATCACCGGGCGCAACAAGCGCTCGATCGAGGATCATTTCGACACCGCCTACGAGCTGGAGTCCGAACTGGAGCGTGCCGGCAAGGACAAGCTGCTCGACATCATCCGCAATGTCCTGCCCGGATCGGCCTCCTGCATCTATGTCCGTCAGGCCGTGGCCCTGGGACTGGGTCACGCGGTGCTGTGCGCCAAGCCGGTGGTCGGCGACGAGCCCTTCGCGGTGCTGTTGGCTGACGACCTCATCCACTCCAGCGGCAAGGGTGTGGTCGCGCAGATGGCCGAGGTCCATGCCCGCCACGGGTGCAGCGTGCTGAGCGTCCAGGAGGTACCGCGCGAGGAGACCAATAAATACGGTATCGTCCAGGTCGAAAAAGACGCCGACGGCACCCTGCGCGTGATCTCCATCGTCGAGAAGCCGGATCCGGCCGACGCGCCCTCCAATCTGGCCGTGGTCGGGCGCTATCTGCTCACGCCGCGCATCTTCGACAAGCTCGAACAGACCGGCAAGGGCGCCGGTGGCGAGATCCAGTTGACCGATGGCATTTCGGATCTGCTCCAGGACGAGCCAGTGATCGCCTATCCGTTCGAGGGCAAGCGCTACGATTGCGGCAGCAAGCTCGGCTATCTGGAGGCTACGGTGGAATATGCCCTGGCCCATCCCGAACTCGGCGAGCGATTTGCGACCTATCTGCACGCCCTGAAAGCCGAGCTGTCCTGACGCGCGCTTCAGGTCGCCAGGGTTCAGGAGTGGTCTTGATCGCCCTGGCGGCTGGAGCGGCGCAGTCTACAATGCTCGCCTTTCCGGTAATGGATCATCGCTGAACAGTCTCAGGCACCTCGATGTCGACCGATCCACCCTGGTGTATTCCAGCCAGCGCCGCCGAGCACTATCGGTCCAACAAGGACGCGATGGCGGCCGCCGTCAGCCAGCGTCTTGCCGCGCATCCGCGTTTCGCCGAGTTTCTGGGCGGCAATCCGCGGCGACTCCTGGACACCAACCATCGCAACCATGCGGCCTTCATGGTCGAGGTCTTGAGCGCCAACGACCGGAGCTTGCTGGACAGTACGCTGCCCTGGGTCTATTCGGCCTATCACAATCAAGGCATCGCGTTCGACTATTTCGCCGCTGAGCTGGAAGCCTGGATCGCCGTTATTGGCGAGACACTGCCGGCCGCTGATGCGGCGGCCATTCTGCCGGTCTATCGCTGGATGCTCGATGTCCATCCGCATTCCGTCGAGCGCGCGCTCCAGTATGAGGCCCGACGTCTGCCGGTATCCAAGGTCTGGCGGCATGATTACGACTTCATCCTGGAGCATCTCTTCCAGGGCGACTATTCGGTGGTCATCCGTCATTGTCGCGTCCTGATGCAGCGCGGCATGTCCTATGCGCAAGTGCTGCGCGAACTCTTCTACCCGGCCATGGTGGAAGTCGGTGCGCGCTGGGAGGCCGGCGAGTTCTCGGTGGACATGGAGCATCAGACCACAGCTATGGTCTATGGCATCCTCTCGGCACTCTATTACGATCAACCCTTTCCGGCCCTGAGCCGGGGGCGGGCGCTGGTCGCGCCTGTCTCCAACGAGTTCCATGAGCTGGGCGCCTGGATGCTGACGACCACGCTGGAGCTCGATGGCTGGGAGGTCACGCTGCTCGGCTGTGACACCACGCCCGAGTCGCTGGTGGCTACGGCGCTCGCCGAGCACCCGAGGTTCATTGCGCTGTCGGTGACGCTCGTGAGTAATGTGCAGGAGGCGCGACGTGCCGTGACGGCCCTGCGCGCCGCCCTGGGTGCCGAGACGCCCCCGATCCTGGTCGGCGGCCAGGCGTTTATTGCGGCCCCCACGCTGGTGGAGACTGTAGGGGCGGATCTCTTTCTCGAAAGCGCCGAGGTGCTTGTCGACTGGGCGCGTACACTGGAGACAGGCGGATGACCCTGGTATCCCAAGATCGTTCGTTACACCCCGAACTGGCGTCGGCCTTGCTTGGTTATGTCATGGACTCCGGACGCCTGGTCGTCGTGGAGGTGGACCGGGATGGTGTGATCCTGGACGCCAACGTGGCTTTTCGATCCCGCTTCGCCGGGTTCGCCAATGTGCGCGGCGAACCCCTGTCACGGTTTCTTCGCAGTGGCGGCCAGCGACCGGACATCGAGCCGGGCCTGCCCAACCGCCAGCCGGTGGCGCGCATTTTCAAAACCATCATGGGCGGGGAAAGCTATCTGTTCCATGCCTATCCGCTGAGCGAGAACGCCCTGCTCATCGGCGAGCGGGCCGGGGCCGATGACAACGACATCATCGCGCGTATGGGCAACCTGACGCTGGAGATGTCGCGCCTGGTGCGCGATCTGCGCAAGGCCAACCACGATCTGGAGCAGGCCAATCGCTTGAACGAGCGGTTGGCCCGCACCGACGCCCTGACCCAGTTGCCCAATCGACGTTACTTCATGGAGCGTCTGAGTCAGGTCGTGGCCCAGGCCCGGACGCGCTCGCATCCGCTGTCGGTGCTCATGATGGATCTGGATCACTTCAAGCGTGTCAACGACACCTTCGGCCACGCGGCCGGCGACCGGGTGCTGATCGCCTTCGCTGAGCTGATGCGCGCCGAGGTGCGGCTCTCGGATCTGCCCGGCCGCTTGGGCGGCGAAGAGTTCGGACTCTATATGTTCGATGTTGAACTTGAAGCGGCCCTCTCGGTGGCCGAGCGTTTGCGTACTCATGTCAATTTGATGCGACCACTCGAGGCGAACTACCAACCCAGCGTCAGCATCGGCGTAGCGGCACTCACACCCGACGAAGACATCGAGCAGCTGCTTAAGCGTGCCGACGATGGTCTCTATCGCGCCAAGGAGAGCGGGCGCAATCGCGTGATGGCGGCGGCCTGAGCCTTGCGCTCTGCTTCCAGCCGAAGCGAGACGCTTGAGCGGGGCGGAACGCGCTCGATGCGCCAACTGGCGGCGGCACGTTTCCAGAATGCGCACGGCGAGCCGGCGTCATCCAGCGGTTCCTGTCCAAGCAGACGCCAGGCCAGCCGCAGGGCAGGCAGCGGGTCGCGATCATCGACGGGCGCGGCGGCCAGCGACTTGCTCAGCTTGCGCCCCCGCTCGTCGAGCACCAGCGGGACATGAGCGTGGCTGGGCGTGGGCAGTTCCAGCGCCCGTTGCAGCCCGATCTGGCGCGGTGTCGAGAGCAGCAGGTCGGCCCCGCGCACCACATGGGTGACAGCCTGCCAGGCATCATCCACCACCACGGCGAGCTGATAGGCATGGAGTCCGTCAGCGCGCCGCAGCACGAAATCCCCGATCGACTCGGCGACCGAGTGACCTTGCCGGCCCTGGATGCGATCCTCGAACCAGATGGGCTCGGTCTCGGTGCGCAGACGCAGACTGCGCGCGCGCCGGCCGGCCGGCAGACCATCGCGGCAGGTGCCGGGGTAGATCGGCCCTTCAAGGCCGGATCGGGCGCGCGCGGCGATCTCGGCGCGACTGCATCCGCAGCCATAGACCCGCCCAAGCGCGTCCAGGCGGGCAAGTGCCGCGTCATAGGCGTCGAGACGCGCGCTCTGGAAGATCACCGGCTCATCCCACGCGAAGCCGAAGGCGCGCAGTGTGCGCTGGATGGCGTCGGCGGCGCCAGGAACCTCGCGCGGGCGGTCCAGATCCTCGATGCGCAACAGCCAGACACCATCCTCGGCGCGCGCATCGGCATAGCTCGCGACAGCAGCGAGCAGTGAACCGAAGTGGAGCGGGCCAGTCGGGGAGGGGGCGAAGCGCCCCCGGTAGCCGGATGCGACCGATGGGGCTTCGCCGTTCATGCAGGTGGTCTCAGCCGCGCTGCTTTTCGCGGATCTCGTCAAGCGTCTTGCAGTCGATGCAGAGCGTGGCGGTGGGGCGCGCTTCCAGGCGGCGGATGCCGATCTCTACGCCACAGGCCTCGCAATAGCCGTAGTCGTGATCGTCGAGCCGGTCGAGCGCCTCGTCGATCTTCTTGATCAGCTTACGCTCGCGGTCGCGTGTGCGCAGTTCCAGACTGAACTCGGACTCCTGGGTCGCGCGGTCGTTGGGATCGGGGAAATTGGTCGCCTCGTCCTGCATGTGATGCACGGTGCGGTCGACTTCTTCCATCAGCGAGCGCTTCCAGGCGAGCAGGATCTCGCGGAAGTGGGCCTCCTGCTCGGGGTTCATGTATTCCTCGTCGCTGCCGGCCTTGTACGGCTCGAAGGAATAGCCCTCGACGTTATGTTCGCGTGCTTCGGTCATCATGTGCTCCTCCCATGAACCGCGCTGGCTCTCTAACCAGGGTGCGGCTTGGATTCAGTGGCTCCCGGCGGCTCGCAATCGACCTCCGCCAACGGTCCGAGCCGAGAAAGCGTGCTTAAGTACCAGATCGCGAACCGGCGGGCAACCTTATTCGCGGCCTCGCCCGCTCAAGGCGATGCGAGCGCGCGCTGATTTGGGTAATCTTGCGCGTTCGGTTCATTTCGAGCACGCTCGACGAGCGGATTGGAGCAGACGCGCATGTATGGATTCAAGGCACTCATTTTCGACGTGGACGGGACTATCGCCGACACCGAGCGCGACGGTCATCGTCCCGCCTTCAATGCCGCCTTCGCGGCGGCTGGTTTGGACTGGCATTGGGATCCTGAACGCTATGGCGAGCTGCTGGCGGTGGCTGGCGGTAAGGAGCGTATCCGTTATTTCATGCAGCGCGCCGGGATCGAGCTGGACCCAGGTGTCGATGTCGAGTCCTTCGTCGCCGGTCTGCATCGCGACAAGACCACGCACTATCTGGCGCTGTTGCGTCAGGGGGCGATCCCGCTGCGGCCGGGTGTGTTGCGTCTGTGGCGCGAGGCGCGCGCAGCGGGTGTGCGGCTGGCGATCGCGACCACGACCACGCCCGAGAACGTCGTCGAGCTGCTGGAGAATGCCGGCGAGCCGGGACTCGCGGACTGGTTCGAGGTCATCGCCGCCGGCGACGTGGTGCCAAACAAAAAGCCGGCGCCGGATATCTTCACCTATGCCCTGGAACGACTCGGTCTCAAGCCCGAGGATGGCGTGGCCATCGAGGACTCGGACAATGGCGCGCGGGCGGCGCTCGAAGCCGGGATTCGCACCCTGGTGGTCACGGTCAACGATTATACGGTCGATCAGGACTTTGGCGCGGCGGCGCTGGTGGTCGATCAGCTCGGCGAGCCGGATTCGCCGTCTCGGGTGCTGGCCGGTGATCTGGGCGGTCGGTCGCTGGTCGATCTAGCCGTGCTCGATCGGCTCCATCGTCAGATCCATGGAGCCGGTTGATGGCAGAGTATCCGGCGAGTCGACTGGCCGAGCGTGCGTGTCGGGTCGAACCCTTCCATGTGATGCGTCTGCTCGGTCGCGCCCGCGAGCTGGAAGCGTCCGGGCGCTCCATCGTGCATCTGGAAGTCGGTGAGCCGGACTTTCCGACCCCGGAACCGATCCTGGCCGCTGGTCGGGCCGCGCTCGACGCTGGTCTGACCCACTACACCCCGGCGGCTGGATTGCCGGCCCTGCGTCAGGCGATTGCGGCGCACTATGGCCAGCGCCACGGGGTCGACGTCGATCCGGCGCGCGTGCTGGTCACGCCCGGCGCCTCCGGGGCGCTGCAACTGGTGTTCTCGGTACGCTTGGAGCCGGGCGACCGGGTCATCCTGGGCGATCCGTCCTATCCCTGTTATCGCCAGATACTCGGACTCATGGGCGCCGAGCTGGTCGCGGTGCCGCTCGGCCCGGAGACCGGCTATCGGCTCACGCCCGAACGGCTCGACGCGGCCTGGGTGCCCGGCACGCGCGCGGTGGTGGTGGCCTCGCCGGCCAATCCGACCGGCGCGGTCACGGGGTTGGACGAGCTACGTGCGCTCCACGCCATCTGCCGCGCGCGTGGGGCGGCGCTCATCGTCGACGAAATCTATCGCGGTCTGACCTATGACGTGCCCGACACCACGGCGCTCGCGCTCGCGCTCGCCGTCGAGGATCTCTATGTCATCGACAGCTTCTCGAAATACTTCGGCATGACCGGCTGGCGGGTCGGCTGGGTGGTGGGGCCGGAGGAGGCGGTCGCGGTGATGGATCGCCTGGCGCAGAACCTCTTCATCGCGGCCAATACGCCGGCGCAACAGGCTGCGCTCGCGGCCTTCGCGCCCGAGACCACCGCCGTTCTCGAACAACGGCGCGCGATCTTCCAGCAGCGACGCGATCGACTGCTACCGGCCCTGCGCGCGCTGGGGTTCGGCCTTTCAGGCGCGCCGGACGGAGCCTTCTATCTCTATGCCCGGTTGCCGGAGTGGCTGGAGATGGATTCGATGGACTTCGCCACGCGTCTGCTGGAGGACGCCGGAGTCGCCCTGACCCCAGGCCAGGACTTCGGCACACATGAATGCGACCGCCATGTCCGTCTGGCCTATACGCGCGACTTCGAGGTGCTCGACGAAGGCGTGCGCCGTATCGGTGAATTTCTCGCCGACTGCGGGTCGACGAAGAAAAAGCCGCAGGTCTGATGGTTGCAGTTCTCCGAGGCGATGCGCGGATATTTGCGACAACTCGGCGGACGCACGCGGTAGACGATACACTGACTCAGCCCGGCTTTATCGAAGCGCAGAAAGGGACAGGGATAATCGAGTTTGCAACATTCACCGCACCGGTTGCAGGCGCCGCGCCGATTGGCGTCCACCGGTAGCATCGAGGTCAAAAATCGCTTGAGTTTGTCGAACATGCCAGTGTCCCTCCAATCGACGTCGTTTCGACCGCGTGACAGCGCTCAGCAGCAGGCGGCTGAGTTGTTGCTCACTCTGCATCATAGACTGCTTGACGAGGCACAGCGCCGTCCACCGGCCGGCTGGTTCGGGCAGTTGCGGGCGGCGCTGTCCAAACCGGCGGTTCCGGTGCACGGACTCTATTTCTGGGGCGGGGTGGGGCGCGGCAAGACCTATCTGATGGACTGGTTCGCCGATGAGCTGGAGCTGCCCGGCAAGCGGCGGCTGCATTTCCATCACTTCATGCGTGACATCCACGCCGCGCTCGCCGTCCTGCCCAAGCAGCCCGATCCGCTGGAAGTGGTGGCCGACCGGCTGTGCGCCGAGACGCGCGTGCTCTGTCTCGACGAGTTCCTGGTCACCGACATCACGGATGCCGTGATTCTGCATGGACTGTTGCGGGCGCTGTTCGCGCGCGGTCTGACTCTGGTGACGACCGCCAATACCAAGCCGAGCGAACTCTACCGCAACGGCCTGCAACGCCAGTCTTTTCTGCCGGCGATCGCGCTCATCGAGCAGCACACGGAGGTCTTCGAACTCGACGGCGGGGTGGACTATCGGCTACGGACCCTGACCCAGGGCGGGCTGTTGTTCGAGTCGGGCGCGACGGGCGAGCGCCAACTGGCGGACTATTTCGCGCGTCTGACCGGCGGGCATGTCGAGTCGGTCGACGCCATCGAGATCAACGACCGTTCCATCCCGGTCAAGGGACTGGGCATGGATGTGATCTGGTTCGATTTCGCGAGCCTGTGCGGCACGGCGCGCTCGGCTTCTGATTACATCGAGATCGCCCGTGAATACCACACGCTGCTGCTCTCAGATGTGCCAGGACTCGATTCGCGCCAGGAAGCCGCCGCACGCCGCTTCCTGCATCTGATCGACGAACTCTACGATCAGCGGGTGAAGCTGGTGATGTCGACGTCCGCGCCGATCGATCAGCTCTATGCCGGCGGCCTGACCGAGTTCGCGCACGAGCGCCTGATCAGCCGTCTGATCGAGATGCAGTCGCGCGACTATCTGGCGGCGTCCGCCGATCCGGGCTGAGTCGATTCAGCGTGCGCGGTAAACGATGCGGCCCTTGGTCAGATCATAGGGCGTCAGCTCGACCGTGACCTTGTCGCCGGTCAGGATGCGGATGTAGTGTTTACGCATCTTGCCCGAGATGTGCGCGGTCACGATGTGACCATTCTCGAGCTGGACACGGAACACGGTGTTTGGCAGGGTCTCGGTGACCGTGCCCTCCATCTGGATGACGTCGTCTTTTGACATAGTGAACTTATTATTTGGATTACGAAGGCGGTCCTTGAAACCGCCGGAGTTTAACACATCCGCCACGAAAGGCATGAAGGGGATGAACGATCGCGTGTGTCCAATTCCGGCGTCAGACGCTGTCGTCGAACCTCATGGCCTGCCCGCGCTCGAAGCGCCGCCAGCACTGGCCGTCCCAGGCTTCGATCGGGCGGAAACGTTCCTTGTAGACCATCTTGCGCGACTCAGCGATCCAGTAGCCGAGATAGAGATAGGGGCGTCCAAGGCGCTGGGCGGTCTGGATCTGGGCCAGCACGCCGAACGTGCCGAGCGCGCACTCGCCCAGTTCTGGATCGAAGAAGGTATAGACCGCCGACAGTCCCTGTTCGAGCATGTCGGTGACAGCCACGCCGACCAGTCGTCCGTCGCGCCTGAATTCGATGAAGCGCGTCGTCCCACCCCAGGATTCGACCAGGAAACGTCGATAGCTGTCCTCGGTCGCGTCCTCAGCCATGGCGCCGTCGGCGTGGCGTGCGGTCAGATAACGTCGGTAGAGATCGAATTGCTCCTCGCGGAACGCCGCCGGATCGTCGCTCAAGGCAATCATCGGGGCGTTGAGCCGCCAGTTGCGCCGCTGTGAGCGATTCGGCGCGAACTCGGCGACCGGCAGACGCACCGGGATGCAGGCCGAACAGCCACGGCAGGCTGGACGGTAGACATGAGCACCGCTGCGCCGGAATCCCTGATCGATGAGCGTCTGATAGGTCGCTCCATCGAGGCGTGCGGCCGGGTCGACGAACAGCGTCCGCGCCTGGACACCGTCGAGATAGGAGCAGGCATGTTCGCCGGTCAGATAGAGCGGCAGGTAGCGTCCGCGCCTGGTGTCCAGTCCATGCATCATCCGATTTCCTCGCCAGATGGCGCGACCTGGAGCGCGCCCGCCGGACGCTCCGTGCCGTCGTCCCAACTCCGGTCGTATCCGGGACGCGCGCCATGCCGGTCCAGGAGCGTCAAAAATTCGGCGCGCGGCGCCTCGAACGCCCCCAGGCTCAGCAGATGCTCAGTCGTCATCTGGCAGTCGATCACCCCGAACTCCCAGGCCCGGAGCTGTTCACAGAGACGCGCTAGGGCGACCTTGGACGCATCGCTCACGCGGCTGAACATGGATTCGCCGAAGAAGGCGCGCCCGATAGCCACGCCATAGAGTCCGCCGACCAGCTCGCCCGCGCGCCAGACCTCGACCGAATGGGCCACGCCAAGCGCATGGAGCCGCCGATAGGCCGCGATCATCTCCGGGACCAGCCAGGTGCCGCCATCGGCCTCGCGCGGCGCGGCACACCCCTGGATGACCCCCGCGAAATCGCGATCCAGCGTGGTAACGAGATCACCGCGCCGCAACCGCTTGCGCAGACTGCGTGAGCTGTGGAAGCGTGCGGGAATCAGGATTGCGCGCGGGTCGGGCGACCACCAGAGGATGGGGTCGCCCGCGCTGAACCAGGGGAAGATGCCATGTCGATAGGCACTGATCAGCCGCTCCGGACTCAGATCCCCGCCAACCGCCAGCAGTCCATTGGGCTCCCGCAGCGCCTGAGCCGGATCGGGAAAGCGCGTGCGATCGCGTGGATCGAGTAGGGCGATCATGGCGGCGCGTCAGGACTGCGCCTCCAGTGCATCGAGATACTTCTCGGCGTCGAGCGCCGCCATGCAGCCGGTACCCGCCGAGGTGATGGCCTGACGATAGACCTGATCCATCACATCGCCCGCCGCGAACACACCGGGGACAGAGGTCGCGGTCGCGTTGCCCTGGGTGCCGCTCTGGACCCGGATATAGCCGTTCTCCATGTCGAGCTGGCCGGCGAAGATGGCGGTGTTGGGCGTATGGCCAATGGCGATGAAGACGCCTTGCAGGTCGATGTCCTGGGTCTCGCCGGTCTGAACCTGCTTGATGCGCATCCCGGTCACGCCGGTGGCGTCGCCGAGGACTTCGTCGAGCACATGGTTCCAGGCGATGCGGACGTTGCCCTTTTCGGCCTTCTCGAACAGCTGCTGTTGCAGGATCTTCTCGGCACGCAGCGCATCGCGCCGATGAACCAGGGTCACCTCCGAGGCGATGTTGGAGAGATAGAGTGCCTCCTCGACGGCGGTGTTGCCGCCGCCGATCACGGCAACCTTCTGGTTGCGATAGAAGAAGCCGTCGCAGGTCGCGCAGGCCGAGACGCCGCGTCCGCGGAAGGTCTGCTCCGAGGGCAGGCCCAGATACTGCGCACTCGCCCCGGTGGTGATGATCAGCGCATCACAGGTGTAGGTGGCCGAATCGCCGATCAGCCGGAACGGCCGGCTGGAGAGATCCGTAGTGTGGATGTGATCGAAGATGATCTCGGTCTCGAAGCGCTCGGCATGACGACGCATGCGTTCCATCAGCTCCGGACCCTGGACGCCGTCCGGATCGCCGGCCCAGTTGTCGACCTCGGTCGTAGTCATCAATTGACCGCCCTGTTCCAGACCCGTGACCAGCACCGGCTTGAGGTTGGCGCGCGCGGCATAGACGGCGGCTGTGTAACCGGCCGGACCTGAACCCAGGATCAGGAGTCGGCAGTGCTTGGTTTCGCTCATTGATTTGATACTCCAAAGCGCCCGATCAGATCGGGGGCAGGGTTTCGCCGTCTCTGGCCCGGAATTCGCAAGCCAGCGGGGCGAAACAGTGAGAAGGGCCGTGTTGAATGGCGCCAATTTAAGGCTTGACCGACGGAGCGTAAAGCCCGAAGCGGACAGGCGCGCCGTAGCCGACCTCTCAGGCCCGAGCGTCGCTTGGTGCGCCAGGATCGTGTCAGGTGACAATTGACAGCCGGCGTCCAAGGGATATAAAACTCGCTAAACTCCATATATTCCAGCAATCTGGCCACTTGATCGAGAGTGATTTATGAAGATTCGAGCCTCCCGTAAAACCCTGTCCCCTCTGGCATTCGTCAGCGTCTCGCTGCTGGTATTGACGACGCTAACCGGCTGCGCGAGCCGTGGGCGTGACGATGGACTCAGTGGGCGTCGCGCCGAGCTGGTCGACAACGGCCTGGCGCAGATCGGAACGCGCTATCTCTATGGTGGCGAATCGCCTAAAGAGGGCTTCGATTGCAGCGGTCTGACGCAGTACGCCCATTCTCAGGCCGGGCTGGCAATTCCGCGCACCGCCGCTGCTCAGCACCGGGCCGCACGGCCCGTGGCCCGCCGTCGACTGCAACCGGGCGACATGGTGTTCTTCAAGACCGGACCCAATTCTAATCATGTCGGCCTCATGATCGATGGCAAACGCTTCGTCCATGCCTCGACCTCGCGCAGCCGGGTGCGCATCGATTATCTTGACACCCCCTACTGGAACAGGCATTACGTCGGCGCGGGAACCTATCTGCGTTGACGGCGTCGAATGGCGCGTCCACAAAGACGATCGAGGCGCCGCCCCCATTGACAAAGATCAGGGCGGATCGGGTGCCAGGCACGGACAATCGTGCTGCTCAAAGGCACCGAGCCACACCACTGTATGCACGGTCCTGTCGTGGATACGGCTTTAAACGGCTCGCCTTTTCGGGCCGCCTGTAGGAAAATGCCAAACGGCTTCCGGTACTGGACCGGGAGTGTCGGAATCACCACACCATATTCTGCTAGGAGTGACATTCATGTCCGATAAGCCAATCAGCAAGAGCCGTCGTGACGCTGTCAAAGTGATGCTGGGCACCGCCGCCGCCATCCCGATGATCAACCTGGCCGGTTTCGGCACTGCCCGTGCCTCCGCTCCCGCCAATGCCGTAGCCGCAGACGATCCGACCGCGGTCGCTCTCAAGTACCACGCCAATGCCGCTGAGTCCGAGCGTGTTGCCGCCGCCCGTCCTGGTCTGCCGCCCGAGCAGCAGCACTGTGCCAACTGCCAGTTCATGCAGGCTGATGCAGCCGGTGCGACCGATGAGTGGAAGGGCTGCCAGCTTTTCCCCGGCAAGCTGATCAACGTCAACGGCTGGTGCGCTTCCTGGACCCTGAAGGCCGGCTGATCACCACCGCCTGCGTGGTTCGGATGAAACGGGGCCATTGGCCCCGTTTTTCGTTCATAATCACGCAACGATCTTCAGTCTCTCCAGGGTTGTTCGTCATGTCATCCGAAGGCTCCAGCGAGTTCGCTAATGCCCGTCCTTACAAAGGCTTGAGCGAAAATAGGCGCACGGCGCAGGTACGCTGGCGGCTCGTTTTTCTCAGAGCCATCATCTGGGGCCTGATCGGGATAATC
Source organism: Allochromatium palmeri (assembly GCF_009720725.1). Classification (GTDB taxonomy): domain Bacteria; phylum Pseudomonadota; class Gammaproteobacteria; order Chromatiales; family Chromatiaceae; genus Thermochromatium; species Thermochromatium palmeri. Next base: position 64,553 of record NZ_WNKT01000006.1, read on the forward strand.
TACGCTCCCTTGTTCATTGGATTGCTGTCACTGGCGCGCGGAGCCGAACTGGGCGGATTCTCATACGTCCTAGCCGCCTCACTGGCCGGCGGAGCAGGAGCCGTACTCTATGGCGCGCGTGAACTGGCCCTGATCAGCACCGGCATCGGTGCGGTGGCGGGCGTGGTGCTGCTCATCCTGATGCCTGGTCAGGCCACCCTGACCAACGCGGTCGTGATCGCCTCGGTCCTGGCGGCCACGGTCGGTTTGACGCTCTCATTCCCTCGTCGCTGCACCCGGCACGTTCCAGGTAAACTCCTGGCCGGACTCGTGACGGGAGCCTTCGTCGGCGCCGTGCTGGCTATCGCCGAACCCCTGCATTCGGCGTCGTTTTCGACCTTCTCCATCCTGCTCTTCCTGGCGAGCGTGAATGGCATCCTCTATGTCGGAACCGTGCGTGGCTGGATTCTGCTGTCGCGCCGGATTGGGCTGGAGTCGCGTCCCTGTGATTTGATCGAAGCCACGACCATGGCGATCCTGGCGGCTGTCGCGGCCGGTAGCGTCTGGATGGTGGTCGCACCGCTTATGGGGCTCGATCCAGGGTTTTGGCAGTTGGCCAGTCTTTCGATGCATGATGAAATTCCGTCGGCCTTCATGGGCGGATTGCTCGGTGGCGCCATGACGGGCCTGCTGCTTGAACTCTTCCGCTTTCCCTGGGTCCATGACGTCTGAGAGCCGCGCCTCCGCGCCCGCGAGTCGATCATGATGGGGACTCTTGTGTTAGGCTTTGTGGCCCGCCACTCGCCCTGGGTGGTCATAGATCCGTTTTGGTCAAATCCTCGTCAACCGCATGTCACGCAGCAAATCCAGCCGCCGCTGGCTCGACCGGCACCTCAACGACCCATACGTCAAGCGCGTTCAGGTCGACGGCTATCGTTCGCGAGCCGCCTATAAACTGCTGGAGATCCAGGAAAAAGACCTCATTCTCAAGCCAGGGATGCGCGTCGTCGATCTGGGCGCCGCCCCCGGAAGTTGGTCGCAGATCGCACAGCGGCTCGTCGGCCCCAAGGGGCGCGTGGTGGCCCTGGACATCCTGCCGATGGAGCCATTACGAGACGTCGTCGTGCTTGAGGGCGATTTTCGCGAGGAGACGGTTCTGGACCAACTGCGCGCGGCGCTCGGCGAGGCGCCGCTGGATGTGGTGCTTTCGGATATGGCCCCCAATATCACTGGGACGTCGGTCGTGGATCAGACGCGCGTCATGTATCTGGTCGAGCTGGCCTTAGAGCTGGCGCGCGCGCATCTGAAGCCGGGCGGCACCCTGGTGACCAAGGTTTTCCAGGGCGCGGGCTTCGACGACTATGTGCGCGAGCTGCGTGCGAGCTTCAAGCAGGTCGCTACACGTAAGCCCAAGTCTTCGCGTCCGGAGAGTCGCGAGGTGTTTCTGGTGGCCAAGGGCTTTCGGCCCTAGAATCCATGAATCGAGTTGTTTTCTAGCGTTTTACCGTTCAGGGGTCGCGAATCGTGAGTGACATGGCGAAAAATTTACTGCTCTGGGTGGTCATCGCCATCGTGCTGATGTCCGTGTTCAACAATTTCACCGCGACCCAATCGACGCCCAGAAATCTGGATTACTCCGATTTCATCGAGCAGGTCAAGCAGGGTTCTGTCAAGGAGGTCACCATCCAGGGCCGCCTGATCGAGGGCACGAGCGAGACCGGACAGCGCTTCAGCACCTATAGCCCCGGCGACGACGGACTGGTGGGCGACCTGCTCAACAACAATGTCATCATCAAGGCCGCGCCGCCCGAGAAGCAGTCGGTCCTGATGCAGATTCTCATCAACTGGTTCCCGCTGCTGATCCTGATTGCACTCTGGATCTTCTTCATGCGCCAGATGCAGGGCGGGGCGGGCGGACGCGGGGCGATGTCCTTCGGCAAGAGCCGCGCGCGCATGCTCTCGGAGGATCAGGTCAAGGTCACCTTCCAGGACGTCGCCGGCGCCGAGGAGGCCAAGGAAGAAGTCGTCGAGATGGTCGACTTCCTCAAGGATCCGACCAAGTTCCAGAAGCTCGGCGGCAAGATCCCCAAGGGCGTGCTCATGGTCGGGCCACCCGGAACCGGTAAGACGCTCTTGGCGCGCGCCATCGCCGGCGAAGCCAAGGTGCCCTTTTTCACCATCTCGGGATCGGACTTCGTCGAGATGTTCGTCGGCGTCGGCGCCTCGCGCGTGCGCGACATGTTCGAGCAGGCCAAGAAACATGCGCCCTGCATTATTTTCATCGACGAGATCGACGCCGTGGGCCGGCATCGTGGCGCAGGTCTGGGCGGCGGTCACGACGAGCGCGAACAGACCCTCAATCAGCTCCTGGTCGAGATGGACGGCTTCGAGGGCAACGAAGGTGTGATCGTCATCGCCGCCACCAACCGGCCTGACGTGCTCGACCCGGCGCTGCTGCGTCCGGGCCGTTTCGACCGTCAGGTGGTGGTGCCGCTGCCTGACGTGCGCGGACGCGAGCAGATCCTCAAGGTCCACATGCGCAAGATCCCGGCCGCCGAGAACGTCAAGGCCTCGATCCTGGCGCGCGGCACGCCCGGCTTCTCGGGCGCGGATCTGGCCAATCTGATCAACGAGGCGGCGCTGTTCGCCGCGCGCGCCAATAAGAAATTGGTCGAAATGAGCGACATGGAGCAGGCCAAGGACAAGATCCTGATGGGCGCCGAGCGTCGTTCCATGGTCATGACCGAGGACGATAAGCGGCTGACCGCCTATCACGAGTCGGGTCATGCCATCGTTGGCCGTCTGGTGCCGGATCACGATCCGGTGCACAAGGTCAGCATCATTCCGCGCGGACGCGCGCTCGGCGTGACCCTGTTCCTGCCCGAGGACGACCGCTTCAGCTACAGCAAGCAACGTCTGGAGAGCAATATCTCCAGCCTGTTCGGCGGGCGCTGTGCCGAGGAGATCATCTTCGGCGAAGACAGCGTGACCACGGGCGCCCAGAACGACATCCATCGCGCCACCGAGATCGCACGCAACATGGTCACCAAGTGGGGCCTGTCCGACCGGCTCGGTCCGCTGACCTATAGCGAGGAAGAGCAGGAAGTCTTCCTCGGCCACTCGGTCACCCAGCACAAAAGCGTCTCGGACGAGACCTCGCACCTGATCGACGAGGAGATCCGGCGCGTCATCGATCGCAACTATGAACGTGCACGCGACCTGCTCCAGGAGCACCTCGACAAGCTCCATGCCATGGCCGCCGCGCTGGTGAAGTACGAGACCATCGACGCCTCCCAGATCAATGACATCATGGAGGGGCGCGAGCCGCGTCCGCCGCGTGATTGGGAGGACGATGAGCCGCGCCGTCCTGCTGCCTCGAGCGATGATCGCGAGGACGATACCGATGACGGTTTCGAAGCCGGCCAGGTTGGTCGCCCGGCGGGAGAGCACTGAGTCATGCGTCGATATTTTGGCACTGACGGCATCCGTGGACGGGTCGGCCAGGGGCATATCACGCCCGATTTCGTCCTCAAGCTCGGCTGGGCCGCCGGGCGTGTGCTGGGTAATGGCCGCGGCAAGATCCTGATCGGCAAGGACACCCGGATCTCGGGCTATATGTTTGAGTCGGCGCTGGAGGCCGGCTTGGTCGCTGCCGGGGTCGACATCCGGTTGCTCGGGCCTATGACCACACCCGGCGTGGCCTATCTGACGCGCACCTTCCGCGCCAGCGCGGGCATCGTCATCACCGCCTCGCACAATCCGTTCGAAGACAACGGCATCAAGTTCTTCTCCGCTGATGGCGACAAGCTGCCCGACGAGGTGGAACTGGCGATCGAGGCCGAACTCGACCAGCCGATCCGCACGGTTGAATCGAGCGCGCTCGGCAAGGTCAAGCGCATCGAAGACGCCAACGGGCGCTATATCGAGTTCTGCAAGAGCACCATCCCGGCGAGTATGAACTTCCGGGGGCTGAAGATCGTGGTCGACTGCGCCAATGGCGCGACCTACAACACCGCGCCCTTCGTCTTCGAGGAACTGGGCGCCAGCGTCGTGCGCCTCGGCACCGAACCGGACGGCTTCAACATCAACCACGGTGTTGGCTCGACCGAGCCGGGCACGCTGCGCGAGGCCGTAGTCCGCGAGGAAGCCGATCTCGGCATCGCCTTCGACGGCGATGGCGATCGCGTGCTCATGGTCGACTCACGCGGCCACCTGATCGACGGCGACCAGTTGCTCTATCTGATCGCCAAGTCGCGCCTGCTCACGGGCGCCATGCGCGGCGAGGTCGTGGGCACTCTGATGAGCAATCTCGGTTTCGAGCACGCGCTCAAGCGGCTCGGCATCGGTTTTGCCCGCACCAAGGTCGGAGACCGCTACATCATGGAGCGGCTCAAGGCCAGCGATGGCATCCTTGGTGGCGAACCCTCGGGACACATCATCTGCCGCGACCGCACCACGACCGGCGACGGCATCGTCTCCGCGCTCCAGGTGCTCGCCGCGCTCGATCGGCTCGGCACCCGGCTCGATGACATCGGCAGCGAGGTCGAACTCTATCCGCAGGTGCTCATCAATGTACGTCTCGACGCGCCGCGTGACGTGCTGAGCCTGCCCGAGGTCCAGGACGCCGCGGCCAGCGCCGAGCGCGAACTGGCCGGGCGCGGACGGGTGCTGCTGCGTCCATCCGGCACCGAACCCCTGGTGCGCGTCATGGTCGAGGGCAGCGACCGCCCACAGGTCGAACAGCTCGCCGAACAGCTCGCCGAGGTCGTGCGCGCTCAACTTACCGCTTGATATCGTTTCGGAACCATCGTGGCTATCGTCAGAAAAAGCGCTCTGGTGCCCTATTCGGCATCCCGCATGTTCGATCTCGTCTATGACGTCACGTCCTATCCGCAATTTCTGCCCTGGTGTGACAGCGCCAGCGTGATTTCCGAGACCGATGAGAAAATCTGCGGTCAGATCGGCGTGCATCGGATGGGGATTCGACAGACCTTCAGCACCTGCAATCGCTTCGAGCGCGATCGTCTGATGCATATCGATCTGCTCGACGGGCCCTTTCGCAAGCTGGTCGGCGCCTGGCGCTTTACGCCGCTGCGCGAGAATGCCTCCAAGGTCGAGCTGGAGCTGGAGTTCGAGTTCTCGGGGCGGCTGATCGACAAGGCCTTCGGCGGCGTTTTCCATCAGATCGCCAACACGCTGGTAGACGCTTTCTGCAAGCGCGCCGAAGAGGTCTACGAGCGTGACTGAGTATCTCCAGGTGTCGGTGGCCTATGTCGGTACGGATGGACAGGCGCTGCGTGCACTGGAAGTCAGAACCGGCACCAGTGTCCGCGAGGTCATCGAGCAATGTGGTCTCCTGGACCAGTTCCAGGAGATCGACCTCGACACCAACAAAGTCGGCATCTTCGGCAAGCTGGCCAAGCTGGAGCAGGCCGTCGAGGAGGGTGATCGGATCGAGATCTATCGCCCCCTGATCGCTGATCCCAAGACGGCGCGCAAGCGACGCGCCGCCTGATCCAAAGACCGCCTACTCGTCGGCGGTTGTCAGCACTCGGGTGAGGTGGCGGATGGTGCCGACATAGTCGGCGGCCAGCGTATCGACGACCTCCACCCGTCCATCGATCTCCTGGGCGACCTGCTCGGCGGCCTTGGTCGACAGTTGAGGCTGGACGAGGATGACCCGCACATCCTCGCGTCGCGCCTGATCGATCAGGGCCGCCAGCCGTCGCGGCCCCGGCTCCTTGCCCTCGGACTGGATGGGGATCTGGGTCAGGCCATAGGTATCGGCGAAGTAGCCCCAGGACGGATGGTAGACCATGAAACGACGGTGCTTCAGCGTGTCGAGTGTGGAGCGGGTGTCGGCGTCCAGACGCTTCAGCTCGGCGACGAAGTCGGCCAGCCGCGCCTCGTACCCGGCGGCCTGCTCCGGGTCGAGTTCACTCAGCGTCCCGGCGATGCGTTCCGCCATGCCGATCACGAGCGGCGGGCTGGTCCAGATGTGCGGATCCTGCGCCGTGTCGGATGCCTCGTGATGATCCGGCCCCGCTCCGTGCTCATGCGGGTGTGCTTCGAGACGACGCCGTGAGACTCCTTCGCTGAGATCCACTACTCGGATATCCGGATTCACGGCCCGGATCCGCTTCATCCAAGCCGCTTCCATCGGCAGCCCGATCCCAAAGTAGACATCAGCCTCGGCCAGCCGCGCGATCTGACCGGGTGTCGGCTCATAGGTGTGCGGATTCGAACCGGTGCCGACGAGTGCCTCGACCTGTACCTGCGTTCCCGCAACCCGCTCGACGAAGGTCTGCTGTGGCGGCACAGTGACGAAGACCTGGATCCGGTCGGCGCCCAGCAGGGCAGCGGGCATGCAGACCAGGACGATGAACGATAGGATTCGCGTTCGCATGGCTTCCTCGGAGTGGCTCGCGGCCTGGAGTGGATGGGGCGCCGCCGCTTCCTACTGGGTCAAAATCAGCGTGTTGTTGCGCAGCATCCGCCGTGCGCCGCCTTCAATCCTTGGTTTCCAGCCCAAGGCTGTTGAGTCCCTTGCGGACCAGTCCCTCCCGTGGCTTGTAATCAGGCACCTCAATCAGGATCTGCTCAGGCGTGCTTGCGGCGGCGAGCGACGGGTCGGACCGCAGATCGCCCTCGATACGCACCAGTTGTTCGCCCTCGAAGTAGAGCGTCAGATCGCGCTGTTCCATCGGCTGATGGCCGCGTTTGATGGTATAGATGTAGTCCCAGCGATTGGTATGGAAGAAGCTGACCAGCAGCGGCGTGCCCAGTACGAAGTGGGCCTGACGCTTGGTCATGCCGAGTTCGAGCGCATCGACCATCTCCTCGGTGAGGATGTTGCCCTGCTGAACCGTCATTCTATAGACGAAGGGCAGATTTTCCAGGACCGAGGTCTGCGTCTCGTCCGGTTTGGTGTCGCGCGCGCATCCCGTGGTGACGATCGAGACCATCACGGCGCCCAGTATTGGAAAACTGAAAATCTTTCGCATCTTGTCCTGATCACGACTTTGCGCTAAATCAGGGCATCATACCGTAGCGCCGTTCCTGGATCACAGGGGGCGCTGAGCCAAGTAGCCGAGTGCGATCATCCAGGTCGGTCGTGTCGGGCGCGTTACGTGGAGAATTCATTTGGAAAACGAGCAGATCAAGCAGGCCGGACTCAAGGTCACGGCGCCGCGCATCAAGATTCTGGGCATTCTCGAGCGCAGCGGCAAGCGTCACATGAGCGCCGAGGACGTCTACAAGGAACTCCTGAGTCAGGACGAGGAGATTGGTCTGGCCACCGTCTATCGCGTGCTGACCCAGTTCGAGGGCGCCGGCCTCGTCTGTCGTCGCCACTTCGAGAGTGGTCAGTCGGTCTTCGAACTCAATAACGGCGAACATCACGACCATCTCGTCTGCATCAAGTGCGGCGCGATCGTCGAGTTCCTCGACCCCACGATCGAGACGCGCCAGAAACGGATCGCCGCCGAGCATCACTTCAAGATCGAGGACCACTCGCTCGTGGTCTATGGCCTCTGCCCGAACTGCCAGGGCACGCGCTGAGTCTATTTGCTGACGTCCAGGTATTCGCGCTCGATGGCCGTCTCCAGCGCCTGGGTGCCCTTGACGAGTTCTTCGTAGACCTGGCGCAGCTCTGCGAGCTGCTTGATGTCGGCCGCACTTGGCAAGCCATTCGGTGTCTTGATGGCGATGTCATAAAGCGCGCGCAGATACTGGGCGCGAGTCTTGGCGACCAGCTCGATCACCGGAGTGAGGTCGGCGAGCTTGAGTTCCTCGAACAGCGGATTGATGGCTTCGCGATTGATGTCGCGGATCTCGGCGTCGATCGCAATGAGCAGGCGTCGATTCTGGGTCGTCATCTGGGCGTCCTCGGTGGTTGATCTACGTCTAGGGTCGCTGATCGGTACGGCGACGGGGTTCTGCCGCTTGCCGCCGGGTTGAGTGACGGAAATCCGTCACATCATGATCGAAACGCTCGGTTTCCGGCGCCTTTGGGCGTTCAAAGAGTGGCGGATCACAAAATTTTTGGCACGGAATTCGCTTTGAGTCAATCAGGATCTGACTTTCAGGGGAATCGCCGTGAACTCGAACACTCCAGCCACTACCGCCTACCAGACTCGCTTGCCCCTGGCCACCGTGCCCGTGATGGATCAGGATACCCTGGATCAGGCTGGATGGTCTGGGCTGGCGACACCCCTGGTCGAACCCTCGACTTCTGAGCCGGAGGGGATCGATGCTGCCGGCTATACGGATCTCCAGAGCGCGATGGCGCTCGCCGAGCAGATGCGCCAGCTTCTCGATCTCTACCGTGCGCTCTACGGCGAACTCTACCCGCCACTGTATCGCCGCAATTGAACCGCCTCCAGCCTGTGCGCGTGACCACCGTCCATCAGGTCGGCGTGGTCGATCCGGTCAGCTGCTCGATCACGCGCCGCACTTCGCGCAGGCGCGCTTCAGGCTCGGCCATGTCGCGGAAGAATTTGAGCTTGTCACCGCCGTCCAGTTTGTACTCCTTGGGTTTGGTCTGAATCAACTGGATCAGATTGGCCGGGTCGATCCTGGGTGATTCATCGAACAGCAGGCGCCCACTGGCCGGTCCGGCCTCGATCTTGCGAATCCCCCAGGGCTGGACCAGGAGCTTGAGTTCAGTGATCTCCAGCAGGTTTCTGGCCGGTTCGGGCAGCAGTCCGAAACGGTCGATCATCTCGACCTGCAACTCGCGCAGTTCGTCCCGATCGCGGGCGCTGGCCAGGCGTTTGTACATCACCAGACGTGCCTGGACATCGGGCAGATAGTCGCTCGGCAGCAGCGCCGGAATGCCGAGATCGATCTCGGTGCCATGGTCGAGCGGACGATCCAGTTCGGGCGCGCGTCCCGACTTGAGCGCCTCGACCGCACGCTCCAGCAGCTCCATGTAGAGCGTGAAACCGACCTCGGTGATCTGCCCCGACTGTTCGTCGCCCAGCAACTCGCCCGCGCCCCGGATCTCCAGATCATGGGTAGCGAGTGTGAAACCGGCGCCCAGATCCTCCATCGATTCGATCGCTTCCAGCCGCTTTTTGGCGTCCGCCGTCATGACCTTGGTCGGCGGCGTGATGAGATAGGCGTAGGCACGGTGATGCGAGCGTCCGACCCGTCCGCGCAACTGGTGCAGCTGGGCCAGACCCAGCTTGTCGGCGCGGTTGATGAGAATGGTGTTGGCCGAAGGCACGTCGATGCCGCTCTCGATGATGGTCGTGCATACCAGCAGGTTGAAACGCTGGTGGTAAAAATCGCGCATGATGCGCTCCAGCTCGCGCTCGCGCATCTGACCGTGTGCCACCGCGACCCGCGCTTCCGGGATCAGGGCTTCGAGCTTCTGGGCCTGATTTTCAATGGTCTCGACTTCGTTGTGCAGGAAGTAGACCTGACCGCCGCGCTTCAATTCGCGCAACACGGCCTCCTGGACCAGCGCATCGTTCCAGGGACTGACGAAGGTCTTGATCGGATGGCGCTCGACCGGCGGGGTCGCGATGATGGAGAGATCGCGCAGACCAGACATGGCCATGTTGAGCGTGCGCGGAATCGGCGTGGCCGTGAGCGTCAGCACATCGACCTCGCTGCGCAGATTCTTTAACTGCTCCTTGTGACGCACGCCGAAGCGGTGTTCCTCGTCGATAATGGCCAGACCCAGGTTCTTGAAGCGGATTGTCGGCTGCAACAGCTTGTGGGTGCCGACCACGATATCGAGCGTGCCGTCGGCCAGTCCATCGAGGACGGCTTTCTGTTCCTTGGCGGTCCGGAAGCGCGACAGGCTTTCGATGTGCACCGGCCAGTCGGCGAAGCGGTCGGAAAAATTTTCGAAGTGCTGTTGCGCGAGCAGCGTAGTCGGCACCAGCACCACGACCTGCCGTCCGCCATGCACCGCCATGAAAGCCGCACGCATGGCGACCTCGGTCTTGCCGAAGCCGACATCGCCGCAGACGACTCGGTCCATCGGCTTGGACTCCGCCATGTCGGCGATCACCGACTCGATGGCGCGCCGCTGATCCGGCGTCTCCTCGAACGCAAAGGCGGCCGCGAACGCGGCATAGTCCGAGCCGCCCTCGGGGAAGGCCACGCCCTGACGCGCTGCGCGCCGTGCATGGATGTCCAGGAGTTCAGCCGCTACATCGTGCGCCTTTTGCGCCGCCTTGTGCTTGATCCGCTCCCATTGATCGCCGCCGAGCCGGTGCAGCGGGGCATTCTCGGGCGAGGTGCCGGTATAACGCGAGATCAGATGCAGCGAGCCGACCGGGACATAGAGCTTATCGCCATGGGCGTATTCGAGGGTCAGAAACTCGGTAGTCAGGCCGCCGACCGCCAGCGTTTGCAGTCCCAGATAGCGTCCGACGCCGTGCTCCTCGTGGACCACGGGCGCGCCTTCGGTCAGCTCGGTGAGGTTGCGGACGATGGCATCGCTGTCGCGTTCGCGCTCACGTCGGCGCCGCTCCTGACGTACCCGTTCGCCATAGAGCTGGGTCTCGGTGATGATGGCCAATCCGGCGTCTTCCAGCCGCAACCCCTGCTCGATGGGCGCGACGGTCAGGGCAATCGGTTCATCGCCATCGCAGAATTCACGCCAGCCCGACACCGGGCGGGCGCGGATATCGAAGCCTTTGAGCTGTTCGGCGAGCAGTTCGCGTCGTCCCGTACTCTCGGCGACGAAGAGCACGCGCTGCTCGCCGCTGTCCAGAAAGGTCTTGAGCGCCTGAGCCGGTTGTGCGGCGCGGGCCTGGATGGCCAGCGGTGGCAGACTGGCGGTCGCGAAGTTGCAGACATCCATGTAACCCTTGCGTCGCGCGTCGAACGGATCGGCCTGGTAGAGCACGCCCGAGAGCCGGTTGAGGGCGCCGGCCAGATCGTCCGGTGTCAGATAGAGCCGGGCCGGCGGCAGCAGGGGACGTTCGATGTCATGCCGGCGCTGTTCATAGCGCTGCTCGACAGTGGCGAACAAGCGACTCGCGGTCTCGCGGCAGGCAACCGATTCGATGGCAAGCACGCCGGCGGGCAGATAGTCGAAGAGCGTGGCCGTCTGCTCGAAGAACAGCGGCAAATAGTATTCAAGTCCGCCGGGCGCCTGGCCGTTGGAGACCTCGCGATAGATGAGACTGCGCTGCGGATCGCCGGCGATGGTGGCCCGATAGCGCTGACGAAAACCGGCGATAGCGTCCTCGTCGAGCGGCAGTTCGCGTGCCGGCAGCAGACGAATGTGCTCGATCCGGTCTTTGGAGCGCTGTGTCTCGGGGTCGAAGACGCGGATGCTCTCGATTTCGGTATCGAACAGATCGATGCGCAGCGGTACCTGGCTGCCCATGGGGAAGACGTCCAGCAGCGAACCGCGCACCGCATACTCGCCATGCGTGATGACCTGGGAGACGCTGGAATAGCCGGCACGCTCCAGCCGACGGCGCGTGGCGTCCAGATCCAGTCGATCGCCGACTGCCAGCACCAGTGAATGGCCATCGATATACGCACGCGGCGCCAGACGCTGCATCGCGGTCGCGACCGGAACGATCAGCACGCCGCGCTCCAGGCCGGGTAGCTGGTGCAATGTCAGCAGCCGTTCCGAGACCAGCTCGGGCAGGGGCGAAAAGACGTCGTAGGGCAGGGTCTCCCAGTCCGGAAAGCCCAGGATCGGCCATTCACGCGCGTCGAGGAAGAACTCCAGCTCGGCCCGCAGATGCTCAGCGCTCTGCACTTCATCGACTAGCGCCAGCACCAGGCCGGGATGACGCTCGGCGGCGCGAGCGATGGCCAGGGCGCTACCGGCGCCCTGGAGCTGCCCCCAGAGTCGACGCTCGCCCGCACGGCGAGGAAGCGGTGGGTCCAGGGGGGAGTGCAAGTCTGGCGAGGATGGTGATGGCATCGGGCTGACAGCGGCTGTGATGGTTCGGACGTTCAGGTCTGGGTTCGAGTCGGATTTTCGCACAGCCGCGCGGGTGCGTTCAGCGCGATTGCGCATCTGGCCCGAACAAGGCCCTGAGCGGCCTCAAGGTAGAGATCTGTTTCGCCTTTCTGCGTCCTGATTCGGGTCGTATCGGGGGCGAGCATGGTTTTATGCTGGCATTGGGGCGAGTCGTCGGTATATAAGAGCAGATCGATTTTTAGTGTGAATTCTGTGCCGGCTGTCGACAACGCCGTCGCAAATCTCCAGTATTGCCTTTTTGATCGGGTCGCGCGCTGGACTCTGGGGTCGCGACCTTTTCCATATCCAGCGCGGCCGGCAAGACGGTTCGCGCGGATCTGAATACGCGTAATTCTTAGGATCAAATAGAACATGGCCAAGACAATACTTACCGTGGACGATTCGGCGTCCATTCGACAGATGGTGTCCTTCACGCTCAAGGAGGCCGGCTATGCGGTCACCGAGGCCGTCGATGGTCAAGACGGACTCGACAAGGCGCGCGCGGGCAAATTCGATCTCATCTTCACCGATCAGAACATGCCGCGCATGGATGGTCTGAGCCTCATCAAGCAACTGCGCGGTCTGCCGCCATACAAATCGGTTCCTATTCTGATGCTCACCACCGAATCGAGCGATGCCATGAAGAGCCAGGGACGCGCGGCCGGAGCAACCGGCTGGCTGGTCAAGCCCTTCGATCCGGCCAAGCTGCTGGAAGTCGTCCGCAAAGTTATTGGTTGAGCGCACCGCGCCAGAGTTGAGGGGAGGGGCCATGACCATCGACATGAGTCAGTTCTATCAGGTGTTCTTCGAGGAGGCCGGCGAGAACCTGGCGGCGATGGAAAGCCTGTTGTTGGAGTTGGACGTCGACGCGCCGGATCTGGAGACCCTCAACGCCATCTTCCGCGCGGCGCACTCCATCAAGGGTGGAGCCGGTACCTTCGGCTTCAGCGATATGGCCGGGATGACCCACGTCCTGGAGAGCCTGCTCGATCGCTTGCGCAAGCAGGAGCTGGTGCCGACGGTCGAGATGGTCGATGCCTTTTTGCAGGCGGGCGATGTGCTCAAGTCGCAGCTCCAGGCCCATCAGGAGGGCGAGGAGTACGAAGATCCGCGCGTGGCCGAGGTCAGCGAACACCTGGAACGGCTGGCGCATTCGGACGAAGTCGGTCCCGAGTCCGCACCGCCCGTCGCGTCGGATGCGCCGGCGGCTGTCGTCAGCTGGCGGATCATGTTCGCGCCGACGGCCATCGGTCAGGGGACACCGGCCGAACGTCAAGCGCTCCACGAAGCGCTCAGTGAGTTGGGAACCATCGAGGAGCTGGCCGGCGCTGACGCGGATCACTGTGTCTGGCAGCTCGCGACGGCCGCCGGGCCGGGGGCGATTGAGGAGATCCTGGCCTTCGTCTGCGAGCCGAGTCAGGTGCGTCTTGAACCGGCCGATAGTCAGTCCGCCCCAGAAACGGACGAGGAGGCCTACGGGTTCTTCGTGGAGGTCTCAGGGACGGGCGATGCGCCGCCGGCCGCCGAGCAATCATCGGATCAAGATGATCCCGGCTACGGATTCTTCGCAGATGCGCCCGGAGCCGAGAACAGGTCCGAGGATCAAGACAGCCTCCAGGCTGAGGATGCCGATCAGGATCAGGAGCCGGTCCAGGTCCAGGAGTCCACTGGCTACGGCTTCTTCCTGAATGCCCCAGGGGCCGAGACCGCGCTCGATCAGGAGCACGAGGGCTTCGGACTCTTCGGCGGCAGCCCAGGCATGGAGCGGGTGGGCGCCGTGGTCAAACAGGAGCGTCTCGACGACGAATTCGGGTATGGCCTGTTCAATCCAGCGCCCGGATTTCCAGAGCCGCGCGCGGACGATGAGGCCGAGCCATCGGCGCGTTCGACGACCGCCGCGCCGCCGGCCAATTCGACTTCAGAGCGCGCGAGCCGCACTGGTGCGGCGGCATCCAAGCGTCCAGCCACGGCGGACTCGTCCATCCGCGTCAGTGTCGAAAAAGTCGATCAACTGATCAATCTGGTCGGCGAGCTGGTCATTACCCATGCCATGCTGGCCGAATCGGCCTCGGGACTCGACCCGGTCATCTATGAACACATCACCGGCGGGCTGTCGAACCTGGAGCGCAACTCGCGCGATCTCCAGCAGGCGGTGATGTCGATCCGCATGATGCCGATCAGCTTTGTCTTCAACCGCTTCCCGCGCGTGGTGCGCGACACGGCGGCCAGTCTCGGCAAAAAGGTCACGCTCAAGCTCGTCGGCGAGGACACCGAGCTCGACAAGGGCCTGATCGAGCGTATGGCCGATCCGCTCAACCATCTGGTGCGCAACAGCATCGACCACGGCATCGAGGGGCCCGAGGCGCGGCTGGCCGCCGGCAAGCCCGAGACCGGCGAGATCGTGCTGCGCGCCAGCCATCGCGGCGGCAGCGTGGTGGTCGAGGTCAGCGACGACGGCGCCGGACTCAATCGCGAGAAGCTGCTGGCCAAGGCCGCCAAGCAGGGCATCCCCATGCCGGACAATGCGTCCGACAAGGACGTCTGGCAGCTCATCTTCCACGCCGGCTTCTCGACCGCCGAGCGCGTGACCGACATCTCGGGACGCGGCGTGGGCATGGACGTGGTGCGACGCAACATCGAGGACATGAACGGCCGGGTCGAGGTTGATTCGAGCGCCGGACGCGGCACGCACATTACCATCCGGCTGCCGCTGACACTCGCCATCCTCGATGGACTCTCGGTGCGCATGGGCAGTGAGATCTTCATCCTGCCGCTGACCGTCATCCAGGAGTCGATCCAGCCGTGCGCCGAGCAGTTCAAAACAGTCGTCGGCAAGGGGCGCGTGGCCCAGATCAACAACGAGTATCTGCCGCTGGTCAGCCTTCACGACGCCTTCAGCAGTGGTCAGCCCGCGCCCGATCCACTCGATGGCATCCTGGTCATCGTCGAAACCAACGAGGGGCGTGCCGCCGTGCTGGTCGACGAGCTGGTCGCGCAGCATCAGGTCGTCATCAAGAGCCTGGAGACCAACTATCGCAAGGTGGAAGGGGTCTCGGGCGCCACCATCATGGGTGACGGGCGCGTGGCCCTGATCCTGGACGTCGATGCCCTGGTCCGGCTCAATCGCCGGACAGGCTGATCGCCGCGTCGACACTGAACACTCACAGATACAGCGGGAGAGCAAGCACATGAACGATGAGCGTCGGGAGGGCAGCGCGGTCGCGACCGACAGCACGCGCGAATATCTGACTTTTACGCTGGGCGATGAGGAGTATGGCATCGACATCCTCAAGGTCCAGGAGATCCGCGGCTATGATGCCGTGACCAAGATCGCCAACTCGCCCGATTTCATCAAGGGCGTGATCAATATGCGCGGCGTGATCGTGCCGATCATCGACATGCGTCTGAAGTTCCATCTCGGGCAGGTCGATTACAACGAGTTCACGGTGGTCATCATTCTCAATATCAGCGGTCGTATCGTGGGGCTGGTGGTCGATGGTGTCTCGGACGTCATCGCGCTGCACGGCAATCAGGTCCAGCCGGCCCCTGAGTTCGGTTCAGTGCTCGACACGGCCTATATCGATGGTCTGGCCACGCTCGACGAGCGCATGATCATCATGGTCGATATCGAGAAGCTCATGACCAGCCAGGAGATGGGCCTGGTCGATCAAACGCATCTCGTGACGGCTTGAGCGCGGCAACATGGCCGAGAGCGCGGCAGCGGTGATGCGCGAGCGTGAGTTTCAGTTCACGCAACATGATTTCGAACAGATTCGACGGTTGATCTATGAGCATGCGGGGATCTCGCTCAGCCCGGCCAAGATGGACATGGTCTACAGCCGCATCGCGCGACGTTTGCGTGCCACAGGTCTGAGTACCTTCCAGGACTATCTGGAGTTCCTGGATTCCAATCCGGATGAATGGCCGCACTTCACCAACTCGCTCACGACCAATCTGACCTCGTTCTTCCGCGAATCGCATCACTTTCCGGTGCTCGCCGAGCGTGCGCTGGAAGCCAAGCGCCAGGGACGCCGTCCGATCCGGCTCTGGTCCTCGGCCTGCTCGACCGGCGAGGAACCCTATTCGATGGCCATGACCCTGATCGAGGCCTTCGATTCCTGGACGCCGCCGGTCCGGATCCTGGCGACCGACCTGGATACCAATGTCGTGCGCCATGCCGCTGATGGCATCTATCAGATGGACCGGGTCGAGAAACTGCCCGAGGCCCAGCTCAAGCGTTTTTTTCTGCGCGGCAAGGGCGCGCGCGCCGGTTTGGTACGATTGCGTCCCGAGGTGCGGGCCTTGATCGATTTCCAGCCGCTCAATCTGCTCAGCGAGCACTGGCCGATGCGTGAGCCGTTCGATGCTATTTTCTGTCGTAACGTCATGATTTATTTCGATAAACCGACGCAAGCCAAAATCCTGTCACGGTTCCATCCCTTGTTGCATCCGGACGGGCTGCTGTTCGTTGGTCATTCCGAAAGCCTGGCGCATGTCGCGACTTTATTCCGCCTGCGGGGTAAGACGGTTTATGCGCCCGTGCACACCAACTGAGATGTCATCGCTATGCAGCATGGATTCGAAGAAGTCTTAGCGCCCAATCTCTATTACGACCGCCACTTCGAGATGGATGCGGTCAAGATCCTGCCAGGCGAGTACTATGTCTCGACTCGTGAGATCCTGATGGTCACGGTGCTTGGCTCCTGTGTCGGCGCCTGTGTGCGCGACCGCATCAAGGGCATCGGCGGCATCAACCATTTTATGCTGCCGGACGACAAGCGCGAGGAAAGCGAGCGCTTCAGCCGCTCGATGCGCTATGGCGACTATGCCATGGAAATCCTCATCAACCAGTTGATCAAGCTCGGCGCGCGGCGCGCCAACCTGGAGGCCAAGGTCTTCGGCGCCGGCAATGTGCTGCCCGGCTTCAAGAATCATGTCGTGGGCGAGCGCAACGCCCAGTTCGTGATCGATTATCTGACCACCGAGGGTATTCCGGTGGTCGCCAAGGATCTGCTGGGCAACTACCCGCGCAAGGTCTATTTCTTCCCGACCAGTGGTCGGGTGCTGGTCAAGAAGCTACGTAGCATGCACAACGACACCATCATCGAGCGCGAACTCAGTTACAGTGAGACATTGCGTCGGGCGAAGGTCGAGGGCGAGGTGGAGCTGTTTTCATGAAGCTGGCATGGATCCAAGTCGAGGCGATGCGTGAATTTCTGCCAGGGCACTGGCCACCGCTGCTGTTGAGTCTGGTGCCGCTGGGGCTGTCACTGTGGCCGGGGCTGGTGCCCGGCTGGCTCGGGGTGCTGCTGGTGGGGTTGATCTGGCCGCTCTGGCTCGTGTTCAGGCCAAGGCAAGCGGCGAGCCGTGATTTCAGGGCGCCTGATAGTGCTCCAACCTTTGAGTATGAACACGACTTCCTGGATCTGGTGGTCGAGACCGACCGCCTGTTCGGACCCTTGATGATGGAGTTGAAGGAGCTGGTGCAACAGGCGCGGGATCTGGTCGGCCATGCGGCTAGCGACCTGCATGCCAGTTTCAACGGACTCTCGGGTGAGTCCAAGGCCCAGCAACAGCTCGTCATGCGCCTGATCTCCAATGGCGAGGATCGCTCGAACCCGTCTCAAAACAAGCTGATCGACATCAATGATTTCCTCGCTGCCAACAGCCGCTTGCTGGGGCAGAACGTCGAGCGTCTGATCGACATGGGCAAGCACAGCGTCAAGGTGGCGCACCAGATCGATGATCTCTCCTCGCATATGAGCCGCATCTTCGATCAGCTCGATGGCTCCAAGCGTATTGCGCGCCAGACCAATCTGCTGGCGCTCAACGCCGCCATCGAAGCGGCGCGCGCCGGCGAGGCGGGGCGCGGTTTCGCCGTGGTGGCCCAGGAAGTACGCAAGCTCTCGCAGGATGCCACCGATTTCAACGATCAGATTCGCCAGCAGGTCGAGCAGGCACAGTCGGTCTTCGCCGAGACGCGCGAAATCGTCGGACGCATGGCCTCACAGGACATGAATGCCTCCATCAGTGCCAAGGGTTCGATGGATGAAATGATCTATCAGGTCCAGGCGCTCAATGCGCAGATGTCGGCGGGACTCAGTGAGCTGAATCTGATCGTCGACCGGCTGCAGAGCAATGTCGGTTCGGCGATCCGGCTGTTGCAGTTCGAGGACATCGCCCGGCAGGTGTTGGAGCGCGCGGAGATTCGGATCACGCTCATGGAGCGTTTCGTGGCCGAACTGCGCCTGATCCCGCTTGAACAGACGCGCTCGTCCGACGACATGATCCAGGCCAGGGCGCGACTGGAGGCGCTGCAAGCGGATCTGGTCGCCACGTCGCACCGCGCGGTCAGCCAGAAGTCGATGGACGAAGGCGATATCGAGCTGTTCTAAAGGAAGGCCAAGACCATGATTCGTGTGCTGATCGTCGACGACTCGGCTCTAATGCGCAAGCTGCTGACCGAAATCCTGGAAGAGGCTCCCGGAATCGAAGTGGTGGGAACCGCTCAGGATCCCTATGTGGCACGCGAGCGCATCAAGGCGCTCGATCCGGACGTGCTCACGCTCGACGTCGAGATGCCGCGCATGGATGGCCTGACCTTTCTGCGCAACCTCATGCGGCTGCGCCCGATGCCTGTGGTCATGGTCTCCTCGCTCACCGAGCGCGGAGCCGAGGTGACGCTCCATGCGCTCGAACTGGGCGCGGTGGATTTTGTCCGCAAGCCTGACGGCCCGATTGCCGCCGGTCTGCGCGAGTATGCCGATGAACTGATCGAAAAGATCCGGCTGGCCGCGACCATCAAGGTCAAGCCCTTGCGGACGGCGCCAGCCGCTGCGCCCGAGGCACGCGATCAACTCGCCGTGCGCGCTATTTCATCATTTCGCACCACCGACCGGGTGCTGGCCATCGGCGCCTCGACCGGCGGCACCGAGGCGATCAAGGAGGTGCTGATGCGTCTGCCGCCCGATACGCCGGGCGTGGTCATCGCACAGCACATACCCGCGGGCTTCAGCGCCGCCTTTGCCGAGCGCATGAACCGTCAGACCGGACTGGTCGTCAAGGAAGCGGCCGATGGCGATCGCATTATGCTGGGGCATGCGTATATCGCGCCTGGGGATTACCATCTGCAACTCGCGCGCGATGGGGCGCGCTATGTCTGTCGGCTTGACCGGGGTGAGCCGGTCAACCGCCATCGTCCCAGTGTCGATGTGCTCTTTCGTTCGGTCGCCCAGGCCGCCGGAACCAATAGCGCGGCGGCCTTGCTGACCGGCATGGGCGCCGATGGGGCTCAGGGTCTCAAGGAATTGCATGATCTCGGGGTGCATACCATCGCCCAGAACGAGGCCACCAGCGTGGTTTGGGGGATGCCGGGTGAGGCCGTCAAACGCGGTGGCGCCGTCGAGGTGCTGCCCCTGCAAAACATTGCCGAAGCCCTGCTCAAGGGGCTGTCGGTCAAGCGTAAACATTGAACGATTCCAAGACCGGGAGTTGATGAATGAGTGTCACATCGCGTATCGACCGAGAGAAGGGTTTAGTCACCATCTCCATCGACGGGCGTTTCGATTTTGCGCAGCACAAGGACTTCAGAAATGCCTATCAGAATATCGCCCCAGGATCCATGAAGTTCGTCGTGGATCTCTCCAGAGCCTCCTATCTCGACAGCTCGGCACTGGGGATGCTGCTGTTGCTACGCGAGCATCTGGGCGGCGATCCTGGCAGCGTGCGCATCACCGGCAGTAGCGAGGATGTGCGGCGGGTGCTCAAGATCGCCAACTTTGACAAGCTCTTTCAACTCGATTGAAGGCCGTGTCGGTTTTTATTGAACGATGAAATCGGTGAAGTAGATCGCGCCGATCGCCGGTCGGCCCGTTTGCTCCATCATGGTCTTGCGCAGGCTGTCGAGCAGTTCGATCCTGAGCTGATCGCGCGCCTCAGTGGTCATGATCTCCTGGCCGTCGCGTCCGCCGAGCAGGCTGATCATGCGATCACGCAGACGTGGCATGTGCTGGGTGATCAGGTCGGCGTCGGACTGCGTCTCGATGTAGAACTGCAAACTCAACTTCAGGTAACTGCGCGGTTTGGCGAGATTGACGATCAGCGGCGGCTCCAGCGCCATATAGCCTGGATAGGGCGCCACGGCGGCGTCCTCGCTCGCATGGGCGGTTTGGCTGATCATCGGCGTCAGTCCAATGAACAGCGCGAGTAGAACGGCCGTCGTCCGGGTTAAAACGTTCATTCTAAAAGACCCTCTGGGGCTATCGGTGTGTGTCGAGCTGGGCGACCACCATTGACCGTCTTCATGGGCGCCGCTCAGGCATGCGTTGTCTGGAAAAGAACGAAATGATGACACAGATCAGCCGTTCTCAGGGCGAATCTTCGCCGCGAAAGCCTGATGTCCCGACGGCAATGCGCGATCTGATCCAGACCCTGCGCGCGACCCTGCCGTTCGGAGTGCCCGAGGCCCAGATCTGTTCAGGCAACTGCCAGGGCTGCTCGCGCACGCTGCTCGACTTTCTGGAGAGCGAACTCGATGACTGGGAGCGACGGCTAGCGGCCGGCGAGCGCCTTGGCTTGAGCGAGTTCTCGCGGTTGATCCAGACCAGCCACAAAGTCAGGCGTGTCCTGATCCGTAATGGACTGCTCGCGGCTGGCGACTGACCCCGAGCGCTATTCAGCGTCGCGCGCCGTCATCGCCTCCTGGAGTCGGCGCGCCTGCAACTCGACACGCAAAAAACAGTCCTCGCAGCGCAGGCCGTCACCGAGGCGCGCGGCACGCTCCAGCGCCTCGATGGCCGCGTCCAGGGCCGGCACGCCGCAATAGCGCGTAGCGCCACGCACCTGATGGGCATATTCGGCCAGTCCCGGCCAATCGGATTCAGCCAGGGCGGCGCGTAACGCTGCGATCTCATCCGGCAGTCCATCCAGCAGTGCCTGCATCAGCTCGGCGGCCAGCGCGGCGTCGCCGCCAACAAGATAAAGCGCCGAGTCCGTATCGTGAACGCTGCTGCTGTCCATCCCATACACTGGATCGATCATCTCGGTCATGATTCGCCTCCCGTGAGCTGTTTTGGTCTGACGAAGACTCTAACCAAAACACGGTTCGCTGGTCCAGTTCGAAGCGCCCGATAATCCGTCCGGTCGGACGCACGCGTTCAGTGCAAGCAGGCTGGATCGCGGTTTGTCTTCGAGGACGCACGCGGTTTAGAGTGTGGCGTCATCGGCTCATGTCGGCGGTACGGTACCCTGGCTCGATGCTCCCGCACACAGGCACCGGCGCATGATATGCGCTTGCGATCTCACGAATCCGTTTCGAGAACCTCCATGTCCCAGTCCTATCCAACCATCGAAGACTATGTCGGCCAGACCCCGCTCGTCCGGCTCCAGCGCCTGCCCGGCACCACCGACAACCTGGTGCTGGCCAAGCTCGAAGGCAACAACCCGGCCGGCTCAGTGAAGGATCGCCCGGCGCTCAACATGATCCGGCGTGCCGAAGCGCGCGGCACCATCCGTCCCGGCGACACCCTGATCGAGGCCACCAGCGGCAACACCGGCATCGCGCTCGCCATGGCGGCGGCCATCAAGGGCTATCGGATGCGGCTCATCATGCCCGAGCACATGAGCGAGGAACGCCGTGGTGTCATGCGTGCCTTTGGCGCCGAGATCGTGCTCACGCCGCGGGAAGGCAGCATGGAGGCGGCCATCGATCTGGCCATTGCCATGGAGGCGCGCGGGGAGGGCATTCGGCTCGACCAGTTTTCCAACCCGGACAATCCGGCGGCGCACTACGAGACCACCGGCCCTGAGATCTGGCGCGATACTCAAGGGCGCGTGACCCACTTCGTCAGCGCCATGGGCACCACGGGCACCATCATGGGCACGGGGCGTTATCTCAAGGAGCAGAATCCAGGGGTCCAGATCATCGGCGTGCAGCCGGACGAGGGTTCCAGCATTCCAGGCATCCGCCGCTGGCCCGAAGCCTATCTGCCGAAGATCTACCAGCCATCGGGCGTCGACCGGATCATCGACATCTCGCAGGCCGTGGCTGAGCAGACGGCGCGCGATCTGGCCGCGCGCGAGGGAATCTTTGGCGGCGTCTCCTCAGGTGGAGCGATTGCGGCGGCGCTCAGGCTCTCGCAAGAGGTCAGCGGGGCCGTGATCGTGGCTATCGTTTGCGACCGCGGCGACCGCTATCTCTCGACCGGGGTGTTTCCGGCCTGATCGACTTCTGATGCGGATTCAAGACATGAGCATGCTGATCGATTCACACTGCCACCTCGACCGGGTGGATCTCAAGACCCATGACAATGACTTCGGCGTTCTGATGCGCGCCTGCAACGAGGCTGGCGTCGCGCGGATGCTCTGTGTCGGCATCGACCTTGACGCCTATCCGGCGATGCGCCGTCTGGTCGATCCCTATCCCGAGGTCGATGTCTCGGTCGGCGTTCATCCCAATGAGAGCGGAGGCGAGGAGCCGAGCGTCGAGCGCCTGCTGGAGCTGGCGGCTGATCCGCGCGTGGTGGCCATCGGCGAGACTGGACTCGACTACTATCGGCTTGAAGACGGTGATTCGGCTGGACAGCACGCCCGCTTTCGCACCCACATCGCCGCCGCGCGCGCTTGTGGCAAGCCGCTGATCATCCACACGCGCCAGGCGCGCGCCGACACTATCCGTCTGCTCCGCGAAGAGGGCGCTGAGGCGGTCGGCGGGGTACTGCACTGTTTCACTGAGGACTGGGAGATGGCGCGTGCGGGGCTGGATCTCGGGTTCTCTGTGTCGTTCTCGGGCATCATCACTTTCAAGAGCGCCGAGTCACTGCGCGAGGTGGTGCGTCAGGTGCCGCTCGACCGGCTGTTGATCGAAACCGACTCGCCCTATCTGGCGCCCGTGCCCTATCGCGGCAAGCCTAACGCGCCGACCTATCTGAAGCACGTCGCGGCGTGCATCGCCGAGTTGCGTGGTCTGGACGTCGAGCGCCTGGCCGAAGTGACGGCTGACAATTACCGGCGCTTGTTTGGCCGCGAACAGTCAGGCATCGGGTTCACGGCGGCGTAGCAGATAGATGTCGAGCAGCCAGCCCTTCTCCTCGCGGACGCGGGCCTTGGTGCTCAACAGCTCATCGAGCACCGTATCGACCGGCCCGGACACCAGCACCTCGTCCGGACACCCCAGATAGCCGCCCCAGTAAACGTCCATATCCTGCCCGGCGAAGCGCTGGAAGGAGGCGTTGTAGTCGAGCATGACGACTGCGTTGTGGATCTCGGCTGGATCGCAGTGCTCAACATGACGTCCGGTGGTGATCGTGATGTTCTCGCCGATGCGGTTCAGTGGGATCTTATGCTTGGCGGTCAGCACCTGCACTGAGGTGATGCCGGGGATGATCTCGAACTCGAGCGCGCCATCGGATGACTCAACCAGCTCGGCGATCATGGTGACGGTCTGATCGTAGAGCGACGGATCGCCCCAGAGGAGCAGGGCGCCGCACTGGCCGTCCTCCAGCTCGGTCTCGATCAGACGCGCGAAGAGTTCGCGCTTGGTCGCGTGCCAGGCGCGCACCGTCTCCTGATAGCCGTCCGGAAGCGTGCGCCGCTCGGGACTGGTCGCGGTGACGACCCGATAATTCGAATCGCCCAGATAGCGTTCCAGAATATCGTGGCGCATCCGCAGCAGCTCGTCCTTGCCGCGTCCCTCCTTCTCCAGCATGAAGAAGACATCGACCTGTTTCAGGGTCTCGATGGCCTGGATCGTGAGGTATTCGGGGCCACCCGGGCCCATGCCGATCAAATACAAGCGTTTCATTCTTTGCCAAATTGAGATGAGCACCCGGTCAGCGTCGCGGCGGGTGCATGGAGTGGGTTAATCGGAGAATCATCGCGGTCGCGTGTTTCGTCAGTTCGGGCCACGTCCAGCATGGCGATTCGGGCGCGTCATTGGTACCATTGCCCGCTTGAGTCCAATTCGGTATCGCTGCCGGAGCGATGGCATCGAAGACCCTCCTCGATCCAGGGTTGCCTGACCAGGCGCGACCGACGCATTCTCCTTATTCTGTGGCCGAGCCGCCGCCGTCCTTAGAGGCGTCCGTGACCGACCCTTCATGAGACAACCCGGAGCTGACGATGCGAATCCTTTTCATCCACCCAAACTATAGCGCCGGTGCCGCCGATATCGCGGGTAACTGGTCGCCGGCCTGGGTCGCCTATATCGCGGGCTATCTGAAGGCAGGTGGCTATCAAGATTACCATTTCATCGATGGTCTGGTGGACAAGCTCGACGACGACCAGATGCGCGCCGCCATCCGCGCGTCCAAGCCCGACATCATCGCCACCACCGCGATGACGCCGATGATCTATGCCGCTCAGCGCGTGCTGCAGATCGCTAAGGAAGAGCATCCGAACGCCGTCACCGTGCTCGGCGGCATCCACGGCACCTTCATGTTCCAGCAGGTACTGGGCGAGGCGCCCTGGATCGATGCCATCGTGCGTGGCGAGGGCGAGGCCGTCACCCTGAATCTGGTGCGCTGCATCGACGAGGGCCGCTGGCTGACCGATCGCGAGAAAGTCAACGGCATCGCCTATCTCGACGAGAACAACCAGGTCATCGCCACGCCGGCCGAGCCGTCGATCAAGGACGTCGATTCGATCTGGCCGGACTGGGGCATCCTGGAGTGGAAGAAGTACATCTACATCCCGCTCGGCGTGCCGGTCGCGACCCCCAACATGGCGCGCGGCTGTCCCTTCACCTGTAGCTTCTGCTCGCAGTGGAAATTCTGGCGCGACTATCGCGTGCGCGATCCCAAGCGTATGGTCGACGAGATCGAGGAATTGGTGAAGGTCCACGGCGTGGGCTTCTTCATCCTCGCCGACGAAGAGCCGCAGATCAACAAGAACAAGTTCGTCGAGTTCTGTCAGGAGCTCATCGACCGCGATCTGGGCATCCACTGGGGCATCAACACCCGCGTCACCGACGTCATGCGCGATGAGGAGCTGCTGCCCTTCTACCGCAAGGCCGGTCTGGTGCACATCTCGCTCGGTACCGAGGCGGCGGCTCAGCTCAATCTGGATCGCTTCGTCAAGGAGACCACGATCGAGCAGAACAAGCGCGCCATCCAGCTCCTGCAGCAGAACGGCATCGTCACCGAGGCGCAGTTCATCGTCGGTCTGGAGAACGAGACCCGCGAGACCCTGGAAGAGACCTATCAGATGGTCATGGACTGGGGCGCGGACATGGCCAACTGGTCGATGTACACTCCCTGGCCGTTCTCGGACATGTTCGCCGAGATGGGCGACAAGGTCGAGGTGTTCGATTATTCGAAATACAACTTCGTCTCGCCGATCATGAAGCCCGACAACATCGACCGCGCCGAGCTGCTCGACGGCGTCATGGCCAACTACCGACGCTTCTACATGCGGCGCATGTTCTTCCAGTATCCCTGGGTGCGCGATCCCTTCCGTCGCAAGTATCTGATCGGCTGTATCAAGGCGTTCCTCAAGAGCGCCATGGAGCGTCGCTTCTATCAGCTCGGCAAGCAGAACTACTGGGGTCCGCTGTTCAAGAAGTTCATCAAGTTCGACTACGACAAGAGCCGCTCGAAGATCGTCGAGCCGGATCACAACGCCTGGAAGAAGGCACCGCCGGCCAAGCGTCCGGCGGTCATCAGCGCGGTCGGCGCCGCGCCTCAGGCGTGCGGCGGCGGTGCCAAGGCCTGCGGTGGCGGCACCGAGCAGATGACCGAGGAGCAGATCAAGCAGTACGAGAACGCTTGATCCCCGTTTTGAGCCGTCTGTAGGGTGCGCATGGCGTACCCTACGCCATGATCCGGCCCGCATTCGTTCGCTAGCGAATGCGGGCCTTGTCATTTTGAGAGAAACCGCATGACCGATTCTGCCCCCACCATCCGCCTCGAACTGCCGCCACTGCAAGAGCACGGCCCACGCCGGGCGCGAACCCTCATGATCCAGGGCACTGCCTCAGACGTCGGCAAGAGCCTGCTGGTCGCCGGACTCTGCCGCGCCTATACGCGCCGCGGGCTGGTGGTGCGCCCGTTCAAGGCGCAGAACATGAGCAACAACGCGGCCGTCACCCACGACACCGACGCTCAGCCCGGACCCGATGGCGAGCCGCCGCGCGGCGAGATTGGACGTGCTCAGGCACTCCAGGCGCGCGCCTGCGGCGTGCCGCCCTCGATCCACATGAATCCCGTACTTCTGAAACCCCAGACCAACATCGGCTCGCAGGTAGTGCTGCGCGGACGCGCGCTCGGTAACTGTCCAGCGCGGATCTATCACGAAATGCGCCAGGGACTGATGCCGGCGGTGCTCGACTCCTTCGAGCGGCTGTGCGCCGAGGCCGATCTGGTGATCGTTGAGGGCGCGGGCAGTGGCGCTGAGGTCTATCTGCGTCGTAGCGACATCACCAATATGCACTTCGCCGAGCGTGCCGGGGTACCTGTGGTGGTGGTCGGCGATCTGGACAAGGGCGGCACCATGGCCTCGCTGGTCGGCACCTGGCGGCTGCTCGATCAGGCCGACCGCGACCGGGTCGTCGGCTATCTGGTCAACAAGTTCCGGGGCGACTTCTCGCTGTTCGAGCCGGCGTGCGAGACCATCACCGAGATCACCGGCTGGCCGTTCCGGGGCATGGTGCGCTGGTTCGAGGGCGCTTCGCGTCTGCCGGCCGAGGACTCGCTGGCGCTCGAACGCCCGGCCGAGACCACGGGCGGCACGCTCAACGTCGTCATCCCGCGTCTGTCGCGCGTGGCCAATTTCGACGACATGGACCCGCTGGCCGCTGAACCTGCCGTCAATCTGCGCTGGATCGAGCCGGGTCGGCCAATTCCGGCCGAGACCGATGTCGTCATCCTGCCCGGCTCCAAAGCTACACGCGCCGATCTGGACGTGCTGCGCCGCGAGGGCTGGGACATCGATATCCTGGCCCATGTCCGGCGTGGCGGACGGGTCGTGGGTCTGTGCGCCGGCTACCAGATGCTCGGGCGCGTGGTGCGCGATCCGCTCGGCATCGAGGGCGAACCAGGCGAGACGCCCGGACTGGGTCTGCTCGACATCGAGACCGAGATCGGCGCCGACAAGCGTCTGATCGAGATCGACGGGCAGGAGCAACGCAGCGGCTGCCGTCTCACCGGCTATGAGATGCACATGGGCCGCACCACCGGAGCTGGATTGGAGCGCCCCTGGCTGCGGCTGGAGGATGGAAATGGTGACGTGCGTCCCGAGGGGGCGATCAGCGCCGACGGGCGGGTCATGGGCGGCTATCTGCACGGCCTCTTCGGTGCCGATGCGTTCCGCGCTCACTGGCTCGAACAGGTCGGCGCCCAGGCGGCACACCTCGACTTCGAGGCACGCATCGAGGCGGCGCTCGACGAGCTCGCCGATCATATCGAAGCCTGTCTGGATCTGGATGCGCTGCTGGCGTTGGCACGATAAAGGAGTTGGTTTTGGGCGAACGCCCAGCGCCCTATTTTTTGTGGCGGCCCTGCCTGCCGGATGCCAAGGACGATATGGTTCTGGAGCTGGCTGTGGCCGCGCAAGTGCCGCGTATCCTGAGCTTCGATGGCGTATCCGTCGATCAGTTCGTCATGAGTGCGGTCACTGAAAAGATTTCTGCGCTGACAGCCGAAACCTATCTCCGTACTCATGCCGCTCGCGCCGATCCTGAAGCGTTTCGGGCCATTCTGGATAAGGTACCGCCGCGCGCGCCGGTTGTCGGCGATGAATAAAGCTTATGATGGCAAAGATCCTGTCCCTGTTGCTGCTGCTCATGATCGGCGCTCCGGCCCTGGCGGGCGAGGCGGTGCGGATTCAGCTCAAGTGGTACCACCAATTCCAGTTCGCCGGTTACTACGCGGCGCTGGAAAAGGGCTTCTTTGCCGAGGAAGGACTCGATGTCGAGCTGCTGGAGCGCGACCCGTCCAAGAACAACATCCTGCAAGTCTATGAGGGCGAGGCCGAGTACGGCGTCGCCGACTCGGTCCTCCTGCTCTATCAAACCTCGGGACTGGGACTGCGCATCGTCGCGCCCATCTTTCAGCAGTCGCCCAGTGTCCTCATGACACTGGCCTCGTCCGGCATCGAAACGCCCCAGGATCTGGTCGGGCGACGCATCCGTCTCTACGATAACGAGACCGATGGCTTTCCGCTGCTGGCCTTCCTCGCCGAGCAGGGCGTGCTCGAGCGCGGCTTCACCCGCCAGGCCTTCAACCCGGACTTCGAGTTACTGATTCGCGGCGACAGCGATGCCATGCATGGCTATGCCGGCAACGAGCCCTATCGCCTGCGCGAACTCGGGCACGAGGTGCGACTCTTCCACCCGGCCCATTACGGCATCGATCTCTATGGCGACATGCTCTTCACCACCGAGCGCGAAGCCGAGCAACACCCAGAACGCATCGCCGCCATGCGCCGGGCGGTACTCAAGGGCTGGGAATACGCCCTTGATCACAAGGAAGAGATCGCCCGGCTGATCCTGGAGCAATACAGTCGGCGCAAGAGTTTCGCGGCGCTGATGTACGAGGCCCAGGCCACCGAACAGGCCGTGGCCCGCTTCAGCGTCCCGCTGGGCACGCTCGACCCCGGACGTCTGCGTTACATCCAGGCGCTCTATCAGCGTCATGGCCTCCTGGACAAGCAGTTGACGATCGAGACCCGAAGCTTCTTCCTCGACGAGGAGCAGGCCGGCATCCCGCTGACCGAGGACGAGCAGGCCTTCCTGCGGGCACATCCGGTCATCCGGGTCGGCATCGATCCTGACTGGTATCCGCTGGAGTTCGTCGATGAAAACGGCCGCTTCGGCGGCATCTCGGCCGATTATCTGGCGCTACTGGAAGCGCGGCTGGGGATCCGGTTCGAGCCGGTCACCGACCAGTCCTGGTCGCGCGCCATGGAACTGGTACGCACGCGTGAACTGGATATGCTCTCCATGGCGGCTCAAACGCCTGAGCGCTCAGCCTATGCGCTGTTCACCGAGCCCTATATCCACTCGCCTATGGTCATCGTCACGAACGATCAGGTGGACTATATCGGCGATCCGGCGCGACTGCTCGGACACGAGGTCGCCGTCGTCCAGGGTTATGCCCCGCAGGAATGGCTGAAGACGCATCAACCCAGGCTTCGATTGCGCCCGGTCGACAGCACGCGGCAGGGTCTGGAGCAGGTCGCCACCGGCGAGATCTTCGCCCTCGTCGACAATCTGGCGGCGGTGAGTTTTCTGATCAAGCAACAGGGGTTTTCAAACCTCAAGATCTCCGGCCAGCTCCCGCTCGCCTTCGATCTGGCCATGGCCGCGCGCAGTGATTGGCCGTTGCTGCGCTCGATCCTGCAGAAGGGGCTGGACGCCATCAGTCAGGACGAGAAGCACGCGATCTATGACAAATGGATTCGGCTGCAATACGAAACCCGGCTCGATCTCAAACGGATCGCGCCCTATTTCCTGGTCCTGCTCGGCATCCTCCTGGTCGTCACCTTCGACGCGCTACGCTTTCGGCGGCTGCATCTGCGCCTGAAGCTGTCCAACCAACAGCTCAAAGCGGCCGAGGAACAGCTCATCAACCAGAACCGCGAGCTGAAGCGTCTCTCCATCACCGACACGCTGACCGGCGCCTGCAACCGGCTCAAGCTCGACGCCGTGCTCGGCGAACTCCAGGCCAGGGCGCAACGCTACGGCGGAGGCGTCTCGATCATTCTGTTCGATCTGGATCACTTCAAACAGGTCAACGACCGTCATGGTCATCCGGTTGGCGACGAGGTTCTGCGCCGCTTCGCTGATCTGGTGCGCCGGACCATTCGCGAGACCGATGTCTTCGGCCGCTGGGGCGGGGAGGAATTCATGTTGGCCTGCCCCGAGACCGGCCTCGCGGAGGCCGTCCAGCTCGCCGAGCGGATCAGACAGGCCTTCGCGACGCTGGAGCTGCCCAGCGGCCGCCAGACCCTGAGCGCGGGTGTCGCCGAATGGCGCACCGGACAGTCGGTCGAGACCTGGATCGACCTCTGCGACCAGCGGCTCTATCAGGCCAAGTCGCAGGGACGCAATCGGGTCATCGGCGTCTAACGCGATTCCAGCCGGAACAGGGCTACGGCTCTGGCCAATGACCGCGCCTGTTCCTCCAGGCTCTCGGCGGCCGCCGCCGCCTCCTCGACCAGGGCCGCGTTCTGCTGCGTGACCTCGTCCATCTGGGTCACGGCGCGCGAGATCTGTTCGATGCCGCTGCTCTGCTCGCGGCTGGCCACGGCAATTCCAGTCACCAGGGTCGTCACCTGCTGGAAGGAATCGACGATCTCGGTCATGGTCTGACCGGCCTGCTCGGCCAAATTCACCCCGCCGTCGACCTGATCGACCGAGCCGACGATCAGCGTCTTGATCTCGCGCGCGGCCTGGGCACTGCGTTGCGCCAGATTGCGCACCTCGGCGGCCACCACCGCGAAGCCGCGTCCCTGCTCACCGGCACGCGCCGCCTCAACGGCGGCGTTGAGCGCCAGGATATTGGTCTGGAAGGCGATAGAGTCGATCACGCCGATGATGTCGGCGATCTGGCGGCTCGAATCCTGAATGCCGCCCATGGTGTCGACCACGCGCCGGACGATCTCGCCACCGCGCGCCGCGACCTGATTGGAACTCTGAGCGAGCTGATTGGCTTCCTGGGCGTGATGTGCGTTCTGCTTGACCGTGGCGCTCAACTGCTCCATGGCGCTGGCGGTTTCTTCCAGGGTGCCGGCCTGGGTCTCGGTGCGGGCCGAGAGATCGCTGTTGCCGGAGGCGATCTCGGCGGCGGCCGTATTGATGGCGTCGGTCGAGTCTTTGATGCCTTCGACGACCTCGCGCAGACGCTCGACTGTCAGGTTGGTGTCGTCTTTGAGCTGACCAAAGGTGCCGGCATAGTCCGCTTCGATGCGCCGGCTCAGATCGCCCTGAGCGATGGCTCCAAGCACCTGGGCCACATCGGCGAGTCCGGCGGAGAGGATATCGACCAGGCGGTTGAGTCCGTCGGACAGATCATGGAAGAACCCGGTCTTGCCCTCCAGCGTCAGGCGGCGCGAGAAGTCGCCCTGGACGGCGGCTTCGAGCAAGGACGCCAGTTCGGCCTCAGTCTCGACCTCGCTGGTGCGGTCGGTCCACTCGACCACAGTGCCCAGACGTTCGCCTTGGGCGTCGATGACCGGATTGAGGATCAGCCGGAAGGTGCGTCCGCCGATACGGATCTGGGCGAAGTGATTGTTCTGGAGGGTCGCCAGCATCGACTGCTGACGCTCCGGATGACGGTGGAAGACGTTCAGGTGGCTGCCGAGCAGGCTGTCCACCCGGAACTCGGGCAGGTCGCGACGCAGGTCGGATTCAGCCAGGCGCAGCATTTGAAGCAGCGCTTCGTTGCTGTAGATGATGATCCCGTCCGGGTCGGAGAGCATCATGTTGGTCGAGGACTTGTCGAGCGCGCTCTTGATGCGCAGGGCCTCGGCGGCGATCCGGGCATCGGCGCGGGTGCGCTCGTCGAGGTTCGTCTGCATCCGCGCCAGGGCGCTGAACAGGGCGCCGATCTCGTCGCGTCTCGTGGTGTCGATCCGGCTGTCGTAATGTCCCGCGCCGATGCGCTCGAAGATCTTCGTGGCCTCGCCGAGCGGTTGGCCGATCAGGCGTCGCGTGAGCCAGAAGAGGATGAGCGCCAGCACCACCACTACGACCACGGCGGCACCGAGCGTCAGATTGCGCAGCAGAACGCTGTCGCGGCTCAGTTCGTCGTCATAGGAACCACCGCCGATCACCCAATCCCAGGCCGGAAAGTGGGTGTAGGCCACCACCTTCATGCGCGGCGCGGTCTCGCCCGCCTCGCGGTTGATCCAGGGATAGTGAATCACGCCTTCCTTGCGCTCCAGGATCTCGCGGATGAAGGATCGGCCGTCGGCGTCCTTGGCATCAAGGATGTTGGCGCCTTCCTGGGCCGGATGAATCACCAGCCGTCCGAAATCCGGGCCGGGGCGCGCATCCAGCGCATAGAAATAGCCGGTCTCGCCGATCTTGATCGCAAGGATCTCGCGCTTGAGATGGTCCAGCCCCTCAGTCATGTCGAGTCCGATGAAGAGCGCGCCGATGACTTCGCGGCGTGCGTTCAGCATGGGGCGGTAGACGGTCATGTAATCGCGCCCGAAGAGCGTGACACGTCCGATGAATTCCTCGCCGGCGAGCAGACTCGGGAGCGCGGGATGGTCGCTGGCGAGCTGGGTGTCAAGTGCGCGCTCGCCTTGTTCGGTCCTGAGCGTAGTGGCGACACGCACGAAATCATCATTCGTGCGCGTGAAGAGCGTGGCGACGGCGCTCGTGGCCGCGGTGAAACGGTCGAAATCCGACGTGTCGAGTGTGAAGCGGCGCTCACTGTCGTTGAGCAACGGGGTGATCGGCTCGTCGACCTGCATCGGTTCCTCAGGGTTGAGTGTGAAACCCGAACCGAAGCGCGTGGCCAACTGCTCCATCAGACGCTGGGCCTCTTCGCGTAGCGTCGAATCATGGTTGGCGAGCATGGACCGCACCAGCTTACTCTGCTGTTCGAGCTGAGCAATGACCCTGAGCTCCATGAGTGAGTGGTTGAACTGGGCCACACCGATGGCGAACAGACCCATGAGGATCGCAATCGCCGCCACGGAGGCAAGCGTCAGAACGGCGGCGACCGAGCGACCGCTGGCAGGTTTCTGTACAGTCATTCCAGGGAAATCTCTATCCGAACCGAAGTGTATGAGTCTCGACACAACCTTGGCTTGCCAAGGCACACACCCGGGGCCAGACGAGACGATGCGCGCTGTCGCACAGGAAGGGAGGATGCCGCCAAGCGGTCTGATTCGAATGCGCGCTTGGGCATCACCTGAAGACGAGCAGGGGTATTTTGGCAGGATTTTGGGGTGTCAGGCCACAATTATCATTGCGACATGAAGAAAGCTGTGAACTCAAGCACAGTTGATCGGTGAGACAGGGCCTCTGGGGCTTGGTCGAGCGGGCGGACGGCGGACCCGGATGAGCCGGGTTCCGCGCCCGGATGTCAGCCGCTCAGAGCTCGCGCACCTCACCATTGATCTCGAAGGCGACCTGACTGTCCTGGATGAAGACCCGCACCGAGCCGCCGCCCAGCAGATCGCCAAATAGCAGCTCATTGGCCAGCGGCTTCTTGATCCGCTGCTGGATGAGGCGTGACATGGGCCGCGCGCCCATCTTGGGGTCATAGCCGGTCTCCGCCAGCCAGCGCCGCGCATCCTGATCGATGGTCAACGCGACCTTCTTCTCCTCCAGTTGCTGCTCGAGCTCGAAGATGAACTTGTCGACCACGTTGAGGATGGTGTCCTCGCCGAGCGGGCCGAACTGGACGGTAGCATCGAGCCGGTTGCGGAACTCGGGCGTGAAGTAGCGCTTGAGTGCTTCCATGCCATCGGTCGCATGATCCTGCTCGGTGAAGCCGATCGAGCGGCGCGAGGTCTCCTCGGCGCCGGCATTGGTGGTCATCACCAGCACCACGTTGCGGAAATCGGCCTTGCGTCCGTTGTTGTCGGTCAGGGTGCCGTGGTCCATGACCTGCAACAGCAGATTGAAGACATCGGGATGCGCCTTTTCGATCTCGTCGAGCAGCAGCACTGAGTGCGGATGCTTGTTGATCTGCTCGGTGAGCAGCCCGCCCTGATCGAAGCCGACATAGCCGGGCGGGGCGCCGATCAGGCGCGAGACGGTGTGACGCTCCATGTACTCCGACATGTCGAAACGTAGCAGCTCCATGCCCAGGATGCGCGCGAGCTGGCGCGTGACCTCGGTCTTGCCCACGCCGGTCGGTCCGGTGAACAAAAATGAGCCGATGGGCTTTTCCTCATGACCCAGCCCCGAGCGGTTCATACGAATCGCGGCGGTCAGGGCGTCGATGGCCGCGTCCTGACCATAGACCACCATCTTGAGATCGCGGTCGAGATTCTTGAGCGACTCGGCATCCGAGGCCGACACCCGCT
Organism: Allochromatium palmeri; assembly: GCF_009720725.1. Classification (GTDB taxonomy): domain Bacteria; phylum Pseudomonadota; class Gammaproteobacteria; order Chromatiales; family Chromatiaceae; genus Thermochromatium; species Thermochromatium palmeri. The sequence continues at coordinate 98,457 of NZ_WNKT01000006.1, forward strand.
TGGGCGGGATGCGCGCGATCTTGGCCACGATCGCCTCGACATCGGCCACATCGATGCGCTTCTTGCGCTTGGACGGGGTCATGAGCTGTACATTGGCGCCGGCCTCGTCGATGACGTCGATCGCCTTGTCGGGCAGATGGCGGTCGTTGATGTGACGTGCGGCGAGTTCAGCGGCGGCACGCAGCGCCGGTTGAGTGTAGGTGACCTGATGATGCGCCTCGAAGCGCGATTTCAGTCCCTTGAGGATGTCGATGGTCTCCTCGACCGATGGCTCCTCGACGTCGATCTTCTGGAAGCGACGCGCCAGTGCCCGGTCCTTCTCGAAGATGCCGCGATATTCCTGATAGGTGGTCGAGCCGATGCAGCGCAGATCGCCTGAGGCCAGCACCGGCTTGATGAGATTAGAGGCATCCATCACTCCACCTGACGCGGAACCGGCGCCGATGATGGTATGGATTTCGTCGATGAAGAGGATGGCGTGCGGCTGGCGCTTGAGCTGGGCGAGCACGGCCTTGAGCCGCTTCTCGAAGTCGCCGCGATACTTGGTACCGGCTACCAGTCCGCCGAGATCCAGCGAATAGATCACGGCGTTAGCCAGCACCTCGGGCACTTCGTTGTCGACGATTTTCTTCGCCAGGCCTTCAGCGATGGCGGTCTTGCCGACGCCCGCTTCGCCGACGAACAACGGATTGTTCTTGCGGCGCCGGCACAGGATCTGGATGGTGCGCTCGACTTCGGGCGCGCGTCCGATCAGCGGATCGATCCGGCCCTGACGCGCCATCTCGTTGAGATTGGTGGTGAAGCTCTCCAGCGGGCTGGCGCCTTCTTTTTCCTCGCCGCGCGCTTCCTCGGCCTCACCGCCGCCACCATGACCGTCCTCGTCACGATTCTCGCCCGGCACCTTGGAGATGCCGTGCGAGATGTAATTGACCACGTCGAGCCGGGTCACGTCCTGCTGATTGAGCAGATAGACGGCCTGTGAGTCCTGTTCGCTGAACAGCGCCACCAGCACATTGGCTCCGGTCACTTCCTTCTTGCCCGCTGACTGGACATGGAAGACGGCGCGCTGGAGCACGCGCTGGAAGCCGAGTGTCGGCTGGGTGTCGCGATCCTCGTTGGACGGGATCAGCGGCGTGGTCTCCTCGATGAAGGTCGCGATCTCGCGGCGCAACCGTTCGGCATCGGCACCGCAGGCCCGCAACACCTTGGCGGCGGTCGGGTTGTCGAGCAGCGACAGCAGCATGTGCTCCACGGTCATGTATTCGTGGTGCTTGGTGCGAGCCTCCTTGAAGGCCCGGTTCAGCGTGAATTCGAGTTCTTTGCTCAGCATCGGCCTGTCCCAAGGGTTGGATTCAACGATAAGCGGTATTCAGTCGTGGACGCGGTTCAGGCCTCTTCCATGGTGCACATCAGCGGATGCTGGTTGCCACGCGCATAGTCGTTGACCTGCGCGACCTTGGTTTCGGCGATGTCCTTGGTGAAGACTCCGCAGACTCCGACGCCCCGTGTATGCACGTGCAGCATGACCTGGGTCGCCTTTTCCCGATTCATACCAAAAAAGATCTCCAGAACCAACACCACGAACTCCATCGGGGTGTAGTCGTCGTTCAGCAACAGAACCTTATATAGGGGCGGGCGGCGCAATTTGGGACGGGCTTCCTGCACGCTCAGGCCGGATTCGCGCTCCTCGCCGGATCTAGGGTTACTCATGGGTATCAAGGTGTTCGTCGATGATGGGTCAAACAATGCACGTTTGACCATGGAAATCAAGTCACTATACTACCGAATCAGGGTGCCGTTCGTCGGATTCAAGTCCCGATGTCCGGTCAGGCCCAGGGTGTAAAGTGCGAGGACCACCCGCCAGGATGCGTCGTCGGCGCTGTGTCCTGTCACTACATAAAAAGCCGTCTTCAAGCGGCAATAACGATCCCGAAATTACCCTGAAGTGTGGAGTCTAGCGAGGAGTCCGTGATGATTACTGGTGTCGTTAAATGGTTCAACAACGCGAAGGGCTATGGATTCGTGCAACCCGAGGGACGTGAGGAGGACGTCTTCGTCCATTTCTCATCGATCGACATGGACGGCTACAAGACCCTGCGCGAAGGTCAAAAGGTCGAGTTTGAACTGACTGAGGGGCCGAAGGGACTGCATGCGGCCAATGTGCATCGCCTCATGTAAGGCGCGTATCAAGCCCCTCTCCCTCAAAGGAGAGGGGCTTTTCTGGAGTCCGGCTTACATCTTGTCGACGATGGCCTCGCCGAACTCCGAGCAGCTCAGCTTGGTCGCGCCATCCAGCAGACGATGCAGGTCATAGGTCACGGTCTTGGCCGCGATCGCCCCTTCCACACCCGTGATGATGAGATCGGCCGCCTCGGTCCAGCCCAGATGGCGCAGCATCATCTCGGCCGAGAGAATGAGCGAGGCCGGGTTGACCTGATCCTTGCCCGCGTACTTGGGTGCGGTGCCATGGGTGGCCTCGAACATGGCCACGCTGTCCGACAGGTTCGCGCCCGGCGCCATGCCGATCCCGCCGACCTGCGCCGCCAGCGCATCCGAGATGTAGTCGCCGTTCAGATTGAGCGTGGCGATCACGTCGTATTCCTTCGGACGCAGCAGGATCTGCTGCAGGAAGGCATCGGCGATCACGTCCTTGACCACGATCTCACGCCCGGTCTTGGGATTCTTGAACGCGCACCAGGGACCGCCGTCGATCTCCGTCGCGCCGAACTCACGCTGGGCCAGCTCATAGCCCCACTGCTTGAAGGCGCCCTCGGTGAACTTCATGATGTTGCCCTTGTGGACCAGGGTCACGGAGGCACGATCATTGTCGATGGCGTACTGGATGGCCTTGCGCACCAGACGCTCGGTGCCTTCGCGCGAGACCGGCTTGATGCCGATGCCTGAGGTCTCGGGGAAGCGGATCTTGGTGACGCCCATCTCGTTCTGCAGGAACTCGATGACCTTCTTGGCCGCCGCCGTGCCTTCCTGCCACTCGATGCCGGCATAGATGTCCTCCGAGTTCTCGCGGAAGATCACCATGTCGGTGTGCTCGGGTTCTTTCAGCGGGCTGGGCGTGCCGCTGAAATAACGCACCGGACGCAGACAGACATAGAGGTCGAGTTCCTGACGCAGGGTAACGTTCAGCGAGCGGATGCCGCCGCCGACCGGCGTGGTCAGTGGTCCCTTGATCGAGACCACGAAATCCTTGACCGCCCGGAGCGTTTCTTCCGGCAGCCAGACGTCCTCGCCATAGGTGCGCGTCGACTTTTCGCCGGCGTAGATCTCCATCCACTGGATCTGGCGCGCGCCGCCATAGGCCTTGGCGACCGCAGCGTCGACGACGGCGCACATCACCGGCGTGATATCGATGCCGATGCCGTCACCCTCGATGAAGGGGATGATCGGCTTGTCCGGCACGTTCAGTGAAAAATCGGCGTTGACGCTGATCTTCTCGCCGGTGGTTGGAACCTGGATCTTCTCGTAAGACATGGAGTCTTCTCTCTCTGGCCATAGAATCGGCCTATGCTATCACTCAGATCCACCCTTGCGCATCGCCCCGACCTGCTCCCCGGCGATCTCCAGCCGTCGTCCGGCGATCCAGACCAGCGCGATCACCGGCACCCCGATCAGGGTGGTGAAGACGAAGAAGCCCGGATAGCCGATGCCGTCGACGATACTGCCCGAATAGCCGCCGAGCACCTTGGGCAGAAGCGTCATCAGCGAGCTGAAGATGGCGTATTGCACCGCAGTGAAGGAGACATTGGTCAGGCTCGACAGAAAGGCGACGAAGGCCGCGCTCGCCAGCCCAGCGGCCAGATTGTCCGCGCCGACCGCCACATAGAGCAGCGTCACATCCGCGCCTGCATGCGCCAGCACCACGAAGATCAGATTGGTCGCCGCCGAGAGGATCGCGCCCAGCATCAGGATGCGCACCACGCCATAGTAGGTCGCCATCAGCCCACCGAGCACCCCGCCCGCGATGCTGACGAAGACGCCGAAGGTCTTGACCGCCGTGGCGATCTGCGGCTTGCTGAAGCCGATGTCCTGATAGAAGACATTGGAGATCACGCCCAGCACGATATCCGAGATCCGATACAGCCCAATGAGTGCCAGCAGCAAGAGCGCGGTCTTGAGACCGTAGCGGGCGAAGAAGTCGAGCACCGGCTCGATCCAGACCGCGCGCGCCATGGCCCGATTGATCGCGCCCAGGCGCACCAGCGCCCAACCGGCGAGCGCCGCCACGCCCACGGCCAGCGCGAAATGCAGGGTTTCCAGCAGAAACGCACCGAACGCACCGCCGCCGAGCCACTGCTTGAGATCGCCAAACAGCGTCCCGCTCAGAAAGAAGCCGCCGACGAAGGCGCCGGCCATGAGTGCGAACACCAGCACCAGGCGCAGATAGTCGCGCGTCGCATAGGTGAGCGTTTTGGGCCGATAGGTCTCAGGCTCGCGGATGATGAGCGTGGTGAGGATCCCAACCAGCATGACCGCCGCCATGATCAGATAGGTCAGGCTCCAGGCGGCGTAACTGTAACTCCCCATCTCCGAGCCGAACGCCGAGGCCAGCACCAGCGCGCCCGCGCCCGAGGCCACCATGCCGATGCGATAGCCGGCGATATAGGTCGAGGACATCAGCGCCTGGAGCCGGGGCGGGGCCGACTCGATGCGATAGGCGTCGATCACGATGTCCTGAGTCGCCGAGGAGAACCCGAGCAGCACCGCCGCCAGCGCCAGGCGCGTGAGACTGTCGCCGCCGCTGGCCGGATCGACCAGGGCCATGAGCAGGATGGCGCTGATGATCGCCAGTTGCGCGACCAGCAGCCAGGCGCGTCGTCGGCCCAGCCAGCGTGTCAGCCAGGGCAGGGGCAGGGTGTCGATCAGCGGCGCCCAGACGAACTTGAACGAATAGCCAAGCGCCGCCCAACTGAAGAAGGTCACGGCATTGCGCTCGATCCCGGCCTCGCGCAGCCACAGCGACAACGAGGAGAAGATCAGAAGCAGCGGCACCCCGGCCGCGAAGCCGAGCAGGAGCATGGCCAGCACGCGCCGGTCGAGCAATTCGCCGAGCGTCTGGCGCCAGTCGCGTGGCGCCGCCACTGAGATCGGCTCCATCCGTCAGCCCGCCTGCACGACCGCGAGCGCCGTCATATTGAGCAGGCCGCGCACCGTGGTGCTGGGCGTGACGATGTGGGCCGCCTGGGTCGTGCCGAGCAGCATGGGTCCGAAGGTCGCCGCATCGTCGAGCGTGCGCAGCAGATTGAAGGCGATGTTGGCCGCGTCCTGATTGGGCATGATGAGCAGATTGGCGCGTCCGCTCAGACGCGAGTCGGGGAAGCGTGCCTGACGCCCGACGGCATCGAAGGCCAGGTTGGCGTGCATCTCGCCTTCGACTTCCAGCTCGGGTTCCTGTTCGCGCAGTAAACACAGCGCCTCGGTCATTTTGGACGCACTCGGCGAGTCGTCGCTGCCGAAGTTGGAGTGCGAGACGAAGGCGACCCTGGGCGTGAGACCGAAACAGCGGATTTCCGCCGCGCACAGTCGGGTGATCTCGGCCAGATCCGCGGCGCTGGGGTCGATCTGGACATAGGTGTCGGCGATGAACAGCGGCCCGGACGGCAGCACCACGGCGTTCATGGCGGTCAGGCGGCGCACGCCGGTGGCGGTGCCGATGGTTTCCTCGACATGCTTGAGATGGCGTGAATAGCGTCCGACCAGGCCGCAGAGCATGGCATCGGCATCGCCACAGCGCACCAGGGTCGCGGCCAGCACCGTGGGGTCGTTGCGGATGTATTCGCGCGCCTCGTCGGGGGCATAGCCGCGCCGCTTGACCCGGTCGTAGAAGGTCCGCCAGTGGGTCTCGATCCTCGGGTTGTCGCCGGGAACGACGAGCTCGAAGTCGCGCTCCGGGCGCAGGCTCAGTCCGAGCGCCTGGAGCCGCTCGACGATCACCTCGGGGCGTCCGATCAGCATCGGGCGGGCGATACCTTCGCTCACCGCCTGCTGCGCGACCTGGAGCACGCGCTCGTCCTCGCCCTCGGCGAAGACCACGCGCTTGGGCGCGGCGCGCGCCTGGTCGAACACCGGCTTCATGGTCAGCCCGGTGCGATAGGCCCGATGCCGCAGCGACTGACGATAGGTATCCAGATCGGCGATCGGACGTGTTGCTGCGCCGCTGTCCATGGCCGCACGCGCTACGGCCGGGGCCAGATGCTCCATCAGACGCGGATCGAAGGGCTTGGGGATCAGATACTCGGGTCCGAACTGGAGCTGATGTCCGCCATAGGCCGCGCGCACGATGTCGGATGGCTCGGCCAGGGCCAGATCGGCGATGGCGCGCACGCAGGCAACCTTCATGGCCTCGTTGATCTCGCTGGCGCCGCAGTCGAGCGCGCCGCGGAAGATGAAGGGGAAACAGAGGACGTTGTTGACCTGATTCGGAAAGTCCGAGCGGCCGGTGGCGATGATGGCGTCGGGACGTGCGGCGCGTGCCAGATCCGGCATGATCTCGGGGACCGGGTTGGCCAGGGCCATGATGATCGGTGCCTCGGCCATCCTGGCCAGCCACTCGGGCTTGAGCACGCCGGCGGCCGAGAGTCCCAGAAAGATGTCCGCGCCCGCGATCGCCTGCTCCAGTGTGCGCTGCTCGGTCGCGATGGCGTAGCGGCCCTTGTAGGGGTCCATCTCCTCGGCGCGGCCCTGATAGACCACGCCGGCGATGTCGGTCAGGGTCACATTCGCCTTGGGCAGTCCCATCTCGACCAGCAGATCCACGCAGGCCAGCGCGGCGGCACCGGCACCGGCCGTGACCAGCCGTACCTGGCCGATGTCCTTGCCGACCACGCGCAGGGCGTTGAGGATGGCGGCGCTGACTACGATCGCGGTGCCGTGCTGGTCGTCGTGGAAGACCGGGATACCCATGCGCTCCTTGAGCGCGCGCTCGATGATGAAGCAGTCCGGAGCCTTGATGTCCTCCAGATTGATGCCGCCGAAGGTCGGCTCCAGCCGTGCCACGGTCTCGATGAAGGCTTCGGGATCGCGCTCGTCGATCTCGATGTCGAAGACGTCGATGTCGGCGAACTGCTTGAACAGCACCGCCTTGCCTTCCATCACCGGCTTGGAGGCCAGCGCCCCGATCGCGCCCAGACCCAGGACGGCGGTGCCATTGCTGATGACGGCGACCAGATTGCCGCGTGTGGTGTAATGCGAGGCGGTGAGCGCGTCCTGTTCGATTTCGCGGCAGGCGGCAGCCACGCCGGGCGAATAGGCGAGCGCCAGGTCGCGCTGGTTGGCCAGCGGCTTGGTGGCCTTGATCTCCAGCTTGCCTGGCTTGGGATAACGGTGATAGTCCAGGGCGCTTTGATCAAATTCGTCCGACATGTGAGGCTCCGGTGAGGTGTGCGCTGGGGCGATCTGTTGTGCGAATGATTATGTTGCAACGCAATATGGCTTTGCAAAGCTCACGCAAGGTTCAACGACGCGCGTTGCGTGGCTGTGCCGGTACAATCCTGACAGCTCTGACGCCATTGTCGACCGTCCGGATGATTTTCGACTCAATCATATAGGCACTGACGAGAGAACAGGAGAGGCTGAGCGTATGACATGGGAAGCCTGGCTGGCGTTGAGTCTGGTTGTGGGTGTGATCGGATCCCTGGCGCTGACGCGCTGGCCGGCTGATCTGGTGCTGGTAGGCGGTGTGAGCATTCTGTTGCTGGCCGGTGTGCTGACTCCGGCTGAGGCCCTGCAGGGTCTGTCCAATCCGGGCGTGGTGACGGTCGGCGTGCTCTATGTAGTCGCGGCCGGTCTGCGCGAGACGGGCGCCATCGGCTGGCTGGTGCAGGGCGTGCTGGGCCGGCCGCGCACCCTGGCCCGTGCTCAGATCCGGCTCATGACGCCGGTCATGGGTCTGAGCGCTTTTCTCAATAACACGCCGGTCGTGGCCATGTTTCTGCCGGCGGTCAACGACTGGGCGCGTCGCAACCGTCTGCCGCTCTCCAAGCTGCTCATCCCGCTGAGCTATGCCTCGATCCTGGGCGGAACCTGTACGCTGATCGGCACCAGCACCAATCTGGTCGTCAATGGACTCATGGGGGCGCAGGGTGATCTGCCGACCCTGGGGCTGTTCGAGATCGCCTGGGTCGGCCTGCCGTGCGCGCTGGCCGGTCTGCTGTATCTGGTGATCGGCGGGCGCTGGCTGCTGCCTGACCGGCGTCCGGTGATGAGTGATCTCGACGATCCGCGTCAATACACGGTCGAGATGCTGGTCGAGTCGGGCAGCCCACTGGCCGGACGCACCATCGAGGCGGCCGGTCTGCGCCATCTGCCGGGCGTCTATCTGCTCGAACTGGAACGCGACGGCGAGATCCTGCCGGCGATTGCGCCGCACCAGCGCTTGCAGGCGCGGGATCGACTGGTGTTCGTCGGGGTGGTGGATTCGATCGTGGACTTGCAGCGTTTTCGCGGTCTGGTGCCGGCCTGTGATCAGGTGTTCAAGCTCGACGTGCCACGTCCTGAGCGCTCGCTGACCGAGGCCGTGGTTTCGGATAGCTGTCCGCTGGTGGGCAAGAGCATCCGCGAGGGGCGCTTTCGCAGCCGCTACGAGGCGGCGGTGATCGCGGTGGGGCGCAATGGCGAGCGTCTGTCGGGCAAGCTCGGCGACATCGTGCTGCGACCTGGTGACACGCTGCTCATGGAGGCCGATCCGGGGTTCGTCGAGCGTCAGCACAATTCGCGCGATTTCTTCCTGGTCAGTCAGATCCCGGATTCGCATCCGTTGCGTCAGAACCGCGCGCTGCTGGCGGTACTGATCCTGGTGGCGATGGTGATGGCGGTCACGCTCGGCTGGCTGCCGATGTTGCAGGCGGCGCTGCTGGCCGCCGGGCTGATGCTGGTGACGCGCTGTCTCGGCTCCCAGAGTGCGCGGGCGGCGATCGACTGGCGGGTGCTGATTGCCATTGCGGCGTCCTTCGGACTCGGGCGCGCGCTGGAGGTCACGGGGGCGGCCGGTTTCATCGCCGAGCAGTTGGTCGGGTTCGCCCGCGACGAGCCCTGGGTCGCGCTGGGGCTGATCTATCTGGTGACCATGCTGTTCACCGAACTCATCACCAACAATGCGGCGGCGGTGCTGATGTTTCCGATCGCGCTCTCGACGTCGCAGACGCTGGGAGTCGCCTTCATGCCGTTCGCCGTGGCCATCATGATGGCGGCCTCGGCCAGCTTTTCGACGCCGATCGGCTATCAGACCAATTTGATGGTCTATGGTCCGGGCGGCTATCGCTTTTCGGACTATTTCCGGGTGGGCATTCCGCTCAATCTGCTCATGGCCGCTATCACCATCAGTCTGGCGCCGCTGGTTTGGGGGTTTTGAGGCGCCTCGGCCTGCCCTTCCCCCGTTGATAATATTAAGGATTATTTGCTGTGAGCCAGCGGGCTGGTCATGAGTTGATCCAGCTCCAGAGGCCCAGTGAGAAGCCTGGGAAGAGGTTGATGTACTCTCCGTTCTCCGGGAGCGAGTGCCGCGAAACCCACCGAACCCACTGCTCCCGGTTTTTCCGACTTGGTACTTGCAGCGTATTGTCCGCCAATCTAGACTACAAAAGTAGTAAATTTTTGGGAGTGAGAGACATGGGCATGCCAGTACGTATTGACGAATTCCTCTACGAGGACGCCAAGCGCCACGCTAAAGCGGAGTGTCGGACCATCGCCGGTCAGATCGAGTTTTGGGCCAAGCTCGGCAAGGCCGCGCTGGATAATCCGGATTTACCGGTGGATTTCGTGCGTGATCTCCTCATCTCGCGTGCTGAGCCGCGCGATCAAGCAACACCCTTTGTTCCTGAAGGGCGTCGATCAGAGAGCCATGATTGAGGTCTGCCAGTCGAATGGTTTCCGCCGCGCCTACAAACGCCTGAATCCGAATCAGAAGGCGGATGTGGACGATGCTGTCTCAGCTATCGTGAAAGATCCAACGCAGGGCGAAGCAAAGAAGGGTGACCTCGATGGCGTGTTTGTCTACAAGTTTCAATGTGTCGGCAGCCGCTTTTTGCTTGCCTACGAGTACGACCCCCAGACACGGTGGCTGCTGTTAGTTGGAGCGCATGAGAATTTCTATCGGGATCTGAAACGCTAAATGTCCCGGCAATCCGCTCATAAAGATCTACTCAAAATGACACGAAGCTGAATCCTCGTGAAATGATTGCGCGCGATGACGAGCGGATGGGAGGGTGCAGAGGCTGAGGAAGAGGTCGATGTCGGCGGCGGATTTGGCGATGTAGAGCGCCAGGAGTCCGAGCAGGGTGCAGAGGGCGAGGAATCTGCAGGGCAGGATCCTGGCGCAGGGCTTGGAGGGGGGCGTGTTCGGGTGTGGTTTGGAGTGTGTCCATCGCTGATTTGGCTGTTGAGGTGCGGCTTGGGGGGGCGGCGAGCGTGCCGCCTGTTCCATGGAGGGGTTGCTGCGCGCGCTGAAGGTATCAAAAACAGTCTCCTGTGTGTATTATCCGCGCCTTCGGAGGATCCAGGGTCTCCGTGATTCAATGGTCCGTGGTTCGACAGTTCGTGAGAGGGAATCGTCGCCTGTCGCCGTGTTTGCCCAAGTACGTCAGGCTCCTGTCTGCTGGCTCGCTCTGACTCAGGTGCCGCTCCATCGGAGATACATGAATGAAGTGGACAGAGATTCAGGTTGAGTATCCAGACAAATGGCTTGTTGTCGAGGCAATCCGATTCCATGAGGAGGGAAACGTTTTCGTCGCCGATGACCTGGCCGTGGTCGAGCTCTGTCAGGATGGCGCCGCCGCATTTGCGGCTTATCGGCGTCTTCATCGTGCTGATCCCACCCGCGAATTTGTGTTCGCACATACGAGCCGCCAAGATTTGCGGATCGAGGAGCGACACTGGATTGGTGTTCGAGCGGGCGCATGAAGCTCGTGCTCCGCGACTCCTTGCTGTTTGTACCGGTGACGTTGATCTATCGCGGCGTCAGGCTGGATATTGACGATGTGTTGATCGATACCGGTTCGGCCACCACGCTGCTGTCGCGCCTCTGGGCATTTATCCCGAAACCACTGATGTCCTGCGTCGAATTCGGGGAGTGGGTGGAGTGGAGTATGTGTTTTCCAGGCGAGTCGATGCGATTTTCATCGGGGAACACGAAATCTCATGGCTGGAGATCGAATTCGGCGGATTGGACTATGGCTTCAAAATGAATGGCATATTGGGATTGGAGGCGTTGCTGCGGGCAGGCGCCGTTCTTGATCTCAAGCATCTGACCATCGAATGTTCAGCCGGGTAGATACGCATCGCGTACCTTTCACCTGGCAAGCGGTACGGACGCCGCTTGGATACATGGATCGCTTGATTCAACCGCCGCGCTTCTTCCCGGAACGAGGCGGTTTTTGATGCCTTGGCGGAACGGTACTACGGAACTGTCGACCATAATTGATGCGTTTCACCACGACGATGACGGTGGTTGCGTATCCGAGCGAGCGCGGTCTGCCGGTGCATCAGGTCGCGCCCAATCTCACGGCCTATGACGACAATGGTCAGGTGATCGCCGAGGTCGATCTGAATTTCTTGGGCATGGAAAACCGTAAAGAACGCGGACACCCTTGCTAGGTGATGAGCGTCTAGCGTTTCGTGAACAAGCTCAATGCCGGACCTTGCGCGGCGGTGTCGGGACGATCTTGACGGTTTTAACGCCATTGTCGGCCGTCTGGATGATCTCCAGCGGGTGATCGGCGAGCTTGAGGCTGGTTCCAGGCTCGGGGATGGTTTCCATGTACTCCAGGATCAGCCCATTGAGCGTCTTAGGCCCGTCGGTCGGCAGCTCCCAGCGCAGCGCGCGATTGAGGTCACGCAGACTGATGGCGCCATCGACGAGCAGGCTGCCATCCTCGGCGCGATGGATCTCAGGGAGGCTGTCGGACGGGTCAGTGGTGAACTCGCCGACGATCTCCTCCAGCAGATCGGTCATGGTGATGAGGCCCATGAAATCACCATACTCATCGACGACCAGTCCGACCTGCTGTCTGGCGCGTTGAAAGTTGAGCATTTGCTGGTAGAGCGGCGTGCCCTCGGGGACGAAATAAGGCTCGCGGGCGATCGCGCTCAGCGACGCCTTGTTCAATCCCTGATCCAGCATCGCATGCAGGGCATTGCGGGCGTGGAGTACGCCGATCACGTTGTCGATGCTGCCATCGTAGAGCGGCAGCCGCGTATAGCTGGTGTTGCGGATCGTCTGGAGGATCTCCTCCTCGCTGTCGCTCAGATCGATCCCCTCGACTTCATTGCGCGGGATCATGATGTCCTCGACGGTCGCATTCTCCAGATCCAGGATCGCCAGCAGCATGGAGCGGCTGCGTTCCGGGATCATGGCCCCGGCCTCGCTGACCACGGTGCGCAGTTCCTCACGGCTCAGATCGGTCGGCGGCGCGCCCTCAGGAACGATTCCGATCAGCCGCAGAATGCCGTTGGTGAACAGATTGACGAACCAGACGATGGGGTAGAGCAGCTTGAGCAACGGCCTGTAGACATAGGCGGCCGGAAAGGCAAGGCGCTCCGGATGCAGGGTCGCATAGGTCTTGGGCGCGACTTCGGCGAAGATGAGGATGACGAGCGTCAGGAGTCCAGCCGCAATGCCAATCGCCGCCTCGCCGCCGAGCCGCAACGCGATCACGGTCGCCAGTGACGAGGCCATGATGTTGACGAAGTTGTTGCCAAGCAGAATGAGCCCGATCAGTCGGTCTGGACGGTCGAGCAGGCGGCGGGCAATGCGCGCCCCGCTGTGACCGCGTTCGGCGAGATGCTTCAACCGGTAGCGATTGATCGTCAGGAGCGCGGTCTCGGAACCTGAGAAGAAGGCGGAGAGACCGATAAGGACGACGAGCGCGATGAAGAGTCCGGGCAGTGAAAGTTCGTTCACGATATACCAAGCTGTGGCCGAGATTGCGGACATTCTAAACTGCTTGCACGCGCCTTGCCCTTTCCGCATGGCGCCGAGTGGGGCATACTCCGCGCCTTTTCGTACAGGGGCCCGCCATGTTCAAGAATGCACGTTTCTTTCGGTTGGATCAGCCGTTCGAGTTTACGGCCGCCGAGCTGGAGGAGGCTCTGGGTGGTCGGCGCTTCCGTCCCTGTGGCCCGATCGAGACCGCGACCCTGGGCTGGACCTCGCCGCTCGGTGAGGAGACCTCGGCGCTGGTCCAGGCCGTGAGCGGCTGCTATCTGATCTGTGCGCGCCGGCAGGAGCGGTTGCTGCCCTCAGCGGCGGTGGCCGAGGCGCTCGATGAGCGGGTGAGCGAGCTGGAAGCGGGCGAAGCGCGCGATGTCGGACGCGCCGAGCGTCGGCGTCTACGCGAGCAGATCATCAACGAGATGCTGCCGCGCGCCTTTACCCGTTCGCGTCGGACTCAGCTCTACATCGATACTGAAAGCGGCTGGCTGGTGGTAGATGCATCGAGCGAGAAGCAGGCCGAGGATGTGGTGTCACTGTTGCGCGAGACGCTCGGTTCGCTGCCGGTCAAGCTGCCCGATCCGGCGCGGCCGGCGGCCAATGTGCTGACGAGCTGGCTGCTGGAGGACGGTGCGCCGAGCGATTTCGTGGCGGGCGATGCCTGTGAACTGCGCGATGTCGATGAGAAGGCGGGTGTGGTGCGCTGTAGCCGTCAGGATCTGGCGAGCGAGGAGATTCTCAATCATCTGCGTGCCGGCAAGCAGGTGACCAAGCTGGCGCTGGAGTGGGATGAGCGTTTGAGTTTCACCCTGGCCGACGATCTGTCGCTCAAGCGGCTGCGGGTGGGGGATGCGCTGCTGGAGGAGCTGGACGGCGACGATATGGATCCGGCGCAGCGGTTGGATGCGGAGTTCGTGATTCTGGCGTTGCAGGTGCGTCAGTTGATCGTGCGGCTCGATGAGGTGTTTGGCCTGCTGGCGCCAAACAGTCCGGCCGTGCCTAAGACCTCTGCGAGCAGGCTGGATGCGCCGTTCTGAGGTTGGACTTGGGCATGATACCGGCTTCCGGGTCGGGTGTCGGCGGGCGGGGGTGTCGACCGCATGGAGGCGGTCGTCAAGCCTCCAGGGATGGATTCACGGCGTCCCCCGCCCACCGTCACCCGACCCTCCCTCACGAGCATTGAGCGTCAATGGGCGCGGGCTTGTTAGGCGTAGAAGCCCTGGTACCACTCGACGAAGCGTGCGACGCCGACCGAGACGGGCGTGTCGGGTTTGTAGCCGGTGTCCCGGACGAGATCGGCGACGTCGGCGAAGGTGTCGGGGACGTCGCCGGGTTGCAGCGGCAGCAGTTCCATCTCGGCTTTGCGACCCAGGCACTGTTCCAGCACGCCGATGTATTCCATCAGTTCGACCGGCTGGTTGTTGCCGATGTTGTAGACCCGATAGGGCGCGCGGCTGCTTGCCGGGTCGGGTTGGGCGCCTGTCCAGTCGGGATTGCCGGCGGGCACACGGTCGAGGACACGGATCACGCCTTCGACGATGTCGTCGACATAGGTGAAGTCGCGTCTGTGTTTACCGTAGTTGAAGACCTGGATCGGTTCGCCGGCGAGGATGGCGCGGGTGAACTTGAACAGCGCCATGTCCGGCCGGCCCCAGGGACCGTAAACGGTGAAGAAGCGCAGTCCGGTGGTCGGGAGCTGGTAGAGATGGCTGTAGGTGTGGGCCATCAGCTCGTTGGCCTTCTTGCTGGCGGCATAGAGGCTGAGCGGATGGTCGACATTGTCGTGGACCGAGAAGGGCATCTCGGTGTTGGCGCCATAGACCGAGCTGCTGGAAGCATAGACCAGATGCTCGACCTCGTGATGGCGGCAGCACTCCAGGATGTTGGCGAACCCCACCAGGTTGGTGTTGACATAGGCCATGGGGTTTTCGATCGAGTAGCGCACGCCGGCCTGGGCGGCCAGGTTCACCACGCGCTCGGGCCGCTGGGTGCGGAAGACCTCGGCCAGTCCGGCGCCGTCCTCGATGTCGAGTCGCACGTCGGTGTAGTTCGGATGGTCGAGGGTGCGTGCCAGCCGGGCTTCCTTGAGCCGGACGTCGTAATAATCGTTGAGATTGTCGACCCCGATCACCGTGTCGCCACGTTCGAGCAGGCGCAGTGACAGGGCCGAACCAATGAAACCGGCGCTGCCGGTGACCAGGATCTTCATCGAAACTCCAGATTCAGAGGTTTACAACCGCCCATCGACCAGTTCGCGCGGGAGCAGCTGTTTGACGTCGTAGAGGATCGCGCCCGGCTTGCCGAAGGCGCGGAGGCGCTCAACGCCCCAGTCGGCGAATTCGCGATGAGCGACGGCCAGAATGATGGCGTCGTAAACGCCGTTCTCGGGCTGATCCAGCAGCTTGAGACCGTATTCGTGCTCGGCCTCGACTGGATTGGCCCAGGGGTCGTGGACGTCGCAGCTCAGGCCATAGTCCTGCAACTCGGCGAGGATGTCGACCACGCGCGTGTTGCGCAGATCCGGGCAGTTTTCTTTGAAGGTCAGGCCCAGCACCAGCACCCGGCTGCTGTGATCTAATCCGTTGCGCCGGACCATCAGCTTGATGACCTCGCTGGCGATATAGGCACCCATGCCATCGTTGACGCGCCGTCCGGCCAGGATGACCTCGGGGTTGTAGCCGATTTCCTGGGCCTTGTGGGTCAGATAGTAGGGGTCGACGCCGATGCAGTGTCCGCCGACGAGTCCGGGTCGGAAGGGTAGGAAGTTCCACTTGGTCCCGGCCGCCTCCAAGACCTCCAGCGTGTCCAGTCCCAGCCGGTTGAAGATCAGCGCCAGCTCGTTGATGAGCGCGATGTTGAGATCACGCTGGGTGTTCTCGATCACCTTGGCCGCTTCGGCGACGCGGATGCTGCTGGCCAGATGGGTGCCGGCGGTGATGATGGAGCCGTAGAGCGCGTCGACGAAGCGCGCGACCTCGGGTGTGGAGCCGGAGGTGACCTTCTTGATGGTCGTCAGTCGGTGCGACTTGTCGCCTGGATTGATGCGCTCGGGGCTGTAGCCAGCGTAGAAGTCGCGATTGTAGGTCAGTCCTGAGACCTGCTCGACGATGGGGATGCAGACCTCCTCGGTCGCGCCCGGATAGACGGTCGACTCGAAGATCAGGATCATGCCGGGCTTGAGGATGGAACCGAGCGCGCGGCTGGCGGATTCGAGCGGGCTGAAGTCCGGCTGTTTGTGGGCATTGATCGGTGTGGGGACGGTGACGATCAGGACGTGACAGTCGGCGAGTGATTCGATGGAATCCGCATATTCGAGTCGACTGGCGGTGCACAGCTCGTCGGGTTCGACTTCGAGCGATGAATCACGCCCGGCGCGCAGCTCGGCGATGCGCGCGGCATTGATATCGAAACCGATGGTCCGATACCGCTTACCAAACTCGACCGCAAGCGGCAGACCCACATAGCCGAGTCCCAGGATACCGATCTGGGCAGTGGCGAGATCCGAATGAAAGGCAGCGTCCACGTTGAGCTCTCCTGAAATCTGTCGACTCGACGATGTTGAGCGGGCACTGGCATTCTAGGTGACGCTCTCTTCCCTGACCAGTCCGATGGACATGGACCCGATCGGGCCGGCAGCGCGCCGCGCTATCCGTTGCCAGCGAAGATCCGGTAGGCGGGGTTGTCGGTCTCGTCCCAGTGCGGATAGCTCAAATCAGCGAGCGAACGCGCGAAGTCGTCGTACTCGGCCGGCGGAATCTGCACCCCCATGAGCACCCGCCCATAGGCCGCGCCATGATTGCGGTAGTGGAAGAGACTGATGTTCCAGCGCTTGCCGAGTCCGCTCAAAAAGTTGAGCAGCGCGCCCGGACGTTCGGGAAACTCGAAGCGCACCAGCCGCTCATGCTCCAGTCCGAGCGCATGTCCGCCGACCATGAAGCGGATATGCTGCTTGGCCGTTTCGTTGTCGGTCATGTCGAGCACCTTGAAGTCCTTGTCGGCCAGGCGCGCGATAAGCTCGGCGCGTTCCTCCTCGCCCTTCGACAGCTCGATGCCGACGAAGACTTGGGCGCGGTGGCTGTCAGCATAGCGATAGTTGAACTCGGTGATCTGACGCTTGCCGAGCGCCCGACAGAAGCTGAGAAAACTGCCCGGACGCTCGGGGATCTCGACGGCGAACAGTGCCTCGCGGTGCTCGCCGAGTTCAGCGCGCTCGGCGACATGGCGCAGCCGGTCGAAATTGATGTTGGCGCCGCTCTCGATGGCGACCAGATGGGCGTCGCGCGTGCCCGTGGTCTCGACCCAGCGCTTGAGTCCGGCCACGGCGAGGGCTCCGGCCGGCTCAGCAATGCCGCGGGTGTCGTCGAAGATGTCCTTGATCGCGGCGCAGATCTCGTCGGTACTGACCAGGACCACCTCGTCGACCCGCTCGCGCGCAACGCGGAAGGTCTCCTCGCCGATCAGCCGCACCGCCACGCCATCGGCGAACAGCCCGACCTGGGGCAGGGTGACCCGTTCACCGGCAGCCAGCGCGGCATGGAGCGTCGGTGCGTCCTCCGGTTCGACGCCGATGATCCGGACCTCGGGATAGAGCCATTTGACATAGGCCGCGATGCCGGCGATCAGCCCGCCGCCGCCGACCGGGACGAAGATCGCGTGCGGCGGCTCGGGGTGCTGGCGCAGGATCTCCATGCCGATCGTGCCCTGACCAGCGATAACGTCCGGGTCGTCGAAGGGATGGATGAAGGTCAGACCCTTCTCGGCGACCAACTCCATGGCATGGGTATAGGCCTCATCATAGGAATCGCCATGGAGCACTACCTTGCCGCCGTGCGCACGCACCGCCCGCACCTTGATCGCCGGCGTGGTACGCGGCATGACGATGGTCGCCTGGAGGCCGAGCCGGCTGGCACCGAGCGCCACGCCCTGGGCATGGTTGCCGGCGCTGGCGGCGATGACGCCACGCGCGCGCGCCTCAGCATCGAGATGAATGAGCTTGTTGTAGGCCCCGCGCAGCTTGAAGGAGAACACCGGCTGCAAGTCCTCGCGCTTGAGCAGGATGGTGTTGTTCAGGCGGGTCGAGAGTCGCGGCGCCAGCGTGAGCGGCGTTTCGACGGCGACATCATAGACGCGCGCCTTGAGGATGCGATCGACGTAGGAATCGGGCATACGGATCTCAGATACGGCTCGGGATGGCGCAATGGTACAGGATTCGTCACAGCGGAACGTCCCGGCGCGCTTGGAGTCCCAGTCTCCGGCCTCCATCTATGGACCAGTCACGGCGAAGCCGGCACGAACGATCCGACGCCCCAATCGGGTGCGTCATGGGCGATTGCAGATGCGATCCTGTCGACCACCCGCCGGAGGTGCGTCCTCTGTGGGGCAGGAACCGGTGCTTGACGCACCAATTCAGTGCGGATTAGGGTTGTTCGTCACTGGAGTCCGCGCGCTGGATCGCGACTTGGCATCCGCTTCCCGATGGCTCGATCATTGCTTCTATATCGAACATCATCCCAACCGCGTCTCCGATCCGACTCAGGGGTCGGGACCAAGCCCGACACGAGTCCCGGATCTCGCCTGTCGTGACCGGCGCGGCTGACGATCAACATCCGCTTCCGAGTGAGGTATGAGTCCATGTCGATCTTCGAACGCTATCAGGCCCGCTACGAATCCTCCCGCGAGGAGGTGTTGAGCCTGAATGAGTATCTGGAGCTGTGCAAGGCCGACCCTTCGGCCTATGCCGGCCCGGCCGAGCGGTTGTTGATGGCGATCGGCGAACCCGAGCTGATCGACACCCGCGACGATCCGCGTCTGAGCCGCATCTTCCAGAACAAGATGATCCGCCGCTATCCGGCCTTCGCTGAGTTCTACGGCATGGAGGAGTCGATCGAGCATCTGGTCTCCTATCTCAAGCATGCCGCGCAGGGGCTGGAAGAGAAGAAGCAAATCCTCTATCTGCTCGGCCCGGTCGGTGGCGGCAAATCGTCACTGGCCGAAAAACTCAAGGAATTGATGCAGGAGCGGCCCTTCTACGCCATCCAGGGCTCGCCGGTGTTCGAGTCGCCTCTGGGCCTGTTCTCGCCCGAAGAGGACGGCGCCATCCTGGAGGAAGACTACGGCATTCCGCGTCGCGCGCTGCGCACCATCATGTCGCCCTGGGCGGTCAAGCGGCTCCAGGAGTACAACGGCGACATCACTCAGTTCAAGGTGGTCAAGCTCTATCCCTCGATCCTGGAACAGATCGCGGTGGCCAAGACCGAGCCGGGCGACGAGAACAACCAGGACATCTCGGCGCTGGTCGGCAAGGTCGATATCCGTCAGCTCGAACGCTTCGCCCAGAACGACGCCGATGCCTACAGCTACTCGGGCGCGCTATGCCGGGCCAATCAGGGCCTGATGGAGTTCGTCGAGATGTTCAAGGCGCCGATCAAGGTGCTGCATCCGCTGCTCACGGCCACCCAGGAGGGCAACTACAACGGCACCGAGGGTCTGTCGGCGCTGCCTTACCAGGGCATCATCCTCGCGCATTCGAACGAATCCGAGTGGCAGAGCTTCCGCAACAACAAGAACAATGAGGCATTCCTCGACCGCGTCTTCATCGTCAAGGTGCCCTATTGCCTGCGCGTCAACGAAGAGGTGCGGATCTACGAGAAGCTGTTGCGCAACAGCTCGCTGGCGGCCTCGCCCTGTGCGCCTGGCACCCTGGAGATGATGGCGCAGTTTTCGGTGCTCACACGCCTGAAGGAACCGGAGAATTCGAGCCTGTTCTCCAAGATGCGCGTCTACAACGGCGAGAACCTGAAGGACACCGACCCCAAGGCCAAGTCGGTGCAGGAGTACCACGACTATGCCGGGGTCGACGAGGGCATGAGCGGGATCTCGACGCGCTTCGCCTTCAAGATCCTGTCGCAGGTGTTCAACTTCGACCACAGCGAGGTCGCGGCCAATCCGGTGCATCTGCTCTATGTGCTGGAGCGCCAGATCACGCGCGAGCAGCTGCCGCCCGAGACCCAGGAGCGCTATCTCGGCTTTCTCAAGCAGTATCTGGCCCCGCGCTATGCCGAGTTCATCGGCAAGGAGCTGCAGACGGCTTATCTGGAGTCCTATGCCGAGTACGGCCAGAACATCTTCGACCGCTATGTGACCTATGCCGATTACTGGATCCAGGATCAGGAGTATCGCGACCCGGACACCGGCGAGATGATGAACCGCGCCATGCTCAACGAGGAGCTGGAGAAGATCGAGAAGCCAGCTGGGATCTCCAATCCCAAGGACTTCCGCAACGAGATCGTCAACTTCGTGCTACGCGCGCGCGCCAACAATGCCGGCTCCAACCCGAAATGGACCAGCTACGAGAAGCTGCGCGTGGTCATCGAGAAGAAGATGTTCTCCAACACCGAGGATCTGCTGCCGGTCATCTCCTTCAATGCCAAGTCCTCGGTCGACGAGAAGAAGAAGCACGACCAGTTCGTCGACCGCATGACCGACAAGGGCTACACGCCCAAGCAGGTGCGGTTGCTCTCGGAGTGGTATCTGCGCGTGCGCAAGTCGCAGTAATCGTTGCCTCGATTCGACCAGGACGCCATCGTCATGCCGATCATCTCGATGTTTTATGGAATCATCATCCGCCTCTATCTGATGGACCAGAAGCACCACAATCTGCCGCATATCCATTCCAAGTATGCGGAGTTCGAGGCGGCTATCGGCATCGACGACGGCGAAATCCTGGCCGGCGAGTTGCCGCGCAAACAGTTGCGACTGGTGCAGGCCTGGATCGAACTGCATCGAGATGAGCTGCTGGCCGATTGGGAGATCGCGGCCAGCGGTGAAAAGCCCTATAAGATCGCGCCGCTGTGAGGTCGCCACATGTATTGGGATGTGAACGTCGTCAAGCCGCTGTCGGATTTTCGTCTCTATGTCGAAATCGCAGACGGGCGCCGGGGTGTCTTCGACATGAAGCCCTATCTCGATCATGGCGTCTTTCGCGAGCTGCGCGATGTGGGCTATTTCAATCGCGTCGGCATCCTGTTCGGAGCCGTGACCTGGCCGAACGAGCAGGATATCGCCCCCGAGACGTTGATCGATGAAATGCAGCCGGTGGAATCGGACACACTGAATGAGATCCTGAGTCCTGATGACATCTCACGCCGCGTTCGACATCCGGAACCCGAATGCTAGTCGCCAGAGTCCAAGCGAGTCACCTATGTCACACTTCATCGACCGGCGTCTGAATGGCAAGAACAAGAGCGCGGTCAACCGTCAGCGCTTCCTCAAGCGTTACAAGACCCAGCTCAAGCGGGCCGTGGCCGACGCGGTCGACAAGCGCAGCATCACCGACATGGATTCCGGCGAGCAGGTCGGCATCCCGTCGCGCGACATCTCGGAGCCGGTGTTCCATCACGGCCAGGGCGGGGTGCGCGATAGGGTGCACCCCGGCAACAAGCAGTTCGAGTCGGGCGACCGCATCCGCCGGCCCGAGGGCGGGGAGGGCGGCGGTGGGTCGGGCCGGGCGAGCAAGGATGGTCAGGGCGAGGATGAATTCGTCTTCGAGCTCTCGCGTGAAGAGTTCATGGATCTGCTGTTTGAGGATCTGGAACTGCCCAATCTGGTGCGCAACCAGCTCATCGGCACCACTGAGTTCAAGACAGT
Organism: Allochromatium palmeri; assembly: GCF_009720725.1. Lineage (GTDB taxonomy): Bacteria > Pseudomonadota > Gammaproteobacteria > Chromatiales > Chromatiaceae > Thermochromatium > Thermochromatium palmeri. The sequence continues at coordinate 120,043 of NZ_WNKT01000006.1, forward strand.
GCGCGCCGGCTATGCGACTCAGGGCGCGCCGACCAACATCGACGTGGTGCGCTCACTCAAGGGCGCGGTCGCCCGGCGGACTGCCCTCGGTGCACCCTCGCGCGCCCGTATCCGCGAGCTGGAAGAGGAGATCGCGCGTCTGCTCGCGAGCGGGGTTCAGGAGACCGACCCGCACATCGGCGAACGGCGCGCCGAGATCGACCGGCTCAAGACCCGGATCGCCGCGCTGCCCTTCATCGACACCTTCGATCTGCGCTATCAGAGCTTCGTCAAGCAGCCCGAGCCGACCAGTCAGGCCGTGATGCTCTGCCTCATGGACGTCTCCGGCTCCATGGATCAGGAGCGCAAGAGTCTCGCCAAACGCTTCTTCATCCTGCTGTATCTGTTTCTGAAGCGCAATTACGACCGGATCGAGGTGGTCTTCATCCGCCATCACACCATCGCTCAGGAAGTCGACGAAGAGGACTTCTTCTACTCGCGCGAGACCGGTGGCACCGTGGTCTCAAGCGCGCTCAATCTGGCCTATGAGGTGGTCAAGGAGCGCTACGACCCGAGCGTCTGGAACATCTATACCGCTCAGGCCTCGGACGGCGACAACTGGGATTCGGACTCCAGCCTCTGCCGTGATCTGCTGATCGAGAAGCTACTGCCGCTGATGCGCTATTACGCCTATGTCGAAATCACGCCGCGTCAGCATCAGAGCCTCTGGTATGCCTATGAGGAAGTGATGGCGGCGCATCCGCACTTCGCGATGCAGGAAATCGACGGTGCTGAGGACATCTATCCCGTCTTTCGCGAGTTGTTCAAGAGGCAGTCTGCATGAGCACACGACTCATCACGGATTCATCCGAGTGGTCCTTTCCGCTCCTGGAACGGTTCGACCAGGAGCTCGGCCGGCTGGCCCATGATGTCTACGGGCTCGACACCTATGCCAATCAGATCGAGGTCATCAGCTCCGAGCAGATGATCGACGCCTATTCCTCGGTCGGATTGCCGATCTACTACCAGCACTGGTCGTTCGGCAAGCAGTTCGTCGCCACCGAGCAGACCTATCGGCGCGGTCAGATGGGTCTGGCCTATGAGATCGTCATCAACTCCGATCCCTGCATCGCCTATCTGATGGAGGAAAACAGCCTGCCGATGCAGGCGCTGGTGATTGCGCACGCCTGTTATGGGCACAACAGCTTTTTCAAGGGCAACTATCTGTTCCGCACCTGGACCAGCGCCGATGCCATCATCGACTATCTGGTCTTCGCCCGGAAGTACATCGCCCAGTGCGAGGAGCGCTACGGTCATGACGAGGTCGAGCTGCTGCTCGATTCCTGTCATGCCCTGATGAACCACGGCGTCGACCGCTACAAGCGTCCGTCGCCGCTGTCGATGGCCGAGGAACAGCGCCGCCAGCGCGAGCGCGCGGACTATATTCAATCGCAGATCAACGACCTCTGGCGAACCCTGCCGACCGCCGCCGAGCACGACGCGGCGCAGCGCGAGGAACGCTGGCCCGAGGAGCCGCAGGAGAACATCCTCTATTTCATCGAGAAGAACGCGCCGCTCCTCGAACCCTGGCAGCGCGAGATCGTGCGCATCGTGCGGCGGATCGGACAGTATTTCTATCCGCAGCGCCAGACGCAGGTCATGAACGAAGGTTGGGCCTGTGTAACCGGTGATACGCTGATCGTCACGGATCAGGGGCTGATGCCTGCCCAGGAACTCGTCGAGTCGCGTTTTTCAGGGCATGTCGAGGATGGCAATCGCGTGGTCAACTGGTTCTCGCATCCCAGCAAGCCGCGTGTCCGACTTCGTACCCGGCATGGTTATAAATTGCATGGCGGTGCGGATCATCGAATCCTCGTCAAAGGACAGTGGGTCGAGTTGCAGGATCTCAAGGTGGGCGACGTTGTTGAGGTTCAGCGTGGACACGGTGTCTTTGCCTCCAATGAGGCCGCCATCGACTATGACCTGAAGGTGCGGCCTCGCGTAGCTGAGGTGTGCCGTCGGCATGGCGTTTCGACGAGCACCTATTCCAAATGGCGTTGCTCGGTACCAACCCTGTCCGTTGCCGCCGGGACGCGCGTCCGCCTACAGGAATGCCACGATGAATGGACGGCAGCCTGCGCCGACCCCGACCTTCCATGGTCGCTGCTCGGTCCCGAGGATCTGCCCCGGCGCCCAGACACCCTGGGGCCTGATTTGGCCGAGGTGCTGGGGCAAGTGACCGGCGATGGATTCGTCGACGATAGCCGTGTGAATCTGACGTCACAGGATCCGGAGTTGCTGGAGTTTTTCGAGCAAACGATCTTTGCCGAATTTGGTGTGAAGGCATCGCGCCGACCGGATCGCAACCACTTCAATTCAACGGTCTATAGCGCCGTTCTGGCGCGGTTATTCAAGCAGACTTTTCAGATCGCGACCGGCTGGGGTGCCGCCGGGCGCAAGCATGTGCCCGAGATCATCCTGAAATCGCCGCGCTCCGTGGTACAGGCATTTCTGCGCGGCCATTTCGATACCGACGGCTGTATCTATGAGCGGGGGCGTCAAGTCATCCTTGTCAGCAAGAGCCGTGACTTGCTGGAGGTCGAGCAACTCCTGTTGCTGAATCTTGGGATCGTCTGTTCTCTGCGGCCCCAGAAAGACGGAACCCATCGACTCACAATCACTGGCGAAGACGTCAAACGCTTTGCAGAGCAGATCGGCTTTCGGCTCTCCTATAAGCGTCAAGCGCTGCAAAACGCACTGGATTCCGTAAAATGGTTCCTCGTCAAAGACGATCTGACGACTATCGAAGCGATTGAGCACGATGAAGGCCCAGTCTATGATTTCAGTGTCGAAGAATCCCACGCCTATAAAGCCTCCTGCTTCATCAACCATAATTGTTTTTGGCACTACAGCCTCATGAACCATCTCTACGACGACGGACTCGTCAGCGATGGCTTCATGATCGAGTTCCTGCAATCGCACACCAGTGTGGTGTTCCAGCCGCCGTTCGATGCGCCCTATTACAGCGGCATCAATCCCTATGCGCTCGGCTTCGCCATGATGCGCGACATCCGCCGCATCTGCGAGTCGCCGACCGACGAGGACCGCTACTGGTTCCCCGACATCGCCGGCAGCGACTGGATCAAGGTGCTCGACTTCGCCATGCGCAACTTCAAGGATGAGAGCTTCATCGCCCAGTTCCTCTCGCCCAACCTGATGCGCGAGTTCCGCCTGTTCGCCATCACCGACGACGATCTGGAGGAACATCTGGAGGTCAAGGCGATCCACGAGGAGAGCGGCTATCGCGCCCTGCGTCAGGCGCTCGCCGAGCAGTACAATCTGGGCACGCGCGAGCCGAACATTCAGGTCTACAATGTCGACCGGCGCGGCGACCGCTCGCTGACCCTGCGTCACTTTGCGCACAATCGCTGTCCGCTGGGCGACTCGGTCGAAGAGATGCTGCGCCACATCCGCCGTCTGTGGGGCTTCACCGTGCGCCTGGAGACGGTCGACGACCGGGGGCGGGCCGAACTCATTGGCGAGGTTTGAGGAACGCATGAACGCATCGCTGCCACTGGTCCTGATGTCCTGGCTGACCCTCATGACGCCCGCGACCGGGCGCGCGAGCGAGCTGCTCGCCCCAACCCTGGAAGCGTTCCGGGAGTCCAGGACACTGGCCATCGACGGCGTGCCGCTGCTCTCCGCGTCCGTGCTCGCCGACTTCTATGTCCAGCGCGGCTACACCCTGGCCTGGTCCAAGCCAGCGCCGATCGAGGCGCTGCTCGAACTCGTCGAGCGCAGCGATGAGGACGGGTTTCAGCCCGAAGACTTCCATGTCGAGCAACTGCGTGCGCTGAGCCGTCCGGGTGCGCTCGCGGCCCTCCAGGGCGCCGCGCGCCTGGCGGCCGACATCCAGCTGAGCGACGCCCTGCTGCGCTACGCCCATCACACCCGCTACGGCAAGCTCGATCCGGTCGCCGTCGATCGCAAGTGGAACGATCGCGCGCCCGTGCCCGCCGAACGCCTGATCGCCGACATGCGCGGTGCGCTGGAGGCTGAGGATCTGGCCGACTTCCTCGACGGGCGCTTCCAGAAACCCTTCTGGTACAGCGATCTCAAGCGTGCTCTGAGTCATTACGCCGGCGCGCGTCATCTCAAGACGCTCGATCCCTTGCCCAGTGGACCGACACTCTCGCTCGGCAGTCGCGGCGAGCGTGTCGCTCAGTTGCGCGCGCGTCTGCTCGTGCTTGGCTATGGTGAGCCGGTGCGATTCGATCCACCGCAGACACCCGAGACGTTCGATGCGGTCTTGAGCGAGTCGGTGCGTGCCTTTCAGCGCGGTCGCGGTTTGAGCGCCGATGGTGCGGTCGGTCCGCAAACGCTTGCGGCGATCAATAATCCCTTCGATGCGGCCCGGATCGAGTGCATTCGTATCAATCTGGAGCGCATGCGCTGGCTCTATGAGGATCTACCCGCCGACTATGTCTTCGTCGACGTCGCCGACTACCAGGTCCATCTGGTGCGCGGACGCGAGATCACCTGGAGCACGCGCGTCATCGTCGGCAAGGAGGACGCGCAGACGCCAATGTTCCGCGACACGCTCGATCATCTGGTGCTCAATCCGACCTGGACCATGCCGGTCTCGATCCAAAAGAAGCTCGGCAATGTCTCGGCCAAATACACGCTGGTCGATCGGCGTACCGGCCAACGGGTCAGGGGTGGCAATGCCGCAAACTACAGACGCTATCGCGTGGTCCAGCCACCGGGGCCGGACAATGCGCTCGGACGGGTGAAGTTCATGTTCCCCAACCGCCATGCGGTCTATATGCACGACACACCCAGCAAGTCACTGTTCGGACGTTCGGGTCGCGCCCTCAGTCATGGCTGCGTGCGCGTTCAGAACCCGATGAAGCTCGCCGAGCTGCTGCTGGAGGAGGAGTCGAGCTGGGATCGTGCGCGTATCGATAGCGTCCTCGAAGGGACCAGGACGCGCTATGTCAATCTGTCGGAGCCGTTGCCCGTCCTGCTCTATTACCTGACGGCGCGCGCCGATGCCGATGGCAACCTTCGTTTGCGCCGTGACGTCTATGAACGCGATCCATCAGTGGCCGAGATGCTCGACCGGCCCGTGCAGCGCACGCGGATTGCGTCGTATCCGTTCCTGCCACTCGAAACACCAGCACCAGATCAGGCGTTGGAATCCGGTGTACGCCTGACGCGCTCGGATGCCGGTGAACGCTAGCCGCAACGCCCTGGATCAGGCCTGCAACCCCCGATCGTGCTTGACTGAAAACGGCGCCATTATTAGAAAGCACAATAGATAGACGTGCTAAATCATTGCTTGGTTTAGCCAAATTAAACTTGCCTCCCATGTGTCCTGGCGGTTAGGATCTCGCCGCAAACGAGTATCCGAAGGGTTCTTGCTCAAGCGCCCAAACACCAAACGACACGCGGAGGAAGCGTTTTGGTCAACCGACGCAACTGGCTATCATCCCTGACTCTAGCCTTTTCGCTCTTACCCATGACTCTGGCCCAAGCAGCCGTCACCGATGGCGTGGCCTCCTACTACGGAGATCGCTTCAATGGCCGCCGCACCGCCAGCGGCGAGCGTTTCAATATGCACGAGCTGACAGCAGCGCATCGCACGCTGGAGTTCGGCACCCGGGTGCTGGTGACCAACAAGGCCAATGGTCGCTCGGTCGAGGTCACCATCAATGATCGCGGTCCCTATATCCGTGGCCGCTCGATCGATCTCTCCAAGGAAGCCGCCCGTGAACTGGGCATGCTTGGCCGTGGCGTGGCTCCGGTCGAACTCAAGATTCTGGGCAAGGAGGAGGACACGGCGCCGTCCGTATCCAGGGATCTGGCTGTGGCTCAGGCTCAGCGTCTCATCATCGATCTTTTCTAAGGCCGCGCCCATACAACTTGGCTTGGTCTGCTGATCGAGTCCTGTTGTTCGGGCGGTGCCCACACTGAATCGAACGCGTTCATGCTCCTTGTGCCCGCACGGCCCAAGGGGCTTTTTCGTTGTACTGACAGCACCTAGACGATGATCTATTACGATGTTTTCAATGGCGATGCCGATGGCCTGTGCGCCTTGCATCAACTGCGGTTGATCGAGCCGCGCGACAGTCAGCTCATCACCGGCCCGAAACGCGAGATCGATCTGCTCGGGCGCGTGCCGCTCGACGGTGTCGCGGGCGTGACGGTTCTGGATATCTCGATGGAGAAAAATGCCGCCGCGCTAGAGCGGCTGCTGGAATCCGGTGTCCAGGTCAGCTATTTCGATCATCACTTTCCGGGTGAGATTCCAAACCATCCCGGTCTCCAGGCGCACCTGGACACGCGGCCGGATGTCTGCACCAGTCTGCTGGTCGATGCCTATCTCGAAGGACGTGCGCGCGCCTGGGCTGTGGTCGGCGCTTTCGGCGACAATCTCGACCATTCGGCGCGGCGCGCGGCTGAGTCGCTGAATCTGGACCCGAGCACGCTCGATGACTTGCGCGAGCTGGGAATCTGTCTCAACTACAACGGCTATGGTCCGAGCATCGAGGATCTGCACTTCGCGCCCGATGATCTTTATCGGCGTCTGCAACCCTATGCTGATCCGCGTGACTTCATCGCCGGGGACGCCGCTTGCGCGCGGTTACGCGATGGCTATGCTGACGACATGGCGCGTGCGCGGGCGCTGGTGGCCGAATACGACGACGCCCGGCATCGTCTGTTCATCCTGCCGGCTGAACCCTGGGCGCGACGTGCAAGCGGCGTCTACGCCAATGAACTGGCCCAGCAGGCGCCCGAAAAAGCGCATGCCATCCTGACGTGTCTGAGTACGGGCGGCTTCCTGGTCAGTGTGCGCGCGCCCCTGAGCCGGCTCGAAGGCGCCGATACGCTCTGCCGCCAGTTTGCGACCGGCGGCGGACGCAAGGGCGCGGCCGGCATCAATCAGCTCCCGGAAGCGGATTACGATCGCTTTCTCGACGCCTTCCGCGCGGCCTGGGCTTAGTGCTCTGAGAGGTTGAAGCTTCGGCGCCAGCGGTCGGCTGGCTGGCGCCTGGCCGATTGGCTTACTTGGCCGGGGCTGGCTCGACCTTCCACGGCTGGATGGCCACTGCCGAGACGCTGTTCTTGGGCGAGCCTTCGATGATCCGGTCGCTGTAGCTCAGATAGACGAGCGCGTTGCGCGGTCCGTCGTAGAAGCGCACCACCTGGAGGCTCTTGAACAGCAGTGAGGTGCGTTTCTTGAACACCTGCTCGCCGTTGCGCTTGCCCGCGCGGACATCATCAGGCAAGGCCACGGGACCGACCTGGGTGCAGTCGATCGAGGCGTCGGAGGTGTCCTCGGCCACGCCGACCGCTCCCGAAACACCGCCAGTCTTGGCCCGGCTCAGATAGCAGACCACGCCGGGGATATCCTCGTCCTGAAAGACCTCGACGACGATCTTGTCGTTAGGTCCCATCCATTTGAACTTGGTCGAGACGCTGCCGATTTCTTCGGCGAGGGCGTTGCTCGATAGAGCGCCGATCAGCAGCGGCAGTATCAGTGCGCGTCGCATGATGTGTTCTCCGTGTGTTGTGGGTGTCTTCAGGCGCCGGCACCAAACAGCCGAACATGCTCGCTGTGACTGCGCGTGAGGGCGTCTTCCATCGAGACACCGAGGAACCAGTTGCCGGTCAGGGCCAGCCGCGTGCCGGCGAGTGCGGCATCCAGTTGTTCGACTAACTGGAAATGGCCATGACGCAACGCGGGCAGACGGTTGTGAACATAGACCTGAGCGGCGATACGCTCTGGCGCCGCACCCAGCGCCTGACAGGCGCGGCGTACCTGAGCATCGGCATCGAGCGTACCGGGACGGAAGTGGAAGGCAAAGCCGCGATACTGCGCATCCGGCAGGAAGTCGCGCGAAACGGCTGAATAGAAGGCGTCCTCGACGGCGATCAGACCGGCGATCGGCGGCAGATCCAGATCGGTCTGACGGAAGACCAGAACCAGGGTCTCGATCTCGGCCATGCCGATGCCGGCGACCAGTGTGCGTGCGGTTTCAAACGCGGACTCGGCGGGTAGCAGTGTGGCCGCGACATCAGGCGGCACCGCCAGTGTCAGATGGGCGGTGCTGATCGCGGTGCCATCCTGGAGCCGGACGCGGAACCCCTCGCCCTCGGATTCAAGGCGCTCGATCTGTTGCCCGGTGCGCACATCGAGCGTCTTCTGAGCGGCGATGGCCGTCGGGATGGCCTCAATGCCCTCGGCGAAGGTGAAGGCTTTGATGACGTCCTTGCGGCGCGGTTTACGCCGAAACAGTGCCTCAGCCGGATAATCATCGGCAGGCTGACAGATGACGGCCTGAAACGCATGCTGGAGCAGATCTTGATAGTTGCGCTGACCGAGGACGGCGCCATAGTAGTCGCGCACGCTGCGACCGTCCTTGGGTTCCTTGAACAGCTTGGGGATCGAGCGCGCGGCCTCGAACAGATGCAGGGCCGAGAGGATGGAACGGCGCTTGCCGTCCTTCCAGAGCTTATAGCCGACCTTGAGCTTGGGCTGAACCTGGCGGGTCAGATCCAGATCGTCGAGGATTGACAGCATGTGACCATAGCTGTTGAAGCAGGTGTGTCCGCCGGCCTCGGTCCAGAAACCGTCGAGCGCGGCGAAGGATGGGCTGTTGATACAGCCGCCGACGCGGTCGCTGGATTCGAGCACCAGTGTGCTCAGGCCGCGACGGGCGGAAAAGTGCGCGGCGCCCAGTCCGCTGATGCCGGCGCCGATGACGATGTGGTCGAAGTCTGTACTCATGAGGCGGGATTCTGTCCAGTCGGGTCGTTGTCATCCGGGGTCGGCTCGATCTCATCGAGACTGAGATGACTGATGTCGGGGATGTGTATGTTCTTGGGCTTCTGCTCGCAGTCGGCCAGACTCCAGTCCGCGCCGCCGACCAGGCTCAGCTGGCTGAGATCAAGGTCGGGCATCTTAACCCTGGGTGGCGCTTCGAGGAACTCGAAGCCAGACTCGGCGGTGAGAGTTGATGGTGCCTGCGGCGCCGCCGTGTCGACCTTGGCGTCAGCCGTTGGCTCGGACGCCGCGCGCGTGACGGCAGGCTCCGGGGCAATCGCTGGCGACGACACGGCGGGAGACGGTGGTGGGGGCTGGGGCGTCGCGGCTGGTTCGGTCGCTTCGAGCGCCCGGAGCGTGACGATGGCGCCGGCCTCCTCGAAGACGCGCTTGTAGCGAGCGGCGGTGGCCAGGTCTGCGTCGCGCTTGACCAACACGGGCTTGCCAGTGAAGAGACGCTCGACGCCGGCGGTGTCGAGTTTGAACGCCGTGCCCAGGCGTTCGCGTGCGTGCTGTGGGTCGGCGTCCGGTTTGAGCGTGCCGTCGAACAGGATATCGAATCGCGCCTCGGACATGGTGTCACCCCCTCGATGAATCGTCCGGCCCGGTCGCCGGTGGCAAACGGGCCGCGAGATCGACCAAGCGCTTGGTCAATCGTGCAGCGGCTTGGACAGCGTGAAGGCGCCGCGGATGTCGCCGATCTTGAAGCCGCGCGCCTGGTCATTCGGATAGTACTCATCGAGCGCCTGCGCGACCGGCTCGCTGATCGCCTCGCCATGACAGGCCAGACAGACTTCACCCGTGGGGATAGCCTTCATGAAACGGAACGTCCGTCCCTGATCGTCCTCGATCACCTCGGCCTGGCTCAGGGTGTCGGCGGGCTGGCCGTCGGCCAGACGGGTCTCGAAGGATTCGAGCACCTGGGTCTCCCAAACGTCCGGCGTTCCAAGTGTCGTGTTGCGTGCCTTGAGACTAACGCGCCCGACGGACCAGCCGCTGGACTCGGACAGCTCGGCGGCGATGACTGGTGCGTGCTCCTTGCAGACGGCAACCGCCTCGACCGGACCGCCGGTCTGGATCGCGGCCTTGAGTTCGGACTGCAACTGTCCGGCGAACTGCTTGATGAGTCCCTTGGCTTGCTCGGTCATGGGATCGTCGCTGGACGCCTGAGCCGACGTCAGGCTCATCAGCAGGCACAGGCCGGTGGCGGTCAGGATGGGGCGTACGATGGGTTGCATGTGTATCGTCCTCTCGTCTGTGATCACGCGATGCTGAGGTTTAGGATCGGCCATGAGTGTGCCAGGATCAAGCCTCGTCGTCTTTGATGGATCTCTCCTCAGGCCAGCGCCTCCCGATGTGCGAGATCCTGCTCGCGCTGGATCACGCGCCGTTCGTAGCTGGCCTGATTCTTGGTGGCAACCAGGGTGTAGGGCCGTCCGCGCTGGTCGGTCGTCAGATTCAGATCGGAGCCACTGTAGCGAACTGAGTTGGTGACATGATCGCGCGCCTGCTGCGCCGCCTTGAACTGCCAGACCGCCTCGGTCGGCGAGACGAGAAAGGCGGTCAACTTGCGGCAGTCAGCGCAGGTACAGCTGATCCGGGCCTCGCGCTGCCAGTCTGCCGGCGGGGCCAGTGGCTCGGCGATGCGCTGGTCGAGATGATCGAGCACATGCCGACGCAGGGCGGCGAAGGCGGGCGCCTCCTCGCCGGGAGCCGCCGCGCGCAGGATCAGGGCCGCCGGCAGGAGGATCGCGTCGACCGGATAGACTGACGGGTAGGCAAGCAGATGCGCGAGCGCCTGGCCGGCCAGGTCGGAATCGATGCGCTCGAGCGCCGTCAGTGCATGGGCTACCAGCTCGGGTGTGGGCGGTTCGACCTGAGGGGCCGTGAAACTGTAGGACGCCGTGCGCTCCGTGGGCAGTGCCGCAATCAAGGCCTGAGCGGCTGGCGTCAGCGTGCCGCTCTTGGGATCGAGGCTCGCGCTGCAGCGGGCGAGCAGCTCAGCGCAGGCCGTCGGGCGCAGCGGCGTGTTGTGCTGCACCAGGTCTTTAAGCAGACCGCTGGCCGTGCTGGACGGGAGTTGCTCAAGGATCTGAACGATGGCCGGATTGTCCGCCGGACCATAGGCGCCCTGGGCACAGTGCTTGGCGATGAAGGTCGTCGCGTCCTCAAGGGCGCCGAGTCGCCTGAAGGCATTGAGCAGGGCGACGCCCTGGCCGCTCTTGCTCGCCTGTCGACGGTTCCAGTCTTCGCTTGGCCAGTGGTCGCTAATGCCTTTGGCCAGTTCCAGCGCCTCGGTGTGTCGTGGGTCGTCCGGCGCGCTTCCAGCCGCCTCCCAGTCGGCGGTCAGGCGTTCGAGCACCGGCAGACTGACGTCCAGTCCACCGCTGGCCAGCACTTGGCCGCGATGGGCGCGCGGCCACAGCACCAGGGCGGCGCGCTGATAGAAACGCTCGAAGGAGGCGCCTTCGTTGCCTGTCGCCTCATGGAAGTTCGGCTCCACGTCTTCGAGATCGTCGAAGGCGCCGGGCGGACTGATCTCGGCTTCGTCGAACGGCAGATTGCCCATGGTGGTCGCGGTGCCGTCGGGCAGGTGCCAGTCATGGATCCGTTTCCAGCCATCGGTGACCTCGCCGATCTCGTAGTCCGGATTCCTCCAGTGACCGCCGGTCTCTTCCGCCCAGCCGCTCTCCTCAATGCTGACCAGGGCGAGATAGAGGTCGCAATCGGCCTCTCGCGCCGCGTCCACCATCACCTGGGCGACGGCGGCATCGGCGCCCTTGAGACGCTCGAAGCCCAGTTCGGCCTGGGTATAGGCGTGTTCGAGCGGATAGAGGAGTTTGAGCGGTGCTTCGGCCTCTTCACCTTGACCCCAGGCGCGCAGCCGCGAGACCAGGTGCTGTTGCTCGGGCGTGTAGTCGGGCGGCTGAGGTACGTCGCTCGCGCCGGTGCGCACCAGGTTGTAGGTCAGGGCCAGCCGATAGCCGGCGACGACCGGGAGCACTTCGTGGCGGCAGTCGGCATAGAAGGCGGCATAGGCGACCTCGGACGGCTCATCGCGCCTCAGATCGAGCCGTACCTCGGCGTCGCGATGACGCACGATCAGCTCGCCGCCGCTGAACTCGCACGGCAGGATGATGACCAGGGTGGCGAACATCCCTGGCGCTTTTTCGGTGTCGCGATGAGTGACGAAGAAGCTGCCGGTGTCGTAGACCAGCAGTTTGTAGAGCTGGGCCTCGATCTCGCCGGCGACCCCGAGATCCTGCCGGACGCGCGCGACGATCTCGCGCAGGTCCTCCTCCCAGCGACGCCCGCCGAGCTGTACCCGTGAGGCATCCAGTTGCCAGGTTCGGCGCACATCTGTATCGAGCAGGGTGTCGCTGCCGCGGCCATAGGGTGCGGGTTCGGCCAGGGCGACGAGCTGTTCGGCCTGCACCGGCAGCAGGGGCAGGGCGATCGAGCCGAGTCCTTCGACCTCCAGGCGTGGCGGATGGATGTCCAGGGTTCCGGTCGCATAGAAGGTTCCGGGGCGTTGGACGCTGGCGAGCAGATCGGCGATGGTGGTGGTCAGATTCATTTGCGGCACTCCGAACATGGGGGATGCGGGATGAACGGTCGCGATCAGGCCGCGTTCCGAAAGCGGATCGCCAGATCTATGCCGTTGTACGGAAATTCGACCTTGCCGTCGGGCTGCTTGTCGATCAGGCCGCAGTCGGTCAGCGTCTTGGTGTCGCGCGAGAGCGGCTTGATGTCGCGTCCGAGCCGACGGGCCAGCTCACGCATCCCGACCGGGCCTTGTCCGGCCAGTACCTTGAGGATCGCCCAGCGGCGCCCGTTGAGCACTTCCAGTAGCCGCTCCTCGCTGGCGAAGGAGTACCGGCAGCCTTGCGGCTCGCCGCGAAAGGCCGCCTTCATGCTGGCCTTGACCTCTTCGATCGTGGCCACGTCGATGATGAGTGTTTGCATGGCGCCATCTTGATATCACGGGTACCTGCTGTCAATCTGCCAGCACGCTAACCCCATGCCGCACAAACGAAAAAGCCTGCGCAGCGGCGGGTAGCACGACGCCTGGATTCTGGCTGGCGTTGCAGGCCGACTCGCCGCCGGCCTGTTCAAGACGCGTCCCGGCCGAACGCACCGAGGCGTTCAGCCAACGCCCGCGCTGTCGCCCCGTCGCTGTCCGCGACCAACCGCTCAGGCGACCCCTCAGCCACGATTCGTCCGCCACCGGCACCACCTTCAGGACCAAGATCCAGCACCCAATCGGACTCGGCGATCAGATCCAGATTGTGCTCGATGAGCAGCACCGAGTGTCCGGCATCCGCCAACCGATGCAGCACCGCGAGCAGACGCTCGACATCAGCCATGTGCAGCCCGACCGTTGGCTCATCGAGTACATAAAGCGTTGGACGGTTGGTGACGCCATCGGCACCGAGTCGCGCCTTGGCCAGCTCAGTCACCAGCTTGATCCGCTGTGCCTCACCGCCCGACAGGGTCGGACTCGGTTGACCAAGTGTCAAATAGCCCAGACCCACGTCTTGCAGCAGCCGCAACGGATGAGCGATGGCTGGATGGGCGGCGAACACTTCGACCGCCGCGTCGATGCTGAGCGCCAGCACCTGACCGATATCCAGCCCCCGATAGCGGATCTCGCGCGTCTCGCGGTCGAAGCGGCTGCCGCCGCAGACCTCGCAGGTCAGACGCACGTCGGGCAAAAAGCTCATCTCCAGCTTGCGCAGACCCTGGCCCTCGCAGGCCGGGCAGCGTCCGGCGCTGGTGTTGAAGGAAAAGCGTGCTGGCGTCCAGCCGAGTAGTCGTGCCTCGGGCGTGGCGGCGAACAGCTTGCGCACCGCGTCCCAGAAGCCGACATAGGTCGCGGGGCAGGAGCGGGGCGTCTTGCCGATTGGCGTCTGATCAACCTCCAGCACGCGACTGAGCGTCTGCCAGCCATCGAGCGCACGACAGCCGACAAGATCAGCGCGGCGGGCACGGCGCGTCGTCGCGCGACCTCGATCAGCCGTGCGCGCCGAGGCACGGTCGCCGGCCAGGAGCGCGTTCAGACTGCCGACCAGCACCTCGCGCACCAGGGTCGACTTGCCCGAGCCGGACACGCCAGTCACGCACACCAGCCGCCCGAGCGGCAGCCGCACGTCCAGAGCCTGGAGATTGTTGAGGCCGGCACCCCGTATCTGGAGCCAGGTGCTCTGGGCGTCGACCGAACGCGGCGGGCGCGAGCGCTGGCGCGGGCGGCCCAGAAAGCGTCCGGTGATCGACGTTGGGTTGGCGATCAGCTCCGCCGCTGTGCCCTGGGCAACGATGCGACCGCCCTGGACGCCCGCGCCCGGACCCAGATCGATCACATGCTCAGCGCGGCGGATGGTCTCCTCGTCGTGCTCGACCACGATCACCGTGTTGCCCTTGCCCTCCAGCCGGCTCAGGGTCTTGAGCAACAGTTGGTTGTCGCGCGGATGCAGGCCGATGGTCGGCTCGTCGAGCACATAGCAGACGCCGCGCAGATTTGAACCGAGCTGGGCGGCAAGCCGGATGCGCTGGGCCTCGCCGCCCGAGAGCGTTGGCGCGGCGCGGTCGAGCGTCAGATAGCCCAGCCCGACCTCGGCCAGAAACCCGAGCCGCTCGCGCACCTCGCCCAGCAGATCGCGCGCGATGGCCTGCTCGCGGGTGTCGAGCTGGAGTGCATCGAGCCAGACGGCGGCTGTGTCGACGGTCAGCGCCGAGAACGCCGCAATCGAATACTCGCGAAAACGCAGCGCCAGCGCCTCTGGCCGCAGACGCGCGCCCTGGCAGGTCGGGCAGGGGTCGCGGGTCGTGCCGCTCGGCGGGGCCAGCCATTGTGCTTCCTCGCCGGTCTGCTCGGCATCGAATCCGGGCAGTTTCAGACCAGTGCCGAGACAGTCCGGGCACCAGCCGTGCGGTGAGTTGTAGCTCAGGAGCCGTGGGTCCGGCTCGGGGAAGGCACGCCCGCAGGCATGACAGGCGCGCTCGGTGGAGTAGGGCGTCTCGCGACCCCAGACGTCCGCGCCCGATCCATCGGCGACTCGACGTACCACGCGCACCTGCCCCTGACCAAACTCCAGCGCCTGATCGAGCTGCGCACGCAGTTCGGATTCGGTCTCGGGCGTGATCGTGATCGGACCGAGCGGCAGGTCGATGGTGTGCTCGCGGAAGCGGTCGAGCGTCGGCCAGTGCGCCGTCTCGACCGGCTCGCCATCGACGCGCAGGATCGGAAAGCCCAGACGCTCGAACCGTGCGGCCAGATCCTTGTAAAGCCCCTTGCGTGCGATGACCAAGGGGGCCAGTAACATCACCGACTCGCCGGCCTGATCGCGCTGGAGTCGGCTCAGGATCGTTTCGCGCGTCATCGGCTCGATGGGGACGGCGCAATCGGGGCAGTGCTGAACGCCGAGTTTGACGTAGAGCAGACGCAGCGAGTGATGGATCTCAGTCAGGGTGCCGACCGTGCTCTTAGCCCCGCCGCGACTGGTGCGCTGCTCGATGGCCACGGTCGGCGGCAGACCGAGAATGGCATCGACATCGGCGCGCGCCGCCGGCTGGACGAATTGACGCGCATAGGCGTTGAGCGATTCCAGATAGCGGCGCTGGCCCTCGGCGAACAGGATGTCGAAGGCGAGTGTGCTCTTGCCGCTGCCCGAGACGCCGGTGATGACCGTGAGCCGCTCGCGCGGGATCGACAGTGTCAGATCCTTGAGATTGTGCTCACGCGCGTGACGGACCTCGATCGATCCCGCCGCCCCAGACTGAAACGCATAATGGCCCGACCCGTCGCTAATCGCCAATGGTTCGGCGTGGTCCAACGCGCGCTCATCGAGCCGTCGCGCGCAAACGGCGGCCTGCTCAGCGCGATACTGCCGCAGCGCCCGCGCCGTGTGGCTGTCGGGATGCGTGACGACCTGATCCGGCGTCCCTGAGCAGACGAGCGCGCCACCCGCCCCACCACCTTCCGGCCCCAAATCGATCAGCCAGTCGGCAGCGTTGATGACATCCAGGTTGTGCTCGATCACGACCAGCGAATGGCCCTGATCGATCAGATGACGCAAGGCCGTCAGCAGCACCGCGATGTCGGCGAAATGCAGTCCAGTGGTCGGCTCGTCGAGCAGGAACAGTAATCCACCATCGCGGGCCTTGTGACGCGCCGACTTGGCCAAATGCCCGGCGAGCTTGAGCCGTTGCGCCTCGCCGCCTGAGAGCGTCGGCACCGGCTGGCCGAGCCGCAGATAGCCGAGTCCGACCGCGTGCAGCGGTTCCAGCGCGCGGCGCAGTTGTGCGTCGTCAGCAAAAAAGTCGAGCGCCTCGGTGACGGTCATCTCCAGCACATCGGCAATCGAGTACAGATTTTCACTGTCCCCGCTGAGGCGCACCTCCAGCAGACTGTCGCGATAGCGCCGCCCATTGCACTCGGGACAGCGCAGATAGACATCGGCCAGGAACTGCATCTCCAGATGCTCGAAGCCGTTGCCGCCACAGGTCGGACAGCGCCCGTTGCCGCTGTTGAAGCTGAAACTGCCGGCGGTGTAGCCGCGTTCTTTAGCCAGTGGCGTCTGGGCGAAACGCTTGCGGATGACATCGAACGCGCCGACATAGCTCGCCGGATTGGAGCGCGAAGTGCGCCCGATGCTCGACTGATCGAGTAGCTGCACGTCGCTGATGTGTGCATGGCCCTCGATCGCGTCGTGCGCGCCGGGCGTCTCGTCAGGATGACCCTTGAGCTGACAGAGCGCGCGATAGAGCACTTCATGGACCAGGGTCGATTTGCCCGAACCCGAAACGCCGGTGATGACCACCAGACGGTCGAGCGGAATGGCGACATCCAGATCCTTGAGGTTGTGCGCCCGCACTCCGCGTACCTGAAGCCAGCGTGCGGAGTCGGTTGGCGGCGCCACCGGCTGGCGCGGCGGGGCGACCTGGAGCCGACCGGCCAGATAGTCGCCGGTCAGCGACTCAGGCGCGTCGAGCAGTTCGCGCGGCGTGCCCTGAAAGACGATCCGCCCGCCGTGCTCGCCCGGTCCAGGCCCGATGTCGATGATTCGATCCGCCGCGCGCATCACCTGCGGATCATGCTCGACCACCACCAGCGAGTTACCCCGATCACGCAGGCGGTGCAGGACGGAGACTACGCGGTCCATGTCGCGCGGATGCAGTCCGATGCTCGGCTCGTCGAGGACGAACAGGGTATTGACCAGCGCGGTTCCAAGCGCGGTCGTTAGATTGAGACGCTGCACCTCGCCGCCGGAGAGCGTGCGCGACTGCCGGTCCAGGGTCAGATAGCCGAGTCCGACCTCGCACAGATAGCCGAGCCGGGCGCGGATCTCGCCAAGGAGCTGATCGAGCGCCTGATCCAGCGGACCATCGAGCCGCAGTACCTCGAAGAAGGCGTGACAGCGCCCGAGCGGCAGACACAGCAGATCGTGCAGGTTCAGACCCGGCAGCGCCGCCCAAGCGTCCGCGCTCATCTGGGTGCGTGCATGACGGAAACGGTGCGCCGGTTCCAGCGTCTGCGCGGCCAGCGCCCGATCCCCGAGCCGCCAGTCCAGCGCCGCATCCTTGAGTCGCGCCCCGTGGCAGCTTGGACACCGGTCGTAGCTCCGATAACGCGACAGCAGCACTCGCACATGCATCTTGTAGCTGCGTCCCTCCAGCCAGTCGAAGAATCGGCGCAGTCCATACCAGACGCCCGCTTCCCAGTCGCCGTCGCCCGCGATGATCCAGGCGCGGTCGTCTTCGGTCAGGTCGCGCCAGGGTACATCGGTCGGCAGGCCGCGCTGGTGTGCGAACCGAATCAGATCTTCCTGGATCTCGGCATAGCTGTCGGACTGGATCGGCTTGACCGCCCCTTCGAGCAGCGACTTGGAGGGGTCCGGAACCACCAGCCCCCAGTCGATGCCGATGGTGCGTCCGAAGCCGCGACAGGTCTCGCACGCACCCAGCGGCGAGTTGAACGAGAACAGATTGGGCGTCGGCTCCTGATAGGCGATGTCGCACGGCGCGCAGTGCAGATCGCTCGAAAAGCGTCTGGGTTCGAGTACCGCGCCCTCGGTGTCGAGCGCATGCACCCGCACGCGGCCATGCCCCCGCGCGAGTGCCGTCTCCAGTGCCTCGATGGCGCGACTGCGGTTCTCGGGTGTGAGTCGCAGACGATCCTGGATGACCGCGAGGCACTCCGGTTCCTCACTCAGCAGCCGCACATAGCCCTGTTGCGCCAGCATCGACTTGACCGCGTCAACGCCGAGCGCTTCAGGCACGGCGACGTCGAAGACGATCAGGGCGCGCGGCGGATCAGGCGTCGGCTCAAGCGTGAGCTGGTGCCAGATCGACTCGGGCGTATCGCGTTCGACGGGTTGTCCACAGCCATGACAAAACAGCCGCCCGGCCCGTGCAAACAGCAGCTTCAGATGATCGTTGAGCTCGGTCAGGGTGCCGACCGTCGAGCGCGAGGTACGCACCGGATTGGTCTGATCGATAGCGATTGCCGGCGGAATGCCTTCGATGCGATCGGCCGCCGGGCGGTCCAGCCGGTCGAGGAACTGACGCGCATAGGGCGAGAAGGTCTCGACATAGCGGCGCTGACCCTCGGCATAGAGGGTATCGAAAGCCAGCGAGGATTTGCCTGATCCCGAGACCCCGGTGACGACGATCAGCTCGCCGAGCGGCAGGTCCAGATCCAGGTTTTTGAGGGTGTTCTGGCGGATGCCGCGCAGACGGATGCAATCGGTCACAGGAGGCTCAACTCAGGGCAGATCAAAGGTTCCACGTCAGCCAGAGGCGCCGGCGGGTGCGTGCGTTCCGAGCCGCTGACCGAGCTGGACCACAGCGCCCGGTGCCAGCCCCGGCGCCCATTCAGCGTGACCGGGCGGCAGGAGCAGGATCACGGTCGAACCGAGATTGAAGCGTCCCATTTCCTCGCCACGCGCCAGCCGGATGCACTGCGCGTCGACCTCATAGTCCCAGCGTTTCGGCTCCAGGCCCGAGTGCGGCGGCGTGATCTCGCCGGCCCAGACCGTCTCGATGCCGCCGACGAAGATCGCGCCGACCAGGATCAGCGCCATGGGACCGGCCTCGGTCTCGAAGCGGCAGACCAGACGCTCGTTGCGCGCGAACAGATCGGGCACGCCCGCCGCCGTGACACCATTGACGCTGAAAAGCTGACCGGGGACATGGACCATCTGATCGAGCCGCCCGTTGAGCGGCATGTGGATGCGGTGGTAGTCGCGTGGCGAGAGATAGATGGTCGCGAAGCGCCCACCGTCGAAGGGATGGAGTTCGCCGGGTGCGAGTCCGAGCAGCGACTCAACGCTGTAGTCGTGTCCCTTGGCCTGGATCAGCCGTCCGGCGTCGATGGTTCCGATCTGGCTGATTGCGCCATCGACCGGGCACAGGATGGCCGCCGGATCTGGGTCGAGCGGACGCGCGTCGGGACGCAGGGCGCGGGTGAAGAAGGCGTTGAAGCTCGGATAGGCGTCCAGGTCCGGTTCCTGGGCCAGGCGCATATCGATCTGATAGATTCGCGCGAAGTTGTGGATAATCAGCGTCTTGAGCGGTCGCCACTGGATGCGCGCCAGCCGGTACATGCGCTCGGACAGCCAGCGCTGCGGGATCAGGTGTTGCAGGGCGATGAAGAGCCGGTTGGCGAGGGTGAGTGACATGAAAGCATCCTGTCGGTAAAAAGCACCGTTGAACCACAAAGGTGCAAAGAGCGCAAAGAGTTTTGGGCGGGGCGGCTTGCACCGCCTGAGGATGCCTCAGGAACGGGTTTGGCGCGCCATCAGCGCCTTCACATCTTCAGCCATCGCCCCGAGTGCGAAGATCAGACGAACACCGAGACGATGGCGGTTGGGCAGGAACATGCCGTGCGGGTCTCAAGCCGCTTGATCGAGCGCCATGCGCGCCGCCACGATGGCCGCACCCGCATCGGCCTGATAGCCCATCGCGTCCAATTCGCTGGCCATGGCGCCGAGACAGAGCAGGATGTTGGCCGGACGGCTGCTGTAGCCCATGAGCCCGATGCGCCAGACCTTGCCGGCCAGATCGCCGAGTCCGGCGCCGAGTTCCAGGTTGTAGCGCGACAGCAGCCGCGCGCGCAGGGCGGCCTCGTCGATCCCGGCCGGGACGGCGACGCTGTTGAGCTGGGGCAGGCGCTCGGACTCGGGCACGATCAGTTCCAGACCCAGGGTCTCCAGTCCGGCGCGCAGGGCCAGATGATGCTGGGCGTGACGCTTCCAGGCCGCCTCGATGCCTTCCTCGGCCAGCATCACCAGTGACTCGTGCAGGGCGTAGAGGGCGTTGACCGGGGCGGTGTGGTGATAGCTGCGCTTCTGCTCGCCGCTCCAGTAGCCCATGACCAGATTCAGGTCCAGGAACCAGCTCTGGACCCTGGTCTTGCGGGCGCGGACCCTATCCAGAGCGCGTTCGTTGAAGGTCACGGGGGACAGTCCAGGCACACAGGACAGGCATTTCTGCGAGCCGGAATAGACCGCGTCCAGTCCCCAGGCGTCGACCTCCAGCGGCGAGCCGCCGAGCGCGGTCACGGCATCGACGATGGTCAGGCAGTCGTGGCGGCGAGCGATCTCGGCCAGAGCGCGCGCGTCGGACTGGGCGCCGGTGCTGGTCTCGGCCTGGACGAAGGCGAGCAGGCGGGCGTTGGGATGGTGCTTGAGGGTGTCGGCGACCTGATCGGGATCGACGGCGCGGCCCCAGGTGCCCTGAACGACGATGGGCACGCCGCTGGCGCGTTCGATGTTCTCCTTCATGCGGCCGCCGAAGACGCCGTTGATGCAGACCACGACCTCGTCGCCCGGCTCGACCAGGTTGACGAAACAGGTCTCCATGCCCGCTGAGCCGGGCGCCGAGACCGGCATGGTCAGGGCGTTCTGGGTGCGGAAGGCGGTACGCAGCAGGTCTTTGACCTCGTCCATCATGCCGACGAACGCCGGATCGAGATGGCCGATGGTCGGGCGGGCGAGGGCGGCGAGCACGCGTGGGTGGACGTCGGCCGGGCCTGGGCCCATGAGGGTGCGAACGGGAGGATTGAAAGAGCGAATGGTCATTGGCAGTACCCCAAGAATCGATCAACTGGACGGCGAGTATAAACGCGACCCGCGTGCGACGAGGAGAGGGGGCCTGTTGCGCGCCTTGGTTCTTGAGCGAGCGTGCGATTGAATGCTGTTTTATTCGCGGCGTATAATCACTCGGTACGCAACACCTACCTGCTCAAGTAAGTGCTGCATTGGGGAGCGCTAGTGCTGGCAATTCGACGGCTTTACATCCACAATCCGCAAGCTTAGCGCGTTGAAAAACCACGATAGAGATAGCCCCCCGTTCATGCAACTTAAGAACTATATCAAGAACAATCAAGTGATCCTCGTGGAGGACGGCCTGGCGGTTAAAAAAGCCATTCGGACTCCATTTTTGCTGTTTGCGGAAGCCTGCTGCCGGCATGAGGCTGGCTGTCTAGAGACCCTGGAGCGGTTGGGTTTTGGCGGCGCCCCACGACTCATCAGCTTAGAAGGTAACAGCTTTACCATGGAGAGGGTGTCGGGGAGATCACTGAACGAATTGCGTTTTATCGATGAGCCGCTGTGCCTTCGGATTCTGGAAATGGTCCAGCGGCTTCATTGCCTTGGGTTTGCGCACGGCAATCTCCGAAACTCGAATATATTTATCACAGACAGCAACGAGCCGATGCTGATCGACTTTGAGACATGCTGTCGGCGAGGCGGCCCACTCTTTGCGATCGCTAAGTTCAACGACCAAGTACGGCAGCACTTGCTATGGCACTCTGATTTTGTCGTGCCTCATGATAGGCGAGCAAAAAAACTGTTTCCGGTGCATATCACGGTGGCTATGTTTTTCATCACGCCGATCAATCGATTTGTGGCCGCCCTGAAGGCGATAAAGAAATCCGTTAAGAAGCGGATCAGGCTGGTGCGAAAGGATTTAGCCGAACGCGGATCACTATCGTCGAAACAAACTGCGGATTAAAATTCCAAGAATATTCAGCCTATTGGTCAAGACCTGCGTTCATGCGTAGGACTGCGACTACGCTTTTTTTAACCAGAGCCGTACCATATCCATCAATGAAACACACTTACTATATCAGACAAAGTTACCTGTTTTGTCTGTATCGCAACTACATGTACGACTTTCAGCAGTATCTTGCTGGCAGAAATGTGTTGGAAGCAGGTCCAAATAAGGGCATGTTGTTCGAGAAATACTACCCGCTGACGAAAAAATACACTTTACTCGAACCCAATGAACACTTCGAGAAAAACTATATCAAGCTGCAGCAGCGTCATCCGAATCTGCACTACGAGATAGGTACTTTCGAGACATTTGAACCAGCGGAGCGTTTCGATACCATCGTCATGATGGCGGTGATCGCGCATATCAGGTCAAAACCCGATGAGATATTCGCAAAGATCAATGACATGCTGAATCCGCAAGGCTTTCTTATTATCGAGACGAACAACACCAAGCGGAACCTGAGGGTGATGGCGCTGTGTGAAGAAAATTATGAGTTGGTCGAGGCGAAAACATCCTACAACGGCATCATAAAATGGCTGAAGATCGACTACAGAGACGTCATGGTGTATCGCAAGCCGTGAGCCGTGCGAGAACGCGCGACAGGAAGCCTAGGGCAAGGACACGAGGCGTTTAACGGACGAAATCTAGCACAACCGCCGTGGACGGGGCGAGTGACACGGGATGAGGCAGCTATGACGCCGGCGTATGTGCTTTCAAGGCGACGCCGCTCGCTATTGGACTTTGGACAAAAACACGCTCCTTCCCAGTGCCCAGTAGGCCTTCTTGAAACTTTTCGTGGTATGCATCCGATCAAGCCGTCGCGGTGAGCCTCGGTTGGCGC
>NZ_WNKT01000070.1 GCF_009720725.1 Allochromatium palmeri
AGGCAAGCCCCATATCTCAACGGCCAAGGTGCTGGCGGGAACCTGAAGTGTCTCAAAATTGCAACTTAAAAGGGCTGGGTTGGCCTTTAACGCGATCGTCGATTCCCTGCGTCAGAAGATCAGGCGTAATGCTGATGAATCCCGCACCCTCGCCCAAACCCGCGATCTGCTGCTCCCCAAGCTGATGTCCGGCGAGATTCGGCTGCGCGAGGCCGAGCGGATCGCCGAAGCGGTGCTCTGATGCACTCGAACGACCGCAAAGCCCGTTTCTCGCTCGCCTACATCAACGCGGTTGCCTCATGCGCCGGTTTCGATGTAGTCGAACCGACCGTCGACATCGATAGTGTCGATGGAATGTTGATCGCCCATGCCGGACGTCGCCCCCGGCTTGAGTTTCAGGCCAAGGCGACCCGGAACGGGAGAACTCGACCAGCGTCACCGTCCATATTCCCCGCCAGCAGCAATTCAATCCGCACGCCCTGCGAACCCTGATGAACCGGATCGACGAAAAGGGCACGCTATGAAATTCGATCTAACCGACAAGCCCGCTCTCCAGCAACTCCCCTGGAGCGATCTCAAATCCTATCTGGACGCGCAAGGCTGGCATTTGGTCGACCGTATCGGTGACAAGGCGCTGGTCTACGTGCCAGATCCGGTGGCGACCGATCCGGTGGAGATTCTGGTTCCGGCCCGCGATGATCTGGGCGATTACGCCGCGCGCATGGCCGAGGCAATCCAGATTCTGGCCGATCGGGAGGAGCGTTCGGCGCTGGCCGTCTATCAGGATCTCACGACCTCTGGACTCGACGTGGTGCGGTTGCGGGCACCGAAGGCCGACGCGAGCGGAGCCATCGCCATCGAGGATGGGGTGGTGCTCTATCGCGAGGCCGAAAACCTGATGCTCTCGGCGGCCTGCTCGGTCGTCGATTCCCGGCGCACCTACCATCTGCGCAAAGTCACTGAGGCGACCGATTACCTCAAGACGGTTCGGTTCGGACCGAGCGAGCGCGGGAGTTATGTGCTGACCATCCTGTCGCCGGTACAACCGCGCCTCACCCATCAGCGACCGATCGATTTCGACGAGGAGCCTTTCCCGCGCACGGTCATGCTACGGCTGGCTTCGGCGCTCGGCGCCGCCAAGCGGGCCGCCGATCAGGCACGCGCCGATAACGCCTTTGAGCCGTTCGATGCCGCCGTCTCGCAGGGCGTGAGCGCCAATCTGTGCGAGGCGCTGGCCCGTCTGGCCGAAACGACCCAAGGCTTCGACATCGGGCTGACCTGGGCGCGGACCCGCCCCGCCGGACGCGCGCGCCAGACCTTCCATTTCACCCCCGAGGTCGGCGAAGTGCTGCGCGAAGCGGCGCGGATCTTTCGGCAATCGGAACCCATGACGGATACGCGCGTCACCGGGTTTGTGATCGCCCTCGACCGTCCGGTCGAGCAGTTCGACGGACACGCCACGCTCCGGGTGCTGATCGACGAGAAACCCCGCCGGGTGCGGGCGCGCTTCGAGCAAGCCGTCTACGCCCAAGTGATTCAAGCCTTCCAGGACAAAGCGGCGATTTCGTTGCTTGGGGATCTGTTCCCGATCGGGCGGCGCTGGGAGATTCGCAACCCGCGCGCGCTGCAAGTGCTGGAGGATCAGGATGGCGATGAGATCGCCGGCGCTCCAACCCTGGAGTACAGCGCCTGACGCCATCATCCGTAGCGTCCGGTTCGTGACGCTTGAATGGAGAGCGAAGGATGACCTTTATCTCGGAAGCGGATATTGAAGGGCTGTTGCTGGATCAACTGGCGGATCTGGGCTATCAGTGCACGAGCGATGCCGTCATCGGTCCCGAGGGCCACGCATCCGAGCGTGAAGCCTTCTCGGATGTGCTATTGCTCGACCGGGTGCGCGCCGCCATCGCGCGGCTGAATCCCGCAATCCCCGCTGAGGCGCAGGAAGATGCGCTCAAGCAGTTTGTCGCGACCGTCTCGCCGTCACTGATTGAGGAAAACCGCCGCCTGCATCGACTTCTAGTCGAGGGCGTGCCGGTCGAGTTCTACACCGCCGACGGCACGCTGCGCGGCGATACCGTGCGATTGGTCGACTTCAACGATCCCGACGGCAACGACTCGCTGGCCGTCGCGCAACTCACCGTGGTCGAGAACGGCATCAACCGCCGCCCCGACGTGGTGCTCTTCCTCAACGGCTTACCCGTGGCGGTCTTCGAGCTCAAAAACCCCGGCGGCGAGCAAGCGACGATGGCGGGGGCCTTCAACCAACTCCAGACCTACAAGGCCCAGATCCCGTCGCTGTTTCGCACCAACGCGGCACTGGTGATCTCCGATGGACTGACAGCGCGAATCGGCTCGCTCACGGCCAATCTGGAGCGCTTCATGCCGTGGCGCACCACCGACGGACGGACCATTGCCCCCAAGGGCGAAGCCGAACAGCGCGTTCTCGTCGCCGGCGCCTTCGAGCGCGCGCGTTTTCTGGCACTCCTGCGCGATTTCACCGTTTTCAGCCACAGCGGCAACGGACTCTTCAAGATCCTCGCCGGCTACCATCAGTTCCACGCCGTGCGCCGCGCCCTGCATTCGACCCTGCGGGCCTTGGCCATGCGTGAAGCCAGGCCGGAGACGCTGCGCGAGGATCCCGAAGATTACGGTCTGGCCAGCGTGCGCGACTACCGACCCGGCGACCGCCGCGTCGGGGTCATCTGGCACACCCAAGGCTCGGGCAAGAGTCTGTTGATGGCCTTCTACGCCGGGCAACTGGTGCGCTGTCCCGAACTGGCCAACCCGACCATCCTGGTCATCACCGACCGCAACGATCTCGACGATCAGTTGTTCGCCACCTTCGCCCTGTGCGCCGATCTGATCCGTCAGACCCCGATTCAGGTCGAGAGCCGCGAGGATCTGCGCGCCCAACTCAACCGCGCCTCGGGCGGGGTGATCTTCACCACCTTGCAGAAGTTCGCGCCGCCGGCGGGCGAGTCGGCCTATCCGGTGCTGACCGACCGGCGCAACGTGATCGTGATCGTCGACGAGGCCCACCGCAGCCAATACGGCTTCAAGGCCAAGGTGGACAGCAAGACCGGCGAGATCAGCTACGGCTTTGCCAAGTATCTGCGCGATGCCCTGCCCAATGCCGCCTTCGTCGGCTTCACCGGCACGCCCATCGACAGCGCCGACGTCAACACCCGGCAGGTGTTCGGCGATTACATCGATGTCTACGACATCAGCCGCGCGGTCGAGGACGGCGCGACGGTGCCGATCTACTACGAAAGCCGTCTGGCCCGCATCGAACTACCGGAAGCGGCCAAGCCGACGATCGATGACGAGATCGCCGAACTGACCGAGGACGAGGCCCAGAGCGAACAGGAGCGGATCAAGCGCCAGTGGTCGACCATCGAAGCCCTGGTCGGTGCCAAGGAACGGTTGGCGATGGTCGCCGAGGATCTGGTGCGGCACTTCGAGGATCGCGTCGCCGCCCTGGAGGGCAAGGCGATGGTGGTCTGCATGAGCCGGCGCATCTGTGTCGCCCTCTATGACGCCATCGTCGCCTTGCGCCCGGACTGGCATTCCGACGACGACGCGGCCGGACGTATCAAGATCGTCATGACCGGCTCGGCGGCCGATCCCCAGGAATGGCAGCCGCACATCGGCGCCAAGGCCCGGCGCGATCTGCTCGCCAAGCGCGCCAAAGACCCGAGCGACCCACTGCAACTGGTGATCGTGCGGGATATGTGGCTGACCGGCTTCGATGCGCCCTCCATGCACACCCTCTACGTCGACAAGCCCATGCGCGGACATGGCTTGATGCAGGCCATCGCGCGCGTCAATCGCGTCTTTCGCGACAAGCCCGCCGGGCTGGTGGTCGACTACATCGGTATCGCCCAGAACCTCAAGCGGGCGCTGGCCGAGTATTCCGCCGCCGATCAGCGTCAGACCGGGGTCGACGAGGCCGAGGCGGTCGCGGCCCTACAGGAAGCCTTCGAGGTGGTGGACGCCATGTTCCACGGCTTCGACTATCAGCAGGGACTGACCGGGACCGCTCAGGCACGGCTGGCGATCATGGCCGAGGCCATCGAATGGATTCTGGCCCGTCAGCAGGAGGCGGCCGCCCGCGAGAAGACGCCCGAGGCGCAGAAGCGCGCCCATCGGCGGTTTCAGGATGCCACGCTGGCTCTGTCCATCTGTCCAAAGCGTTCGCGCTGGCGTCGGCGAGCGACTATGCACGCGAGATCCGCGAGGCCGTGGGCTTCTTCCAGACGCTGCGCGCGGCCCTAATCAAGACCGGCACCAGTGGCGGCCCGTCGAAATCCGAGCGTGATTGGGCCATCGCCCAGATCGCGGATCCTGCGCCGCTACGGCTATCCGCCAGACTTGCAGGACGCCGCTGTTCAGACGGTACTGGCCCAAGCCGAAGCATTGTCGGCGAGATGGAATGCTTGAGACATGAAAGAAACCCTCAGCCGCAAGCTCGACCCCGCGCGCTTCCCGAACATGAGTCTGGAGATGGCCGCGATTCTGGGATTCGTCTTGGAACGGCAGTACACCACGCCCGTGCTGGCGGACCTGGAGGTAACACCGCATGGTCATGTGATCGCGTGGCCGCTGGGTGAGGATGAAGCCAATGTCGGTCATGCCCTGCATCTGGGAGTCGAAGCGGACCTTCGGGCAAACTTGCGCCGGTTGGCGATGGCAGCCGATCTCGCGCAGCTTCAGCCGGTCGTGGCGGTCAGTTTCGATATCGAGGCAGAGCAACGCGGGTTCTGAGGGCGCGGTCAGCTCCATCCAGTCTCCTTGAGCAGCGGGCAGTGTCCAGACTATTCGTCTCAGGAATATTACAGGACGTGGTGTTGATGCGGCGACCCGGAGTACGATCCTGCCTACCTTCGACCGAAACAGAGGCGCCTCATGACAAGACGTCAAAAGTCGGATGCTTTTCTGAAATCCATTGGGCCACGCAAACTGACCGACGAGGAACACCGCACCTATGTACTTCTCTGCATCGAAGAGGGAAGCCTAGACGCGGGAAAAGGCGTTCAAGAGTGCCTCCTGAAAAATCTCCAGTGCAAACGGAAAGACACAACGGATAAAGGAGCCCTGCATGCCACTCCAGAATCGTGTTGATCCTTGGGGAAATCTGATAGCCGTGGAGGCTCGGGGAGCCTGGATGGGCAATCGCGGCATCCTGCATGATTCACAGCGACAGATCATCGCGCCCTGGAAGCACAAGGCTTGGGTCACATGCCAACTGGAATACCAAGGTAGACCTCCAGGGCCAGCCGGTCGGCGCCGTGACCGAAGCCGAAGAAGCCTGACCCTGAAGTTCTCCGCCCTACCCAAGCCGATGCCGGTCAAGAGCGGCATGAAGATCGGCATTCAGACCGATTCGGCGCTGGTGGTAGCCACGCTCCCGCCGAAAGCCTGGAAGAAGCTGGAGAAGGCGCAAACGGAGTGGCCGCAGTGGGTGGCCGCGCTCACCGGGAAGCTGAGGACGCGGGCCGGGGCGGATTGCGAGGCGGTGGTGGTGCTGGAGCAACCAGCGTTGCAGGTGTTCGAGAAGACGGCGAAGCTATAACGCTCAAGAGCAAGGGGAGATTGAATATGGACATTTCGAAGTGGAAGGATGTATGGGAACGATTCTCTGGGAACGGTGTGTATCCGCATGAGCTGGCGTTTATTCTGGATAGCCCATTACGCAATTTGATATTGCCGGCGAGTCGCCTTGTTGATCGCCTGCATTTGTCGTCCGCTTCGAGGGTGCTCGAAATTGGTCCAGGGCCAGGATATTTCAGCGCGGAAGTCGTGCGCCGGATCCCAGCCGGTCAGCTCGTGCTGTTCGATATTCAACGTGAGATGCTGAACAAGAGCCGAGCCAAACTTGAACGCAAGGGATACCAGAATTTTGGACTCGCCCAAGGAAGCGCGGATAGGCTTCCATTCAAACCAGAGAGCTTCGACGTCGTGTTCCTCGTAACGGTTTTGGGTGAAGTCCAAAACCCATCATCCTGTGTCGCGAATATCAGCCAAGTCCTACGACCACGCGGAGTGCTTTCGTTGACGGAACAAGCGGGTGATCCGGACGCACTTGCCAAGGATGAGCTCAAAAGCCTGGGAGAGGCGGTAGGCTTGCACGTTTTAGAGCATTGGTCTTTTCGAGGTGGCTTCACGCTGAATCTTGTCAAGATGGCATAGGCGAAGAAAGCCATCGACTGAAATGTGTGAAACCGACGATGTTTGAGAGAATTCCTCATGCCCACTGCCCCTCCAGGTCCGCCCACACTCCGCGCCCGCTATCAAGGTGCCCTGCTCGGCCTAGCCGCCGGCGACGCACTCGGCACCACGCTGGAGTTCACCCGTCCCGGCACCTTCGCACCGATCACGGACATGATCGGCGGCGGACCCTTCCGGCTCGCGCCCGGCCAATGGACCGATGACACCTCAATGGCCCTGTGTCTGGCCGAGAGCCTGATCGAATGCCGGGGCTTCGAGGCCGCCGATCAGATGCACCGCTACCGGCGCTGGCGGGGCGAGGGCGATTGGAGCAGTACCGGGCGCTGCTTCGACATCGGCAACACCGTGGCCAGCGCCCTGAATCGCTTCAGCGACACCGGCGACCCCTTCGCCGGCGCGACCGATCCCCACACCGCCGGCAACGGCTCGCTGATGCGTCTGGCCCCGATACCGTTGGCCTTTGCCCGTGATCCGGTCGCCGCCGTGGAACAGGCCGGACAGATGTCGCGCACCACGCACGGTGCCGCTGAGGCCGTCGATGCCTGCCGCTACTATGCCGGACTCCTCATCGGTGCCCTCCAGGGCGTGGAGAAGTCGGCGTTGCTCACACCGCACTTCGCCCCCCTGGGCGTCGACTGGAGTGCCACACCCCTGGCCCCTGCCATTGCCACGATCGCCGCCGGCTCTTTCAAGGAGCGCCATCCCCCGGCCATTCGGGGCACCGGCTATGTGGTCCAGGCGCTCGAAGCGGCGCTGTGGGCCTTCCACACCAGCGACACTTTCGCGGACGGGGCGCTCAAGGCCGTCAACCTGGGCGAGGATGCCGACACCACCGGGGCCATCTATGGCCAGTTGGCCGGTGCCTACTATGGCGTAGAGGCGATTCCCGCGCCTTGGCGCGCCCGATTGACTCACGCTGAGGCCATCGCCCATCTGGCCGATGGGTTGCTGGATCTGGCGGGGCGGGAGGCGACAGATTGAAGCCTGGGTTGGCACCGATAATGCCATCGCCGGACAGTCGGGAAGATGAAGGTTAAATGGCCATACAAGCATGGCGAGCGCGTCGCGAGACCTCAGTCATCGTATTGGCTGCTGGGAAGTCGTCGGGCAGACACGGATTCGCCGATGCCCGTATGACGGTCGCCTGCCATACAGGCAGCAGTGGAGGCCTGCTACCAGGAGAGGGTCTTAACATTAGGGTCGAACAGTAGCCCCATCACGAGATCGGGCGTGCCCATCTGAACGCCGTCGATGAAGTCCTCTTGCGTCAGCCCCGCCGCTTGTGAGCAGGCCGCGCAAGCAATCAGTATCCCGCCGTCTTTCACAAAGGCCTGAAGCATATCCTGAATCGATTGGTCCTTGTCTTTCATCAATCCATGGACATGCGATGGGCGCTTCTTGTTAGCAAGATAGATGCCGCGGACGTTGAGCCAGATGGCCACCGGCTTATAGCCCCGCTTCAGGACTTTCTCGTGCGCAAACATGATCGCCTTGGCGGCGGCCCAGGTGTCATCGGTGGTCAGGTTGACGAACAGCCCGCCTTTTTTCTCCGCCGCGTTGAGGTTCAGAGCAAAGCCACTCAACGCCAGCGCCAGACCGATAGCCAGCAATACACCATTCTTCATCGGATTGATCTCCGTTCGGGATTGAACCAAGGGTGTTAGCGAGCCGACTTGCTCGCCACCTTCCTGCCGATGCGCCTGAGCACCTTCAGAATTTCGCCCAGACGTGAACCGCGAAATCTCGGAACTGGTAATCCGCGAGCACCCACATCTGCTTGTTGAAACGGTATGTCATGCCGAGTGTTAGGACTCGTTGTCCTTGGCTTCATGAACCGGTGACTCCTCGTTCCATAAAGCCATGTCCCGCACATTTTTCTGCACCGCCACGGCCGCAAACAGGCTGAGGATGAAGGACATCGCATAGAAGCCTTTTTCACTGGGCGCGAAGGAGGCGTTCCAGAGACCGACGGCCAGCAGCAAGACCGCCAGGCCGAGCGAAAGCCAGCACAGACCGAAATAGAGTCCCGTCACCGGAATGCCCTCGAGACGGTCCCGCACCGATTTTTGCAGCGACACCGCCGAGAACAGGCCGTACATCAGCAGCGTGAAATAGTAGCCCTTTTCATTGAGCGGCATCTGCGCGTTCCACAGGCCGATCAGGTAGGCCAGCGCACCGATGAATAAGGCGCTCCAGGAAGCGCCGATGAAGGCGCTGGTCGGTCGTTGTGCCGGCTGTGATTTCATGGCAGTACCCCTGTCGAGAGTCGATCACTAAGGCAGACTGACCCCGCGTTCATGCTCGCCGGTGCGTCGCAACTCGCGCTTGAGGATCTTGCCGGCGGCATTCTTGGGCAGGCTCTCCACACACTCAATACGCCGTGGCAGTTCGTGGCGGCCGAGCTGGGTACGGCACCAGTCCTTCAGGGCGCGCGTGTCGAGCTCGCCCTGACCCGGCACGGCCGTGACATAAGCCACGGGGATCTCGCCATGCAGCGGATGCGGCTCGCCGACGACAGCGGCCTCGGCCACACCGGGATGGCGGATCAGCACCTCCTCGATGATCCGGGGATAGACATTCATGCCGTTGGTGATGATCAGATCCTTGATCCGGTCGACCAGATAGAACCAACCGTCGCTGTCGCGCCAACCGAGATCGCCGGTGCGGAACCAGTCACCGTGGAAGCTGGCCCGTGTCTCATCGGGCAGGTTCCAGTAACCGCGCATGACGCTCGGGCTGCGCACGCAGACCTCGCCATGTTCGCCGTCGGGCAGCCAGTGACCGTCCGGGTCGGCGATTCGCATCTCCACGCCCGGCAGCGCCGGACCGACCGAACGCGGCTTGCGTGGCCCGGCCGGTGGGTTGACGCAGGTGACCGGCCCGCACTCGGTGGGACCGTCGCCCTCCAGGATCGGGATCGAGAAACGCTCTTCGAACGCCTGCATGACCGCCTCGGGCATGGCCGCGCCGCCGGAGATGCACAGACGCACCGACGTCCAGTGCGCGACTTGAGTGTCGTCGAGTCGCAGCAGCACCGCGTACAAGCCCGGCACGCCCAGGAAAATGGTCGCCCGATGCGTGCCGATGGCCGCCGTGATCAGAGCGGCCTCAAAGCGCGCTACCGGAACCAGTGACGCGCCGGCGAGCAAAGGCATCACCAGGCCGACGGTCGCGGCAAAGGCGTGGAACATCGGCAGCACGACCAGGACACGATCGCCATCGGCACCGGGGCGGATCTCCAGCACCTCAGCGACCGCCGTCGCATTGGTCGCCAGATTGGCATGCGTGAGCACCGCGCCCTTGGGGCGGCCCGTGGTGCCTGACGTGTAGAGGATCACAGCCGGATCCTGCTCGGGGTCGATGATCGGTGCGGGTGGGTCGGCGGCGGCGAGAGCATCGAGCCGGACATCGACCGTTTCGGGATCGACCGGACCGATCCCCAGACGCCGGGTTACAGTGGGTGCCTCAGCCAATGCCGCAGCGGCCTGTTGCGCGAAGGCGGCCTGGAAACAGAGTGCCTTGGCCCCGGAGTCGTTCAGCACGAACGCGATCGCCGTTGGCGGCAGCAGCAGATTGATCGGTACGACACAGGCGCCGGCCTTGAGGATCCCGAGATAACAGCCGACGAAGTCTGCACCGTTCGGACAGTAGAGTCCGACCCGATTACCGGGCGCGATGCCACGCTCAGCCAGTGCGGCGGCGATCGCGTCGCTGGCGGCATCAAGGTCCGCATAGGTCCAGGTGCGCTCATCGGTGAGGATGGCGGGGGTGTCGGCCAGGCGTTTAGCCGTATGCCTGAAGCGTTCGGGAAGCGTGCGTAAGGACGTCATGGACTCTGGACCTGTAGCGATCAAGGGATGGAGTTCAGCGGATCTACGCCACCTTCTTGGGCTGAATCTCGGGGGTCGCCTCCGGCCCAGCACCCGACTCAGGCTCCACCGGCTTGCCCTTCAGGATCAGCTCGACCTCGCGCGCATGACCGGCCAGATGCACCGTCAGCGTCTCCAGGTCTTCATCAG
>NZ_WNKT01000071.1 GCF_009720725.1 Allochromatium palmeri
TCCGGGTTGGAACCCCGGACGGATTTGTGGAGCGCCGAGATCTGGTCATAGAAGCCGTCGCCACCCCGATCGAAGCGCCGGCTGTTGAGGGTCAGGGCGTTCTCGATGAAACCGGCATCGATACAGGTCACACCCGCCGCCCCGGCCGCGATGTGGCACTGTTCGAGCAGATTCAGGCACCGTCTGGCATCGCCGTCGGCATACCCGATCAGGGTGTCGATGGCCGCCTCATCGAACTGAAGATGACTCAGCACCCGATCCCTGGCGCGCGTCAGCAGCTGCCGCAACTCCGCGTCGGTGAGCGACTGCAACACATAGACCTGTGCCCGCGACAGCAAGGCCGCGTTCACTTCGAACGAAGGATTCTCGGTCGTGGCACCGATCAGCGTCACCCGCCCGGATTCCACATAGGGCAACAGCGCATCCTGCTGTGACTTGTTGAAGCGATGGATCTCATCGACGAACAGGATCGTCCGTCGGCCTTGGGTTTGGGAGTGCTCGGCCTGTTCCATGGCGGCGCGGATGTCTTTGACGCCGGCAAAGACGGCCGACAGGGCGATGAACTCGCCGGCAAAGGCTTGGGCGCTCAGTCTGGCCAGCGTCGTTTTGCCAATTCCCGGCGGACCCCACAGAATCATGGA
Organism: Allochromatium palmeri; assembly: GCF_009720725.1. Taxonomy (GTDB): domain Bacteria; phylum Pseudomonadota; class Gammaproteobacteria; order Chromatiales; family Chromatiaceae; genus Thermochromatium; species Thermochromatium palmeri. The sequence continues at coordinate 642 of NZ_WNKT01000071.1, forward strand.
ATGCGCCTGACCCGATTGAAACGCCAGTCGCAGCGGCTTGCCCTCACCCAGCAGGTGCGATTGGCCGATCATCTCGTCCAAGACCTGGGGTCTGAGGGCTTCGGCCAGCGGTGGAACCGGGGTGTCGGCAAACAGGTCAGCCATGTTGAAAGCGTCGAACTTCGGAGATAGCAGAAACGGTCGAGTATTCTACCGCCCCATGCGCACCCTTGGCCGACAACACGGCCTCTGCTCATTTCAGGATTTCAAACCATGCCCAACTCACCCTGCCCCTGCGGCTCCGGTCGCTCCTTCGACGATTGCTGCGGTCCCCATCTGTGCGGCCAGACCATTCCGCCGACGGCTGAAGCCCTGATGCGCTCGCGCTACAGCGCCTTTGCTACTGAGCAGGTCGACTATCTGCTTGCCACCTGGCATCCGACGACCCGCCCGGCCACGCTGACCCTGGAGCCTGGGATCCGCTGGCTCGGCCTCAAGATCCTGAGCACCGAGGCCGGGGGTGCGGTCGATCAGGAGGGTTGGGTGACGTTTGTCGCCCGCTCCAAGTTCCAGGGCCGCGCCCAGCGCCTCCAGGAGCGCAGTCGCTTCGTGCGCGAGCACGGGCGCTGGTTCTATGTCGAGGGCGAGTTGAGTTGATACGCCCGGATCAGCCGACGCTGCATGCCCCCTCCCGGCACCGCTGACGCAGTCGCCGACGCGCAAACCAGACGTAACCCTGTTCCAGCCACCCGGTCAGATGTAACAGGCGCACCATCCGGCCCAGTTGACGCCAGCCCGGCAGCGCCGACCAGAGCAACAGAAAGGCGTGCGCGCCCGTCTGGATGTCCTCGCCATCCAGCACATGGAACCGCGCCATGACTTGCTCGCGCGTGAGACCCAGCGGGAGCGGCTGATCACGGTCAGCGTCGATATCGATCCAATGAATCGCGCGCCGGGGGGAGAGGCGTTGATAGTGGGCGATCTCACGTCGGCAGAGTGGACAGCCGCCGTCGTAGAGCACCCTGAGTGGGGCCGGTGTTGAGGTCTCTGTTGGCATAGCGCTTCACAAGCGATTGAACATGCGGTGTTAGATGGGGGCAAATCCGCTCCCTGCACCGGACGCGATTCAATCCGCGTTGATCGCTCTGTACGGGGAAGGCTTGGGATCCCGTGTCAATTTCGCTCAGCGTGCGGCTCCACTCAGCGCCCGTCGCCTGGATTGGCCGGTGATGAGTGCTGTGCCGCCCACCACTGCGCCATCCCGCCTTCGAGCGCCGAGAGCTGTCGCAGATAGCGCTTGATCATGCGCACATCTTTCCAGCCGCCGGCTTGCAGGATCGCCGCCGTCTCCACGCCCAGCGCCGCCATGTCCTGCGCCGCGCCCACGCGCAAGGAATGTCCTGACCAGTCGGCGGCCTGGGCACGCCGGAGCGTCGAGTGCTCGGACTCGGGCGTCTCGGGCGGGATCACCAGCTCTCCACGCGCCTCGGCCAGCCGCCCCACGGCCTCCTTGAGGATGTCGTTGACGGCGGACACCCCGAGCCGTTGCCCGTGGGACCGACCCAACAACCGCGCCTGACCATTGCGCTGCATCCGCGTAAACAGCGGTCCTTCCTCCAGCCTCGACCGCTCCAGCCAGCCGCGCACCAGAGCGGTGGCGGGCGGACTCAGATAGCGCACGTCCACGCGCGCCTCCAGGTCGGTCTTGGTCGGACGCAAGGCCACGGTCGCCACGCCCTCATCGAGCCAATCCAGGTCTTCGACATCGAGGGCCACGAGTTCGGCGCGGCGCGCAAGCGTGTTGTGCCCGACGGCCAGCAATGCCCGATCCCGCCAGCCCGCGAGCGTGTCGGGCAGGAGCGGCAGGATGGCCGTGATCTGACTCCAGCGCAGCGGCGCGGCCTGTCCGGCGCCACCGCTGCCGCGTGCCTGAGCCTTGACGGTATTCGTCACCAGCGGATGCTTGGTCGGATCGGGAAGCTCCAGCAGGCGATGCAGGGTGGCGAGCGTGCTCAGATAGCGCCGCAGCGTCGTCAGGCGCCGGGGTCGACCATCGGCCGTGCCTGCACCGGTGGTCTGATCGCGGATGAAATGGGCCAGCAGTTCGGGGGCGACCGGCAGGGTGACGCGCGCATGTCGCTCGGGGACGTGGCGCGTCGCCGGTCCCAGACACCAGTCGCGGAACACGCCCCAGTCGGCCGCCCAAGCGTGGCGGGTGTTGGGCGCGGCAGCGGCCAGGGCGCTGGCGATCATTGGGGAAGGGGCCTGCATCCAGCCGTCGGCGGCAAACAGCGGCTCGACCAGACTGGCCGGCAGGCGCGCGGTCGTGACAACACCCCATGGGGTGAGCGCATCAGACGGCGTGTGGAGATGGTTCACGCTATCTGCCATGATGAGTCGTCAAACGACCTCCTGCTTACTGCTCGCGTGGTGGCCGACCCGATAGCGAAATGTCAATCCCGGGCCGTCGCTTCGCGCGTCAAGCTCCAGGACGCCACCGAGCCGCATGGCTGCCTCGCGGGCGATGCTGAGTCCCAGTCCACTCCCCTCCGTTTGACCCTGCTGGAGGCGCAAGAACGGCTCCAGGACCCGGGCGCGCTCCTCGGCGGGGATTCCCGGTCCGTCATCGAGGATTTCGATGATGGCGGAGTTGGCGTTGGCGTCGATCCGGAGCGTGACCTCGCCCCCTTCGCGTCCGTATTTGAGCGCATTCTCAAGTCCGTTGCGCAGCACCAGCCGCACGCTCTCGGGTGAGGCGCTGAGGCGCACGGAGGCACGCTCATCCAATCCCAGATCGATGCCCCTGGCCTCCGCGAGCGGCCAATACTCGGCGATCAGCTCGCGGGCGAGCGCAGAGACATCCACATCCTGCGACGGTTGAGTGCCACTCTGAAGTCGTGCCAGGCTCAAGAGCTGCTCGGTGAGCGCGCGGGCGCGCTCGATGCCTGCCAGCAGGGGTTGCAAGCGCGCGTGCACCGCATCCAGCGTCTGGGCCTGGCCGAGGTTCTGGGCCTGGACCGAGAGCGCCGTGAGCGGACTGCGGATCTCATGCGCGGCATCGGCGATGAAGCGCCGCTGTTGCTGGATCAGCTCCGCGACCCGCTCGAGCAGCCGGTTGATCGCCTGGACGAAGGGGCGGATCTCCTGCGGCACCTGGTCGGTGCTCATCGGGTTCGGCCGCTCAGCTGGCTGTGCATCGAGGTGTCTGGCCAGATCGGCGATGGGGGCCAGCTCGCGACGCACGATGCGCACGATCAGCCCGCCCATCACCGGCAGCAGCAGGAGCAGAGGCACCAGGGTATGCCGGGCACTGTCGAGCGCGATCTCCTCGCCCTCCGCGGTCGGCTGGGCGACGATCAGGCGCTGTCCGGAACCGGCGTCCTCGTGCACGAAGACCCGCAGTGGCTCGGACGCGCTCTCAAGTCGATGGAACCCTGGGGTGAGATGCTCGGGGAGCCAAGCCGGGCGCGGATCGCCGGGCAGCCGGATGAGACGGATGCGCGTCTCGTCATCGACCAGTCTGGACCCGGTCGAGCCCAGCGGGTTGGCCTGGAGCGCACCCTGGGTATCCGCAAGCGCGGCGACCTGGCGCAGCAGGTCATCGTGCATCTCGCCCATTTCGTGATAGATCAGGACGAAGACGGCCAAGCCAGCCACCAGCGCCGTCAGCACGAGGGCGCCGCTCAGCATCAGGATCAGACGCCATTGCAGTGAGCGCCTCATCGTGCGCGCTCCACCAGCCAACCGGCGCCGCGGACGTTTTTGATGGCCTCGGCGCCGAGCTTCTTGCGCACGGCATGGATGAGGAAGTCGATGGCGTTGCTCTCGACCTCCTGGCCCCAGCCGTAGAGGTGCGTCTCCAGCTCGGCACGGCTGAAGATGCGGCCGGGATGCAGTAGCAACGCGTGCAGGAGTGCATGTTCGCGGGCGCTCAGGATGGCCGAGACCTCGCCGTTGCGGGCCTCGCCAGTCGCGGGATCCAGGCTGACCCGCCCATTGGTGAGCACCGGCGCGGCCTGTCCGCCGCGGCGGCGAATGACCGCGCGCAGTCGGGCCAACAGCTCGCTGACGTCGAAGGGCTTGACCAGATAGTCGTCGGCGCCGAGGTCGAGGCCCTGGACGCGGGATTCCACGGCGTCGCGCGCGGTGATTACGACCACGGGGACGGCGCTTCCCTCCTGGCGCAGTCGGCGCAGCACCTCCAGCCCGTCACGCTTGGGTAAGCCGAGATCAAGCAGGACGGCCTGGTGATCGCTATCCTGGAGGACACGGCCCGCCGTGACACCATCCTGGACCCAATCGACGGCATAGGCGGCGTCCTGGAGGGCCACGCAAACTGCCTCGCCGATCATGGGGTCGTCTTCGACCAGTAGGATTCGCATCAGGTGCTCCCGGTGTTGGGTTTGGGGTCGAATGCCGCCCACGGATGCGCCTCATGCATTCAATGTGCCTTCTCGGACGCCCGATGCTGAAACAGCAGCAGACAGGCGGCGATAAAGACGACCAGTGCCACGGTCGCCGAATAGCGGCTCAAGGCCAGTCCGCCGTCGGCCAGCGGCTTATCGAGCAGGTCGCCCAGGACGGCGCCCAGGGGACGGGTCAGGATGAAGGCCAGCCAGAACAGCCAGGTCCGCGAGATCCGGGTCTTGTAGTAGGCCAGGACCAGCACCGCCAGCATGGACCCGAAGACGAGCGCGCCCCCTTCATAGCCAAGACCGGCGCTGTCCGCCGTCCAGTCGCCCAGGGCGGTGCCGAGCGTCTGGGAGAACAGGATGGTCACCCAATAGAAGATCTCGGCCCTCGGCGAGCTGATCGACGTGACCGAGACGCTGCCGAGCGTGCGGTGCCAGAGCGCCAGAGAGGAGATCAACAGCAGCAGGAGCAGCGTGCTGCCTCCGGCATAGCCGATCCCGAGCGAGCGGTCGGCGAAGTCGGCCAGGGTGGTTCCCACCGTGGTCGTGGCGATGATGGTCGTCCAGTAGATCCAGGGATGGAACCCCTTGGCCTGGATCTGGACGGCGACGGCGATCAGGAAGACGCCGGCGAAGATGGCGGTCCCCCAGAGATAGCCGAGGTTCATGGACATGGAGACGGCGTCTCCGCCGGTCTCGCCCAGGGTGGTGGCGGCGATCTTGATGACCCAGAAGAGCAGGGTCACCTCGGGAACCTTGGTCAAGGTCATTTCATAGGCTGATTTCATGGCACGGATGCTCCTGTGCGCTTGAACGGTCGAGAGGCCGGGGCCGGGATCGATCGGCGGTGAGGCGATCCGGGGCTCCAAGCGAACCCCGGACCACGGCCGCCGAACACTCAGTCGTTCGCCTCGCTGCCATCCTCGCGATCCGCGTCATCGCCCTGGTCCGCCTTGTCGATCGACACGCTCAGCACCTGGCCGTTGCTCGGGTCGACCTCGACATCCATGACTTCGCGGACCTTGACGACCTCAACCTCGAAAACCCAGCGGCCGTTCTCATGCTCGTACTCGGCACTGGAGGCCTGGCCGCCGACATGCGCCTCGGCGGCACGGATCGCCTGAGTGAGACTGATCTGGGCGTCGGCGATTCCGAGCGCGTCGTTCTGTTCAGTGTCGGTCGCGTAGGCGCCGCCCAATCCGGCGAGGCACAGGGCGGTGATGGCGGCGGTATATGTCAGCGTGCGATTCATGGTCATCTCTCCTCGTTCGAGTCACGCGGATCGTCGCGTGGGAGTGACGATAGCGCGCGAGAATTAGCTGAAACTTAGGAGTCCGGCGGTCGTCGGCGCGCAAGCAGAACGGTGACTCAACATCCTTGCCCTACTCAGTCTGGGAGCTGTCTTCGCCTTGAGCACCGAGCATCATCACCTCCTTGCAGTCGCCGATGCCGATGTGCGTCTCGCCTCGGCGTCGCGTGATCGAGAGCCTACCGCTAATTTTGAGCTAAGTTTTGGCGAGTAGGCTCTGGGTTACGCGACGATCCGCGTGAACCTAGAGACGGAGTGATACTCATGAAACGCCATATCCCAATCCTGTTGCTGGCCCTGGTCTCCGCCGCCGGTACGGCCGTGGCCGGCGAATCGGTGAGCAACGCCCTGGCCAGCGCCGACGCCCAGATCAGTCTCACTCAGGCGATCAGCGCCGCGGAGCAGCATGTCGACGGACGGGCGGCCTTTGCTGAGTATGAGCAGGAAAAAGACCAATGGGTGTATGAAGTCTTCGTCCTGAAGGACAAGACCGTGATGGAGGTCATGGTCGACCCAACGAGCGGTGCGGTCATCTCTGCCACCGAGGCGAGCGACGAATAAGCGCGGGCTTTGCGGCGCCGGGGTCCACCAGCCCCGGCGTGTTGGTGAAAAGACGTCTATAGGCGTTATTCTGCAGACAGCTGCTCGTACTCCTGTAGCATGTACTTGGCTGGCCGCCCCTTTTGTACGCTGCCCTCGTCGCTCATCATCAGCAGGCGGGCTTCGTCGTTGACTATGACCGAATCGATGGCTTCCACGTTGTTCAGATTGCTGATCTCCGGCAGTGCAACCGGCTCCGGCTGTGCGTCGTTTTCGCCGGACCAGGACCATAGCTGCGAGTAGAGATTGCCCGCATGACCAGGGATCTCGTTCACTATCAGGAAGCGGCCCAGTACCGGATCATAGGTCAAGGAGCGAATTCCGCCGCCTTGAAGGTCAAGCAGGACGACTTCGGAGAAGTTCGGCGCCTCCCCGCGCTCGAATAGGCCAAGCGGATTGTCCAGCTTCACGATCATGGATTTCCCGTCGACGACAGGCTCACGGAATCCGATGAGGAGGACTTGACTCCTCGGATCGAAGCCCAGTCCCTCGATATTGATTTCGGAAAAATTCACTGGCTGGTCGGGATACCGATTCAATGCCTGCTGTACCACCGGCGAGCGCTGTAGTTGCTCGATCAAGTCGGTATAGATTGCAAGATTAACGATATCGTCGCCGACGATGCGGAACCGCAATAGCTGCTCCCGACTCGCTTGGCGCCGCCCCTTGCGGTCCATGGAATGGGATGTGATGGCATAGATGTGGCCATCGGCATCCATAGTCAGACCCTCAAGGTCGTTCGGCCGAGTATGGAAGGCACTCATCAGGCGAAGATCGAGCGCCGGATCGCCAGCAAGCGAGCCGTCCGCGAGGAAGTGCATGACGCTGAACGCCCGATCCGGTTCGTCCTCGGCGACGAGGATGCGGCCATCCGGCAACTGCACGAACCCGGACGGCTCATAAACGTCTTCGAGCTGAGAAATGCCAACGTTTTGCGGGCGCGCCACGGCATCGCCGTCGAGCGCCAACCGGATCGCGTGAAAAGACTCGACGCCGAGGAAGGTTAACACCGATAGCATCAAGCCCCATCGGAAGACGCTGTAGGAGACATTGAGCAGTTTGAACTTCCGGTTCGCCATTTGACCGAGCCAGTACAGCTGGTCGCTCATCTTAGCGTAGACGTCCTCCTGATCGTTCAGCATCGCGCGCATCCGCTCCCAGTAGTCTGATTTGGAGAGCTTGACGCGTTCCTCGTAGATGAGAATGTTGGACTCGCCATCGACGAACTCACGCCGCGGCCGCACATACGCCTTGAAGTCTCTCAGGGACGCGTCCCGTTTGAAGACCGCTTTGAGCCAGGCGAAAAGGCCGTCTGGCCTGTCCGCCAGGTCCGGCGAGGCCGCCAGCAGGGCGAAATAGATCGACGCGGCTGAGGTAAACAGAAAGAGGGTGGCGGGTACCAGAAACTCGGGTGACGAGGTATAGATGAAGGCGCCTGAGATCATCAATGCCGAGGCGATAAATCCGTTCAGTGAGATCATGATGTTCGCCTTGGTCGCGGCCAGGGTGATGATCTCCAATTCCGCGCGATAGGCGTTGCGGAACATCGTCTCGACGCCTTTTTTTGAGCCGACCGGTCGCTGCTTTGGCGCCTGCGGCTTGCCAAGGTCTTCGTCCTTTTCGCGCTTCGTGTCCTTGCCTGCGGCCGTGGAGGCGCTCGGCGCCTTGCTGCCGATCATGTCTGAGCTGTTGGTTGACATCGGTCCTGATGTGTTTTTGGTGCGATTGGATCAGAAGTCTAGCTGTGCGCAGACTTGAAGCATACCGGAACGATCATCCTGGTCGCTCCGGTTGAGGTTGGCGTTTGCCTAAATACCGACGCCCTCTGTCAGGATAGATGTGTGTGCCGCAGCAATGCGGCTTGGGTTGGCATGAAGCTGACCGGGCCGTATGAGAAGCTGCTGAAGCGATGGTGGAACCGAACTGCCGGAGTCTTCCTGCCGGGGCCGGCTCCAAACCACCCCCGAGCGCTCTTAGCGAAAGACCGTGGTCGTGAGCGTCAGGTATGAGTTGAGAGCAGCGCGGACAGCGCACCAGGTCGTGGAGCGGTCACGGACACGCTGGCGTGTGCGTCCGTTCACAGAACCTGAGTCGGCTCAAGCCAGTCGCTCATCCCCGTGCTGACGCTGTGACTGACGTCTCTGTTTTCAGCTTCCCACCGCCCTAGTACCGCGCACTGTGAATTTTCTGGATAATCACTCATCACTCTCCCACTGCCTGATTGTGAGTTGCCGCCCATGGCCCGTCCTGCCCCGTTGATTGAGCTACCCCCTGAACCACGCACCGTCCTGGAAGGTCTGGCGCGAAGCCGCGAAACCGCCCACAGCCTGGTGCAGCGGGCGCA
>NZ_WNKT01000072.1 GCF_009720725.1 Allochromatium palmeri
GTTCAACAACGTCTCAAGCGTCCCGGGGCGTGGTGGCGCCTTGAGCAGGCCGAGGCCATGCTGGCGCTACGCCTCAACCGCGTCAATGGCCACTGGGAGGACTATTGGCAAGACCTGATTAAACAAGCGGCCTGACAACGACGTGGCGCGCATCAGTTATGGTCGCACCCGCCGTGGCGGCATGGTTGTTCCAGTAGCCCTGCATCAGGTTCTCGCCCTTGATCAGCAACTCGTCGTCCTGACCGATGCGTACCTGGATGCCCCGGATCGGCACGCCGACACTCTCGGGGATGTTGTCGTCGAGCGGATTGAAGCTGACGACCGGACTGGTTTCAGTCAGTCCATAGCCCTGGATGAGCGGCAGACCCAGCCCGATGAAGGTGCGCGCCACGCCGGTCGGCAGGGCCGCGCCGCCACTGACGGCCACCCGCAGCCGTCCGCCGAGCTTCTGCAGCACCGGCTCACCGACCTTGCGCTTGAGAAAAGGCCACAGCAGCAGACTCGGATGCCAGCCGCCGCGCCCCTGTTCGCGCAGAAAGGCACGCCAGCCGGTCGCGACGGCCAGCTGAAAGAGCCAGCGCACCGGAGCCGGCCGGGTCTGGAGCTGATCGGCGATCCGCGCGTAGATCCGCTCGAAGACGCGCGGCACGGCGATCATCGCCGTCGGGCGGATGGTTTGCAGATCTTCGGCCAGTTGCGACACCGAGCGCGCATAGGCCACGGTCGATCCCGCCATCATCGGCAGAAAATAACCGCCCGTGCGTTCGAGCATGTGCGACAGCGGCAGGAAGGAAAGAAAGAGATCCTCGCCATAGACGTCGATGAGCGTGAGCGCCGCGTGGGCGTTACTCAGGATGTTATGATGACTGAGCATCACACCCTTGGGCCGACCCGTGGTGCCCGAGGTATAGACGATGGTCGCCAGCTCGTGCGGTTCGCCGTCGCGCTGGGGCAGCGGCGGGGCACTGTCGGGCAGCCAGGACTCGGCGACCCGCACGCGCGCATCCTGGGCGGCCAGTTCATGTGCGGCCGGACTGGCTTCCAGAATGAGCACCCGTTGCGGCCAGGGTGAGTCGCCAATGGCGTCGGCCAGACGCTTCCAGCGTCCCGCGTCCTGAATCAGCAGCACCTTGACCGCTGCATCGTCCAGGATATAGGCCGCATTGTCGGCGCGATCGTCGGTGTAGAGCGGAACCGTGACCAGACCCAGCGCAAAAGCGGCCTGATCGAACAGGATCCACTCCGGGCCATTACGCAGCAGCATGGCGACCCGGTCGCCGGCCTCCAGCGATTCACCGACCAGCGCCTGACGCCAGCGCGCCACCCGGTCGCCCATCTCGCGCCAGGTCAGCGCACACCACCCCCGGCCGCGCTCGAAATAGCGATAGGCCACGCGCTCGGGCGAACGCTTGAGGCGCTGCAAAAAGAGCCCATCGAGTGTCTTGGCGCGATCGATTGGAATCAGATCCTCGGACCCTGGCTTCACTGGCGCTATCCTCTCAGTCTTCGTTGTTATGGCAGCGTCCAATTTGAACCGGAAAGATGCACGGTGCGCAATTCGAACCGCCTCTCTGTCCATATCGAGGCGGGTGCATACAATGCTGGAATTGAAAAAACGGTCAAGCACGCAATATTAGAGAAATCTAATGCAAGGAGTGATCGAAATGCACTCGATGAGATCGACCCTGTTTCTGACCTTGTTCGTACTGACGCCGACGTTCGTGCTCGCGGATCAGGCGGCCAGTCCGCCGTCACTGACCACAGCGCCGGCTGAGTTCCGTACCCTGCCGCGTGAATATCGCCTCGACGGCATCGTCGAGGCAGTCAAGCGCAGCACCGTCTCGGCCCAGACCCAGGGCCAGATCCAGGAGATCCTCTACGATGTCGATGACTTCGTGGAGAAGGGCGCACTGCTGGCGCGCATCAAGGACACCGAGCATCGCACCCGTGTCAGCCAGGCGGCGGCGGATCTCAAAGCGGCCACCGCCCGTCTGCGTCAGACCCAGGACGAGCACGACCGGTCGGCGGGTCTCTATCGTCAAAAGAACGTCTCGGAGTCGGCGATGGACAAGGCGCGCGCCGAGCTGGCCAGCGCCAGGGCCGAGCTTGAATCCGCGACAGCCCGTCTGGAAGCGGCTCAGGAACAGCTCGCCCATACCGAGATCCGCGCTCCCTATTCGGGCATCGTCACCCAGCGTCATGTCGAACTCGGCGAGATCGCCAGTCCGGGCACGCCGATCATGAGCGGGATCTCGCTCGACGAGCTGCGGGTGACGGTCGATGTGCCCCAGAGTGTGATTCCAGCCGTGCGCGGCGATACGGACGCCTCACAGCGCGCCTGGGTCTATCTGCCCGACGGGACGCGCGTCGCCTCCGGCCGGCTGACAATCTTTCCCTTTGCCGATCCCGGCTCCAATACCTTCAAGGTGCGCGTCGAGCTGCCACCGGGCGAGGGGGCCAGTGATCGGGCGCTCTTTCCAGGTATGTACGTCAAGACCAGCTTCGTGGTCGGCGAGAAGTCCGAACTCACGGTGCCCAAGTCGGCCGTGGTCCAGCGTTCCGAGGTCACCGGGGTCTATGTGGTGGGGGAGGACGATCACATCCACTTCCGCCAGATCCGGCTTGGCCGGACGCTCGCTGACGCCTATGTGGTGCTGGCCGGTCTGAGCGAGGGCGAGCCGGTGGCGCTCGATCCGATCGCCGCCGGAGCGCAACTCAAGGCCCAGACGCCGGTGCGTCATGTCGACGGCGAGGACCAGACCCATGACTGAGCCGGCCACGACTGAGCGACTGGGCATTTCGGGTCGGATCGCGGCCCGCTTCCAGGCCACCGAGATCACGCCGCTGCTGGCGCTGCTCGGTCTGCTGCTGGGGCTGTTTGCGGTGCTGGTCACGCCGCGCGAGGAAGAGCCGCAGATCGACGTGACCTTCGCCGATGTTTTCATTCCCTTTCCGGGCGCCTCGGCCACTGAGATCGAGCATCTGGTCGCCGGTCCGGCTGAGCAGGTCTTCTCCGAGATCAAGGGCGTCGAGCACATCTATTCGGTCTCGCGTCCGGGTCTGGCGGTGATCACGGTTCAGTACGCGGTCGGCGAGGACAACACCGAGGCCGTGGTGCGGCTCTTCAGCAAGGTGCTGTCGAATCAGGACTGGCTGCCGCCGAATCTGGGGGTCGGCACGCCGATCGTCAAACCCATGGGCATCGACGACGTGCCCATTCTGACCGCGACCCTCTGGTCCGAGAACGAGGCGGTCGGCGCCTACGAGCTGGGTCAGGTCGCCCATGCCATCGAGCAGGAACTCAAGCGCGTTCCCGGCACGCGCGATGTCTATACGCTCGGCGCCCCGGCACAACTGGTGCGTGTCCAGCTCCAGCCCGAGCAGCTCGCCGGCTATGGACTGGATCTCGATGGATTGCGCCGCGCGCTCCAGGCCGGCAATCGCATCGCCGACAATCTGAGCGTCACCGCCGACAACCAGGAGATCCTGGTCCAGGCCGGCACCTTCCTGACCTCGGTCGAGGCGATCGGCGAGCTGGTGGTCGGGGTGCATGACGGGCGTCCGGTCTATCTGCGCGATGTCGCCACACTCGAACGCGGTCCCGAGACACCCGAAACCTATGTGCTCATGGGTGCCGGCCCGGGGGGCGAACAGTCGGGCGTCACCGCCGGCTGGACCCGTCCGGCCGTGACCATCGCCGTAGCCAAGCAGGCGGGCGTCAATGCCGTCGAGGTGGCGACCGATGTCATCGAGCGTTTCGAGCAGCTCAGAGGGCTATTCATCCCCGAGGGTGTCGAGGTGACCATCACCCGCGACTATGGCGCCACCGCCGATGCCAAGGCGAAGAAGCTCATCAGCAAGCTCAGTTTCGCTACCGCCTCCGTAGTGCTGCTGGTGCTGTTCGCCATCGGCTGGCGCGAGGCGATCATCGTCGGCGCGGCTGTCGTCGTGACCTTGGCACTGACGCTCTTTGCCTCCTGGGCCTGGGGCTTCACGCTCAACCGGGTGTCGCTGTTCGCGCTCATTTTCTCGATCGGCATTCTGGTCGACGATGCCATCGTGGTGGTCGAGAACATCCATCGTCACATGGCCATGAGCCGCGATTCGCTGCTCGATCTGATGCCGCGCGCGGTCGATGAGGTCGGCGGGCCGACCATCCTGGCTACCTTCACCGTTATCGCTGCGCTGCTGCCGATGGCCTTCGTCAGCGGACTGATGGGGCCGTATATGAGTCCGATTCCGATCAACGCCTCGATGGGGATGCTGATCTCGCTGGTGGTAGCCTTCGTCTTCACGCCCTGGATGACCAATCAGATGCTCGGGCGTCATCATCTGGCGCACGCGCCTGCACCGGCTGGAGCCGGGGAGGGTGGCGGTCATGGCCATGAGGCCGATTCACCGCGTCTGAACGCCGTCTTCCAGCGGCTGATCGGCCCCTTTCTGATCGGTCGGCGCGGACATCTCAACCGTTGGCTGCTGCTCGGCGTCATCCTGCTGCTGATCGGCGGCTCGATCTGGCTTGCGGTCAACCGCACCGTGGTGCTCAAGATGCTCCCCTTCGACAACAAGAGCGAATTCCAGGTGGTGCTCGACATGCCGGAAGGCACCAGCCTCGAACAGACACTGCGCGTTTTGAGCGAGATGGGCGAGTATCTGGAAACCCTGCCCGATGTCAGTGACTATCAGCTCTATGCCGGCACTGCCGCGCCGATCAACTTCAACGGTCTGGTGCGTCAGTACTACCTGCGCGAGGGCGCGCATCTGGGCGACATCCAGGTCAATCTGGTCGATGCTCATCATCGCGACCAGAAGAGCCATGCCATCGCCCTGGAACTGCGCGCCCCCTTGCAGGAGATCGCCCAACGCTTCGGCGGCAATGCCAAGCTGGTCGAGATTCCGCCTGGACCGCCGGTGCTCTCGCCGCTGGTGGCCGAGGTCTATGGGTTGGACTACGACGGTCAGATCGCGATGGCGCGTCAGGTGCGCGCGGCCTTCGAGGGCACAGCCGACATCGTCGATGTCGACGACTCGGTCGAGTTCGCGGCGCACAAGCTGACCCTGGTCGTCGATCGCGCCAAGGCCGCGCGGCTCGGCGTGGTGCAGTCGAGCGTGTCAACGGCGCTGGCCACGGTGCTCGATGGCGAGGACATGAGCTTCCTGCACGGCGCCAACGTCAAGTACGCCGTGCCGATCCGGGTCGAGTACAGCGAAGCCGACAAGGCGGATCTGGAACAGGTGCTGGCGCTGCGCGTGCGCTCGGAGAGCGGCCAACTGGTGCCGTTGTCGGAGATCGTCTCGGTGGTCGACGGCACGCGCGCGCACAGCATCCATCACAAGGATCTGCTGCCCGTGGTCTATGTGACCGGCGACATGGCCGGTGCGACCGACAGTCCGCTCTATGGTCTGTTCGAGATCGCCGCGACCCTGAGCGATGAGCTGGGTCTGGAGCAGTGGTACCGCCAGGCGCCGACCAACCCCTATGGCTACAGCCTCAAATGGGACGGTGAATGGCAGGTGACCTATGAGACCTTCCGCGACATGGGCGCGGCCTATGGCGTAGGGTTGGTGCTGATCTATCTGCTGGTGGTGGCGCAGTTCCGTAGCTATCTGGTGCCGCTGGTGATTATGGCGCCGATCCCGCTGACCCTGATCGGGATTCTGCCGGGGCATGCGCTGCTGGGCGCGCAATTCACCGCAACCTCGATGATCGGCATGATCGCGCTGGCCGGCATCATCGTGCGCAATTCGATCCTGCTGGTGGACTTCATCAACCAGCAGGTGCGCGCGGGGATGAGTCTGGAGCAGGCGGTGATCGATTCGGCCGTGGTGCGCGCCAAGCCCATTGCCCTGACCGCCGTAGCGGCGATGGCGGGTGCCGTGTTCATCCTCGATGATCCGATCTTCTCGGGGTTGGCGGTGGCGCTGTTGTTCGGGCTGTTCGTCTCGACGGTCTTGACGCTGGTTGTGATCCCGGTGGTTTACTATGGCGTCATGTACAAGCGGGTCGAGTGGATTCGGACCGCGACGGGTTGAAGTTTTTGCAGAAGAGGTCATGCATCAGATGAGTGAAATCAGAATCGCCATTGCCGGAGCCGGCGGGCGCATGGGACGGACCCTGATTGAGGCGGTCGCGGAGACCGAGGGTCTGCGACTCGGCGCGGCGACCGAGCGTGCCGGAAGCTCGCTGATCGGCGCGGATGCCGGCGAGCTGGCCGGCGTTGGGCGGCTGGATGTCGCGGTCGTGGCAGAACTGGCGAGCGTGCTCGATGACTTCGATGTCCTGATCGATTTCACCTCGCCGGCGGCGACCATGGACCATCTGGCGCTCTGTCGTGCGGCCGGCAAGCGGATGGTGATCGGTACCACGGGACTCGATGAAAGCCAGCGCGCTGCGATCGAGGCTGCCGGTGCTGACATCGGGATCGTCTTCGCGCCGAACATGAGTGTCGGCGTCAATCTCTGCTTCAAGCTGCTCGACATTGCCGCGCGCGTGCTAGGCGACGAGGTCGATATCGAAGTCATCGAGGCGCATCACAGGCACAAGGTCGACGCGCCGTCCGGGACGGCGCTGCGCATGGGCGAAGTGATCGCCGAGGCGCTCGGACGGAATCTAAAAGAGGTCGCTGTCTATGGGCGTGAGGGCCAGACCGGCGCCCGCGCGCGTCAGACGATCGGCTTCGAGACCATCCGCGCCGGAGACGTGGTCGGCGAGCATACGGTCTGGTTCGCCGCCGATGGCGAGCGGGTCGAGATCGCGCACAAGGCGTCCAGTCGCATGACCTTTGCGCGGGGCGCCGCGCGCGCCGCGCGCTGGATCGCCGAGCGCGAGCACGGTCGCTTCGACATGCAGGATGTGCTGGGACTGCGGGACTATTGATCCGAGACGTCGTTAATCCTGGCAGGAATAGCCGTGAGCGATCAGTCCTTCCTGTAGATCGTCGGCGACCATGGGATGCGCGAGCAGATAGGCGGCGGCATTGAGCGAATAGTCGCCGATGGCGTCATCGACCGCCGTTTCCCAGTCCTCGATCCCATAGTCGCCCCGACCGAGCCACATGAGCGCCACCAGTTCGGCGCGCTGGCGCTGGCTCATCTCACCGATGGCGAGCGTCATCTCGCTGAGACTGAGGTCTTCGCTGTGATCGGTCAGCATCTGCAATGCCCAGTCCTCGAGCGGACTGTCGGGCGTGTCGGGCAGGACGACGTCCTCTTTGGCCTGAAACTCGCGCGCCTTCTCGATGATCTGGCACAGTGATTCGGGATTGATATGGAGTCGGCTCATCGATCGATTGCTCCTGATTGAGTGATTCCTGGCGTCGCGCCGCGCTGATCGCGGTGCCGTGCCGGAATCCATGCTGTTCCGAGTCTAAACCGGGGCGGGCGAGTGGTCCGTGTCCTGGGTCATGTTTCGGTGTTTGTTGCTTAGCGACAGGTCGCCAGTTCACGGATATAACGCCGAAATTGTACGCTCCAGATCAGAACCGGCGTCACGGATGGCAGGACCAGATAGCCAAGTTGATAGACGAGCGCCAGCATCTCGCGGCTGAGCTCGGACGCTCCCAGCCGTTCGCGCGCCGACTCCAGGCTGAACACCAGATCCTTGATGATCTCGGCCGAGAGACCGAACCATTGCACCAGCAGTAGGATCGCCAGGCCGATCAGCCAGTGCGCCATCTTCTCCGACTCGCCGCCCGGAGCGGCCAGCAGCAGGGCGGTGTAGAGCGGTATCCCATAGCCGTATTTCACCGCATCGATCGGGTGGGCCATGACCGACGTCGGTGCGACGGCCTGGGACGCTGAGTCCAGCGCCTCCACGCGCAACAACACCAGCAGATCGTTGCCCTGGGGCACGACGCCGGCGACGACGTCGGGCAGTATCCAGGTCGTTGAGACATCGAGCATCGCCGCCAGCGCCACCGCGATCAGGATGGTGGCGAAGTACCAGGCACCGAAACACAGCGGCAGCCAGAGCATGACCCAGAGCGCAAAGCGCGTGATGGGATTGGCGGGACTCATGATGAGGTTTCAAGTGCGGGTGATTCGCCGTTTGTCTGTCTCGATACCCAGCGCAGCCAGAACAGGAACACCAGCAGCACGTCGAGCATGATGAGCGCCTGCCAGACATAGAGATGTGCCCATTCGAAGACGGTGCGGTTCCATTGGCCGAGATAGAAGAGGCTGATGATGCGCAGGATGTTGAGTCCCTGCACGGTCGTCAGGCCCAGTGTGATGCCGATGAGGCGCTGGCGCCAGGTGGCGGGGAAGGCGAGCATGGCGGCCATCAAAATAATGGCGGCCTCGATGCCGTTGCAGCCGGCCTCGATCGCGACTCCGAAGCCGCTCGGCTGATCCCAGATCAGCTTGCCCTGGGCCAGCACGCGATCGTCGAACAGACGCATGGCTCCGGCGCTGATATCGGCGATGAAGGCCGTCCAGGGCTGGACCAGCCAGGTCTGGCCCCAGGGCAGGAGTTCCAGGGTGAACACGGCGATGACGAGCAGTGGGAAGACGAGGAGAAAGTGTTTCAAGCGTGCGTTGGTCTTGAGATGAATGGGCACTATATTAGCCAATCGCTAGGCTTTGACGCGAATCATCAGGACCAAGGCGCGTGGAGGCTGGTCAACGACAAGCCTGCTCACCGGGTTCTCAGGCGGACAAGCACGCGTATCGCGGTTGCTGTAGACGCGCGCTTTTCGCGGCTGCAAGCGCGTTTAAACCTCGACTAGGCCGGGATGCGTAATTTCTCTTCCTCTGGATCGAGCGTAGTTTTGGTCCAGAGTCGGTCAGCGATGGCGAAGGGATCGGCATTGATGGTGTGAACAAAGTGGTTGACCCGTTGAACCAATTCCTCGGCCGTGGCGTGACAATGATGGTAGGTGACCTCCTCGCGTAACCATCGCCACAGCGCTTCCACCGGCATGAAGTCTGGACTATAGGCAGGCAACGGTTGGAGGGTGATCGACAGCTCCTGAGCGAGCTCGCGCACGGCCCCGGCGCGATGATAGGAGGCGCCATC
>NZ_WNKT01000073.1 GCF_009720725.1 Allochromatium palmeri
CTCGGGCATGGGCGACCTCGTTTAGCTTCTCCGAAGCGTTCTTGGCGGAACACCAATTTTATCAATTGGTTAAACGAGATTCGCCCTTTTTTATGAATAATTCGGGTTGTAACAGGCGGCTAAGCTGTTGTCCATCCGTAGGGGCCAGTGCCATGCCGATACTCGCACCGATACGGGCTTCGCCGGCGGGAGTCGGTATAGTGGAGGCCAGACTCTTAAGCAGTTTAGCGGCGACAACGCCCGCGTCGGCTTCCTGTGTGATGCCGCGCAGTATCAGCACGAACTCATCGCCACCGATGCGCGCCACACTATCGCCCTCGGCACGCACCAGGGCGCGCAACCGCTCGGCGACCGCGATCAACACGGCATCACCGGCTTCATGACCCAGTTGGTCATTGACGGGCTTGAAATGGTCGAGATCCACGACCATCAGCGCATAGGGTGTCTGTCGATCACGCAGATCATTGACCCGCCGCAACAGCCCATCACGATTGAACAATCCAGTCAACGGATCGGTTTCAGCCCGCTGCTGGGCCTGCTGCTTCTCCTGTCTCAGCAATTCGATCCGCTGCGCCAGGGCGAGCGAGAACAGCATCATTTCCAGTGAAACCCCTGTCTGGAAGGCATGTTCGGCCCACAGTGCATCAGGGGCGATCCCAAGCGCACGCGCCAGAGTTACGAGTGCGCCGGTCAGTGGGGCGAATTGGGCGAGGAGGAACAAGCGCGCCGGTCGATAACCACGCCACAGAACGCGCAGCGTCGCGACGAAGATCAGCAGCGTCATGGTGGCGCCGACCCAGAACGCCAGTTGGTTCCCCAGACTATATTGACCGGCGATCGCCAAAGCGATCATTCCCAGCGCGGCCAGCATGATCGTGCGTAAAGCCAGATCAAAAACCGGTGCCTGTCTGAGGGTATCGAGAAAGCGGCGAGTCCACCAGGACAGGGCGATGAAATGCAGCGCGGGTAACAGAACGTGCTGATAATCGGCCAGCCAGAGATTCGTTGGCCAGAGGTATTGGTAGGCGTGGCCATTCAATTCGAGAATGACCATCAACGAGGTCAGACAGGTGATCACATAGAATCCATAGAGCGAATCGCGCAGTACGCTCCAGAGAAAGGTGTTGTAAATCAGCATCCCCAAAATGATGCCGTAGCTGATGCCCAGCCAGAGATTTTCGTTCGCGATGCGCTCGCGCAACGATTGAGATCCCCACAGTCGCACGGGAACGGCCAGACTGTCTCCGGTCGACACGCGCAGATATAGGCTGTAGGTGCCGGGGCCGGGCAGTTTGAGCGGAAAGAGGAACAGCCGATGCGCGAGCGGGCGCTCGGTAAAAGGTTGGTGATTGCCCGAGCGCGTCATCTGATAGTGGCCATCGGCATCAGGGACATAGAGACGCAGGTCATCCAATGACGGCAGAGCCACTTCCAGCCACCAGTGACCGTTGTCAGGCTTCACGGCTCCGGCGTTCTCATGCACGTCGAGTTTCAGCCAGATCGCATCACGGGTAAAGCCAAAGCCCACTTGTCCCGCAAGCGGAGTGAAGGATCGCTCACGGACTTGATCGAAGTCCAGACGACCGCTTGGATCGCGCAACACGGAGAGATAGCCTTCGGCGCGCTGACCTTGAGGGCGTTCCTCCAGCACCAGCACGGCGGCCCAGACATCAGTCAGACAGAGCGCACTCAGCGTCAACAAAATCACGATTTTGTATAATGCGATCTTCGAATTTTTTGTTTTTGACTTCTGATCTTGAGGCGTTCTAAGCACTCGTCATGGCCTCCAGTGCCCGATAGCGTAAGGATGGAATGGGCTGTTGTCGGCCCGGATCCCGGCCACTCATGTATTTGCTCGACGGGGCCACGGCGGTGGCTGGAGCCAGGGCCTAAAACGTCCAGTCCACCGTATTGGTCATCAGCACGCCCACCCGCTACAGTATGCGGCGCAGCCAAGAGCTGAATTGTCCCTTATTTCTCCCGAGGCCGCGCCTTAATGATGTATCGAGCAAAGCGCAGATCGATTGTCCGGCTTTGGGTCGCGTGCTGGCTCTTGTTCGCGCAGGCCGTTTCGGCCGAGGAGAACCTGTGTGTCCTCGTCCTCTATTCGAACCATCGCTTGCTGCCGGCGAATCTCGAATTCGAAGCTGGTCTGCGCGAGACGCTCGCTAAATCGACGGAGCTGAACGCCGAGTTTCTCGACTATCCCCGTTTTGACAGCGAGTCCTACCTGGACGCCATGACCGCCTTTCTGCACGAGAAGTATGCGTTGCGACCGCCGTCCGTGCTGGTCGTCGGGGGCAAGGGGGCGCTTGAGTTCGTGCTCCGCCATCGCGACGAGCTGTTTCCACGGGTCCCGGTCATCCACGGGGCGGTTCCTCAGTCGTTCCTGCAATCGCGCCCACCTCTGCCGGCCGATGTGGTTGGTGTTCCGATCAAATTCGATTTTCCAGGCACCATTGAGCTTGCGCTGCGCTGGCATCCGCGCGCCCGACGGCTGCTGGTGGTGACGGGCGTCTCCGCGCAGGATCGGGCCTGGGAAGCCGAGTTGCGCTCTGATGTGTCGCGATTCCAGGACCGAGTCACCACCGAATTTCTTGCCGGCCTGCCGACCGATGCGCTGTTGCAACGGCTGCGTGCGTTGGGTGGCGATACTGTGGTATTTACGCCGGGCTACTTCGAGGACGGTGTCGGCCACTTGTTTTCTCCGCGTGAAGCCGTTGGGCTCATGGCCGCTGCCGCCGCCGCGCCGGTGTACGGACCTTTCGATACCTTTATCGGCACCGGCATCGTCGGTGGCTCCATGCCGAATTTCGCGGCCATGGGGCGGCAGGTAGGTCACCTCGTGAATGACTGGCTTGCCGGCGGCGCACCCGCCGCGCAGCGCTTGCCGGAGATTGCGCCCACAGCCGTAAACCTCGACTGGCGACAGATCCAGCGGTGGGACATCGACCCGAGTGCGATTCCGGACGACGCCATCGTGCGATTCAAGCCCCCGACGCTCCTGGAGCAATATGCCACCGAAACGGGTGTCGCCATTGTCGTCTTCCTGGTGCAGGCTGGGCTGATCGCCGGACTCCTGTTCGAACGCCGCCGCCGCCGCCGCATGGAGCTGGCCGTACATCAACAGCGCTGCGAACTCGCTCATGCCTCGCGGCTGGCGGTCGCTGGGGAGTTGACGGGCGCGATCGCCCACGAGATCAACCAACCCCTCGGCGCGATTCTAAGCAACGCCGATGCCGCCGACCTCCTGCTCGCCTCCGGAGCGGATCGGCGTGACGAACTCCGCGCAATCTTGGCCGACATTCGTCAGGACGACTTGCGGGCCAGCGAGGTCATCCGCCGCCTGCGGGCGCTGCTCGCCAAGCAGCCCGTCGACTGGCATCCCTTCGATCTCAACGAGGCGATCCGCGAGCTGGAGCCCGTGCTGCGCGCCGAAGCGCGGCGGCGCCGGGTGGCGC
The DNA here is from genome assembly GCF_009720725.1 of Allochromatium palmeri. Taxonomy (GTDB): domain Bacteria; phylum Pseudomonadota; class Gammaproteobacteria; order Chromatiales; family Chromatiaceae; genus Thermochromatium; species Thermochromatium palmeri. Next base: position 3,462 of record NZ_WNKT01000073.1, read on the forward strand.
TCGACCTGCGACTGACCGCGACCGCCCCTCTCCTGCTCGGTGATCGCATCCAGATCCAGCAGGTACTCATCAATCTGGCGCTCAACGCCATGGATGCGGCCAACGGCCTGCCCGAGGCGCGACGTGCGGTCGCCGTGTCCGTCGAACACGACGCGGATCGATTGATACTGGTGGTTCGCGATCGCGGACCGGGCATCGCCCCCGAGCATCTGCCGCAGCTGTTCGATTCGTTCTTCAGCACCAAGTCCCAGGGCATGGGACTGGGGTTATCCATCACCCGCACCCTTGTCGAGGCTCACGGCGGGCGCGTTTGGGCCGAATCGGGTTCCGGCATGGGTGCGGTGTTCCGGGTCGAATGGCCAGCGGCCGACGGCGCGGGCACACCGGAGCCGGTATGACCACTCCTTCACCCCTGATCCACGTCGTCGATGACGACGAGTCACTGCGCACGGCGCTGCTGCGGTTGCTTGATGCGGCTGGCTTCAACGCGCGCGGCTACGCCTCAGTCGGCGATTTCCTGTTGCAGGCGCCGCCGGATGGTCCCGGTTGCGTGCTGCTGGATGTGCGGATGCCGGGGCCGTCGGGTCTCGACCTGCAAGCCGCTCTGCGGCGCCAGAGCAATGCGCTGCCGGTTGTTTTTCTCACTGGCTACGCCGACGTGGCCGCCAGCGTGCAGGCGATGAAGGCCGGGGCGGTGGATTTTCTGACCAAGCCGGTCGAACGCGAGGCCCTGTTCGACGCGCTCCAGCGTGCGCTTGCCCGCGACGCGGCCCAGCGCATGGCCCGTGCGCAAGCGGAGCAATTGCGCGCCGCCTTTGCCACGCTGACGCCCCGCGAGCAAGCGGTTTTCGACCGCGTCGTCGCTGGTCAACTCAACAAACAGATCGCCGATGCGCTAGGAATCGCGGAACGCACCGTCAAGATGCAGCGCGCGCAAATGATGACAAAGCTGGGCGTGAGTTCAGTCGCCGAACTCGGCCGGTTGGCTGAGCGGCTGCAATACTTGCCCGATTGATCAAGTCCGCATTCGCGATCACGCTCGCTTTTGCCCTTTCGGGCAAATCCCCTTGCCCTTTTGTCCGATAGTCTTGTTGCCGTTGCGGTGGGATTATCAAGGACAATGTGACAGACTGGATTAGTCAGATATTTCATTCATTGGGGAAGAGCCAGTGGCTTGCCTATCTGGCCAACCCGTTTCGCAGCACCGTATGGCTGGACGCCACCGACGCCGCGATCACAGCCGCGAAGCCGCAACGAGCACCCGATTTACTTTAGTTCCCTCGTCGCCAACCCTAACCCCATCGCCGCCTTTGGGCGCGGGGCTCTGATACCACTTCTTAAACCGGAGGATAGTGCGCATGCGACTCAACGAACGAAGGGCCCTGAAATTGCTCCCCATGGCGGGGCTCAAAACCGCCGGCTCGATGCTGGCCCTAACGGCCTGTCTCACCATCGGCAACGCCCAGGCCGCCGACCCCAGTGACAAGCCCAACATCCTGTTCATCATGGGCGATGACATCGGCATCATGAACGTGGGAGCTTACCATCAGGGCCTCATGGTCGGGGAGACGCCCAACATCGACCGCCTCGCGAATGAAGGCGCGCGGTTCATGACCTATTATGCTGAGCAGAGCTGCACGGCCGGTCGTACCGCCTTCTTCACCGGCATGCATCCGTTGCGCGCCGGCATGGTCATGCCGCAGCTTCCGGGTGCCACCAGTTCGCTGTTGCCGGGCACGCCCGCGCTGGCCAAATTCCTGCTGGATCTCGGTTACAACACCGGCGAGTTCGGCAAGAACCACCTCGGCGACAAATCGGCGTCGCTGCCAACGGCCCACGGCTTCCAGGAGTTCTGGGGCTACCTCTATCACCTCGATGCCATGCAAGGGGTGAGCTTCCCCGACATCAACAAGTCGCCGACTGATCAGACCGTTGTTCCGCCCTGTAAGAACACCCCGGTCAAGGGACTCGCAGAGGTGCCCGGTGCCGTGGATCCGAAGACCGCACTCTGTATGACCCCGCCACGGCCTGTCATCCACTGTACTTCTTCGGACGGCACGGAAAAGAACCAGAGCTGCAAGGACATGGGGCCGCTGACGCTCGAACGCTCCAAGACCGTGGACGAAGAGATCTCCGCCCAAGTCATCGACTTCCTCGACCGCAACGACCCCGAGAAAACCGGCAAGCCATTCTTCGTCTGGTATAACCCGGCGCGCATGCACGTTACCACCATGCTCTCGGACGAGTACATGGACATGCTGGGCGAGAAGGGCGGCAAGGACTGGGGTATCAACGAAGCCGGCATGAAGCAGATGGACGACAACATCGGCTACGTGCTGAAAAAGCTCGAGGACATGGGCGAGCTCGACAACACCATCGTCGTCTTTACCACCGACAATGGCGCCGAGACGATCACCTACCCGGACGGCGGTATCACGCCCTTCCGCGGCGGCAAGCTCACCACCTGGGAAGGCGGTATGCGTGCTCCGATGATCGTGCGCTGGCCGGGGCACGTCAAGGCTGGCTCGAACCCGGACCAGATCTTCTCGTCACTGGACTGGGTGCCCACCTTCGTCAATATCGCCGGCGGGCCTGCGGGTGATGCCCTGAAGAAGCAGATTGAGGCCGGCAAGTACCCCGGCATCGTCAAGACCACGCTCGACGGCTTCGATCAGCGGGATTACCTGGAAGGCAAGTCCGATTCGGCACGCGATACGTTCTTCTACTACACGGGTAAAGATCCTTCGGCGGTGCGGTACAAGAACTGGAAGTTCTACTACACGATGATTTCTTCCAATGCGACGGAGGCGTTCAATCCTCCAACCACCTATCACTGGACCTATGTCAGCAACCTCAAGCGTGATCCCTTCGAACGGTCGGTCGCGTCGGTTGATGGAACCCTCTTGGGCTACGGCGGCGCCTTGGCGGCTCCAAGCACGGCGTACATCTATGACTGGAACCTGCTGCCCATGGGGCAGTTGCTGTGGCTGAAGGAGCTCGAGACCTATCGGGACTTCCCCTCGCTGCAGATGCCGGCCAGCTACAACCTGGATCAGGTGATCGAGGCGATGCAGTCTGCGAAACACATCAGCCACGCGGGTGAGTAGCCGAGCACCCTAGCGGTTGTAGTGTATTGAAGTAACAAAGCCGGCGGCCTGAACATGTCGCCGGCTTTATTTCAATCACCAAGCCCTCTATAGACGACCTCTTCAAAATCCTCGCCACCACGCTTGCCGGCCTATTTGCTCGTGAGCCGGGATTGATCGTGACCTGCATGGAGTCGGAGACTTGATCCCCGCTTGCAACGCATGTGATGACCATATCGGCCTCGGATGCGGCCTGGCTTCATGGCCTCAATGTAACCATTTCACGCCAATCTGCGTGGCGTCCCCGTCCAAGCCCATCACGGAGACAGCAACATGCATATCCCTGTCGTAAGGGCACAGCATGTGATCGATCATATCAAAGTCCTCCGAGAGGCTGGCGTGCCGGTCGAGCGAGAGCTAGAGCACTCGCGGCTCCCTGCTTTTATTGAACAAACGCCCGATGCTTACGTCAGCTTGCCGCGCGCCCTCGACTGGGCTTGGCGGTCGAGCCGTGAGGTTGGAATCATGGAAGTCGGCTTCCTCGCTGGACGCACGGCTTCGCTCAGTACGCTCCATAACGATGTGCAGCGTGCGGTGATGGGGGCTTCCACCGGACTTTCCCGCATCGAGGCCCTGTCCAACCAGGCGCATCGGGAAAACAGCGCCTTAAAGATCGACATTCGCCGTGAAGGCGTCGAGCGACGCGTGGTTTGTGAAGTACAGGGTTTTCAGAACAGTGCTTTTGTCGGGTTCGCTGAGTGGAAAGCGATCGTGGGGATCATCAACATTGTGCGCAGTGCCGCAGGACCTGACTGGTGCCCGGCCGAAATCACTTTCGTCTCGCGTGGGCGGCCCTCGGACGCCGCGCTGGAAGCGTACGGCAACGCCCGCATCCTGACCGGTCAACGGTACTGCTCGATACTGGTCGCGGCGGCCGACATCGCGCAGACCTGCATTGACCGCCGGTCAACCTCCGATGATATCAACGATCCGACGAATCCACCGCGAACCCCACTCGGCTTGGGCGACGCCTGGGACTTTGTGACCGCCGTGCGTGCACTCATCCGTCCCTATCTCGCGCAGGGTCATCCGCCCCTGTCGCTGGTGGCCGAGATCGTTGGCATGAGCGAGCGCACCTTGCAGCGTCGGCTGGCGCAATGCAGATTGACTTATTCTCAAGTTGTTCAAGAGGCGCGTTTCTCGATCGCCTCTGACCTATTGGCTGATTCTGACCTGAACATCGCCGACATTGCGTTTGCCGCTGGCTACGAGAACGCACCGCATTTTTCCAGGGCGTTTAAGCGGCTGACCGGCGTGACGCCGCGCGATTACCGCTGCAGTCTAGCGTGACGCATCGACGACGGACATGATGCCCTGTTGCGCTTGCCGCAGTTTCGATTTCGCTTCCAAGCTGTATCGGGCAAAGCACAGATCGATTGTTCGACTTTGGGTCGCGTGCTGGCTCTTGTTCGTACCGGCCGTTTCGGCCGAGGAGAAACCGTGTGTCCTCTATTCCAACCATCGCTTGCTGCCGGCGAATCTCGAATTCGAAGCCGACCTGCGCGAGACACTGGCTAAATCGACGGAGCTAAACGCCGAGTTTCTCGTCGGCCTGCCGACCGATGCAATTCCGGACGACGCCATCGTGCGATTCAAGTCCCCGACGCTCCTGGAGCAATATGCCACCGAAACAGTTGTCGCCACTGTCGTCTTCCTGGTGCAGGCTGGGCTGATCGCCGGACTCCTGTTCGAACGCCGTCACCGCCGCCGCATGAAGCTGGCCGTATATCAACAGTGCTGTGAACTCGCTCATGCCTCGCGGCTGGCGGTCGCTGAGGCGTTGACGGGCGCGATTGCTCACGAGATCAACCAGCCCCTCGGCGCGATTCTGAGCAACGCCGATGCCGCCGACCTCCTGCTCGCGTCCGGTGCGGATCGGCGTGACGAACTCCGCGCAATCTTGGCCGACATTCGTCAGGACGACTTGCGGGCCAGCGAGGTCATCCGCCGCCTGCGGGCGCTGCTTGCCAAGCAGCCCGTCGACTGGCATCCCTTCGATCTCAACGAGGCGATCCGCGAGCTGGAGCCCGTGCTGCGCGCCGAAGCGCGGCGGTGCCGGGTGGCGCTCGACCTGCGACTAGCCGCGACCGCCCCTCTCCTGCTCGGTGATCGCATCCAGATCCAGCAGGTGCTCATCAATCTGGCGCTCAACGCCATGGATGCGGCCAACGGCCTGCCCGAGGCGCGACGTGCGGTCGCCGTGTCCGTCGAACACGACGCGGATCGATTGATACTGGTGGTTCGCGATCGCGGACCGGGCATCGCCCCCGAGCATCTGCCGCAGCTGTTCGATTCGTTCTTCAGCACCAAGTCCCAGGGCATGGGACTGGGGTTATCCATCACCCGCACCCTTGTCGAGGCTCACGGCGGGCGCGT
>NZ_WNKT01000074.1 GCF_009720725.1 Allochromatium palmeri
TCCCGCTCGCTGGGCACGCAAACCGGGATGACCAATGACTGGCTGAAAGGCCAGGGCTTGATCAGCATTCGCGATCAATGGATGAAAGCGCATGGCTATGCCTGAAATCGTCGTGTGCTCCCTTCTTGTGAACCGCCTAGTGCGGACCCGCATGCTAGGTGGTGTGGGGAGGGCGGGCTAAATACCCGCCCTTACCCGATTAGATTTCAGATTCTCGTGTCACTATGAAATAAAAGTTCGTAATATTCCTGATATTCAGAAATACGACGTGAGAGATAAAGAATATACTTACTATGAATATTTCGTTGAAAGAGGCTTTCAGTTGGTTAATTTGAATTAGGAATAAAAAACCGAAGCTGTATAGGAGCGCAAGGAACTCCATTATCAATAGAAAAATGAAGTTCAAGACGATCAAGCGGTAGAGGGTGACAGGCTGTCCACGGATTCTTCTGCCCGTACGATGCGCCTTTAAGTCTTCAATATTTTTGCTGCTGTTCGCTGTAAGGATTGTCAAGCTTGTGATCGAAAACCCTACCAATATAGCCAATAAATTGATCGAGTAGCCGTTTATCGCATACACCGTTTCGGGCTGAATGTTGTCTAAAGCCAACACGTATAGCAATATCGTGATTATCAGAGGCGCTACCCAGTCAAAAAGAAATTCGCTCAACCTTATGGTGGCGAAGTAATCGCGAACCGGGTGAATAAACTCGGTGTATAGTAAGGGAGGCATGACTAATACTCTGAAACCACTTCGACAAGCTGCTCGAAAAATTGTTTGCTAACGACGACGCCGTCTGACTCATTTATTTCTGCGTCCAAATAGTGAATTTTCTTCATAATGTCGGTATCCAAAACAACTTCTGTTCCAACATCGGTTACCCCTTTGACGCGAATTTTCTGAATTTCAGTGCCTCCCCCTGTAAACTTGGTGTATATATCCTTTATTGCATCGATTATTGACTTCTTGGGTTTAGCTTTAATACTGATGACCAAGTCGTTCCTGAGCGACTCTGTACGATTGGAGTAATCCAGATACTCCGAACCAAGCAATCGATTTTCGGTGTGTACCTCGCCTAATAATACGCGCTCAAGGCGCTCCATTTCTCCTAAGAAATTTTCTTTTGGGATAACGCCAATTTCGAATTTCCAGTTGCGTATGTCGTCGTTATTTTTGTAGTGCGTATCCGCAAAACTGGATAGGTAATCTGCTACACGATGTATTGAAATTCCGCTGCGATGTTCTTCCATTATTGCGACAATTTCGTCAGACTTATACTTCAAAACTATATGCGTCCTCTCTTCTTCGCCCTCAGTTAGCAACTTCGGGTTAGAACGACGGTTTGCGGTGTCTTTATCAACAAGTGGCGGACGATGATTATACTTTGCAGAGCAAAAGAGAATCTTTTGAATTGCACCTTTTCGAGTTTGCTTACGCAGAAAATGGAACTTTTTCGCCTGAGTGCTCGAAACGTCCTGAACGCGTTCGTTGTCTGCGAGTGCGTCAATGAAGCTGAAAACACCATTTAATTCTTCTGGCGAAACATACTCGTCCTTCTTGCGTTTTCGCTTGAGCTTCAGCGTATAGAATCCAATTTTCTTCGACACAGATCCCATCAACAGCTCCTTTTCCGGAAAATCTAACAGTTAAATAGACAGAAAGTTTGTCTGGCGCGCTAGACAGATTCCGTCTAGCACTGTTAACCTAGATTCTGCCTAGCTCGCAAGGCTAAGCCAAACCGTTCTAGCGTTGCCGGACCAAATCTACACTTTCTGTCTGTGAATCTGATTGATAGCACATGCCAGAACATCAAGCAACAGAAAACGCCGCCAAGGAGCGTTTTTGGGATCAGTTCATCGCCAAAGCCCGTCAGACCGGCGTCAAAGAAAATGCGCTTCGGTGGCAGGTACGCCGCGCGGAGGCCTATCTCGCCGCCTTCCCAGACAAGCGTTTAAAGCAACACACCCGCGAGGACGTAAACGGCTATCTTGAGCAGGCAGGTCGACTAGACAGAATCGAGGGCTGGCAGTTTGTGCAGATCGTCGATGCTATACAGAACTTGCTGATAACCGCAAAATCGCCGGTAGCAGAAGAGGTGGATTGGGATTTCTGGCGGGCTTCGGCGCGAACGCTGGAAACGAACCACCCAACGGTAGCAAGAGAGGCCCCTCCCATTCCAACAGGCGGAGAACCAGATCCGCCGCTATCAGGCACCCCCCTGAAGCAGAAGCGGAATCCGCCCTCAACGCTTAACCAAGTGAGGGATCAGCATCGACCCTTGCTGGAACGCCTGGTAGCGGAAATCCGGTGCCGGCATTATTCGATCCGCACCGAGCAGGCGTACGAAGCCTGGGTGTGCCGCTTCATTCTATTTTGCGATAACCGAGACCCGAGCGAGGTGGGCGCAGAGCGCATCCGGGGTTTTCTCGAAGACCTGGCGGTACGCGGTCAAGTCTCGGCCAGCACCCAGAGCCAGGCGTTGAATGCCCTGGTGTTTCTGTACAAACAGGTGCTTGGACAGTCATTGGACGCACTTGGAGATTTCGTTCGAGCCAAGCGGCCGAAGCGACTGCCCGTGGTGCTGGAACGCTCGGAAGTCGGGCGACTGCTGGCCGGCATCGAGGGAACCCAGCATTTGATGGCTGCACTGCTGTATGGCACGGGGATGCGGTTGATGGAATGCGTGCGGCTGCGGGTGCAGGATATCGACTTCCAATATCATCAAATTGTGGTACGCGACGGCAAGGGGCAGAAGGATCGGGTGGTGCCGCTACCGGTGCGTTTGGAGGAACCCTTGCAGGAGCACTTGCGCCAGGTTCAGTCCCTGCACGAACAGGATCTGGCCGAAGGCTATGGGGAAGTGTTTCTGCCGGACGCGCTGGCGCGCAAATGGCCGAATGCGCCGAAGGAATGGATTTGGCAGTATGTGTTTCCGAGCGGTCGGCTCTCAGTCGACCCGCGCAGCGGCAAGACACGCCGCCATCATGTCCATGAAAACGGATTGCAAAAAGCACTGAAAGCGGCGGCGCAACGAACGGGGATGGTAAAGAAAGTGAATTGTCATTGTCTGCGCCATTCCTTCGCGACCCATCTGCTGGAATCCGGCTATGACATTCGCACTGTGCAGGAACTCTTGGGACACGCGGATGTGTCGACCACGATGATCTATACCCATGTGCTCAACCGTGGCGGCCAGGGAGTGCGCAGCCCTTTAGATGCCTTACTTTGAGATGAGGAATCTCTCGATGAGCCATCTCAGCCGACTCTATCAGACCGATTACTCCGAATGGGCGCGCCGTAATGCGGTCGGCCTGAATCGGTTTTGTCGGCTCCGAGCAGGGCTGGTTGGGAGGCCACTCCTAAAGGGTGCACAGGTGCTTGGCCGGCGACTCTGTGTGCTTCGTTGTGTGCTATTCCTGGAGTGAACCGCACTCGACGACGTTCACGGTGCCTGAGCGGCGGGTGATAATACCGCGACTGGTGCACCTATTTTTGAGAGCAAATTTGTCATGAGCGCTGAAAACCCGGTTCGGATCCTGTTCGTATGTATGGGAAACATCTGTAGATCGCCGACGGCGCACGGCGTGTTCCGTCGGCTGGTGATCGATGAGGGGCTATCGCACCGCATCGAGATCGACTCGGCCGGCACCCATGCCTATCACATCGGCGAGCCGCCGGATCGACGTGCGCGCGATACGGCGCGGATGCGCGGCATCGACATCGGCGATCTGCGCGCGCGTCTGGCCGAGCCGGACGACTTCGTGCGCTTCGACTATGTGCTGGCGATGGATCGAGACAATTACGAGCATCTGGTGCAAATCTGTCCTGCGGGTCTGGAAGACAGACTGCGCCTGTTCATGGAGTTCGCGCCCGAACTGGGGATTCGCGAGGTGCCGGACCCCTACTATGGCGGTCAGCGTGGCTTCGAACGGGTGCTCGACATGGTCGAGTCCGCCGCGCGCGGTCTGCTGCTGGACATCAAGAACCGCCACCTCTGAACTTCGACATCCTCATCCGAGCGCGTCACAGTCGGAAGGCGACTGGAATCGACGCAGATCGGCGGCGCCATCCAGTCATCCCCGAACACCGGTTGGTAAGGTGTTACGGGTGACTGGATGGCGGGCCTGAGTGAGCGACGTCCGAAATCGATCGGAGGCGCGTCAGACGTCCGGCCCGAGCCGATCTGGTTCAGGACGATCAACGACCGGGCGATCCGGCGTGACCTCGGGCACTGAATCAGGGCGTCGTACCGGCTCGGCGGACGGCGGCGCACTGGCTTCGGTCACGGGTGCTGGCGTCGGGGTTGGTGCTGGCGTCGGTGCTGGCAACAGCGCCCGCTCAGCGGGTGCCTCGACCGGCGCTGAGACCGGCTCCGAAGCGACAACTGGTGCGACTGGCGTGGGCGACTCCGGCGTCCTGGACGATGGTGCCTCGGGCGCTGATGTCGCCTGAACAGCGGGCGTCGTTGACTCAGCTGTCGGCGCCTCGGGTGCGCGCGTGCGCTCCGGGCTTGACCGACGGTTGGACACCTCGCGCGTCTCGTCCTTGATCTGCTCAGCGCGCGGACTCGTCACCTCGCTGCTGATCGACGGCTCAGCGCCTGCTTCCGCATTCGCGTCGGGCGCGTGCTCATTCGTCTGCGGATTGGCCGGGCGGCGTCGATTGCGTCCACCGCGACGCCGACGCGAGGAACGTGGACGCTCGGCGTCGGGTTTAGACGTCTCGTTGCCTGTCTCGCCGCCGGGCTGGCCGTTCTCTTCGTTGGCATCGGCCGGCTCGGCATTCGGGCGCGCGCGCCTGGCGTTCGACTCAGCGCGTGGCTCCGGACGCGCGGGCCGATTGTCCGCTCCCGTCTCGCGCCGTTTGGGCATCGACTCCGAATCAGGCGCGGTCTCGGATGACTCACGCGCGGTACTCGCCTCGGTCGCGCGTTCCGGACGCGGTGGACGCGTCTGGGTGTTGGCATTGCGCGTCTCGTCGGAGCGTGATTCGACGCCATTTGCGCTCGATCCACGCCGGCTGCGTCCGCGCGAATTCCCGTTCCGCGAGCGGGTATCACGCGTGGGTTCCTCGCTCGTCGTTTCGTCGCCTGAGTCCTTGCGCGGGCGCCGCTCCGTCGTCGACTGACCGCGCCGACGCTCGTCGCGCGTGGTGCGCGACCGTCCCGAGCCGGCGCTGTCCTCGTTGACCGTTGACCGTTCATTCGTTTCGGATCGAGCGTGCGCGGCCGATCCCGCGCCGGAACCGGACGCGACCGTCTTATCGGACGCCGGCTGTTCGCTCCCGGCTTCATTCGAACGCGAGAGAAAGAGTCCGGTCCAGATACGCTTGAGCAGGCTCTCGGACTCGGCGCGCTCGGCCTCCTTGCGGCTGACCGTGGTTGGAGCCGTTGGACGCGGACGCTCGGTCTGACGCGGCACGGGCGCGCTCGGGGCGATGAGCTTGACCGCTGGCTCCTCAGTGCGCACCGGCTGGCCGAGCTTGGCATAGTGCGGCGTGGCACTGCTCGGCTCGGGAGCGGCCTTCATGGTGTAGCTGGGCAGCTCTTCGGGCGTTTTGTCGGGCAGATCTTGAGCGCGGATGCGCTCAATCCTGTACTCAGGGGTCTGGATGTGCTCGTTGGGGATGAGCAGGATCTCGACGTCCTGGCGCTGCTCGATTTCGAGAATGGCGCGGCGCTTTTCGTTGAGCAGGAAGGTCGCTACGCTCACCGGGAGCTGGGCCTGGAGGCGCTGGGTGCTGTCCTTCATCGCTTCCTCTTCGAGGATGCGCAGAATGGAGAGCGCGAGCGACTCGACCCCACGGATGGTACCCTGGCCCTTGCAGCGCGGGCAGATCTGCTGGCTCGACTCGCCGAGCGAGGGACGCAGACGCTGGCGCGACATCTCCAGCAGCCCGAAGCGCGAGATGCGCGCCACCTGCACCCGCGCCCGATCCTGCTTGAGTGCCTCGCGCAGCCGGTCCTCGACCGCGCGCTGGTTCTTCGGCGGACTCATGTCGATGAAGTCGATGACGAACAGTCCGCCGAGGTCGCGCAGACGCAACTGGCGCGCGATCTCGTCGGCAGCCTCCAGATTGGTGTTGAGCGCCGTCTCCTCGATATCCGCGCCCTTGGTGGCACGCGCCGAGTTGATGTCGATCGAGGTCAGGGCCTCAGTGTGGTCGATGACGATCGAGCCGCCCGAGGGCAGCCGCACCTCGCGCTGGAAGGCCGATTCGATCTGGGTCTCGATCTGGTAGCGCGTGAACAGCGGCACCTCGTCCTGATAGAGCCGCAGTTTCTTGAGATTCTGCGGCATCACCTGACGGATGAAGTTCTCGGCGCGCTCATACACCACGCGGTCGTCGATGACGATCTCGCCGATGTCGACGCGCAGATAGTCGCGGATCGAGCGGATGATGACATCGCTCTCCTGATAGATCAGGAACGGCGCTTTGCGGCTTTCACCGGAGTAAACGATGGCGTTCCAGAGCTGGAGCAGATAGTCCAGATCCCATTGCAGTTCCTCGACATTTTTGCCCACGCCGGCGGTGCGCACGATCAGGCCCATATCCTCGGGGATCTGGAGCTGGCTCATGGCATCGCGCAGTTCAGTGCGATCCTGGCCCTCGATGCGCCGCGACACGCCGCCGGCGCGCGGGTTGTTGGGCATCAGAACCAGATAGCGCCCGGCGAGCGAGATGAAGGTCGTCAGCGCCGCGCCCTTGTTGCCGCGCTCCTCCTTGTCGATCTGGACCACGACCTCGCGGCCCTCACGCACCGATTCCTTGATGCTGACGCGCGAGCCGGGCTTGACGCTGTCCGGCTCGAAATAGGCGCGCGCGATTTCTTTGAGCGGCAGGAAACCGTGACGCTCGGCACCATAGTCGACGAAGGCGGCCTCCAGGCTCGGCTCGACGCGGGTGATGATGCCTTTGTAAATATTCGCTTTTTTCTGTTCGCGTCCCGGCGATTCGATATCGAGGTTATATAGCAACTGTCCGTCGACAGTCGCTACGCGCAACTCTTCCGGCTGAGTCGCGTTAATGAGCATTCGTTTCATGTTGTTCCTGTCCTACGCACCACGGCGCGTGACCCGTGGTTGGTCGCCTCGCCCCAGGGGTCTCAGTCGGAGACCCGTGCAGGCGTATCGGCGCATCGCCGCTCGACGCTCGAGTGATGCGAGCACGGCGTCGGCACAGTCCGTTCAGCCAACTTGGACGGGTCGGGCTGAAACGGGCACGCGCGTATGAACCATCGTTATACGGGGCCTCTGTGGCTCCCGCGTCTGTTCGGGCGGCCTATGATCGATAGACGACCCGCTTCGGAGCGGTTGATAGGGCACCGGCTACGCTGGCGGCCTCGACACGCCACTCAGGGACAGCGCTAGGTGTAGAATTCGGCCTCGCTCGACGTCGCGAGCGGGCTGGACGCACGGCGCGGTCCCGCAATGTGGCCTGGTCAGGTGTCGGATGCCGGTCTTGGGTCCGTGGGTCGGACTGGCGCCTGTTGGATGGGCGTTGGGTGCGAACCCCTGGATGCACTTGCCGCTCCGGAAAAATTCCGCTTTCACTTGGCCAGCGCAAGTCGTCAATGGTATCAGTGAACCCTACTTAGCAGCAATTGAGCCAAACGCTCAGGGGTGCGACCATAACTGATGCGCTGGCTTAAACTGTAGGTTCCATGGAACTGTCTTGTGAGGCTCCTGCCATGCCAACGTACGCCCAAAGCGATAAAGAGTTGCTTGAGGCACTGAATCGCAAC
>NZ_WNKT01000075.1 GCF_009720725.1 Allochromatium palmeri
CACACCAACGGCAGCGAGAACGACATCCGGGGCTACGTCAAATGGCGCAAGATCAGCGGCGGGACGCGCAGCGATCTGGGGCGCCGCTGCCGTGACACCTTTGCCAGCCTCAAGAAGACCTGCCGCAAGCTCGGGATCTCGTTCTGGGATTATCTCAATGACCGCATCGGGCACATCGGAGACATCCCGCCCTTGCCAGAGATCGTGCGCGAAAGGGCCTTGCCCGCGTCAGGTGTGCCGTGAGTTATTGAGAAGTTACGCAAAAACGACTTAACGCATTGTTAATAAAAGAAAATAATGTAATTTTAAGTTGTCGAAAGATTGTAAAAAATCTTGACACATCGGTAGTTTCTGGTAGTTCACGGCAAAAACACCTTGGTCTCTACTGTTTTTCGTTTTAGCGACCAATTCTTAGGAAACCAAAATGCTGATGATGTTTGTTTCACCGAGTTCCACCAGGCCTCCGGGGGGGCGCAAGACTTGGTGCTGCATCGAGTGATGCCGTTACCTGAAACAAAATCCGACAGAACGGAGACCTGGAATCCTAACTGTACGTCCGCCTGATCGGCAATCTAGAGCGCCCTTGTCGAGCGCGCGGGCCTGCCTAGTTGTCGCCATTCTGGCCCGCTCGCTGGACATTCCGGCGGTGGCCGGCATCGAGCCGCGGGCGCTGGACCTGGCCAACGGCACCCAGGTGATCCTGGACGGCGGCACGGGTCGGATGCGCATCGACCCCGACCCGGCTGAGGTCGATATCATCCTGACCCTGAAGCATAAACTGGCCGAGAAGAAAGAGGCGGACCTGGCCAGGGCCCATGAGCCGGCCACCACCACCGACGGCCATCGGGTGGAAGTGGTCGCCAACATCGGCGGTCTCGACGATGCCAAGCAGTCGATCCCCCTCGGTGGCGAAGGCGTCGGCCTGCTGCGCTCCGAGTTCCTCTACCTGGAGCGCCAGACCGCGCCCACCGAAGACGAGCAGGTGCAGATCTACTCAGACATCGCCACGGCGCTGGACGGTCGGCCGATGATCATCCGCACGCTCGACGTCGGTGGCGACAAGCCGCTGCCCTACCTGCCGATGCCCCGCGAGGAGAACCCCTTCCTCGGCATTCGCGGCGTGCGCATCGGGCTCGAAAAGCCTGAGATTCTGCGCACCCAGGTGCGTGCCATCCTGCGCGCCGGCATCGGCCGAAAGCTGCGCATGATGTTCCCGATGATCGCGACCATCGACGAGATCCGCTCGGTGAAGGGCCTGGTGATGGAAGAACGTGCCAAGGTCCCCCGGCGCTGAACCATCTTCGGACCCAAGTCCGACAACCTGAAGACCGACATGGAAGAGTACCTGGCCCATGCCGGCCCCGAGGCCGAACTGCCCGAGGGCGCCGCCGCCCCCAAGGTCAACTACAAGGCCGACGATCTCAGGCCCCGCGCCCGCGACCCGAAGGCACCGGAGAAGGCCCGCGCCATCCTCGCCGCACTCGGCGGCAGGGGCAACGTCCAGCAGGCCGAGTCCGCCGCCGAGACCCGGCTGCGCGTTGCCCTTGGCGACGGCGCGCGGCTTGACGAGACCGCCCTCACGGCCGCCGGCGTCCAAGGCATTCTGCGACTGCCCGACAACGTGCTACACCTGATCGTCGGGCTCAATGCCGATCAATACGCGGCGGAGATGAAGGCGGCGATGGCGGGTTGAGGATGGCTTAGAGAACCACGGCTGACCGAACCCCGCACGGGGTTGTCAGCCAATGCTCAGCTCATCCGCGGGCATGCTTGGATGGAGACAGTCTTAGCGAGCTCGGAATCGGCAACCTGAGAGAGATCATCGCGCCCAACTGGACATGTTGCGAGGAAGTCGCCCGTCGGGGTCGTTGACGGTGACAGAATTGCCATCCTCGAGCCGGTCGGCGTAAACAACGACGTTGGTTCCGCCCTCGTGCACCTGGCTCGGAAAGAGGATGCCAGTGTATCCGTGGGCCAGCACCAGATCGGCGAGAACCCACGTTGGTGGCTCTATGTGCAGCTCGAACTTCAGGTGACGCCAGTCCTCGCGCCAGTCATGCCATAGCTCATCCCAGGGCGCGCCGTCGTGGAGCTGACGCAGGTCGACCAGGTCACGCAGGGCCACGGTGTACGAGCACATCGTGCAGGGGGGTAGAAAAGGCGAAGTCTGCTGGTACTCGCGCAAGGCGGTCACCTCATCCAGCGACAGGTACAGCGCCTCGACACCCTCTCGGTTGAATCGTCCCCCTCGGGTTGCGGCGCCTGCGCCGCTGGTGGGCCGGCTGGCCCACTGCGGGGTATGCGCCCGGAACAACATGGTGCCGGGGGGTAGGTCGCACAGGATCATCCGATGAACCCGGCGCTGATCGACTCTAGGTAGCCGATCGCATCCTCGGTTCGCCCTTCCTGGATCAGTTGCAGCAGGGTCTTGTGACGAAACGCGGGAATCGGTTCGTTCTTGACTAGGAAGATGGCGCGTTGCGGGTCCGGCTGGACCGCCGTGGCGGCCGACAACAGGCGCATCAGGTCACGCAGTGCGGATTGCAGTCTTGGCGATTCCGGATGGGTGCGCAGGGTATTGCGATGAACCCCCGCAATTGCAGCCAGATCCTGTTGTTGTAGGCCGAGGATGTCGGCAACGCCCAATGCCGAAAACCGCGACGTACCCGGCTCCCTCGTCGATTCGAGCACGTCTGCGAAGATGGCGGTCATGACGTTTCTCCTGAGGTGGCACGTCAGAAATGCACATTATACGCACAGTATAGGCATATCCTCAGTCACCGCACGTCCAGACACGCCCGAGCGGCCCCGTAATCTTTCCCGCTGACTGACCGGAATGGGTCGAGCCCGGTCCTTCAGATGCGTTGCGCTGGTGAGTCTCAGTTGAAGGGCTGGAGTCGGCATGAAATTGCTGTTCGGCTGAAAAGACCTGGATCTCTCAGTCCACGATAAAGCCTGAAAACCCGGTCGCGTGCATGACCAATCCCATCGGTGGGATTGACCACAGTCACGTTGGTGAAGGCTGATCAGTCTCGCGACGCAGTTGTCCAAGTTCATGACTGACTCCACTCGGAGGCGCGGCGGATCTGCTCCCCGGACGGTCGCACGCCCGTGTAGAGGGCGAACTGTTCCACCGCCTGCAAGGTCACCACCTCGGAGCCGGTGATGACGGACTTGCCCGCCGCCCTGGCAGACTGGATGAGCGGTGTTTCGGGCGGCACGGCCACCACGTCGAGCACCACCTGAGCCTGATCGATGACCGCTGGCTCGTAGGCCAAGGTTGTGGCTTGCGGGCCACCGGCCATGCCGATGGGTGTGGCATTGATCAGAAGACCGGGACGGGCGTCGCCAAGCTCGCTGCGCCACTCGTAGCCATTGGCCTGCGCCAGCGGTTGGCCCGTGGCCGCGTTGCGGGCCAGGACGATGCCGTCGCGGAAGCCGGTATCGCGCAAGGCGCCGGCGACCGCCTTGGCCATGCCGCCGCTGCCGCGCAGGACAAAGGGTAGGTGCTTGGGCACGGCATGCTGCTCCAGCAAGGTCGCGACCGCGATGTAATCCGTGTTGTGGCCACAGAGATGGCCGTCGTCATTAACGATAGTGTTCACCGCCTGCAATGCCTCGGCCGATGGCGCCAGCGCGTCCAGATAGGCAATGCAGCGTTCCTTGTATGGCATCGAGACGCCGCAGCCACGGATGCCAAGCGCGCGGATGCCGGCAATGGCTGCGGCCAGGTCCTCGGTCGTGAAAGCCTTGTAGATGAAGTCCAGGCCCAGCTCCTCGTAGAGAAAGTTGTGAAACCGGGTGCTGACATTGCTGGGCCGGGCTGCCAGGGAGATGCAGAGGCGGGTGTCTTTGTTGATGCGTTGCGTCATGCTTGACCTCGTTGTGCGTTGTGCGTTGTGCATGAAAATTCCGCAGGTCTCGCTCTGGGCCCAGTTGATGGACTGACGGGAGGCGGCGTCATGCCGGGCAGCCTGGCGCCCCTCATGATGGCGCTGACATCGCATCACGGCAGACGCCAAGCCTGTCGCGAAATGATAAGACGCAACCGGACGGAACTGGCACAATCGCGATTTCCCACCCACCGAAGAGGATCGGCCCAGATGAAAATCGCGTTTCTGAAGCGGACACCGCCTGCCTGGCGGCGTCTTTACGCCCCAGTGTTCGTGTTGCTTTGCCTTGTCTGCGGTGCCGCCCAGGCCGCCGACACGGGTCCGCGTCATTACGCTGAGGGCGCATTCGATCCTGCCACTGGCACCTATGAAGTCGTCAAGGGCGATACTCTGGCGGCCATCGCAATACGCTTTGGCGTGACGGTCGCTGAACTGAGGCAAGGCAACACGCTTGACTCGGACACCATCGACGTGGGCCAGAAACTGGCGATTGGAGTCAACATCGCGGCGAGCGTCCCAACACCCGCGCCCCAAGTCACCGGCACCCTGGGGTCGCCCAGCGCCACGACCACCATCAGCGGTAAACAACTCCCCGCGCCCGAGCCGGCCTTCGGCGGCGTGATCAAGGACGACGCGCTGCAATCCAAGCAATGGTGGGCACCGCGCATCGTGCCGCCCAAGGATGCGCCCAACATCCTGCTGATCCTGACCGATGACGCGGGCTTCGGCGTGCCCAGCACCTTCGGCGGGGTCATTCCCACACCGTCGATGGACCGCATCGCCGAGAACGGACTGCGCTACAACCGCATCTTCTCCACCTCGCTCTGTTCGCCCACCCGCGCCGCGCTCATCACCGGGCGCAACCACCACTCGGTGGGCTTTGGCGTCATCGCCGAACAGGCAACCGGCTTCCCCGGTTACAACAGCGTCATCGGCGCCGACAACGCGACCATCGGGCGCATCCTGCGCGACAACGGCTACGCGACGTCCTGGTTCGGCAAGGACCACAACACGCCGACCTACGAAGCCAGTCAGGCCGGCCCCTTCAACCAGTGGCCGACCGGCATGGGCTTCGACTACTTCTACGGCTTCGTCGGCGGCGACGCCAACCAGTGGGGGCCGAACCTCTTCCGCAATACCACGCAGATCTATCCCTGGATTGGCCACGAGGGCACCCTGAAGATGGATCGCTCGGATCCGAAGGCGCCGATCTGGCCCGTCACCGGCAAGGAGAGCGACTGGAATCTGATCACCGCGATGGCCGACGACGCCATCGCCTGGATGGACCGGATTCACCAGACCGACCCCACACAGCCGATCTTCCTCCACTACTGCCCCGGCGCCTCGCACGCGCCGCACCATCCGACCAAGGAATGGGTGGACAAGATCAGCGCGATGCACCTCTTCGACGACGGTTACGAGGTGCTGCGCGAGCGGATCTTTGAGAATCAAAAGAAACACGGCGTGATTCCGCCGGATCAGGAATTGACTCCCTGGCCGAAGGACATCCTGACGCCCTGGGACGAGCTCTCGGACGATGCAAAGAAGCTCTTTATCCGCCAGGCCGAGGTGTTTGCCGCATTCGTCGCCTATAGCGACCATGAAATCGGTCGCGTCATCCAGCATTTCGAGGATCTTGGCAAGCTGGACAACACGCTCATCATCTATCAGAACGGCGACAACGGCACCAGCGCCGAGGGCGGGCCAGAAGGCACCTTCAGCGAGGTGGCGTTCTTCAATGGCGTGAAGCCGCCGGTGGACGTGCAGATGAAGTTCTACGAGGCATGGGGCACCGAGTTTGCCTACAACCATATGTCGGCTGGCTGGTCCTGGGCCTTCGACACGCCGTTCGACTGGTTCAAGCAGAACGCCTCCCGGCTCGGCGGAATTAACCAGAACATGGTCATCTCCTGGCCGGCGCGCATCAAAGACAAGGGCGGCCTGCGCGAGCAGTTCATGCATGTCATCGACCACGTGCCGACCATCCTGGAAGTCACCGGCATCGCGGCCCCCGAGGTCGTGGATGGCATCAAGCAGAGACCCATCGAAGGCACCAGCTACGCCTACACCTTCGACGCGGAAAACGCCGAGGCACCTTCCCGGCACACCACCCAGTATTTCGAAATGATGGGCCAGTGGGCGCTCTATCACGACGGCTGGTTGTTGAGCACCAAGGTGGACCGCGCGCCCTGGGATGCCTTCTCCTCAGCCAATCCTGATCCGCTGAACAACCAGGTGTTCCAGCTCTACGACCTGAACACCAGTTGGAACCAGGCCGAGGATATCGCCGCACAGCACCCGGACAAGGTCAAGGAAATGCGTGCCATGTTCTTGGAGGAGGCGAAGAAGTATCAGGTCCTACCGCTGGATGCCTCGGTCGGCGCTCGGGTTGCAGCCGCGCGTCCGAGCCTCACCGCCGGTCGCAACGAGTATGTCTACACCTCACCGATGACGGGTCTGCCGCAGGGCGACGCGCCTTATCTGCTCAATACCTCCTACACCATCACCGCAGACATCACCGTGCCTGAGGGTGGAGCTGAGGGCATGATCGTGACCTCGGGCGGGCGTTTCGCCGGATTCGGCTTCTACCTGCTCGCAGGCAAGCCGGTCTTCCTGTGGAACCTGCTCGATCTTGAGCGCATCAAGTGGGAAGGACCGGAAGCCCTCACACCTGGAAAGCACAGCATCGAGTTCGCCTTCACCTATGACGGCCTCGGCGCGGAAACCATGGCCTTCAACAACTTCAGCGGCATCGGCCGCTCGGGCACCGGCACGCTGAAGGTCGATGGCAAGGATGTGCAAACCATCAAGATGGAGAAGACCATCCCGATCATCCTGCAGTGGGACGAGAGCTTCGACGTCGGCTCCGACACCATCACGGGCGTGAACGATGCGGACTACCTGCCGCCCTTCCCGCTCACGGCGGAGTTGAACAAGCTGACGATCAAGGTGGATCGGCCGGTGCTGTCGCCGGAAGAGATCAAGACGCTGGAGGCAGGTTTGCAGAAGGTGGAAGCCGGTCGCGAATAGACGACTCGCTGATCCGGTCTGCAAACGCGCGGGCCACTTTCGAAAGGAAGTGGCCCGCGTTTGCGTTTATTTATTGGTAGCCTCGCCATGTATGCAAACCTCAGCCTTCTCGCACTCTTTGTCTTTATCTACAGCGCCATTGCCGGCGGTGTGGAGCGCACGCCCGTCACCGGCCCCATGGTCTTTACCGCCTTTGGCTTAGCGCTCGGGCCCGTCGGGCTTGGCTGGCTGAATCTGGATATCGACCGGGAGGGTCTGCGCACCCTGGCGGAACTCACCCTCGCCTTGGTCCTGTTTACGGACGCGGCGAATGCCAATCTCTCGGTTCTGGGCAAGAGTTGGCACATTCCTGAGCGACTGCTGAGCCTGGGTCTGCCGCTGACGATCCTGTTGGGATTCGCGCTCGGGGTCCTGTTGTTCCCCGACCTCGGAGTGTTTGAGGTTGCGATCCTCGCGACCATGCTCGCCCCCACCGACGCGGCCCTCGGCAAGGCCGTGGTCACCAACGCGTCCGTCCCGGCGGACGTGCGTGAGGGACTCAACGTAGAGAGTGGCCTGAACGACGGTATCTGCGTGCCGATCCTGCTCGCCCTGCTGGCACTGGCGACCGGCGTCGAAGAGTATCGGCTGGGGTTTAGCCTAGTACCGCGCACTGTGAATTTTCTGGATAATCACTCATCACTCTCCCACTGCCTGATTGTGAGTTGCCGCCCATGGCCCGTCCTGCCCCGTTGATTGAGCTACCCCCTGAACCACGCACCGTCCTGGAAGGTCTGGCGCGAAGCCGCGAAACCGCCCACAGCCTGGTGCAGCGGGCGCA
>NZ_WNKT01000076.1 GCF_009720725.1 Allochromatium palmeri
GAGGGCGAGCCAACGGCGACTCAGTTCATGTGGACAGCGTATCACAAAAATTACGCATCTCTGACTGGACGTGGTTTAACATCGGATCGCTGTTGTCGATGCCTGGATGCTCATCTCAGGTGGCGCGCATCATGAAAAAGCCCGCGCGCGGCGGGCTTGCTGTGGCTCTTGTGTTTGGTTTAGGCGGCATGCAACACCATGGTCAATGTCCTTGTCCTGGCGCCCTTGACACCTTGGCCGCTAGCCATTAGCGACTGACACAGTGGGCTGGTCGTATTTCACCAGTCTCATCAACGCAAATAGCCGTGCAGCCTGTGTCATTTTCCTGGCCATTCTGGCCAGTCGCCTTAATGGCATAAGCCGTAGCAGACGGTGCATTAGCGTCTAGCGTGCAGTTCGTGTCATTTGAAATCGACTGTGCCATCGTTATTGCGTAATACTGATCAGGCGAATCACTGTTTATTCCGATGTTCGCAAGCGTGCCATAGGTGGTATTGTTTGCTCGCCATTTCTCTTGTGCCAATTGCGCCGTGCTCAACGCTGCCATCGCGTCCGACCGGCGGCTCTTATGCACTGAGTCCAGATAAGACGGGTACGCAATCGCCGCGAGGATGGCTATGATTGCTACCACGATCAACAATTCGATCAATGTGAAGCCTTGCCGATTGATATGATTCGATTTCATCATGGACTTACATTAAAATTCTTCTGAGGAATTGGATTAGTATTTCCCAAATTAACTTCCAATGGGCTGGGCGTGACAGTCATGCATGGAAAGCCATCCTCCGGGCAAGCGGTCCCCGTAATCTCAATCGGACGATTGGGATAAGATGTGACCTTGCAGCTATAGGTGTAGACACTTCTATCCAACGTGATCGTCGGATTTTCCATGCAACCGGTGAGAGTCGGTTTTACCGATTCTTTGCTGTTACCGGAACCCACTTCCCATTTGTTTGTGCCCAAAAGCGTGAAGGTGCCGTTAATCACGTAGTCGATCTTACTGCAGGTCACCTCATCCCAGCCGGTGATATTGACGCTTGTGTCTTCAGTGTAGGACGCCGATGTTGAGGTGATCTCACTGCTACAATTTTCAGCATTAACGACTACTTGTCCCGTCGCGCTGCCTGGAATGTTTGTGCATTCGTAATCAGCGCTGTTGCTGCCTGGGACATAGCATATTATTCCGCCCACGGCATTACCGAGGCCATCCTTGAAAACTACGTCTGGATCTAGAGCGAGATCCAGGTTCGCGATTGAGCCTCTGATCGTTATGGTATCTCCGATACAATTTGAAATGTTGATATCTTCTGCGGTCTGATCCGCTGTTAAGGCCGAGTACTGGCGAGGAGCCGGCAAACCACTGCAATTCTCTGCTGTGAAGGTGACATTCCCGCTCCAACCTTCAGGCACATAGCAAAGATAGTTTCCGCTCGTTGGGTTAGAGTCATTTTCAAACACAGTACATCCAGAAGTAGCCCCAGATGGCGTTGCAGAGATCACGTTTTTGACGATGCCGCGAGTGCTATCTCCGCTTAGGTTGATGGTGCCTGAGATGCTTAAAGTGCCGCTGCAGGGCGTATCTGAATCCTGAATGACAAAATCCTGACCCATCAGGGTACCAAACAGCATCGGTTCTTCTGTCTGGGTATTCAGAACCACCGTCGTCACGGGAACAAAATTGGGATTGGTCGCAGATCCTAAGCAGTAGTTTATTTGACCCTCTGGGGACGACGTTAAAGAAAAATTCCCTGTCACAGCGCAATTGCTTCCATAGCGATAAGTATGAGGGCAGAGACGGTCGGCATTATTTCCGTTGCCAACATGCTCGATATTTATCATCTGTCCATCATTAACTGCCATGATCCCTATGCGACCGTACCAATTGCTGCCGACATAGCATAGAAAGTCTAGATAATCATCTGAGGTATCGGATGTTGTTTCATTGTTATTAACAATTTCTCGGCAAATTCCAGCGTCCGCAGCAATAGAGCGCAAATTTCCAAGCATGGCATCGTTTTCAAAATTATTCGGAGGTGCCAAAGTTGATAATTTGATATTTCCCTTGATCTCGATGACACCGGGATCAGTCGTAAGCCATACCTGATTCTCATTCGTGATCGTCGGGTCATAAACAGCAACTCCGCCTTCATATTCAACAACTCTCAGATTGAACTCCGCATTATCTTTTGCAATAGTTGGATTATCGCCAATAATATTTGTTGGGTTGCTTAATTGCAGGTTGCCGCCTCCAGTAGGATCAGGAAAGCCGCCCAAATTCATAAAATCCTGATCATCGGTAGCCGCATTTTGCATCAGCGGATTATCCCAAGTCACGAGGCTAGACAGTACAACCGATTGTGCCTGATTTTGAGAGTCGGTCCAAGTGACACTAACCCGAACATTCTTAGAATTCGGTATCGCTGAATGATTGCTAAGTGTCCAAGCACGCTGAAAACCAGCACTTCCACAGGGATAGGGACTCGGATTATCCGAGCAGTTATCAGAACCACTAGCTAGGATAAAAAAATTATTAGCCGCGCTGGTTGAGTTGTTGACTAGATTGGTCCTTAATTCCTCAATCTTCTCCTGCGCTAGGGCGACGGCTTGGGCGCGATTTTTCGCCAGGCTGCTGTCAGAAATTAGACGGCCATTGAGTGCAGCGACCGTAGTCATACCGAGTGCCAGCACGACCACCGAAATCAGCGCATCGAGCAAGGCGAAACCACGAGGACGCATTGCGTCACGATGAAAAATACTCATCACTGCCAATCCCCCCAGGTACCTGAAATCGGAGCCACAGCAATCCGATCATTACCACCGCCGGAGCGGCCGATGACATTCGGGTCATAGATGATATCCATGCCGCCGGAATTGTCCACCCCGTTATTACCCTCAACGATCATAGCGCCAACTAGGAGACCGCCGCCAGAACCGCCGCCCACAACATCACCTCGTACATAGAGGACGCCGTACATCCGCCAGGAACCCTGGGGATTGAAATTGCCATCAATAACTAGAATTATCGGGTCATCAGGCGTTCCATAGACCTCATTTTTCATGCCGTAGTCGCTCAATGTCCCATCGCTATTGCGTGCATCGACCCAGATATAGCTGCCAGGAATGGCAAACTCCCCGCTGGGATCCACGAGGCGATCATCAGTTGTCACATAGTCTGCCGCCATTTTTGCGAAATCGGGCGGGCCAGCGATGAAGTTGTTGAAGAAACAATCAGGATTGACCGTTTTGTCACATTGAAGTGCGCTGCTATTATCGATAATGTCCACGCCAAGCATGGCACTACCATCATAATTGCCTGATGATTGAGTTAAATCGCTGCCCCTGTAGGTGCTTGAGTTAGCGTTCGCTGAATAATCAAGAAGCAGTGTGTCGGTTCCAATGTCATAGTTTTTATTATTATTAACATCAAAAAATGGCACTAAATATCCGGTCGTTCCATTTGCATATGATGTCGGCCCATTGGGGTCAGGATGAATGAATGTGCCGCTATTTGCACCGCCAAAACTTGTTACATCACCACCAGACCAGATAGTGGCATTGGAATAAACATTAACGATGCTCATGGAGCCTGAAACCCCAACACTGCCATAGGTGATTAATGAGTGACTCGCGTTCAGGTTTCCGGGTGACGGTGCAATGCGCCGAAAATCTTGTGTAATCTCTTTTTGCGCCAAACCATCGTCTGAATATCCAACTGAGATAACATTAACCCTGTTAATGATATCAGCCATTTTAATCGAAAGGCAGATCCTGACTGCATTGTCGCTAACCGCAGAATCACATGCTCCAGAACTTGACGGGATGCTCCAGACATATTCTCTATTTCTGTCGTCCCAGATCGCTTGCAGTCGATAACCCGAACCACTGGTTTCACTGCTATCGCATCGGTTATCCGCGTTTGTATCACAATCATCGAACTCAAGCCCAGTGCCGTCATCCATGTCATCGTTGTCAGTAATCGCTAAAGCCGTTAACATATCGATTCGATCACTCGTGCTATTTCCATTCAGATCTCTGTTATCGACATCCATGAAAGTAGTTGCGAAGTTAATGCCAGCGTCGGCTGCTTCAAACGCCGCTTTAGCGCGGATGGAGTTAGCTGAGATGCGCTGATCAGTCAACGCTGTCCGAGTGACATAAACGGTACTGATCGTTCCTAAGAAGAGAAGAATCAAACCGATAATCAGTGCCACAGCGCCTCGCTGGCATCGAAGATTATGTATTTTAGTTGGCTTGTAAAACTGCTGATTCATAATTTTCTCCTAAGTCTAGATTTTAACTTATAAATAAAAATGCTGGCTAAGACAACTGGCTGTATTTTTTGATGCTATTGACTATTAAAATTTTTGGGCTTGTGGTTAAGTTAATAAGGTGGTCTCCTAGTTACAGAGGCTCATTGTTACGAATTCGGACGGTTTCTTGAACGGTCGAAGTTACCGCAATATCTTGTGTGAGTCTGCCTGTTAGTGACAAATCAAGCCGACGAACCCTTACGACAGGCAGCGGTGCGGTTGTCGCCGTACAGGAAACGATCAATCCGTCATTATCTAGACAACGCGAATTATCCGTTACGCTAAAAACCGTGATTTCAACTTCATCTTCATTATTCATAGCCTCCCAATTGCTGGCAGTCAAACTACCTCCACAAGTAAAAGCGCTTGATGCCGTGCGCATTAAAATTTTGTCTCCGTCGTCATGTAAAAGAAAACCATAATGCAGTTGAATAAATTCATCTAACTCATCATTTGTGCCGTCACTGTCATTATCAAGTCCATCGCAACCTTCCATATTTTTGGCTGGAGAATAAGCGTAATGAATGCAAGTGTTCGTAGTTTCTAACGATGAGATCGTTGTAAATCCTGCTTTTCCAAAACAGCCATGGCCCGCTCGCCGAATTTCGTTAACCATAATAGCCATAATAGAATTTAAGTCCTGATTGAGGCGGGACGCTTTGACTGTATCGCTATTGCTGGCAAGAATAGATATAACTAGCCCAATAGCTCCGGCGATTACTATTAAACCCGCTGCAGAGCCGACCATTAATTCGACTAAGCTAAATCCGCGAATATATTTAGCTAAGTTTTTCATTATTATCGTCTCAAAATATAATTGGTAAAAAGTCAGCAGCCTTGATAACCAGAGATGCTATTGCCGTCGGATGGTACGCAAATAATGATGCGTCCGATCACGCTAATTTTTACATTGAGTTTCAGCGAGTTTGTACTGCGGCTTTGCACTTCTATTGTGCCGTTCGTCGCTGTTCCGCGAATGCTGTCAAACTGAATTGTTTCATCTCCAGATCCGGCGATAAAAGCGCCTGGGAATTCGGTATTTGTAAAAGTTATTTTTCTTTCTGAGCCGCCGATTTCACAATCAGTAGGGTTAGCTGAGCAATCACATGCAACATTTCCACGAATCATTCCAAAACACTGCGGGCTAGCATCTTTTTTAAAGGTTACAAGCACATTTTCATTAGTGCTCTGCATCCCTTTAAGTGATTCCCCCTTAGCGAATTGAAGATTGGAATAGATAATCTCTGCTAAAGACTTGACGCGGGCGCGTTCAATCATACTTTGGAAGGATGGAGCCGCAATGCTGAGCAGGATCGCGGCGACAGCGATCGTTACCATCATCTCGATCAAGGTAAAGCCTGATGCATGGGAGTCGAGCGCGGGTGAGAAGCAGGGAATATATGTGTTCATACATGCGACCTGTTATGATTCAGGAACGATGTGATGTGAAAATGCGCCAAAAAATTGGAACATCAAATTTTTTAATTCCATGTTTGAATCGTTGCTTTTAAAAATAGATAGATCTTTAGTGGTTTATGATGCGATATGTGTAATCGTAAAATCACTGCCTTTGCGGAAGAGGCTAGCTCTCAAGTCAGCTTGAATCCTTGAAAAGCTGCATCACATGTTTTGCCCTGATAAAAATTCTATTTTCGTGGCGCAGAACGTGCTGTATCTAAGGTAAGGGGAATTTTTGGTCTGTATTTTATTCTCTAAATACTAGCATAGTCTTGAAATGGTGCGACTTCGTTGTCCTGTTTTGCTTAATCCGTCACAGAGCAACACAATAAGGCGGAACGCGAGGAAGGACGTCAGAAAGGCGAGCCGCTTGGGTTGCAGAAAGGCGACCAGGAAGCCGCCCGCCAGTAGCCATCTCATTCAGCTCGGCCTGCTGAGCGATGTCCAGATCGCACAGACCACCGGACTGAGCGTGGCGCAGATCGAAGCCATGCGTACAAGCGGAATGCCCTGAACCGAGCACGCCCGGTCGAAGTACGCCACTCAAGTCGATTCACCGCCGCCGTCCGGTCAGCCGGTCACGCGGAGGGAGCGTGTCGTCTCATGGACTTGAGTCACCCGCATCCCGACACCTTTCGGCTAAACTGCCCCTTATGAGCACCGACGCCACCCCACCATCCCCCGACGATGACATCCGGCGCCAATGGCACCGCCTGTTCGGCATTGCCCTGACCGAACTGTTCGAGGGCGCGCCCTGGCGCGTCGAACTCGAACAGGAACTGGCCGTACGCAGCCAACTGCTGGATGTGGCCATCATCGAAGCCGTCGGAGAAGGCGCCGAACGCCGACTCCCGCCCGACCTGCCCGACGGCCTCGACAGCCTGCGCCCTCACAACCTGCTGACCTACAAATCCCATCACGAAGCCCTCAACGCCTGGGCGCTCGACGAACTGATCGGACACTACGTCAACTACCGCAAGCTCCACCTGAACTCCGAAGGCAAACGCCACCCGTCTAGCGTCTTCGGCCTCTACGCCGTCGCCACCCGCCGCCCGCGCGCGCTGAACACCACCCATCCCCTGCAACCGACCGCCTGGAACGGGGTCTACGATCAACCCTGGGGCGGACAGGTCGTGCGCGTGATCGTCCTCAACGAGATCGGCACCCACCCACGCAACGCCGCCTGGGAACTGTTCGCCAACGAGCGCGAGCGCCTGCGTCAAGGACTCATCCACTACCGCGCCCGTTATCCCAGCCCCACCTCGGGCGGACACTGGGCGCTGCTGCACTACCTGCACCGCCTCTACCAACGCGAGGTACCCGACATGGCCTACACCCTGGAAGACTTTCTGCGCGAAGCCGAAGAGATCGCCATCACCCGCGCCATCGAACGCGACCCCGAGGCCATCCTCAAACGCTTCGATCCCGAGGAGCGCCTCAAGGGCCTGGATGCCGAGGAGCGCCTCAAGGGTCTGGATGCCGAGGAGCGCCTCAGGGGCCTGGATGCCGAGGAGCGCCTCAGGGGCCTGGATGCCGAGGAGCGGCTCAGGGGCCTGGATCCAACCCTCATCGAAGTCTGGCTGGCCAAACAGCGACGGGATCATTGAGCGCCGGAGGCCGGGACATCCTTCTCATTCAGCTCGGCCTGCTGAGCGATGTCCAGATCGCACAGGCTACCGGACTGAGCGTGGCGCAGATCGAAGCCGTGCGCACGAGCGGAACGCCCTGAG
>NZ_WNKT01000077.1 GCF_009720725.1 Allochromatium palmeri
TTTCTGACTCAGAGTGGTAAGTGCCTGTAGCTTGCTCCACTTTCATGAATCGAGGGGGAAATTAAGCGAACGATGAGTTTTTGTTCTTGACTTCTGATGTTGAGAGGCGCTAAGCGCTCGCCATGGCCTCCAGCGCCCGGTAGCGCAAGGAAGGAGTGGGTTCTTGTCGCCCCAGATCCCGGCCACTCATGTGTTTGCTCGATGGGGCTAGGGCGTAGATGGCTTTGACGTGTTCAGCCCATTGAGCCACAGCGGCGACCGGATCCTCAGCACTCAACAGGTGACGCACCATGGCGACGAGGGCCTCGGCCCGGCAGGCTTCGCGGAGGCTACCCACGGTGCACGCGGGAGCCGGCTGTTTCAGGCGGGCGGTCTGTTCGGGGTGAAGGAGGAGGGCGTGGTCAAGCAGCAGACTCAGGATCAGGCGGCGGCTTGATCCCTCTTCATCCGGTTGTTTGGCCAGCGTCCCCCAGCCTTCATAACGCTTCCAGTCCGCCAGAAACACCTCCACGAGCCAGCGCAGGGTGGCGATCTGGAGAATGTCCTGGGTACGCCAGCTCAGGTCGCTGGCCACCAGATACCGGGGTTCGTTCTGGCCGGGGTAGGTCAGGGCGATGACAAAGCGCTTGGTCTCATGGGCGCACACATACAGGCGTGCGCTACTGACACGGACCTCGATCTCTTCGCCGCCGCGCAACCGCAGGCGCTGGGGCACACCGGGAGAGGCGAGAAAGTACGCGCTCAATGAACGCTCGCGCCCACGAAAGCGCACCGTCTGGTTGTGGCGCAGCTGACTGATGCCGAGCGTGACCGACTCGATCACGGGCGCATAACCAGCCGTGCGCACCGCCTCCAGCAGCTCGGGCACCGAGGTCTGCTCGAAACGCACCAGGGCCAGCCCCGAGGCCAGGTTGACCTCGGCTGACTCCACGCCGGGATGATTGACGATGACACGCTCGACCCGCGCCACACAGGACGCGCAGTTCAGGCCACCGACACCGATTCGCAGTTCTTGAAGCATCAGTCTCACTCCGATCGTCGACGCACCCCGGCGACATCACCCAACCAATAGGGAAGGATTGGCCATGTTCGCGCTTGCCGGCGCGTTCAATCTTCGATTCATAGACCCTATGCTATGGATCTGATCTCAAATATAGATTTTTAATTGCATCCACCCGGCCTTAGAGTCTAGCCATACTCTCGATTCAGCGGCCATCAGGCCCAGGAGGCGCGGATGTCCTTGACCTTCACGACGGCGGCGGCGATCGCCGCGCCCATGTCACTCTGGCTCGCTGGCTCCATCCCCGACCGATTCGCCGACCGGGACGGAGCTCGCCTGGCACGTCTCGCCAATGGTGCGACCTGGCTCGCGTTCGGCTTCGCCCTGACGACGCTGGCGCTCCACGGCTTCGGCCCGGCCGAATCCTTCACCCTGTTCGCCATCGGTCTGCCGTTCGACAGTGGGGCGCTGGCCCTGAGCATCCATGTCGACGCCGTGACCGTGATCATGTTGACCCTGGTCGCGCTGGTTGGTGCGATCGTTTCCAACTATGCCCGCAACTACATGGCCGGCGACGCGCACGAAGGGCGTTTCCATCGCCGGCTGCTGATGACGCTGGCGTCCATCCTGACGCTGATCGTCTCAGGCAACCTGCTGATGTTCCTCGGCGCCTGGATCGCCACCAGTCTCAGTCTGCACCGTCTGCTGCTCTTCTATCCCGAGCGACCGGGCGCGGTGCTGGCGGCGCACAAAAAGTTCGTCTTCAGCCGTATCGGCGACCTGAGTCTGGCGCTCGCCGTGCTGCTGGTCGGCGCGACCCTGCACACCCTGGAACTGAGCGATATCCAGGCGGCGATGGCGACGCTCGACGGTCCGCTGCCGGTACCGCTCCAGTGGGCGGCTTGGCTGGTGGTGCTGAGCGCGGCGCTCAAGTGCGCCCAGTTCCCCTTCCACGGCTGGCTGATCCAGGTGATGGAGGCGCCCACGCCGGTCTCGGCCCTGCTGCATGCCGGGATCGTCAATGCCGGCGCCTTCCTGGTCA
Organism: Allochromatium palmeri; assembly: GCF_009720725.1. GTDB lineage: Bacteria > Pseudomonadota > Gammaproteobacteria > Chromatiales > Chromatiaceae > Thermochromatium > Thermochromatium palmeri. Next base: position 2,043 of record NZ_WNKT01000077.1, read on the forward strand.
TCCGCTTCAGTCCGCTGATGTCGGTGTCGGGTCCGGCGCTCGAAGCACTCGCCCTGATCGGTCTGACGACCCTGACCATCGCTTCCCTGGTGATGCTCACCCAGACCAGCATCAAGGTCTCGCTGGCCTGGTCGACCTCGGCCCAGATGGGCTTCATGCTGCTGGAGGCCGGACTCGGACTCTATAGCCTGGCGCTGCTGCATCTGGTCGCCCATTCGCTCTACAAGGCCCATGCCTTCCTGGCCGCAGGCAGCAGTGTCGACGGCTTCCGCGCCCCGACACCCCAGCTCGCCGCTACCGAACCCAAGCCCTGGCACTGGCTGGCGGCCTTCCAGGGCGCGCTGCTCATGACCCTGATCGCGGGCTGGCTGTTCGGGATCGATCCGGTGCAGGAGCCGGCGCTCATCGTCACCGGCGCCATCGTGGCCGTAGCCGTGGCGCAACTGCTGCTCCAGTCACTGCGTCTGGCCGACGACGGCGCCCTGCTGGTGCGCGCCAGCGCGCTCGGCGCCCTGGTCTGTCTCGGCTATTTCGCCCTGCACGCGGCCTTCGAGTGGGCCATCGCCGACAGCGTGCGGCCGGTGGCCGCCAGTAGCGGGCCTCTGGAGCCGGTGCTCGCCCTGGCGATCCTGGCCGTCTTCATCGGTCTGATCCTGATCCAGCATCTGTTCGGCCGGCTCGGCACGTCCTGGCGTCAGACCATCCAGGTCCATCTCTACAACGGTCTCTATGTGGATGTGCTGGTGACACGCCTGATCCTGCGTCTCTGGCCGCCGCGTCGCGCGCCCGTCATGGCTTGAGGAGGATAGACACATGAAACCCATCGCATTCCGTCGTCTCGCAGACAACCCGCGTCCGCGTCCGAGCCTGACCGTGGACGATCACAACGCGCCCGAGCCGGCCTTGAATGCAGGCGGTGACACGGCCTCGACACGGCTCGCCGCCCAGATCCAGGCCGCCTGCGAGCGCATCGCGCCGGTCTGGCCGCTCGATCGCTTCGTGGCCGTCAATCCCTTCCATGGTCTGCGCGATCAGTCCTTCCCGGAGGCCGCCGCCATCCTGGAGCGGGTCGCAGGCGCACGGCTCTATGCGCCACGCGCCGAGCTGCACGCCGCCTTCGAGTCCGACCAGATCACGCGCGAAGATCTGCGCCGCGCGGCCGAACTCCAGGGTGTCCAGACCGATCCCGAGACCCTGATCGCGGCGCTCGCCGAGGAGCCCCGTCCGCGACAGCGCGTACCGCTCGTGAGCCAGATGCTCGACGCCCTGGAGGGCGGCGACTGGTCGAGCTTCGTGATCGATCGCATCAGTCACCATTGCGCGGCCTATTTCGACATGGGGCAGGCGACCTGGAAGCAGCCCTGGAAAGGGCTCTCGCTCTATGCCTCCTGGCGGCGCTCGGCCGGACTCGACCTCAGTCCCGCGCTCATGGGGCTCGGCGGCGTGCGCAAGCGGATCGCCGCGCTGCCCGAGACGCCGCGCGACACGATTCGTCTGGTCCTGGAGCGGCTGGAGATCCCGGCCGACGCGACGGTCGACTATCTGCACGCGATCCTGATGGACATCGGTGGCTGGGCGGCCTGGACCCGGCGGCTACGCTGGGAGGCGGAGTTGACCGGCGGGCGCGACGACCGCATCGAGGAGCTGCTGGCGATCCGGCTTGCCTGGGACTGGCTGCTCCGGGAGCGGTTGCCGCGCGAGCACTGGCAAGCCGCCCTCGCGGAGTTCGCCCAGACGCCCGCCGCCGCCACCGACTGGACGCTCGATCACGTCTGGCTGACGGCGCGCGAGCTGGCCTATCAGCGCCAGTTGGTCGCACGGTTGGGCTCGGCGACGCCGAACCATCCGGCGGTGGCGGAGCGCCCCCGCGCGCAGGCCGCCTTCTGCATTGATGTGCGCTCCGAGGTCATGCGCCGGTCGCTGGAACTGGTCGCGCCGGAGATCCAGACCCTGGGTTTCGCCGGGTTCTTCGGGATGCCGATCGCCCAGCGACCGTTCGGCACTCAGTCGGCCCGCGCGCATGTCCCGGTACTGCTCACACCGCGCTATCGGATCGGCTCGGAACTCCAGGGCGTCGATACCGAGACGCGCGATCAGACGCTGGCGACCCAGCGCCGGCAGGTCGGTCTCAGTCAGGCGTGGAAGGCGTTCAAGATGGGGGCCTCGTCCTGCTTCTCCTTCGTCGAGTCGGCGGGGATCTGGCTCTATGCGCCCAAGCTGATCAGTGACAGTCTCGGCTGGAGCCGGCCGGTCCCGGCCCCCGACGATCCGCGTCTGCCCGAGGCCGAGGCGCGGCGTCTGGGGCCGAGCCTGGCGTGCGGTCATCCTCACGACGACCACGGAGGATCTCATGAGGCAGCGACCTGTCAGGGCGAGGCCCTGGGCATCCCGCCCGCCGAGCGTGTGGCACTCGCTGAGGGCATCCTGCGCGCCATGTCGCTGAGCCAGGGGCTGGCGCCGCTGGTGCTCCTGATCGGACATGGCAGCACCAGCGTCAACAACCCGCACGCCAGCGGACTCGACTGCGGCGCCTGCGGCGGTCAGACCGGCGAAGCCAGCGCCCGCGCCGCCGCCGCGCTGCTCAACGATCCGACGGTGCGTGATGGTCTGGCCGAGCGCGGCCTCCGGATCCCGGACGACACCTGGTTCCTGCCCGGTCTGCACGACACCACGACCGACGTCATCCGGCTGTTCGATACGGCGTCGCTGCCGGCGAGTCATGTCGGGGAACTGGCCGAGCTGGAAGAGACTCTCGCACGGGCCGGCGAGCTGACACGTGCACAGCGCGCCGGTCTGCTGGGTCTGGGCGGACGCGAGGGCCAGGCGCTGGCCGCCAGCCTGCAACGGCGTGCGCGCGACTGGTCTCAGGTGCGTCCGGAATGGGGTCTGGCCGGCAACGGGGCCTTCATCGCTGCTCCGCGTGCGCGCACCCAGGGTCTGGATCTGGAGGGACGCACCTTCCTGCACGACTATGTCTGGCGCGACGACACCGACTTCGCGATCCTGGAGCTGATCATGACCGCGCCCATGGTGGTCGCGACCTGGATCAACCTCCAGTACTACGGATCGAGCGTCGACAACCGCCGCTTCGGCAGCGGCAACAAGGTGCTGCACAACGTGGTCGGGGGCGCCATCGGCGTGCTGGAGGGCAACGCGGGCGATCTGCGCGTGGGGCTGTCGCTCCAGTCGCTCCACGATGGCAAGCGCTGGATCCACGAGCCGCTACGGCTGAGCGTCTTCATCCAGGCGCCTGAGGCCCCGATCGAGGCCATCATCGCCCGGCACACCCTGGTGCGGCAGCTCCTCGACAACGGCTGGCTGCATCTGTTCCGGCTGGATGACGACGGCGGATGCCAGCGGCGCTGGCCGGGACGCGGCTGGGTGGACGCGGGTTAGATGTCGCTATGAACGCGATTGCGCCCCGCCGCCTTGGCGGCATAGAGCGCGGCGTCGACGCGCGCGACCAGCTCGGTGCGTGACTCACCGGGACGCGCGAGCGTTACGCCGAAGCTCGCCGTCATCGTGCCGACGATGGGGAAGCCGTGTCCGGCGATGCCCAGACGCAGCTTCTCGGCCGTTTGCTCGATGCCGTCACGATTGATCTGGGGGCAGACGATCAGGAATTCCTCCCCACCCCAGCGACCGAGCGAATCGCCCTTGCGCAACTGAGCGCGCAGCAGTCGGGTCATCTCGATCAGCACCTGATCGCCTGCGAGATGACCATGCTGATCGTTGACCAATTTGAAATGGTCGATGTCGCACAGAATCAACCCGAAGCTGTCATCGGGATCGCTCAGACTCGCCAGCTCCTCGCTCAGGATGGCCTCAATCTTGCGCCGATTGTAGACCTCGGTCAGCAGATCAGTGTTGGCCATGCGTGCGAGCGTGCGCGCCTCGTGCTCCTGGACCTGCTTGGCCAGCTTGGCTTCGACCAACTGGCTCGTGCGTTTGTCCAGTTCGACCGCCATTTCATTGAAGTTATGGCTGAGCTGATCGACCTCCAGGATGCCCGCCGGCTGGAGCGGCTGGCTGTGCAGACGCTGGCCGAGATCGCTGGTCGCCGCCGAGAGCGCATGGATCGGCGAGACGATGTGATTCGACAGGCGCTGCACCGACACCAGGAGCAGCAGCAAGAAGCCCAGATAGAAGACCACCATCACACCGATGGCGGCATAGCCGATGTGGTTGCTCAGATCGCGCAGCGCCTCGATGGGTGCGAGGATACGTTGCTCATTGACCAGCACCATCAGACGCCAGCCGGTCTGGGGAATGGGCTGCTGGATGAGCACATAGCGGGTTTCATCGATCCTGAGTTCCGACAGGCTCTGACCCGAACGGAAGAACTCCAGCATCCCGGTGCGAAAGCTCGGATTCTCGCTTTTAAGGATGTTGTAGGCATCGGGCTTACTCGGCGTGGTCCCGAGGGGTCCAGCATAGTCGTGTTCGAGCAGCTCCCTGAGACCGAAGATTTGCTCGATGCCGGGCGGCATGGCCAGGATGGTTCCGTCACGGTCGACCATGAACGGCATGGCCTGCCAGGATAGATTGAGGTCCAGGATATGGCGGATAAAGCGCTCAATGGTCACGTCCAGCCCGGTGACGCCCTCGAGAACATCCCCGCGATAGACGGGCGCGATGCTGGAGATAACCCAACCCTGGCCGGCGGGATCCAGATAGGCGCTGGTCCAGACCGGTCGGCGTTCCGGATTGTGGGCTGCATCGGCCTCGTAATAGAAGGCCAGCTCATTGACGTCCCAGGTGGTGCCGAAGCGTTCGGCGGCATTGTGCATGAAGGGATAGACCCGAACCATGGCGTCCCTGGTGTTGAGGTACGCCTGGGTAACGATCGGGTTGGCGTCGACGGTCGACTTGAAGAGCGGGTCGAGATCCTCGCTACAGAACGCCTTGCGCTGTTCAGACTCGCCGATGGTGGTCGTAGCGGCGTAATAGAGGCTGGCGCCGCCGTTGTCCTCAGCCTTGTAGTAGGCGCCATTGGGATCGCGCTCCAGGCGCGGCGGGCCATTGGGCAGACGACAGACCTCGGGATGGGCGAAAAAGGTCTCCTGCGCGTGTTGCAGCAGTCGCGTGAAACGCGCGACCTCGCCGAGCTGATTGTCGATGCTCTTGGCCTCGATGGTGGTGATCGTCAGCAGGTTGTTCTCGACTTCGCGCAGCAGCATGTCCTGGTTGCGGGTGGAAATGTAGAGATTGATGCTGAAATAGAGTGTCAAGAGCACCAGTTCGATCGCCAGCATCGGTATCAAGGCGCTCTTGAGATAAGTACTTTCATTAAAAAAATTAAACAGATGAAAACGCAATTTTATATTCAGATCCATAACCATCAATAATTTCAC
>NZ_WNKT01000078.1 GCF_009720725.1 Allochromatium palmeri
GAGGGCGAGCCAACGGCGACTCAGTTCATGTGGACAGCGTATCACAAAAATTACGCATCTCTGACTGGACGTGGTTTAAATCGGCTCAGATTCAATTTGATTGCAACGGGATTGCTGTTGGGCGCTGGCCTCTGTCAGCCGGTCGGCGCGCATTCGGGGTATGAGGCGCCGATCCGGCTGATCCTCGGTGGAGGAGGGATGCAGTTGGCCGATGCCTCGCGCGAATGGGCAATTCGCCCGGCCGCAGGGGCGACCCCCATCTGTCGAGACCCAGACGCCGCCGCGCCCATGGGGGTGCCGAGTGATGGGTCGTCGTTACAGATCAAGACTGATGGCGACATTTGCTATGTCTCGGGTGGCGTAGGCGAGAGCGAGCGCACTGAACTCAATGCCCTGGCCCATGAATTCAACCTACACCTGATGTTCGCGACGCAGGGCAGCGGTGAGTATCTCTCGGCGGTGCGGGTGAACATTCTGGAGGCGCGTCATGGCCCGGTTCTGACAGCTGTCTCGAAAGGCCCCTGGTTCTACGCGCAACTGCCGCCCGGCGACTACAGCGTGGAAGTGACCCCCACGGGCGAGCGAGGCGAAGGCCAGACCCAGCGCAAAGCCGCGCATCTCGATGGATCGAAGCAATCCCGCCTGGACTTCTATTGGAATAGATAGACAGCCTGCTAGAGCCGCCGGTGCCCCGACGGCTCAGCCCCTCGCTTAAGACCCTCATGGCGCTCCCCGACCAAAACCCTCGCGAGAAATCGTCGCGCCGCCCTCGCCTCAACCCAGGACAGTCAGCCATGACCACCGGCCCCCTCGCGCCCGACCTGCTCCGCCAGATGGACGCCTACTGGCGTGCCGCCAACTACCTGTCGGTCGGCCAGATCTATCTCTACGACAACCCGCTGCTGAAAGAGCCGCTGAAGCTCTCGCACATCAAGCCGATGGTGCTCGGACACTGGGGCACGACGCCGGGACAGAACTTCATCTATGTGCATCTGAACCGGGTGATCAAAGCGCATGACCTGGACATGTTCTACATCGCCGGCCCCGGCCACGGCGGCCCGGCCCTGGTGGCCAATACCTACCTGGAAGGGACCTACAGTGAGCGCTATCCGAACATCGGCCAGAACGAGGCCGGGCTCAAGCATCTGTTCATGCAGTTCTCCTTTCCCGGCGGGATCGGCAGCCATGTCGCGCCGACGACCCCAGGGTCGATCCACGAAGGCGGCGAGCTGGGCTACTCGCTCAGCCATGCCTTCGGCGCCGCGTTCGACAATCCCGGCCTGATCGTCGCCTGTGTCGTCGGCGACGGCGAGGCGGAGACCGGTCCGCTGGCGACCGCCTGGCATTCGAACAAGTTTCTCGACCCGGTCACCGACGGCGCCGTGCTGCCGATCCTGCATCTCAACGGCTACAAGATCAGCAATCCGACCCTGCTGGCCCGCATCGAACCCGAGGAGCTGGAACAGTTCTTCCGCGGCTGCGGCTGGACGCCGTACTTCGTCGAGGGCGACGAGCCGGAGCGGATGCACCAGCTGATGGCGGAGACGCTGAACCGGGCCATCGCCGACATCCAGCGGATTCAGCGCCAAGCGCGCGACACGCAGGATGCCTCCCGACCGCGCTGGCCCCTGATCGTGCTGCGCTCGCCCAAGGGCTGGACCGGACCGACCGCGGTCGATGGCGTGCCAAACACCGGCACCTTCCACTCCCACCAGGTGCCGATCATCGTCGATGCCGAGCATCCCGAGCATGTGCAATCGCTCGAACGCTGGATGCGAAGCTATCAGCCGGAGGAGTTGTTCGACGAGGATGGCCGACTCCTCCCGGAACTGGCCGCACTCGCGCCCAAGGGCGAGCGGCGCATGGGTGCCAATCCGCATACCAACGGCGGCAATTTGCTGCGCGATCTGCGCCTGCCGGATTTCCGCGCGTCTGCGCTGCAGGTGCCCTCACCGGGCGCCATTGAGGCCGAGGACACGCGCGTCCTGGGTCAGTACCTGCGGGATGTGACCAAGCTCAATCAGGCGCCACGGACCTTCCGCCTCTTTGGCCCCGACGAGACCGTCTCCAACCGATTGAGCGCGGTCTTCGAAGTCACTGATCGCCAGTGGGATGCGCGCACCGTCGAGAACGACGAATTCCTCGCGCCCGCCGGCGGCGTGCTCGATGCCATGCTCAGCGAGCACCAATGCCAGGGCTGGCTGGAAGGCTATCTGCTGACTGGTCGCCACGGGCTCTTCAACAGCTACGAGGCCTTCATCCGCATCGTCGACTCCATGTTCAGCCAACATGCCAAGTGGCTGAAGGTCACCGCCGAGCTGCCCTGGCGGCACAAGATCGCCTCGCTGAACTATCTGCTGACCTCCCACGTCTGGCAGCAGGATCACGACGGCTTCACCCACCAGGATCCTGGCTTCCTCGATCACGTCATCAACAAGAAGGCCGACATCGTGCGCGTCTATCTGCCGCCCGATGCCAACTGCCTGCTGTCGGTGGTCGATCACTGCCTGCGCAGTCGGCACTACGTCAACGTGGTTGTGGCGGGGAAACACCCGATGCCGCAATGGCTGGAGATCGACGCTGCGGTGGTGCATTGCACGGAAGGCATCGGCATCTGGCCCTGGGCCAGCAACGACCAGGGCAGCGAGCCGGACCTGGTGATGGCCTGCTGCGGGGATACGCCGACGCTGGAGATCCTCGCCGCCGTGACCATCCTGCGCGAGCATCTGCCCGCGCTGAAGATCCGGGTGATCAATGTCGTCGATCTGATGCGCCTGCAGCCCAGCCTGGAGCATCCGCACGGGCTGACCGATCGCGACTACGACGCGCTCTTCACCCGCGACAAACCCATCATCTTCGGCTTCCACGGCTACCCCTGGCTGGTCCATCGCCTGACCTACCGGCGCGCCAATCACAACCTGCACGTGCGCGGCTACAAGGAAGAGGGCACCACCACCACGCCCTTCGACATGCGCGTGCTCAATGAGCTGGACCGCTTTCATCTGGTGCAGGACGCGGTCGATCGCCTGCCGCACTTGGGCACCAAGGGGGCCTACCTGAAGCAGCTGGTCCAGGGCAAGCTGATCGAGCACCGACACTACATCGGCAAGCATGGCCGGGATCTGCCGGAGATCCGAGACTGGATGTGGCGGGGATGACAGCGCCATGGCGCTGCCGCGGGATGAGGTTCTGTGTGCGGGCGGTCTTGCTCGGATCCCTGTCCTACGGGGTCATCTCCTCGGTCATGGCGCAGGAGCCGGTCGGCACGGGAAACGAGTCGCACAAACCCATCAGTCCCGCAAAAGAAGAGCTCTCGCTGGCACCCGCGAAGGTGGATGTCAAACCCGTCGCGCAAGACGAAGAGATCCGCAAGCGGCTCCAAACCGTGCTGGACGCCACCGACTGGTTCACCGACCCGCGGGTCCGGGTCGAGGAAGGTGTCGTCTTTCTCAGCGGTCAGGTGGAGTCCGATGCGCTGAGAACCTGGGCTGGGGATCTCGCACGCAATACGCAGGATGTCGTCGCCGTTGCCAACCGGATTGAGGTGCCCCAACCGTCGGCTTGGGATTTCCGCCAGACGTCGAGCGGTATCTCCGCACTCTGGCGCGACTTCATCCGCGCGATGCCGTTCCTTCTGTTCGGATTGCTCATCCTGGCACTGTCGGTGGCGACCGCGCTGTTGGTGACACGCGGCGTCCGCGCAATACTCCGCCAAAGGGTTCGGACGAAACTCCTGCAGACGGTGATCGCGCGTGCGGCAGGCGGGTTCGTTGTCTTCTGTGGCGTCTATCTCATTCTGCGGGTCTCCGGCCTGACGCAACTGGCCTTGACGCTGGTCGGAGGGACCGGCCTGATCGGCCTGGTCCTTGGTATCGCCTTCCGCGACATTACCGAGAACTTCCTGTCCAGCATCTTCCTGAGCATCCAGCGGCCATTCGAGACGGGCGACCTGGTCGAGATCTCCGGCGTGACCGGTTATGTGCAGCAGTTGAACATGCGTACAACCATCTTGATGACCCTCGACGGCAACCTCGCGCAGATACCAAATGCCAGCGTTTACAAGAGCATCCTCAGCAACTTCACGACCAACGCCAACCGGCGCGAGGACTTTGTGGTCGGCATCGGCTACGACGATGCGATCAACGAGGCCCAGGAGATTGCGCGCAAGGTTCTGGCGGACCACCCAGCCGTGCTGAACGATCCGGAGCCCTCGGTCCTAGCGGACAGCCTCGGCAGCGCCACGGTGAATCTGCGCGTCTACTTTTGGCTCAACGGGCGCGAGCACAGCTGGCTGAAGGTGCGCTCTTCGGTCATCCGGCTGGTGAAGCTCGCCTTTCAGAACCAGGGCATCTCGATGCCCGACGAGGCCCGAGAGGTGGTCTTCCCCCACGGCGTCCCCGTGAGCATGCTCGCCGAGACACCGGCAGAAGGGCAGGGTGCTTCGCCGGCAAAGCGGCTCCCCGCCGCATCGCGGCCCCAAGACCTCGACGTGGTGTCGACGAAAGCGGAAGCGGGGTTGTACAGCGAATCGAGCGTCATCGAGGAGCAGGCACGGGAGGCAAGACCCTTGAAGGACGCGGAAAATCTCTTGCCTGCGGGCAGCAATGTGCGTTAAACCGCGTCCAGACTGAGATGCGTAATTTCTGTGGTACACGGCGTCGCCCTTCGCCATCGCTGACCGACTCTGGACCAACACCACGCTCGATCCAGGGGAGGAGAAAGTACGTATCCCGGCCTAGTCGAGGTTTAGACGATCCAGGCGTCGGCAAGCCAGCGGAGCAACTTCAGGGCCGGACACTCCAAACGAGGCGAGCGCTGGTACAGCGAGGTCAAAAACGCGGCCTCCAGGTGGAGTGATCTGAGAGAACAGCGCCAGACAGCGAACAGCGAGCCGTCGGCTCACTCCAGACGGCCCCCAACTTATGGCATGCGCTCAGAGCCTCCAGAATCGATTCTGAACCGCTTCGGGGGGGCAGCTATCAAGGAGAAGACGAAATCTTCGCAGGCGTTCAGAACGCGCCACAAGCGACGTGACGGCATCGCGACTTTACCCGACCCTTGCACCCGGCCGGCTGTCTCCCAATCTACGACCCATGCCCGCGCCACACGCGCCTCGATCACCCCCGAGACCCCACCATGACCCGACCCATAACCCAGAGGGCCCGCGCCGGCCTTGGCGCCGTCCTGCTGCTTTCAGGAGCCTTCGCCATGGCCACCGAGGAACCGTCCTACCAGATCCTCCAGACGACCGAGGATTACGAACTGCGCCGCTACGATCCCTATCGGGTCGCCGAGGTCGAGGTGCGCGGCGACTTCGAGGACGTCGGCTCGCAAGCCTTCAGGATCCTGGCCGGCTACATCTTCGGCGACAACCAGGGCGAGACGAAGATGGCCATGACCGCTCCGGTCAACCAGCGTCCAGCCGAGACGACACCTTCGGGGACCGACCCCGGCACTGGAACGCGCCTGGAGATGACTGCACCCGTCAGCCAACGTCCGGCAGGCACCGGGGCGGACTCCGACGCCTATGTCATCAGCTTCGTCATGCCCGAGTCCTTCACACTGGAGACCCTGCCCCGGCCCAACAACCCAAGAATCCGGCTGCGCGAGGAACCGGCCGGGCGCGTGGCCGCACGCCGCTATTCCGGCTCCTGGAGTGAGACGCGCTATCGCGAGGAGGAACGGCACCTACTGGAAGCCTTGCAGCGTGATGGACTCCAGCCGAACGGTGTGCCGATCTATGCCCGCTACAATGGGCCGTTCTCGCTGCCGATGCTGCGGCGCAACGAGATCCTGGTTCCGCTGGCCGACAAGCCCGAGTCCTGATCGGCACGACCACCGGACAGACCATCACCGACCATCCCTGATCGAGACCGAGCGCGCCCATGACATCCGATGCCGATCGTCCCCGGTACCGGCCGCTGTTTCCCATTCCAGCGGCCGTCCTGATCGCCGTCAGCCTCCTCGTCCTGATGCTGCTCCTCATCGACGGGCCGGCGCCGTCGACGCCGGCGGTCGAGCACCTGCCGCACACTGACGGCGCCGAGCGGCTGGCCCCGCTGTCCGTTAGCGACGCTCTGCGTCTGGAACGCTTTCAGGCCGCCCAGCGCGCCTGTGATGGCCCCTGCGTCACCGACTTCGGCACGCCGCTGGGTCGCGCCGATGGCGTCGAGGCCCGCTCCAACTGTGTCTCGCTCTGCGTGCGGCTCGAATCGAGCTTCGTCGATCCCGACTCTGGCCGGATTCAGATCGGCCGCTCAGGCGAGCGCCCCGAGCACCTGGAATACGCCGGTCTGGCCTATCAGTGTGTCGAGTACGCGCGCCGTTGGTGGATTCAGACGCTGGGACTGACCTTCGGTGACGTGCCGACAGCGGCCGACATCCTGAGCCTCACCGAAGGCCGGCGTCTGTCCGATCAGGCCGTCATCCCGCTCGGACGCTCGCTCAACGGCCACGCCCGCCGCGCCCCCGAACGCGGCGATCTGCTGATCTATGCCGCCGATCCGGGCGACCCGGAGTGGCGCGCCGGGCATGTCGCCGTCGTGGTCGATACCGACCTCGAACAGGGCTGGGTCGCCCTGGCCGAACAGAACTACGACAACCGCCCCTGGAGTGATCCAGAGCGCCAGGCACGGCGTATCCAGATCAGGCGGATTGGTGAACGCTACCGCCTGCTCGACGTCGCCCCGGATCAGATCGATAATCCCGAGGGCGGATCCATCGCCGGCTGGATCTACCCGCGGCCCGAGTTGATGACGGCGCGCTGATCTGTGACCCAACGATGCGAAATCTGGACGCGCGTCATGGGCTATCACCGTCCCATCGACAGCTTCAATGCCGGCAAGCAGGCTGAACAGGCCGAGCGCTGCTACTTCCGTGAGCCGGGTATCAGACGCGCATGTTCAAGCCGACTGCTGGCCGACATGTTCAGGTCGGCGCTGACATCGTAAACAGGTCGCGATACCGTCGGGGCTGGGAGCGCAGATACTGGACGGGAGCCGAAACCGTGGCGCCGAGATGGGCCGCAGCGTGCCAGGGCCAGCGCGGGTCGTAGAGGATGGTCCGTCCCAAGGCGATCAGGTCGGCATCGCCGGTGCC
>NZ_WNKT01000079.1 GCF_009720725.1 Allochromatium palmeri
CAGCTCCCCCCTTACCACCGCGCCTCTTGTGTCGATGTCACTTATACCTGTTCCATATACATAGTGTCTCTCGTGTCCGCATTGAGACCCGCTTTCGAGGGGATTAAGACAAGAAGCGCGTGATTATGACGGCTCTGGGCGGGTCCGCATTGAGACCCGCTTTCGAGGGGATTAAGACAAATGGAAGGATAAGCATTGGCGCGGTCGAGACCGTCCGCATTGAGACCCGCTTTCGAGGGGATTAAGACAAGTCAATAACGATGCTTTCGACAGTATTCATTTGTCCGCATTGAGACCCGCTTTCGAGGGGATTAAGACGCCGGATACAGCCGCCAAGCGGAATCATGTCAGGGTCCGCATTGAGACCCGCTTTCGAGGGGATTAAGACACGGCGGGGATCTGGGTATGCTGCTGGAGGTCGGGGTCCGCATTGAGACCCGCTTTCGAGGGGATTAAGACTCGAGCTTGAGCATCTGAGCGGCGAGCTTAGCGGGGTCCGCATTGAGACCCGCTTTCGAGGGGATTAAGACGCCGATCAGAAACTCATCACTCCGCCAAGGACGGCGAGCACGTCACCGTCTTCCTGCCGCTCAAGCCCGAGCCAATCACCCTTCAGCACGCTTGAGTCGATCCCCAAAGCACACCCGAGGCGCAAAGAGACGCGACGGCGATCATTTCGCCGTCTGCGCACCCCTCACCGGGATTTCACTCCAGATGTCGTATCGTGATCCCGCCCCAGTGCGCCTGGAGATGCTCGGCGACCAGACGCCGGTGACAGTGACGTGGACTGGCCTCGCTGCACAGCAGGCAGGCTCCGTCGAACAGGGCGGGGTCGAGTGTGGTGCTGACCTGCCGCTCGGTGAGCAGTGCCTGGAACTGGCGTTCATAGACGTCCCAGTCGCCACCCTGCTTCTTGTAGTCATCGAGCAGGGCCGGCGTGGGGGCGAGTTCCGGCACCTCCTGATAGCCGATTCCGCCGAGGCGCTGGAGGAAGAAGCGCAGATCGTCGCGCTTGGCAAAGCCCGCCAACTGCGAGCGGTTGTTGAGGCGCACGTCCAGCACGCGCTGGACGCCGTGGGCGGTGAGCAGGCCAAAGAAACGCTCGGCGTTCTTCTGGGTGAAGCCGATGGTATAGAGGGTCATGGGTTGGACTCCGTGTCGTGCAATTCATCCGGGCGATAGGCCAGGCGCTCGCCTTGTTGGCGATAGGCCAGGGCCTCCAGCTCGGCGTCGGTGTGAAACAGATCCGGGTGTTCAAGTCCCAGATGGGCGCGCAGACGGCGCAGGGTCGCGGCGTGCGGTTCCAGAGCGCCGTCATAGAGAATGTGTTCGACCGGCCTCCCTTGGTCGACCAGCGACCGGCTGACCAGGATGGTGCGATGACAGGTCATCGGGTCGCGTTCGGCGCACAGCATGGCCAGGCGATAGCGTTGCGCCCCCTGAACGATCCGCGTCACGCCGTCGCGAAAGCGCGAGGTCTCGGCCAGCCGTTCGTAGTCGACCTGACCGTCGCGCAAGGCGGCCGGATCATCCGAGCGCGCCCCGCACTCGCGCCCGAGAAACACATAGGCCACACCCGCTTCGCGCAAGGCGGCCTGGAGCGGCTCGCGGTTGAACTGCGGATGCCGGCGGCTGTAGGGAGCCGAGCGCACATCGGCGATGGCCGTGATCCGGTGACGCTGGAGCAGATCCAGAAACGCCTCCAGTGTGTGATCGGAATGGCCGAGGGTATAGAGCATCGAAGACCTCGCAATGAACCTACGGGGTGAGGATGGCGGCGGCGAGCTTGTAAGCATACCCGTTCCAGGGCGGGGCCAGGCTCACGCACACGAAGCTGTTGGGTTGCTGTTCGAGCACGCCATCGGGGCGCCCGGCATAGGCGGCTTTAAGGTCGGGATCGGTCACGACCAGATCGTAGGTGACGGCCTGGTGGACGAAACGGGCGCGCAGTTTCTCCCAGGCCACATGCAGCCAGACGGTCACCGGGCCGATCAGGATCAGCGAGTGGTCGAGCTCGGCCAGGCGGTCTTCGGGCACGCGGTCGTTGCAGCCAGCGACCGTCGAATGGCCGTTGATCCACAGCGGCGCGACTGGATCGACCAGTTCGGGCAAGCGCGCGGCGTCCAGCCGTCCGACCCGGCTCCAGTAATACTGGGAGTGGATCAGGTGGTTCTCGGACTGGAATCCGAGCGGGGCCGGGCGGCGCACCGGGACCGTCACCACGTCGAGCAGGGCCGGGGTGGTGCTGTCGTTGAACGCCTGGTGCTCCAGCGTGAGGGCACCGGTGGGGTGGGCGCTGACGGGGCGGATCCAGGCCCCGAAGCGGTCATTGGCCAGTGCCTTGCCGGCCAGACAGCGGCCGTTGTTCTTGCAGGAGTTGGCCAGAACGACCAGGGTTTTGGTCTGCGGTTGGGTCGGGTGAGCCTTCATTGGACAGCGACGCCTCAAGACGATCCGTGATGATGGGAGGCAGTGTGCCCGGCGCGGGCCTGGGGCGCCGGAGACGCAAGCTTGTGGCGGTCTGGCCGTCAGGCGGCCAGATCCCAGTCGTCGTCCATGAGCGCTTCAGCGGCGTCATCGGCGCGCGCGTCGGGCGGCGTTGGCGTCCCGTCCAGCCAGTCGGCGGCGTGTGCTTGGAGCACGGATGCCCACCCCAGCCGGCGCACCTCGGGCGGATGCAGACCACGAACCTGCTCGGCCAGTTCGGCGGCCTGCTCGGGGTCGAGTTCGCCCTGAAGCTCGCCCTGTTCCTCCAGTTCGGCCAGACGCGCCATCCAGGCCGAGGCGTTGGCGGCGAGGGCTTCGCGCTCGGCGCGCACCGCCCGCACCCGCTCCGGCGGCACGGCGACGAGCACGCGGGCAATGAAGTGCGCCACCAGATCGCGTTCGGCGGCGGGCGGCTCGGTGTTGGCCGTGGCCTGGTGCTGGACCAGGAGCGGTCCCGATTCGGTCATCTGCACCTGGAAGGTCGAGCACGACTGGCCATGCCGGTCGCGCACCGCATAGATCCCCATGGCGTGGAGCAGGGATTCGCTCGCATAGGTGCCGACACAGTGCGCCAGACGCAGACCCTCGTGCTCCAGGTCGGCCTGACTGGTCAGCTCCAGGATCCGATAGTCGCCGGACGTGTGGGGACCAGGGGTCCAGGCCGGCCAGGTCAGCGGTTCGGCGGTCTCGGGGGCGGCGTCTGAACGGGCCAGACTGAAGGCCAGGCGTGCCGTGCGCCACTCCCGGGCCAGCGTCATCAGACGGGCCAGGCCCGCGCGCCCGAACCAGCGCGGGAAGAAGGTCGGCGGCGGCTGGAGTGGGACATCGGATTCGTCCAGGCCATTGGACGTGGCCCAGTCCACCAAGGCCGGATGCACCCCGTAGTGCCAGGCCGCCTGCATCATCTCGAAGAGGGCATCGACGTCCAGACGGGTGCCGACCTGTTGAGTCAGGGTGTGGAGTCCGGTCGCCCAGCCATGGCGGAAGGGCTTGAGGAGCCGGATCGGCTCGACGTTCAGACAGGTGGCCAGGGTGTCGAGCCGCTCGGCCAGGGCCAGACAGGGTGCCCAGTCCGCGTCCTCGCGCGGCAGATACTCCGCCGGCCAGCGATTGAGGCGCTGGAGGTGCGTCCGGCGAGCGACGGGGGCAAGCGTCCCGGTCAGGCTTCGGGTACGGGCGATGGTGCGCGGCTTGACCTGGAAGTGGTCAGCCAGGGCGTGTTGCAGCGGTTCCCCGGTGAGCACCGCCCGGCGCAGACGCGCGTCGGTGCGCAATACGCCGGCATAGGCGGGGAAGGTGCGAGCGGCCTGGAGGCGACGGGTGCGGGTGGTCTCATCACCCATGCCATAGTCGTTGAACACCTCGGGCGTCGGCCTCCCTTCGGTCTGGACCACGACCAGCCGCTCGGCGTCCAGGGCGGCGAGCCACTCACCAAGCGCGGCGCGACACAGCGCCGTCTCGACCTGGGTCAGCATCCAGTGTTCCGACGGCCCGGCGGGACTGGCGCGATGGGCGTTGGGGTGATCGAGCACGGCATCGGCCTGATGCGCGGCCAGTGCCTTCAGCCAGAGTGCCTTGGGATCGAGCGCCGGCCAGTCGCGCAACACGCGCCCGCCGATCAGGGGACTCGTGCCCGGACGTTCGACGCCATAGGCGAACACCTGACGGTCGGCCTGTTCAACCAGCCACAGCCGGTGATAGCGGCCGGGTTGGCCGGCTAGGGGCGTGGGCGCGGCGAAGTCGAGCCGCAACGCCTGACGCACGCTGACCGGCAGCCCACGGCGCATTAGCCAGGCGCGCGGCGTGCTGAGCCGGCCTTCGGACAACAGCCGGTTGAGGAGCGTCACACTGGCGGCATTCAGACCGGTATCACCGATGCGGCGATAGCTCCAGTGTTCGAACGGCTGACCGTCGGGACGCATGGCGTGAGACTCCGCGCGCGGGCGCTCTGGGGGGGGGGGCCCGCAGTATCGTCCCACCGACGGACGCCGGCGTTGGCCACAAGCTTGTCGCACCCCACCGTCATCGGCCGCACCGGTTCAATACGTCACCACCATCCATCATCCACATCACACGGAGGATTCCATGGCCACCTATTTCGTCTCCCGCCATCCCGGCGCCCATGACTGGGCCGCCGAGGAGGGTTTTGAGGTCGAGGCCGTCATCGTGCATCTGAATCCGGCGCTCATCGAGCCGGGCGATATCGTCATCGGCTCGCTGCCGGTGAATCTGGCCGCTGAGGTCTGCGCGCGCGGCGGGCGCTATCTGAATCTGTCGCTGGATCTGCCGCCCGAACTGCGCGGGCGTGAACTGAGCACCGAGCAGATGCGGGCCTGTGGCGCGCGAATCGAGGAGTACCGCGTCACGCGCGTTGAACCGAGCCGCGACCCTGCAAGCTTGTGAGACCCGCCTGAGAGGGGAGAACGCGGTTTCATAGGCGCACTGAACAACACCCGCGTTCTTGGCCGCCGGTCCAGGCGGTGGGGGATTCGATGTCGAGCCGTCTGGCCGTGTTTGCCTATGACATCCGCGATGACCGTGTGCGTCGACACGCGCTCAAGACCCTGCGCGAATGGCGTCTCGATGGGCAGTTGTCGGTGCACGAGTGTCAGGTCGACGCCATCCAGGCGCGGCGGCTGTTCGAGCAACTCGGTGACGAACTTGACCCGGCCACTGATGCCTGGCTGTTCACCTGGGTCGAAGGGCATCGCGCCGTGCTGGCCCGTGGCAAGGGTCGCACCACGGCACTTCAGGATGGCCTGCTGCTGGCCGCCTGACTCCATCCACTGTCTGGAGGCATCCCATGTCCCAGTCCGGTTGGTATCTGCTCGCCTATGACATCGCCGATCCACGCCGCTTGCAGCGGCTGCATCGGGCCGTGCGCCGCGAAGGGATCGCGCTGCAACGCTCGGTTTTTCTGGTGCAGGGCACCGAGTCCGCTATCGAGGCGCTGCTTGATCGGTTGGAGACCCTGATGGATGTGGCCAAGGACGATCTGCGCGCCTATCCGGTTGCTGCGCCCTCGGCGCTCCAGCTGCGCGGACAGTGCGTCGTCCAGGGGCATCTGCTGGGCGATGGCGAAGCGGCTACTGAATCACGCGCCGGTGCGCCCGGTTGGCGGGCGCTGACCACGCCGACACCTCCCGTACTTCCGTTCACCCGGAGTCCCACATGAACGCCCAACTGCTGCTCGTCATTGACCACCGCGACACGCAACTGACGCTCGACGGAGGCGCTCTGCGTCTGGCCACGCCCGGCAACAAGCCGCGCCATATCCCGCTCGGCGTGCTCGGGCTGGTGGTGGTGCATGGACGCGCCCTTGTCGGTTGCGATGTCTGGCGGGCGCTGGCCGAACGCGGGATTCCGGCGGTGCTGCAACCGGGGCGCGGGCGTGGGGCCTGCGCCTGGATGGGACCGGCGCTGGGAGCGACGGTGGGACTGCGTATCGCCCAGCATCGGGCGGCCGAGCAAGAAACGGCAAGGCTGGCGATCGCACGGCGCTTGCTGCACGCCAAGCTGGAGGCGCAACTGTGTCTGAGCAAATCGCTGACGATTCCGGCGGCCTTGGCTGAGGCCCACGCCGCCCTGTGCCGCTCCCAGCGCGAGGCGCTCGCCCAGATCCCAGCGGCGTCGAGCCGCGATACCCTGATGGGGTTGGAAGGTGTGTCGGCGGCGGCGTGGTTCCGCTGGCTTGGCCGTTCTTTGGCGCCGGCCTGGGGCTTTCACGGACGCAATCGCCGTCCGCCCCGCGATCCGGTCAATGCCCTGTTCTCGCTCGGCTACACCCTGCTCGGCGGCGAGATGTTGGGTACGGTGCAGCAACACGGACTCGATCCCGCTCAAGGACTGCTGCATGAACTGGTTCCCGGACGCGAATCCCTGGTGCTCGATCTGATCGAACCGCTGCGTCCCTCTGTCGATCTGGTGGTCCTCGGAATGCTGGATCGTCTGCTCAAGCCTGAGGATTTCACCAGCAGTCCATCAGAAGGATGTCGTCTCTCCAAGGAGGCACGGGGACGCTTCTACCAAGCCTGGGCTCAGGCCCGCCAGGATTGGCCCGACCTGCACCCGAGCCTTGAGGAGGCGCGCTCTGGAACAACGGTGAGCCTCAGTCAGCTGTGTCGGCGTCAGATGACGGCGCTGCGTCAGGACTTGCGCCCGTTCATGCCATTTGGCGAAGCCTATGAAGTATTGGAGGAGGTGCGCTGATTGGTGCGGCAAAACCGCTTGTGCATCAAACCGGCTTTGTTATGATTCTTCAGTCGGATCCTCGCTGCTGATCGTAACCGATCAAATTGTGACCACTTGCATGTACACTTATAGGCTAACTTTTTTGAACACTCAATGTGCTCATGAAATTCTGCATAAGTTATTGATTATCAAGTGGTCACAATATGGCGAAGGGTTCGCATTGAGACCCGCTTTTGAGGGGATTAAGACCTGGATCTTCTGATCGCTCCATCGCGAAGTTATCGTTCGCATTGAGACCCGCTTTTGAGGGGATTAAGACAAAAAAAACAAGAATTAACAAAGAAAAGACGAGTAGCAATAATGACACACTAATGATGGGATAAAAACCAACAAAAGAAAAAAAAAAAGAG
>NZ_WNKT01000007.1 GCF_009720725.1 Allochromatium palmeri
CAGGAACCGTTCACGGCGGGTCTGGTACTTCGGCTTCGGGGCGCGTTTCTTGGGCATCGTCGTCAGGCTGAGGGCGGTGGAGAACACAGGGCACAAGGGTATCACTCAGACCCCTTCGCCAAAACGGAATTGTTCAGCGTTTCCCTTGGGTCGTGCGATGGCCAGATCCATCCAGACTTCGACATCCAGGCTCAGACCGACCCGCCCCTTGGACACCAGCATGGCCACCTCCCAACAACAGATCGCCGGGATACCAATCGCGTCGGCCTCATCGATGCGCTGTCGTGCCGATGGCGGTAAAGCCAAGGATTCATTCGCCCACCAGATCCAGGCGTGCGTATCCAGAACGATCATCGCTCGGCATCCCAAGACTCGTCGATCGGCGATAGCAGATCGGTCTCGAAGAGAACGCTACCTTTCAACGGGTTGACCGGGGAGACGGACGAGCGCGCTGATTCAGGTTGAGACGTTTTCAGCACGGCTAGAATCCGATGCAACACATCGAGACAACTGTCGTCGAGGGTATCGATGTCCGCTTTCAACTGCGCTTTCGAGATCATGGTTGCCTCTCACAAATCCAGGATTGAACCACCTCGACCGTTGCATGACGAGCCTTCAAATAATCGGGGCACCCGATACTCCAGCACTCGCTCCAGCCTGTCGCTTGAGATGGATGAGTAGCAGCGACACGGCCGCCGGCGTGACGCCCGGAATGCGCGCGGCCTGACCGATGGTGGCCGGGCGCACCCGCATCAGCTTCTCGCGCACCTCGACCGAGAGTCCGCGTACCTGCGCATAGTCGAAGCCGTCGGGCAGCGGCTTGAGTTCCTGTTCACGCTGGCGCTCGATCTCGGCGCGCTGGCGGTCGATATAGCCCGCGTAGCGAGTCTGGATCTCCAGCTGCTCGGCGACCTCGGGCGCGACCGGCGCGGGCGGCTCGCCGGTCAGCGCGCGGATACCGGCATAGCCGACATTGGGCCGCGCCAGCAGCTCGAGCGCGCGCGCCTCGCGGCGCAGCGGCTCGCCCAGCACCTGGGTCGCCAGCGCCGGATCGAGCGTCTCGGGCCGCACCCAGGTCTCACGCAGACGCTGGCGCTCGCGCTCAATCGACTCGCGCTTGTACTCGAACGCGCGCCATTGCGCATCGCCCACCAAACCAAGCCGACGCCCGATCTCGGTCAGACGCAGATCGGCGTTGTCCTCGCGCAGCAGCAGGCGGTACTCGGCGCGGCTGGTGAACATACGATACGGCTCATTGGTGCCGCGCGTGATGAGATCATCGACCATGACCCCAAGATAGGACTCATCGCGGCGCGGATGCCAGGGCTCGCGGCCCTGGACCTGAAGCGCGGCATTGGCCCCGGCCAACAGTCCCTGGGCGCCGGCCTCCTCGTAGCCGGTGGTGCCGTTGATCTGACCGGCGAGAAACAGCCCCGACAGGGGTCGCGTCTCCAGCGATGGTTTCAGATCACGCGGATCGAGGAAGTCGTACTCGATCGCATAGCCGGGCCGGGTCAGGTGCGCGCGTTCCAGCCCGACGATGGAGCGCACCAGCGCTTCCTGGATGTCGTAGGGCAGACTGGTCGAGATGCCGTTGGGATAGACCTCATGGGTCGTGAGTCCCTCCGGTTCCAGAAAGATCTGATGCGAGGGCTTGTCGGCAAAACGCACGATCTTATCCTCGATCGAGGGACAGTAGCGCGGCCCGACGCCTTCGATCACCCCGGTAAACAGCGGCGAGCGCGACAGTCCCGAGCGGATGATGTCGTGGGTGCGCTCGCTGGTGTGGGTGATGTGACAACTGACCTGAGGCGGATGGTCCTCGGGCCGGCCCAGGAAGGAGAACACCGGCACCGGATCGTCGCCCGACTGCTCGGCGAGCCGACTGTAATCAATCGTGCGCGCATCCAGGCGCGGCGGAGTGCCGGTCTTGAGCCGCTCGATGCGAAACGGCAGGGCGCGCAGACGCTGTGCCAATCCGTTGGAGGGTGGATCACCGGCGCGACCGCCCTCATAGTTAGACAAACCGATATGAATGCGACCACCGAGAAAGGTGCCGACCGTGAGGACTACGGCGCGCGCCCGAAACTCCAGACCCATCTGGGTGCGCACGCCGGTCACGCGCTCGCCGTCGACGAGGAGATCCTCGACCGATTGCTGGAAGATCGACAGCCCCGGCTGGTTCTCCAGCGCCGTGCGCACGGCAGCCCGGTAGAGCTGGCGGTCGGCCTGGGCGCGGGTCGCGCGCACCGCCGGCCCCTTGCTGGCGTTGAGGATACGGAACTGGATGCCGGCGCGATCGGTGGCGCGCGCCATCAGACCGCCGAGGGCGTCGATCTCGCGCACCAGATGCCCCTTGCCGATGCCGCCGATGGCCGGGTTGCAGCTCATCTGGCCCAGGGTCTCGATGTTCTGGGTCAGGAGCAGGGTGCGCACGCCACAGCGCGCGGCGGCCAGCGCGGCCTCGGTGCCGGCGTGACCGCCGCCGACCACGATCACGTCGTAAGTATCGCTTGCAAGCATCGCAGAGCAGGTCCGTGGGGGTATGACGAAAGAGGGGACCGGCAGTGTAGGCGATTTACTGCCGCCCTTGCACCTCAGCCAACACGCGCGCGGCCTGGAAAACAGCATGGAAATCCTGTGGAATTCAGCCCATCCCGATTCAAAACCCGCGTTTCGGCTCCGAACCGAACGCCAGCGATCTCACCGAGTCACTGCATGAGCCTACACCCGAAATCCAGCCCCATCCGCCCCCAGCTTGCCGAGCGTATCCTGCAAGAGGCGGGCGCCGTCATTCTCGGCAAGGATCACGAACTGCGCCTGGCGCTGGCCTGTCTGCTCGCACGCGGCCATCTGCTGGTCGAGGATCTGCCCGGCGTCGGCAAGACCACGCTGGCGCATCTGCTGGCACGGCTGCTGGGCCTGGACTATTCGCGTATCCAGTTCACCAGCGATCTGCTGCCGGCGGATGTTATCGGCGTCTCGGTCTATGATCGGGCGTCCGAGAGTTTCCGCTTCCATTCCGGCCCGATCTTCTCGCAACTGATCCTGGCCGACGAGATCAACCGCGCCACGCCCAAGGCGCAGAGCGCGCTGCTGGAAGCGATGGAGGAACGTCAGGTGACGGTCGAGGGCGAGACGCGGCCGCTGCCCGAACCCTTCTTCGTCATCGCCACCCAGAACCCGCTGTTCCAGGTCGGCACCTTTCCCCTACCCGAATCGCAGCTCGACCGTTTTCTGATGCGCATCCATCTCGGCTATCCGGCCGCCGAGCAGGAAAAGGCGCTGCTCGCCGGCGAGGACCGGCGCGAGATGGTCGCACGCCAGCAGCCGGCCCTGACCAACGCCGAGCTGATCGAATTGCAGAAATCCGTGGTCCGACTCCATGCCGCACCGCCGATCATTGACTATGTGCACGCGATTCTCCAGTTCACGCGCGGCTCGGAGCGCTTCGCTTATGGACTCTCGCCACGCGCCGGACTGGGTCTGCTGCACGCGGCCAAGTCCTGGGCTCTGCTCGCCGGACGCGACTATGTGATGCCCGAGGACGTGCAGGCCGTGCTGCCTTCGGTGGCCGTGCATCGCTTGACCGGCGGCGAGCCGGGGCAGCGGATCGGCGACGACGAGGTAGCACGTTTCATCCTGACCAATGTGCCGGTTTGAATCCGATGAGACGCGACATCACCTGTTACACCAACACCTGAACTCGATCTTGAGCGCGACGACACACCCTGACAATCATGCCCCAAGTCTCCAACAGCCTCCGCGATCGCGCGCACCGCTATTTCGACAGCCTGCTGCGCCGGGTCCAGCCCGGACCCGATGGCGTGGCGCGCGTCGGCGCACGTCAGATCTATATCGTGCCGACCCGCGCTGGTTTCATGTATGGCGCGGTGCTGCTGGTGATGCTGCTCGGATCACTGAACTATCAGAACAATCTGGGATTGCTCCTGACCTTTTTTCTCACGTCGGTCGGGCTGGTGGCCATGCATCACGCCTGGTTCAATCTGCTGGGGTTGGCGGTACAGGCGCGCGGCGGTTCGCCGGTGTTCGCCGGGGAGCGAGCACGCTTCGAGGTCGCCGTGCGTGCCGAGGGTGGACGCCCGCGTCATGATATCCGCCTCCGCAAGCAGGATGAAACGCCGGCGCCGGTCCATGTCGACACTGGGGATCAGACGCTGGTCGCGCTGGCGGTGCCGACCGAGCAGCGCGGCTGGCACCGGCTGACCGATGTGATGGTTGAGACGCGCCATCCAATGGGACTGTTTCGCGCCTGGACCTATGTCGCCACCGAGGCCAAGACGCTGGTCTTCCCCACGCCCGCGCCCCAGGCCCCCGAACCTGGCCACGACGCCGGAGACAGCGCCCGCCCCCATCGCACCCGCTATGAAGGAGCCGAAGATTATCTCGGTTCGCGCGGCTATCGTCCGGGCGATTCGATCCGGCATATCGACTGGAAGGCTTACGCGCGCGAACGCGGACTGGTGGTCAAGCAATACGGCGGCGAACAGGGCCAGGAGGTCTGGATCGACTGGGCACGGCTCAACGCGCCCGATCCCGAGATCCGGCTCGGTCTGCTGACCCGGCAGGTACTCGACGTCAGCGCCAGCCCGACGCGCTTCGGTCTGCGTCTGCCCGGCGCGGTCGAGGGACTGTCCCAGGGCACATCCCATACCGAACGCTGCCTGACCCGACTGGCACTCTTTGGCCATGCACAAGACTGATTCCATCCCCATGGCCGAACGGCCCGAGCGCACTCAGATCCTCTGGACCACGCTGCTGGTCGCGGCGGCGTGCGCGCCGTTCGTTCGCTATCTCGACGGTCAGGTCACGGCCTTTCTGGCCCTGATCCTGGCGATTCGGCTGCTCGCGCTGCGCTGGCCGGCGGCGCTGCCCAACCGCTGGATCCGCGCCCTGCTGGCCTTCGCCGGTCTGGGCAACTGTCTGGCGGCCTATCACACCGTCAGCGGCCAGGACGGCGGCTCGGCGCTGCTGGCGACCATGCTCGTGCTCAAGCTGCTGGAACTCGACACCAAGCGCGATCTGCGTCTGGTGCTGATTCTGCTCGGGTTTCTGAGCGTGGTGCAGTTCCTGTTCGACGAATCCTTCCAGCTCACGTTCTATCTGGGACTGATCGCGCTGGGTCTGGTCACCTTGCTGACCGAACTCAACGGCGGACTGGGGGCGGCGGGTCTGCGTCCAGCGTTGCGGGTGAGTGCGCGACTAGCGCTCCAGGCCATCCCGCTCACCCTGGTGCTGTTCGTGCTCTTCCCGCGTCTGACCGCCCCGCTCTGGAGCCTGGGATTCGACAGCTCCAAAGGCCTGACGGGCATGTCGGACAGCATGGAGCCGGGCAATATCAGCGAGCTGGTCGTCAATGGCGAGCTGGCCTTTCGCGTGCGTTTCGCGGGCCAGCGACCGAACTCGAATCAGCTCTACTGGCGCGGCCCGGTTCTGTGGACGATGAATGGGCGCCGCTGGACGCCGGGCGCGCCACCGTCGGGCTGGCAGGAGCCGGCACGACTGATCGAGTCGTCCGAGCCGATCGAGTACGAAATTGTCATGGAGCCGACCAAGCAGCGCTGGCTGTTTGCGCTCGATATGCCGATCAGCGAGCCGGAAGGCGCGGCCATCAGCCCGGACTATCAGTTGCTGTCGAATCAGCCGGTGACGGCGCTCAAGCGCTATACCGCGCGCTCGGTCCTGAGCTATCGCACCGCCGAGCCGGACGCACGGGTGCGTGCGCTGGCGCTCGAACTGCCCGACAACGTCACACCCCGGATGCGCGCCCTGGTCGAGGACTGGCGCACCCAGGTTACCGATGGCCGCTCCGACCGCGCCGACGACTGGACACTGGTACAGCGGGCGCTGGCTCACTTCAATCGCGAGAATTTTTATTACACCCTGCTGCCGCCCAAGCTCGGCGCCAATCCGGCCGATGAGTTCCTGTTCGAGACCCGTAGCGGCTTCTGCGAGCACTATGCCAGCAGTTTCGCGCTATTGATGCGGATTGCGGGCATTCCGTCGCGCATCGTGCTCGGCTATCTCGGCGGCGAGACGAACGCCTTCGGTGGCTATACCATCGTGCGTCAGTCCGATGCCCATGCCTGGGTCGAGGTACTGATCGAGGGGCGCGGCTGGGTGCGGGTCGATCCGACAGCAGCGGTCGATCCATCGCGTATCGACAATCGCGCGGCCACCGAGCTGCTCGGGGCGGGCGCCTCGGTGCGCTTCGATCTCGGCGAGGCCGCCGCACTGGCGCGCTGGATGCGCGATCTGCGTCTGCTGGGCGATACGCTGGAGGCGAACTGGCAGAACTGGGTGCTGGACTTTTCGGCTCAGGATCAGCGCCGGCTCATGGATCGGCTCGGGCTGGGAGCCTGGCAGGAATACGGACTGGCGGTGCTGATGGTGCTGGCCGTGTCACTGACGCTGGGCGGTATCCTGCTGGTCCTGATGCGCGAGCGCACCGAGCGCGACCCGCTCGAACAGCTCTATGCTCGTCTGTGTCAGCGGCTGGGCCGCGTCGGGCTGCCGCGTCTGCCGCACGAGGGGCCTGACGACTATGGCCAGCGTGTTGCGGCCGCGCGACCGGATCTAGCCTCAGAGGTCGGCGGATTTCTCGCACTCTATGTTCCAGCGCGTTATGGCGAGCGGCTCACCCCCGAGACGTTGCAACGGTTGTCCGATCTCCTGCGCGGCTTCACGCCCCGGACTCAATCCGTCCAGAGCGCGTTCAGGGGGAAGGTCACGGCCTCGAACGGCGGCTGACTGACGGGACTGTCGTCCTTGAGCGTATCGAGCAGCAGCCAGTGCCCGTCGGCCTGGAGCCGGTAGACTTCCAGCGTCCGCGCCTGCGGATCGATCAGCCATAGATGTTCGACGCCCTCGCGTGCATAGATCGGCATCTTGATTGCACGATCCTTGGAGGCCGTCGAGGGCGAGAGGATTTCGCAGACCCAATCAGGGGCCAGCTCAAACCAAGCCGTATCTGGGATAGTCGGCATCCGCTCGCGCCGCCAACCGGCCAGATCCGGCACCAGGACATCGGCGCCAAGGTGCAGTTCAGGTTCATCGAGAATCCACCAACCGCCCGGCCCACCGATACGGCCGTCGAACGGGCCGCCGATCAGATAGCCCAGAGCCGAATAAGCACGCGCATGCTTGGCGGCCGGACGCGGTTGCGTATACAGGGTGCCGTTCAGAATCTCGCCCACTAGATGTTCAGGCAGATCCAGGATGTCGTCATAACAGGCTAGCTTGAGTGCGGCTTGAGACATTAGGGTGTCCTCCTCCAGGCTGAATGTCGCAACTCAAGATAGCGCACGCGCCGCCGCCGTGCGCGTGCGTGCGACCCACTGCGCCACGGTCGCGTGCAATTCCTTGAGTCCGAGCGGCTTGGTCAGATAGTCGTCCATGCCGGCGTCCAGGCACTGCTCGCGATCACCGGGCATGGCGAGCGCCGTCAGGGCAATGATCGGAACGGCGCGCAGCGCCGGATTGGATCGCAACCGGCGCGTGGTTTCGAGACCGTCCATCCCCGGCATCTGCACGTCCATGAGGATCACATCCGGTCGCGGCGCACACGCCAGGGCGATGGCCTCCTGTCCACAGCCGGCCGCGCGAACCTCGCAACCACGGATACGCAAATAGGTCGCGAACATCTCCAGATTGCCCGGATTGTCGTCGACCAGCAGCACGCGCCAGGGTTCGCAAACGCCGATCTCACCGCCCTGCTCCACCGGCTCAACGACATCCGACCGCAGCCGATCAGCGCGTTGAGTGGCTGGATCCCAGGGCAGCCGGATCTCGAACCGGCTTCCGCGCCCGACTTCGCTCTCGACCTGAACACGTCCCTGGTGCAACTCGGCCATCCCGGAGACCAGCGCCAGCCCCAGTCCGGTGCCGTCGTACTGACGCGCCGGACGACTGTCGAGCTGCACGAAGGGCTGGAACAGACGCTCGAACTGCTCGCGCGGGATGCCCACACCCGTATCCCAGATCCCAAAACACAGCTCGCCGCGTTCAGGATCGGCCTGGACGTCGAGTCCGATCGAACCGCCGTCCGGTGTGAACTTAACGGCGTTGCCGAGCAGATTGACCAGCATCTGCTTGAGCCGCCGACTGTCACCGCGCACCAAGCATGCCTGAGGGTCGATCCTGACGGCGACCTTGAGCGCCTTGCGCTTGGCTGCCGGCCCGATCAGACGCAGACTGGCCTCGCAGAGCTGATCGACCGGCACCTGATCCCAGCGCAGGTGCATCTGGCCCGAGGCCACACGCGACATATCGAGAATGTCGTTGATGAGTTCCAGCAGATGAGTCCCGTTCTCGTGGACCATACGCACCGCCTTTTCCTGCTGGGCGCTCAGTGGACCGAGCAAGCCATCGCCCATGGTCTCGGAGAGTCCGAGGATGGAGGTCAGCGGCGTGCGCAGTTCATGGCTCATGGCGGCGAGGAACTCGTCCTTGGCCTGGGCGGCGCGTGCCAACTCGGCGTTCGCGTGATCCATCTGCCGCGCCACAGCCGTCGCGGTAGCGATCGGACGCCCGATGGCGCGATCGACCAGCCAGATGAGCAGCAGGGCGGTGCCACTCATTAAGGCCCCGGTGATGATCAGGGTCCAGAGCTGATGCTGCCGGGCGGCGAGCTGCACGCGCGCCAGGGTCGTTTCGCGATGCGCGAGTGCCGAGTCGACGATCCGGTCGAGCAGGTCGGTCGGCTCGCGGTCGATCCCGCGCACACGTCGATCGACCTCCAGTTGAGGCGCTGGATCCTCAGGCCGGTAGAACGTGAGCGCGTCGCGATATTCGCGTCCGAGCCGTTCATGGGCTTCCATGAAACGCTCGGCCTCGGCACGCGCCTCGGGATTGGACTGCAAGAGTTCGACGAGTCGCTCCAACTGGGCGCGTGTCGTCCGTTCCTCCTGCTCGAACTGTTTGACATAGCGCGCTCTAAGCTCGGCGTCCTGGCCACGCAACAGGATGTTCTTCCACTCCTGGACCTGCTTTTTGAAATGCACCTGGGCGGTCAGGGCCAGCGTCAGGATATGCGACGAGGTCTCCAGGATCTCGGCCTCGCGGCTCGCCGCCTGGGTGAGCCGATGGAAGCCGTGGAGACTGGCAAGCAGATTCAGCGCCAGGATCGCGATCAGTCCGAGGACGAGCTTGGTGCGGATTGGCATGTCCAACCTGGCTCCGGCCGTTCGCCTTCGATCATGATCGGCTTGAGGGCGTGGAGGATACTGGAGAAAATCGTGGCGTGTTCGGCTTCCTCACGCGCCAGCAAGGCTTTCATATGCTCGCGTCGGGTCGGCTTGGTGAAGCAGGCCGGGCAGGAATCCGGAATCACCGGCAACTCGGCGCGGCGGGCGAAATCGGCCGTCTGGCGCTCGCGACAGTAGACCAGTGGACGGATGATGCGCACGTCGCCCTCCTGGTTGCGATAGTGCGCCTTCATGGTGCGCAACTGACCGCCGTGGAACAGCGACATCAGCAGACTCTCGGCCAGATCGTCGAGATGCTGACCCAGCGCGAGCACGTTGTAGCCATGCTCACGGCAGAGTCGGTACATGATGCCGCGCTTCATGCGCGAGCAATAGGCGCAGAACGAATCGCCGTCCATGTGCGTCTTGGCCTGTTCCATCAGTGGCTGCTGTTCATAGTGCCAGGTCAGGCCGAGCCGGTCGTAATAGTCTTTCAAGGCTTGCGGATCATAGCCCGGCACTTCGGGATCGACCGTCAGCACCGCCAGCTCGAAGCGCACCGGGGCATAGGTGCGCAGATGAACCAGGATCTGGAGCAGTGAGAGCGAATCCTTGCCGCCGGAGACACCGAGGAGGATTCGATCCCCCTCGCCGATCATCCGAAAATCAGCGATGGCCCGCCCGACCTGGCGTAGCAGAGACTTGGGTGGTTTGACCGATGGGGCGCTTGGAGTGTTCATGACGCGGAGTGTAGCGCAGTCCGCGTCTCTGGACCGATAGCGGAAAACGGTAGGTCTCGACGCGCCAGTCATCGGCGTCGGCGATCAGCACCAGACAGGAGGGTCCACCATGGGTGCGCGAGCGCCCGGCCGCACCCGGATTGAGCACCCAGGGCTGCGCGTCGAGATCCGTTTCCAACTGATGGCTGTGGCCATAGACGATGGCGCGCGCTTCGGGGAAACGCGCGCGCAACAGGTTATGGCGGTTGCGCGCCGGCAGTTGATGACCGTGGATGAGCACCACCGAACCGCCCGGCAGCGGCTGCTCCAGCCACTCAGGCAGATGCACCAGCAGGCGCCGGTCTTCCTCGGGCCATTTGCGTGCCACGTCGTTGTTGCCGAAGACCGCCAACACCCGCCCCAGACGCGGCTGGAGTTGGGCCAGGATCGAGGCATGACCGATGTCGCCGCCGTGCAGCGCCAGATCGCAGTCGTCGACGATCTCGCGCACGCGCGGATCGAGCGCGCCATGCGTATCGGAGAGCAGCGCGACCCGCACCTGCTTCAAACTCGGAATGGTGTTCAAGCACACCTCGGTCGGATCATCAGCCTCACTCCAGATTCAAGACCAGCTTGCCCGTCACATGGCCCTGTTCGAGCAGACGATGCGCCTCGGCGGCCTCGTCGAGCGCGAAGGTCTGCGAAACATGCACGCGCAGATCACCGCGATCGATGAGATCGCCGCAACGACGCAGGATCTGGCCCTGATGCAGCCGCGCGCGTGGCAGATCGCGAAGCATCGGGGTCAGCATCAGCTCCAGGCTCAGACGCAGATTGCGCAGCCGTGCTTCCTTCAGATCCAGCTCAGGACCGGGATCGAGGATGGTCACCAGATCGCCATACTGGGCCATGGCCGGGATGGTGCGACGGAAGACCTCGGGACCCACCGTATCCAGGGCGATATCCACGCCCTGCCCCTCGGTCCAATCCATGACGGCTTCGATCAAATCTTCGTCGTGATAATTGATACAGAACTCGGCTCCGAGCTCATGCGCGAGCGCCGCCTTCTCGGGTCCGCTGACCGTGGTGCAGACGCGCGCACCAGCCAGCCGCGCGAGCTGGATGGCGACATGCCCGACGCCACCGGCACCGGCATGAATCAGCACCCGCTGACCTTCGGCAAGCCGCGCCCGATCGTGCAGCGCTTCCCAGGCCGTCAGCAGCACCAGGGGTGCGGCAGCGGCCTCGACCATGCCGACCGCGCGCGGCTTGGCCTGGACGAACTGCTGATTGATGACGCGATACTCGGCATAGTTGCCGGCCGGACCGCCCAGCCCGCCATGACAGAACCAGACCTCGTCGCCCGGCTTGAAGCGTGTCACGTCTTCACCGACGGCCTCGACCACACCGGCCCCATCGCAGCCGAGCACCGCCGGCAGACCCTCGGGGAGCATCGGGCCGTGCTGGCGGATCTTGGTGTCGATCGGGTTGACACCAGCGGCACAGAGTCGAACGCGAATGTCGTCCGGCCCGGTCAGTTCGGGCTGGGGACGGTCGACCAGTTGCAAGACCTCGGGGCCGCCGGTCTCCTGTATCTCGATGACATTCATCCGGAAAAATCCTCTCGTTTCAGGTCTCGCATCCCCGAAGCGCGCGGCGGGTCAGCTTGAGACATCAATGACGTGGATGTAGGGTGGATCGCGTATTCAGACAAGTCCACAGACTCAGTATGGCGCACGACGCGGCCGAGGACCGAAAATCATTCCACAGCTGACCAACGCACCGACCCAGTTTTCATCGCCTCAAAAACCGGAGAACCCCATGTCCGACACCTCCCGTGACAGTACCAACAAGCCGCGCCTGATCGTGCGCAACGCCCGTATCCGTGACATCCCAGCCATCCGCGCCCTGGTGACCAAGGTCTATGCCCCATCCGGGATGAGCACCTATGCACCCGCCATGCTACGGGGTCAGATCAACAACTTTCCCGAGGGCCAGTTCGTCGCCGAGTACGATGGGGCCATCGTCGGCTATTGTGCCACCTTCCTCATCGACGGCCAGAACGCCCTGAAACCCCACACCTGGCGCGAGATCAGCGGTGGTGGCTATGCCTCGCGTCATGATCCGGACGGCGATTATCTCTACGGGATGGAGGTCTGTGTCGACCCCGATCACCGTGGATCACGCATTGGCCAGCGCCTCTACGACGAGCGCAAGAAGCTGGCCCGCTCCTGGGGTGTCAAGGGAATCGTCTTCGGCGGACGTCTCCCGACGCTGGCCCGGCGCGCGCGCCGCTTCGACAGCCCAGAAACCTATATCGAAGAGGTCAAGCAGAACCGTCAGCGCGATCCCGTGCTGACCTTCCAGATGCGCAACGGATTCGAGATCCTGGGACTGCTACCGGATTATCTCCCGGAGGACAAGGACTCGCTCGGCTATGGCGTGCATCTGCTCTGGCGCAACCCCAACGCGCCCGACGAACGCGAGGAGAAGCGTGCCAAGAGCTATGGCGGACGCCTGCCCGACACGGTGCGCGTGGCCACGGTGCAGTACATGCAGCGGCGCGTGCGCTCATTCGAGGAGTTCCTCGATCTGGTGCGCTATTTCGTCGACGTGACCGCCGACTATCGCGCTGATTTCGTCGTCTTTCCCGAACTGTTCTCGCTCCAGCTCCTGTCGATGGAAGACGAGCAGCTCTCGCCGGCCGAGTCGATCGAGGCGCTGACCAAGTACAGCAACCCGCTCAAGGAGGCGCTGCGCGACATGGCGGTGCGCTACAACATCAACATCATCGGCGGTTCACATCCGACGCGCATGCCCAATGGGCGGGTCGAGAACATCTGCTATGTCTGTCTGCGCGGCGGCGAGATCCACGAACAGCCCAAGATTCATCCGACACCCAACGAGGTCTACTGGTGGAACATCGAGGGCGGACACTCGCTCAACGCCATCAACACCGACTGCGGCCCCATCGGCGTGCTCATCTGCTATGACTCGGAGTTTCCCGAACTCGGGCGTCATCTCGCCGACCAGGGGGCCAACATCGTCTTCGTCCCGTTCTGCACTGACGAGCGTCAGTCCTATCTGCGGGTGCGCTACTGCTGCCAGGCGCGCGCGGTCGAGAATCAGTGCTATATCGCGATGTCAGGCAATGTCGGTAACCTGCCCAACGTGCACAACATGGACATCCAGTACGCCCAGAGCTGCATCCTGACACCCTGTGACTTCCCCTTCGCCCGCGATGGCGTGGCGGCCGACACCACGCCCAATGTCGAAACCGTGGCCTTCGCCGATCTACGGCTGGAGGCGCTGCGGGCGGCGCGCAACGGGGGGACGGTGCAGAACCTCAAGGACCGCCGGCACGATCTCTACACGACCGTGTGGCGTGATAAGGGGTAGGCTTGGGGCTTCAGGGTTTTCGAGCTAACCGGGGCGTTGACGGCCCGAGTATCGACCAGCGGGGGACGCCGTGAATCCGTCCCTGGAGGCTTGATGGCCGCCTCCATGCGGCCAACACCCCCGCTGGTCGACACTCGGGCCTTGGGCGGCCTGATCGAACTCAGGCGTGATAGGCGCGGCTGAGCTCGTGCACGGCGGCGACCATGGCCGCCGGGCGCTCGGGATCGACGTCCGGGGTGATGCCGTGGCCCAGGTTGAAGACATGGCCCGAGCCATGGCCGTAGCTGGCCAGGACGCGCGCGACCTCTTCGCGGATACGCTCGGGCGAGGCGTAGAGGGTGCAGGGGTCCATATTGCCCTGGAGTGCGACCCGATCCTCGACCATCCGGCGCGCATCGGCCAGATCCGTGGTCCAGTCGACGCCGAGCGCGTCACAGCCAGTCTTGGCCATGTCGCCCAGCCACTGACCGCCGTTCTTGGTGAACAGGATCACCGGCACTTTCCGGCCCTCGGCCTCGCGGGTCAGCCCCTCGACCACGCGCTGCATGTAGGCCAGCGAGAATTCGCGATAGTTGGCCGGCGCCAGCGAACCGCCCCAGGTGTCGAAGATCATCGTCGCCTGGGCGCCGCGCGCGACCTGGGCGTTGAGATAGGTCGTCACCGAGTCGGCGACCTTCTCCAGCAAGCGGTGCAGCAGCGCCGGCTGGTCGAACATCATCGCCTTGATCTTGGAGAAGTTCTTGCTGCCGCTGCCCTCGACCATGTAGGTCGCCAGGGTCCAGGGGCTGCCGGAGAAGCCGATCAGCGGCACGCGGCCGTTGAGTGCGCCGCGAATGGTGGAGACGGCGTCCATCACGTACTTCAGCTCGCCTTCGGGGTCCGGGATCGGCAGTTGGTCGACGTCGGCGGCCGTGCGGATCGGGCGCTCGAAATGCGGGCCCTCGCCCTCGGCGAAGTACAGCCCCAGTCCCATGGCATCGGGCACGGTCAGGATGTCGGAGAACAGGATCGCGGCATCGAGCGGATAGCGGTCGAGCGGCTGAAGCGTGACCTCGCAGGCCAGCTCCGGATTCTTGCACAGATCCATGAAGCTGCCGGCCTTGGCGCGCGTGGCGCGGTACTCGGGCAGGTAGCGTCCGGCCTGGCGCATCATCCAAACCGGTGTGTAATCAACGGGTTCGCGCAGCAGCGCGCGCAGGAAGGTGTCATTTTGCAGCTGGGTCATGAATCAGGCTCGATCTTGAATGGGGTGGAAAACCAGGGGTCGAGCCGCGCATTCTACTACGGCGGGCGCGCTCGGGGGCGACCTTGCGCGAGGACCGTTGAAGGCGTAGAGTGCGGTTGAAATTTTAATCTTATAAATCAATCGCTTGAGATTTAATAACCTGTTGATAACCCTGTGGATAACGTGTGCATAACCTGTGTGAAAAAAATTCGGGCAATTTTCATGCACACTTTACCCACACGTTATCCACAGCCTAACGTCGCCACAAAATATTGATTTGTATAAAAAAATCAGACTTATCCACTTATCCACAGCCCTTATTACTACTAATCTTATATTTATATCTTAGTAATAGTTATTAGGCGTTCAGCCGTTTAAAATCGCCCGATGGACGTTTCTCATCTGCTCGACTCGCTCAACGCGGCGCAACGCGAAGCCGTTGCCGCCGATCCTGGCCATCTGCTGATCCTTGCTGGCGCTGGATCGGGCAAGACGCGCGTGCTCGTTCAGCGCATTGCCTGGCTGCTTCAGGCCCAGCAGGTTCAGCCCTGGTCGATTCTGGCGGTCACCTTCACCAACAAGGCCGCACGCGAGATGCGCGGTCGACTCGACGAGATGCTCGGCACACCGGTCGGCGGCATGTGGGTCGGTACCTTCCATGGTCTTGCCCATCGCTTTCTGCGCGCACACTGGCAGGACGCCGGTCTGCCCCAGCAATTCCAGATCCTGGACTCCGATGATCAGCTGCGGCTCATCAAGCGGCTGCTCAAGGAGCTGCAAATCGACGAGGCTCGCTGGCCGCCCCGTCAGATCCAGGGCTTCATCAATCGCCAGAAAGACGAGGGACTGCGTCCGCATCACCTGTCCGAGACCGGCGACTTCGTTCAGGACAAGATGATCGCGGTCTATCGCGAATACGAAACCGCGCGGATCCGTAGCGGGTCGCTCGACTTCGCCGATCTGCTGCTGTGCACGCTGGAACTGCTGCGCGACCGAGCCGACATCCTGCATCACTATCAGCGCCGCTTTGCGCATATCCTGGTCGACGAGTTCCAGGACACCAATGCCATCCAGTACGCCTGGCTGCGTCTGCTGGCGGGATCAGAGAATCATCTGTTCGCCGTCGGTGACGACGATCAGTCCATCTACGGCTGGCGCGGGGCCAAGGTCGAAAACATCCAGTCGTTCCAGAAGGACTACCCGACGACGCGCACCATCCGGCTGGAGCAGAATTATCGTTCAACGGGCACTATTTTGGCCGCGGCTAATGCCCTGATCGCCAACAACCCGACACGGCTCGGTAAGAACCTCTGGACCCAGGACAGCGCCGGCGAACCGATCCGCCGCTATACGGCCTTCAACGAGGTCGATGAGGCGCGTTTCGTCATTGAGCGTATCCGACGTTTCATCCAGGACGGCCATCGGCGTGATGCATGCGCCATCCTCTACCGCACCACGGCGCAATCGCGTCTGTTCGAAGAATCGCTCATCCAGGCCGGCATCCCCTATCGGGTCTATGGCGGACTGCGTTTCTTCGAGCGCGCCGAGATCCGCGATACGCTCGCCTATCTGCGTCTGATCGCCAATCCCGACGACGATGCCTCCTTCGAGCGTGTAGTGAATCTGCCTACGCGCGGCATCGGCGAGCGCACGGTCGATCTGGTCCGTGAGCAGGCGCGCGCGGCCGGCGTCTCGCTGTGGCGCGCGGCGCGTGAACTCAGCACGAGCGGAGCACTCAGCCCACGGGCGAGCAATGCACTACGGGGTTTTCTCGAATTGATCGAGAGCCAGCGCGAAACGCGCGATGGTCGCACGCTCAGCGAGATCACCGAGCGCGTGATCGAAGTGACCGGACTGATCGAGCACTTCAAGAAAAGCAAGGATGGCAAGGGTCAGGATCGAATCGAAAACCTGGAGCAGCTCGTCGAGACGGTCAGCCGTTTCGAACAGGATCTGCCCGATGAGGAAGGCGATCCGCTCGGCGCCTTCCTCGCCCATGCGGCGCTTGAGGCGGGCGAGGCCGCCGCCGATCCGTTCGAGGACAGCGTGCAGCTCATGACGCTGCACAGCGCCAAGGGGCTGGAGTTTCCGCTGGTGTTTCTGGCTGGACTGGAGGAAGGGCTGTTTCCACACAGTCTCTCGGCTGACGATCCGGCACGGCTGGAGGAAGAACGACGCCTGTGCTATGTCGGCATGACACGCGCCATGCGGCAGCTCTATCTCACCCGGGCCGAGAGCCGACGGCTCTACGGACGCGAGGAGTATCCGGCGCCCTCACGCTTTCTGCGCGAAATTCCGCCCGAGCTGATCGAGGATGTACGCGGCGGCGGTGTCGCCCGACCGGCGTTTGCGTCCAAAGCGCCGACATCCAAATCGTTCGCCACCAGCCGCACCAGCAGCAGTCACACGAAGAGCCTCGCTGGTGCTCAGGCGCCTGATGGCTACCGGCTCGGCCAGCGCGTGCGTCATCCCAAATTCGGCGAAGGCGTGGTGCTCAACAGCGAGGGACGCGGCGCCCAGGCACGCATCCAGATCGATTTCAAAGGCAGCGTCGGCGCCAAATGGTTGGTGCTGACCTATGCGCGGCTGGAAGTCGTTTAGCCACAGTCTCCGGCGAAGCCCTGTTGGCGCCAGGCCTCATAGAGCACCACGGCCACGGCATTGGAGAGATTGAGACTGCGGTTGCCCGGACGCATGGGGATGTGGAGACGCTGTTCCTCGGGCACGGACTCCAGCACGCGCTCGGGCAGTCCGCGCGTCTCCGGGCCAAAGAGAAAGGCATCCCCTGGCTGGAACTCCAGCGCGACATAGGGCTGGCGCCCGCGCGTACTGACAGCCAGCAGTCTGGGAGACGCCAGTGTGTCGAGACAGGCCCCGAGCGAGGCATGCACACGCACATCGGCCCATTCGCGATAATCCAGCCCCGCCCGCCGCAGCTGCCGATCATCGAGTGAGAAGCCCAGCGGCTCGATCAGATGCAGACGCGCCCCGAGGTTGGCGGTCAGGCGCATGACGTTGCCGGTATTGGGTGGAATCTCCGGCTCGTAGAGAATGATTTCGAACATATCGGGAGGCTTTACATCTTTTCCTAGTCGCGTGCTATATTAATGCATCCGCATTTACTGAAACCACAAGGCTTCACAGCCAATCCCAGACCGGGGGACAACCTTCCATGACCGACATCGCCGCGCTGAAGCAAGAAAAGCAAGAGCTGATCGACAAGATGCTGGAGATGCAGAAGCAGTTCATCGATTACGAGCACCAGAACGGTGTCTCGGGCAAGGACTACTGGGCCTCCTCGGATGGTATGTTGGCCAACTATCGCCACGAATACATGGACATGGCCAACCGGGTCATCGATCTGGCGCACGAGATCGTCGGTTCCTCGCGTCTCTGAGAACCGTCGGTACGCGTTCCAGGAAACCCGCTCTCAAGGCGGGTTTCGTCGTTTTGACGGCGACCGTCACTCGGCCATCACAGCCGCTTTGAAGCCGGCGCGCACTTTCGGCACCCTCGGGTCGATACAGATCAGACTGGCGGTCAAGCGGTTCTTGCATTGAATGTCCAGATAGATCCGAACCGGCTGATCGGCGGCTTTCTGAGTCCAGGCAATCGTCAGGGTGCGGCGCTCGCGCTCATCATCCTGAAAGGCCATCAGGAGTCCAGGTCCGAGCACCTCCCCGTCCCGATCTGAATACTGACGGACATAGTCGACAGCGCGCTCCCAGTAGACATGACACAGCGCCTGCTCCCGACAACTGACCAGGGGCGGATCCTTGGGTCTGTTTCTGTCCCTCTTGCGGGGCAGGACCGGGTCCGGGAGTCGCCTGAGACGTCTGAACTGCTCGATGGTGTGCTCGAACTCGTCCTTGACCTCTTGCTTACGGTCTTCGTTGTCGATGATCTCGGTATATCCAGTCCGAATATGCGTCAGCGAGGCATCGACCTTGCCCATTAAATCGATGGGAACGGGCTTGTCGGCTGTTTGGAGTGCTTGTATTTCGGCATAGAGCGCGATCAGCTTGCGGCTCTCGTCGCGCATGTCATCGCGCTTGGCCTGGATGGCGGCCTCGACGGCGGCAAGGCGCCCATCGCGGGCCAACTCCAGTTCATCGACCGTGCGGTAGCGTTGCAACAGGCGCTCGTCCTCGATCCGCTGGCGCTCCAGCTCCCGGGCGCGCTCCCGGGCTTCCCCGGTCGGCAGTGCCGGCTGTATTTCGACGGCGATGCCTTGCTCCGACAAGCGGGCACGCGCCTTGCCGGCGTACTTGGGCGGCACCTGGTCGGTATAGTGGACTTCGCCCTGATCGTCGACCCAACGATACAATTGCTGGGCCAGAACGGCCCAGGACGCCAGCCCAAGGGCTGAGAACAGCACCAGGATCGCCAGTCTTCGCGGCGATACGAATGGCCTGGGTGGCGTCGATTGGATCACATCTCAGATTCCGTAGTTTGCTCGATAGGTTCGCATGGACTCCAGCAGAGCCGCGTCCGTGCCTTGCTGTTCAAGATAGACGATGAGATCGGCCATCGTCAGCAAACTTTGGACCGGGAGTTCGAACCGCTCCTCGACCTCCTGCACGGCCGAGCGCTCGCCCTGACCGCGTTCCTGACGGTCGAGCGCAATGACGACCCCGGCCGGCGTGGCACCGGCGGCGCGGATGATCTCGATCGATTCGCGCGCCGAGGTGCCGGCCGTGATGACGTCATCGATGATGAGGATACGGCCGGCGAGCGGCGAGCCGACGATCAGTCCGCCCTCGCCGTGATCCTTGGCCTCCTTGCGGTTGAAGGCATAGGGCGTGTCGCGCCCATGCTCGGTGGCCAAAAGCACGGCCGTGGCGGCCGCCAGCGGAATGCCCTTGTAAGCCGGGCCATAGAGTACGTCGAAGGCGACCCCGGACTGCTGGATGCCGTGCGCATAGGCACGCGCCAGCCGCGCCAGCCGCAGGCCCGAACCGAAGAGTCCGGCATTGAAGAAATAGGGACTGCGGCGTCCGGACTTCAGGGTGAAGTCACCGAAGCGCAGAGCGCCGATCTCGGTGGCAAAGTCCAGGAGTTCACGTTGATAATCGAGCATCGAAGGGATCCTGTCCGCACGGGCGGATAATGGGTGGAGCCTCGCGGTCCCGTCCCGGTGAGTCTAGACCCAGGAGGTCTCCATGATGGACGTGTCACAGCCACAAGTGTACTTCACGGCTCTGGCTGTCGGGCTACTGGGTGGCGTGCATTGTTTGAGCATGTGCGGCGGACTGGTCACCACGCTGACATTGGGTCTGAGCCCAGAGATCCGTCACGACCCCTGGCGAATGCTGCCCTACCAGCTCACCTACAACCTGGCGCGTCTCGGTGGCTATGCGGTGGCCGGT
This sequence comes from Allochromatium palmeri, assembly GCF_009720725.1. Taxonomy (GTDB): domain Bacteria; phylum Pseudomonadota; class Gammaproteobacteria; order Chromatiales; family Chromatiaceae; genus Thermochromatium; species Thermochromatium palmeri. The sequence continues at coordinate 19,919 of NZ_WNKT01000007.1, forward strand.
GCGCTCTTCGGCGCCCTGGGCACGCTGTTGATTCAGGTCGAGATCCTGCCGACGATGCAAGGTCTGCTTCAGGCACTGGCCGGGATCATGATGATTCTGCTGGGACTCTATCTGGCCGGCTGGTCCTCAGCGCTGGCCGTCGTCGAGCGCCAGGGCGCCCGGCTCTGGCGCCGGCTGGAACCCATCGCGCGGCGCGTCCTGCCGGTGCGCACCCTGAAACAGGCCGCCATCATCGGGTTCATCTGGGCCTGGCTGCCCTGTGGCCTGGTCTACAGTGTGCTCATCATGGCCATGGCAAGTGCCAGCCCGTTCGCCGGCGCACTGATCATGCTCGCCTTCGGTCTTGGCACCTTGCCGAACCTGCTCGGCATCGCGCTCCTGGCGGGCGCGGTGGCGCGTCTGGCCGAGCGTGCTTGGGTCCGGCGTCTGGCCGGGGTGCTGGTGATCGGCTTCGGGCTGGCGGTGTTTCTGTGATCGCCGCACCGCCAACCTGGCCGGAAGACTCAATCCCGATTCAGGGACTCGACGACCTCGCACAAAAAGTGACCGAGCACCAGATGCATTTCCTGGATACGCGGTGTCTCTCGCGATGGAACCGCGAGAATGATCTCAGCCTGGGGTGGCAGATCAGCGTGTCGGGCGCCGGTCAGCAGGACGCTCAGGACGCCTTTTTCGGCCGCCGTCTCCAGTGCACGCCGTATATTGGGCGAGCGTCCGCTAGTCGACAGTGCCCAGAGCACATCGCCCGGGCGGGCCAGCGCAGCGAGCTGGCGCGCGAAGACTTCGTCGAAGGAGAAGTCATTGGCCACGGCCGAGGTGGCGCTGGTGTCGAAACCGAGCGCGATAGCTGGAAGCGGGCGACGGTGTTTGTCAAGAAAGGGGCCGATCAGCTCACCGCTCAGATGCGTGGCCTCGCCGGCGCTGCCGCCGTTGCCGCAGATAAAGAGCGTCCCGCCCTGTGCGATGGACTCGGCGGTTCGAGTCGCCGCCGCGAGCGTCGCCGCCAGTAACGCTTCATCGTTTCGTATTCGATCAAGTAGAGTTTGTGTGGCGTCGAGTCGGTCATGCAAATGCTCTGAGAGTCGCCGGGCCTGATCCGTGTGGAGGGTGGACGCCAAGTCAATCATCGCGCAGGGCCTCGGGAGTCAGCCGTCTGGTCAGTGTTTGTGCGTGCAAGGTTTTGATTTCAGTTGTTTGTTATAAAACGCTTTTTTGATTCTGCGAGCCTTTTCGAAGCTATTTTAACATCAGCGGCCATCCGGCCCCCAAATAGGTCGCAATATCCGACGCGGCATTTCCGCCATCCAGTCAGTCATCGAGCCGACTTTTTCGTGCTATATACACTCTTAGCCGCTTGCACACTGTATTCCACTATCCAATGGTCCAAAGATCATGAGCAATCTTGAGGGAAGGCAACGCCAGGCGCTCGGACAAATCGTCGAGATCAAGCGTATTTCGCATGCCATCGATCATGCGTTGCAAGGTCGCACACCGGCGGCTGTTCTGGTTACGAGTGCCATACACGGAGAAGGCAAGAGCCTTTTTGCGTCCGCGCTTGCAACAGCGACCGCGAATCTGGGCAAGCACCGCGTGGCTGTGCTGGATTTCAACTGGTATCGCCCCTCAGTGCATCGTTGTTTCGATCAGCCATTACATCAATCGATGGAAAGCATCATTCAGGCCGACATCGACGAACTCATGATCAAGCGCGACGATCAAGGGCTTGATCTACTGTTCGCGCCCCTTGATTATCAGCATCATTCGCCGATGAATGGCGATGTCTTTGGCCTCATCAATCGTCTGATCAAACAGGCCAAGCAATCCTATGATCTCGTCATCGTCGACAGTGCTTCCATCTTGCCGACCAATCGGATGATGATCGATCCCGTGATGCTCTCCGCGATGGTTGATGGCGTCATCCTGGTGATTCAGACGGGTGTCACGCCGAAACAGGACGTCAAGCACGCCTATACGATCATGCAGGCGGCTGGAGCCAATGTGATCGGTGTGACCATCAATCAACACCGGGTGCCGTTCATCAAACAATAGGGGCGGAACGATATGGGCTTTTATATCAAACGCTATCTTGCCGCTTTTCAGGAGCACAGGCATTGGACATTCATGGCCCTGGTGCCGGTCATACTCTATCTGATCGTCGCGGCGCTGCGTGTCGACAGCTTTGCGATCACCCAGGATTTTTCCTATTCTGGTGATGTACGCCTCGCGGCTGCCACTCGCCCGGTCGACACGCTGACCTTGGAGGCCGTGCTGGCCGATCCCGATCAGCTCTTTCTCGACACCTTGGCGCTGAGTCAGCTGCAACAACGGTTCGAACTCCAGCAAGATGCCCGGGCTATACCGACGAGTCAGGGGCTCAGACGCTTGGTGCATGACTCCATGAACCTGTCGAGCCCGTCAGACTCACGGCTGCGCCTGGCCTATGAAGGCCCTCATGCCCATCTTGGCGCGATCATGGTCCACTTCTACAGCGAACAGCTCCTCCAGCGCGTCGAGGATGGCGCCGCCCGGCATCAGACCCCGGAGTCCAGGGTAACCTATCGCTTCGCGCTCGATGGCACCCCGACCACCATCGGTATGGCGAGTCCCTGGAACGCGGAGCGACTGCCGCGCGCGATCCTGGTTTTCGCGTTGTCACTGCTGGCCGTGCTGCTTCTGATCGGTATCCTGGAGCTGTCCGATCCCTCGTTCAAATCCGAGCGCCAGATCGCACGCTATCTCGATCTGCCGGTTCTGGGCTCGATACCGGATGCCACGCAACTGGCGCGTCATCTCAAGGAGACCTGAGCCACGCGGGTCGGTACGGTACTGGCGCGTACCGATCCTCACAAGCCGAGGGGCCAACACTGTCGCGATCCTCACAAGACGATCCGGCTCCTCGGTTCGAATACTTTAATAATCAAGATATTAGATTGAATTTATAGCTTGGCGCGCTTATTGCTTTATCTGCTTCCAGAGATTGATTCATCGGGGCCAGCGCCCCTGATTTACTGGAGGCCGCATGCTGGAGTTGAAAGTACAGACCCAAGGGGGTTGCGCGTCGAGCGGCTGTGGCGGCAGCGCCGACCGGCTGGCCCATCTGCCCGAGGCGATCCGCGCCAAGGTCAACAATCATCCCTGCTTCTCCGAGGACGCGCATCATCACTATGCGCGCATGCATGTCGCGGTTGCTCCGGCCTGCAACATCCAGTGTCACTACTGCAATCGCAAGTACGACTGCGCCAATGAATCACGTCCGGGCGTTGTCTCCGAGCTGCTGACGTCGGATCAGGCAGTCAAGAAGGTGCTCGCGGTGGCCGCGACCATTCCGCAGATGACCGTGCTCGGCATCGCCGGTCCCGGCGATCCGCTCGCCAATCCCGAGCGTACCCTGGAGACGTTCCGCCAGCTCGCCGAGAAAGCGCCCGACATCCGGCTCTGCGTCTCGACCAACGGCCTGGCCCTGCCCGATCTGGTCGACGAACTCTGTCAGTACAACATCGAGCACGTCACCATCACCATCAACTGCGTCGACCCGGACGTCGGCGCCAATATCTATCCCTGGATCTTCTGGAACAACCGCCGTATCAAGGGCCGCAAGGCCGCTGAGATCCTGATTCAGCGCCAGCAGGAAGGTCTGGAGAAGCTGGTGGCGCGCGGGGTGCTGGTCAAGGTCAACTCGGTGCTGATTCCGGGCGTCAACGACACGCATCTCCAGGAGGTCAGCCGCGTCGTCAAGGCCAAGGGTGCCTTCCTGCACAACGTCATGCCGCTGATCGCCGAGCCCGAGCACGGCACCTTCTACGGACTCATGGGCCAGCGCGGCCCGACTTCAGCCGAACTCACCGCCCTCCAGGATGCCTGTGCCGGCGACATGGCCATGATGCGTCATTGTCGTCAGTGCCGCGCCGATGCGGTCGGCATGCTCGGCGAGGATCGTGGCCAGGAGTTCACGCTCGACAAGATCGAACATCTGGAGATCGACTATGACGCCGCCATGCAGCGTCGCGCCGAGGTCCAGGCTGAAATCGAGGCCAAACGCGCTGCGCAACGCCAGCCGACCGGTGCGACACTCGTATCGCTCGACACACTCAAGCGTCAGTTGCCCCAAAAGACTGAACCGCGCCCGGTCCTGATGGCGGTTGCGACCACGGGCGGCGGTGTCATCGACCAGCATTTCGGCCATGCGCGCGAGTTCCTGATCTACGAGGCTTCAGCCCAGGACGTGCGCTTCATCGGGGTACGCAAGGTCGATCTCTATTGCACCGGAACCGATACCTGCGGCGAAGCCGAGACCCGGCTGGAGCAGACCATCCGCGCACTCGACGGCTGCGAGGTGGTGCTGTGCGCACGCATCGGCTATGAACCCTGGGGCCGGCTGGAAGCCGCTGGTATCGCACCGAATGGCGAACATGCCCTGGAGCCGATCGAGGACGCCATCGCCGCCGTCTATCGCGAACTGCTCGATGCCGGTCGGCTGGCGCCCGTCGCTGCCGAACCCGAGCGCTTGTCGGCCTGAGTCAGTCATCCACCGGGAGCCAAAACCAATGGCCTTCAAAATCATCGAGGGTTGCGTCAACTGCTGGGCCTGCGCGCCGCTGTGCCCGAGTCAGGCGATCGTCGCTGCCAAGCCGCATTTTCTGATCGACGCGCGCCAGTGCACAGAGTGCGAGGGCGAATACGCGGATCCGCAGTGCGCCAGCATCTGTCCGATCGAGGGCGTCATCCTCGACGGCTTGGGCGTGCCAGTGAATCCCCCCGGCTCACTGACCGGCATTCCACCTGAGCGTCTGGCCGCCGCCAGAGCCGAGATCCGGGCGCGCTGAACCGAGCGATTGGTTCGTCCGCGCGCCCGCTGTTCACGACGACCGACGACTGAAGATCCACAACGCCATTGAGCGCAACTTAGGAGTCCGACACCATGGCGAAAGCCAAAATCACCTTTTCCGACATCGATCAGACGGTCAATATCCCGGCTGGTACCCGCGTCATCGAGGTATCCGAGAAAATCGGCGCCGGCATCATCTACGGCTGTCGTGAGGGCGACTGCGGTACCTGCATGATGCACGTTGAGGAAGGTTGGAACAATCTGACCGAACCCTCGGTGCTGGAAGAGAAGGTGCTGCGCGAAAACATGGCCAGCCGTCATGATCGCCTCGCCTGCCAGGCACAGATCCTCGGCGACTGCCGCGTCAAGCCGGCCTGATTCAACCTCGATTCGACGGAGAACCCCCCGTGGCCCTCGTGACCTTTTCCAACCCTGAGTACAAGGACAAGACTGTCTACGCCGTGGCCGGAAGCCACACCGAAACCATCCTCAAGATCGCCAAGGAGAACAAGATCCCGGTACATCACGACTGCCAGGACGGCGAGTGCGGGAGCTGTGTGGTGCGCGTGACCAGCGTCGACGACAAGCAGCGCATGGGTTATCACCTCACTGATAAGGAGATCACCGTGCTGCGCCAGCTCGGTAAGCTGTCCCAGGAGGACATCGAGCGGTTGTCGCTCGACGACATGCCGAGCGAATGGCGCCTGGCCTGTCAGATGATCGTGCGCGACGAAGATATCCTCGTGGAGTACTGATCATGTCGACCCTGGCCCGCGACCTGACCCGGGAAGTCGACCACGTCTTCGCCCGCCTGATGGTCCGCGCGGCCGGGGACGGCAATGATCGCGCCTTCGCCAGCATGATCGCCACGCGCGCGGCCGGCGGCGGCGCCCTGCCCGCCTGGCTCGGGCTGGATCAGGCCGACTTCAAACACCTCATGGCCCATCATTTTCCCGGCGTTTCGCCCGATGTGCTCGGCGCCAGCGATGGGAGCAGTCCGCTGCTGGGAAACCGTCTGGAGGAGCGCGAGGAACTGATCGAGCTGCTGATGGCCCATCGGGCCGAGTGTTCGCCGTCCGAGATCTGGATGGCGCGCGTGGTCGCCGGTGGCTGCATGGCCAGCGATCATCTCTGGCACGATCTCGGACTCTGGAACCGCGCCGAGCTGACGGGGCTGATGCAGCGTAACTTCCCTGAACTGGCCGCGCGCAACGTCCATGACATGAAGTGGAAGCGCTTCCTCTACAAGCAATTGTGCGAATCGGAGGGCATCTATGTCTGCCGCGCGCCATCCTGTGGGGTCTGTGTCGACTATGCGTACTGTTTTGGACCCGAGGATTGACCGGGGCGCGCGCACCGACGCTCAGTTACGCGATTACGCCGTCGCGGCCTATCTGGGGCTGGCGATCGGCGATGCACTCGGCGCCACAGTCGAGTTCATGACCCCGCGCGAGATCCGCGATCAGCATGGCACGCATGGCAACATCATCGGCGGCGGCTGGCTGCAACTGCCCAAGGGCCGGGTGACTGACGACACCGAGATGAGTCTCGCACTCGGGCGTGCCATCCTCGTCCGTGGCGGACTCGAGGCATCAAGCATCGCCGAGGCCTTCAGCGACTGGATGCGTAGCAAGCCGGTCGACATCGGGCATACGGTCCGGCGTGGTATCAGTCTCTACCGGCGCACTGGAACCACCGAGATGCCTGAGCACGAATATGATGCGGGCAATGGTGCCTGCATGCGCTGTCTGCCGATCGCGCTCTACACCCTGGGCGCGGAACCCGAAACGATCGATCGCGCCAATCGACTCCAGGCGCATATCACCCATCACAATGTCCTGTCCGATCTCGGAACCCTCAGCGTCATCCGTCTGACCCAGACCGCTCTGCTTGGTGGCTCGCTGGAAGATTTGCGTCAGCTCGCCGATGCGCTCGTTGCGGCTGAACCACGCTTTGCCTTCGACGGCGAGCGGCGTCAGGACAACCCCGGCGGCTATATCGTCGAAACCCTGCGTGCGGTCTTCCAGGCGCTGTTTGCCACCGACAGCTTCGAATCGGCCCTGATCGAGGTCGTCAATCGCGGCGGCGATGCCGATACCACGGGCGCCATCCTCGGCATGATCGCCGGCGCCCTGTATGGATTCGACGCCATTCCCCGGCGCTGGCTCAAGGCCCTGAACCAGGATACGGCGCGTCTCTGTCGTCAGCAGGCGCTCGATCTGCTGGCGCTACGCGCTCACAGCAAGCAGATCGGCGATATCGGCCTGTAGGATTTCGATCTTCTGTTTGTCGCAGAAACGACGCTCCTTGTCCGTCGGTTCGGGGATCAGCGCCCAGCCGGTTGGCGTGCCTGATCCGTAAACCATGTCCGAGAGCACCATGCGCTCGGTGTCGCGCATGAGTCGCAGTCCGAGAAAGACATACTGCTTGCCGGTGCGCAAGGTCTTGACGAAGCCCGGAATGGCGAATCCGCCCATCAGCTCGGTGAGATAATCGACATAGTCGGCATCCGAGGCGATATAGGTCGCGTCCGGGCGCGGACTGCCCATGGGCTTGAACAGGATCGGGAGCGCGGGATCGACCTCGGCCTGATCGACCTCGGTATAGCGCTCGCCGTCATAGGCATGGATCCGAAAGCGATAGTCGGTCCCGCCAGTGCGCGCGATGCCCCGGATGAGCGTATGCGGTTGTCCGGCATAGCTGTCCTGGAGCTGGAGATCGCGATTGATGTCGATTACATAGGGCGGCTGGATGTGCGCGAGCCAGTCGTGCAGCGGTGAGCGGGTCCAGGTGCGCTCGGCATAGGTGGTATTCAGAAAGCGGTGGATCGCACCGCGACCGCGCTTGAGTTCGACGTTCATGGCCGCGCGCGAGAATTCCCACATCAGCCGTTGCGACATCGGCTGGCCGTTGTTCATGGCCAGGATGAGACTGTCGCTATCGGCGGGGATCGGCTCGCCGGTGGCTGGATCGACCGAACCGGCCAGGGCGCCTGGTCCCAGATAGGGCACCAGATCGCCGCTGACGAGACCGGCGGCGAGTGTTTCGAGGCTGACTGACATCGACGTGACTCCTACAGCGAACAGGGTTGTTCATGAAGTCAAGCAAATAGCCTGCCAGCCAGAGATCACTCTACTCAGTCGCGAAATTTGCGCCCCGAGCCGGGACCACGCTTGCCGCCCTCCCCGCCCTTGTTGCCTGAACTCGGCCGACGCGGCGCGGCACCGTCGCGGCGTTGGAAATCGCCTCCGGCGCGCGGCGGTCTCGAATCACGCTCGCGCGGCGGACCGGAGCGATCACGGCCCGAGTCACTGCGTCCTTCCCAGGCGCCGCCCGTCGCCGGTGTTTCATCCGCCGAGGTGATGCGCAGCGCCTGACCGCGCACATAGACGCGCTTGAGATGCTGGAAGACCTCGCGCGGCATGCCCTTGGGCAGATCGACGAGCGAATGATCGTCGTGGATATCGATGCGGCCGATATAACGCCCTTCCAGGCCGGATTCGTTGGCAATGGCGCCGACGATCTCACGTGGACTCACGCCATGCTGATGGCCGACCTCGATGCGATAGCTGGTCAGATCGGCATCATCGCGTCGCGGCTGACCGCGTTCCGGACGTTCCGGGCGCTCATCGAAGCGCTCGCGCCTGGGTGGACGGCCATCCCAGTCTCCGCCGGGGCGCCGGTCCGAGTCCCGCCCACGCTGGCGCGGCGCACGCTCGCTGCGCTCGTCGAAGCGCTTGGGCGGACGCGGCGGATCTTCCTTGACGTCCAACGGCCGTTCGCGCTGATTGAGATAGGCCAGCGCGGCGGCGACGTCCATCATCTCGATCTCCTGCTCCTGACTGATCCGTGAGAGCAGCCGATAGAAGAAGTCCAGATCCTGTTCCGACAGCGTCTTGCGCACCTCATCGATGAAGCGGTCGATGCGCGACTCGCTGAGTGCGGCCGCCGAGGGCGGTTCCATCGACGGAATCGGACGCCGGATGGTGCGCTCGATCGACTTGAGCAGACCGCGCTCGCGCGGCTCGACCAGCAGGATCGCCCGTCCGGCACGTCCGGCGCGCCCGGTGCGTCCAATCCGGTGCACATAGGCCGAGGGATCAGTCGGGATGTCGTAGTTGACCACATGGCTGATGCGCTCGACGTCCAGACCGCGCGCCGCGACATCCGTGGCGACCAGCACATCGAGCTGGCCCTGCTTGAGCCGTTCGACGGTGCGCTCGCGCATCTCCTGATTCATGTCGCCATTGAGCGGTTCGGCGGCGAAACCATGCGCCTTGAGCTTGTCGGCCAGCTCGGTCGTGGCGTTCTTGGTGCGCACGAAGATCAAGAGCCCGTCGAACGGTTCCAGCTCCATGATGCGGGTGAGCACATCGAGCTTGTGAAAACGGGTGACGATGCAGTGATGCTGATCGATGGTGTCGACCGTCTCGGAGTCGGCAGCGATCTTGACCTCGACCGGATCGAGCAGTCGCTTCTGAGCCACGCGCCGGATCGCCGCCGGCATGGTGGCCGAGAACAGTGCGACCTGACGTTCAGCGGGAGCCTGGTCGAAGATCCAGTCGATGTCCTCGGCGAAGCCCATGTTGAGCATCTCATCGGCTTCATCGAGCACCAGGACGCGGATCGACTCCAGTGACAGGGTGCCGCGACGGATGTGGTCCATGACCCGCCCAGGGGTGCCGACGATCACCTGCGGATTGCGCTTGAGCTGTGAGAGTTGCAGCCCGTAGCCCTGACCGCCATAGATGGGCAGCACGTTGAAGCCCTTGAGATCGGTGGCATAGCGCTGGAACGCCTCGGCGACCTGGAGTGCCAGCTCGCGCGTGGGTGTGAGCACCAGCACTTGCGGCTTGCGCAGATCCGGATCGAGGCGACTGAGCAGCGGCAGGGCGAACGCCGCCGTCTTGCCGGTGCCGGTCTGGGCCTGACCGAGCAGATCGCGACCGGCGAGCAGATGTGGGATGCACTGGCTCTGGATCGCCGTCGGTGATTCGTAGCCGAGGTTTTTGACCGCTTGCGCGATCACGGGTGAAAGACCGAGCGCGTCGAAGCCGACGCTCGTTTCGTCTGGGGTATCCATGATGGGGGCCTCTCGGAGAGGTAAGGGCGCACCCTTGGAGAAGGCCGACCGGCCAGCCTAGAGGGGAGTCGCGGAATAACCGCGTATTATCGACGAACGCTTGCTTCAAAACAAGATATTTGATCGGCGCTTGGTCAGTTGGGTCAAGTGACAAGGAGGAATTTGGAGCCGGGTGAGCAATGCGACGACCTGACCCCGCCGCGATAGTCTTGCCATTGACCCGTTCGGCTGGCAGAGTCGCCATCACTATGAACCTGCCTCTTGTCATACTCATCCCCTTCGTCGGCGCGGTCCTGACCGGCTGGGTGTCACATTTTGGTCGCATGAAGTCCGCCTGGACGGCTGGGGTCGTGACCCTGCTGGCGCTGCTGTGCCTGGCGCCCTCCGCCCCGGCTCCCTTCGCCGGCAACACGGTACTGTGGCATCTGGACTGGATGCCGGCGGTCGGGCTGAATCTGGCCTTCCGGCTCGATGGTCTGGGGCTGCTGTTCGCCGCCATGATTCTCGGTATCGGACTGCTGGTCATTCTCTATGCCCGTTACTATCTGCCTGAGCGCGATGGGTTGGGGCGTTTCTATGCCTATCTGCTGTTCTTCATGGGCTCGATGCTGGGCATCGTGCTGTCGGAGAATGTGATCCTGATGCTGATTTTCTGGGAGCTGACGAGTCTGTCGTCCTTCCTGCTGATCAGCTATTCCTACCGCAAGCCGGAGAGCCGGCGCGGGGCGCGGATGGCGCTCACGGTCACCGGTATGGGCGGGCTGGCGCTGCTTGGCGGTCTGCTGCTGCTTGGCGAGATGGCTGGTAGCTATGACCTCTCGGTGATCCTGACCCAGGGCGCGGCGGTGCGCGCCGATCCGCTCTATACCCCGATGCTGGTGCTGATCCTGCTCGGGGCCTTCACCAAGTCGGCCCAGTTCCCCTTCCATTTCTGGCTGCCGCACGCGATGGCGGCGCCCACCCCGGTCTCGGCCTATCTGCACTCGGCGACCATGGTCAAGGCCGGGATCTTTCTGCTGGCCCGGCTGTTTCCGGTGCTCTCAGGCACGCCGGAATGGACCTGGCTGGTGATCGGCGCCGGGCTGACCACGCTCCTGATCGGCGCCGGGGTGGCGCTGTTCAAGCATGATCTCAAGGGACTGCTGGCCTACTCGACCGTCAGCCATCTGGGGCTGATCACGCTCCTGTTCGGACTCAGTACCCCGCTGGCAGCGGTCGCGGGCGTCTTCCATATCCTCAATCACGCGACCTTCAAGGCGTCGCTGTTCATGGCCGCCGGGATCATCGATCACGAATGCGGCACGCGCGATATGCGCCGCATCAATGGGCTGTGGAAGTTCATGCCCTATACCGCGACCCTGGCGATGGTGGCGGCCGCTTCGATGGCCGGCGTACCGCTGTTCAACGGCTTTCTGTCGAAAGAGATGTTCTTCGCCGAGACCGCCGATTTTTCGAGCGGCTTCCAATACGGCTGGTTGCTGCCCTCGCTGGTGGTGGCCTCGGGCGTGATGGCGGTGGCCTATTCACTGCGCTTCATCCACGACGTTTTCTTCAACGGCGAGCCGATCGACCTGCCGCGCACTCCGCACGAGCCGCCGTTCTGGATGAAGGTGCCGGTGGCGGTGCTGGTGGCCATCTGTCTGCTGGTCGGCATCCTGCCCGCGCTCACGGTCGAGCCCATTCTGCGCATGACGGTCGCCAGTGTGCTGCAAGACCCGCCGCCCGCGTTCGATCTGGCCATCTGGCATGGTTTCGGGCTGCCGGTGTTCATGAGTCTAGTGGCGCTGATCGGGGGACTCTCGGTCTATGCCGCGCGCCAGCCGCTGTTCCGGCTCGCCGCACGCATGGAAGGCTGGATCGATGCGCGCGCCATCTATGACTGGCTGCTGGCCGAACTCCAGCTATTTGCCGGCTGGCTCACGCGGCGGCTGGACAACGGCTCGCTGCAACGCCTGGTGCTGGTGTTGCTGCTGACGGTGCTGGTGTTCGGCGTGCTCGGGTCCGTCGGCTCCGGCTCGCCCCTGACCGGGACACGCACGATCCTGCCGATCGATGGTGTCAGTCTGACGATGACCGCCGGACTGATCCTGGTTACGCTGGTCACGGTCGCCCTGCATCGGCGCCGGTTCACGGCGCTGGTCGTGGTCGGGGCGCTCGGATTGCTGATGGCGCTGATCTTCGTCAAGTTCTCCGCCCCCGATCTGGCCCTGACCCAGCTCTCGGTGGAGATCGTGACCATCGTGCTGCTGCTGCTCGCGCTCTATTTTCTGCCCCAGCGCGGGCCGGACGAGTCGAGCCGCGCGCGGCGCTGGCGTGATGCCGTGGTCGCGGGTCTGGCCGGATTCGGCGCCGGCGCGCTGACCTGGGCCATTTTGACGCGTCCGCTGGAATCGATCTCGGAGTACTTCATCGCCAACAGTCTGCCGGGCGGCGGCGGCTCGAACGTGGTCAACGTCATCCTGGTCGATTTCCGCGGTTTCGATACCCTGGGCGAGATCACGGTGCTGGCACTCGCCGGACTCGGTATCCACGCCATGCTCTATGGTCTGCGGATGCCGGGTCTGAGGCAGGACGCCGATGGCCGCCCCTGGAACTGGGACACCCATCCGACGATCATGGCGGCCCTGGCGCGCTTGCTGCTGCCACTGGCGCTCCTGGTGTCGGTGTTCATCTTCCTGCGCGGACACAACGAGCCGGGCGGTGGCTTCATCGCCGGCCTCATCACGGCGGTAGCGCTCATCATGCAGTATCTGACCAATGGCGTGACCTGGACTCATCGACGCCTGTCGAGCAACATGCTGCCGCTGATCGGCGCGGGTTTGCTGATCGCGACCCTGACGGGGCTTGGGAGCCTGGTGTTCGGCCATCCCTTCCTGACCTCCAGCTTCACCCATGTCCACTGGCCGATCGTCGGCGACTTCGAGCTGGCTACCGCCATGCTGTTCGACCTGGGGGTCTATCTGGTGGTGGTCGGCGCAACATTGTTGATCCTGATTCATCTGGGTCTGATGCATCGCGCCACCCATCCTGGCGTGGACGGTTCGCGCTCGAACAAGGAGCCGGCCTGACATGGAAGCGTTGATGAGTCTGATCGTCGGTGTGCTGACGGCGGGTGGCGTCTATCTGCTGCTGCGCGCGCGCACCTTCTCGGTGGTGCTGGGTCTGACCCTGCTGACCTATGCGGTCAATCTGTTTCTGTTCGCCAGCGGGCGTCTGACCATCGGCGCGCCGCCGATCCTTGACCCCGAGCTGAGCCGCTATACCGATCCCCTGCCCCAGGCACTGGTGCTCACGGCTATCGTCATCAGCTTCGCCATGACCGCCTTCGTCATCATGCTGGCACTGCGGGCGCGCGCAGAGCTGGGCAACGATCATGTCGATGGTCGGGCAAGTGCCGGCGCCAGCAAGGAGTCGGAGGCATGAATCATCTCGTCATCGCTCCGCTGCTGCTGCCGCTGCTGGTCGGCACCCTGTTGCTGCTGTCGCGCCGAACCCTGTCGCTGGCGGCCCGCCGCAGTCTGAATCTGGCGGCGATCCTGGGCCAGATCCTGTTGGCGATCGAGCTGCTGATTCTGGTCGGGGATGGCACGATCCTCACCTACCATCTGGGCCACTGGCCCGCCCCCTGGGGCATCGTGCTGGTGGCCGATCGGCTGGCGGTGTGGATGCTGCTGGTCACGTCGCTGCTGGCCTTCTTCGCGCTGCTGCATGCCATGCAGGGTACTGATCGGTGCAGCCGCCATTTCCATCCACTGTTCCAGCTTCAGTTGTTCGGTCTCAACGGCGCGTTTCTGACCGGCGATCTGTTCAATCTGTTCGTCTTCTTCGAGATTCTGCTGCTGGCGTCCTATGGGCTGCTGGTGCATGGCGGCGGCGCGGCGCGGGTACGGGCCGGGCTGCATTTCGTCGTCATCAATCTGGTCGGCTCGACGCTGTTTCTGTTTGCGGCCGGCGCCTTGTATGGTCTGGTCGGCACGCTCAATCTGGCCGATCTGTCGCTGAAGATCGCGCGACTGCCGCCCGAGGATCTGGGACCGGCGCAGGTGGCGGCACTGCTGCTGCTGGCGGTGTTCGCGCTCAAGGCCGCGCTGGTGCCGCTGCATCTATGGCTGCCTTCGGCCTATGCCTCGACCTCGGCCCCGGTAGCGGCACTGTTCGCCATCATGACCAAGGTCGGCGCCTATGCCCTGCTGCGGGTCGAGACGCTGGTGTTCGGCGAGCAGGCCGGGATCCTGACCGGATTCTATGCCGCCTGGCTGCTGCCGCTGGGACTGCTGACGCTCGTGCTCGGTGCGCTGGGCGCGCTGGCCGCGAACGAACTGCGCCGGCAGGTTGCCTATCTGGTGGTGGTCTCGGTCGGTCTGCTGCTGGCGGCGTTCGGACTCGGGACAGCGGATGGCATCGCAGCCGGACTCTATTATCTGGTCCACACCACCTTGGCGACGGCGGCCTTCTTCCTGCTGGCCGATCTGATCACGCGCGAACGCGGCTGGGCCGCCGATCGGCTGGTGCCCGGACCGGCGCTGCCGAATGCGGGGCGGCTCGGCGGGCTGTTCTTCGTCACGGCGCTGCTGGTCGCGGGTCTGCCGCCACTCTCCGGCTTCATCGGCAAGTTTCTGGTGCTGCGCGCGGCGCTTGAGGAACCGGTCTGGCCCTGGATGTTGGGAGTGGTCCTGTTCAGTGGTCTGCTGGGCATCATCGCGCTGGCGCGCTCGGGGAGCCTGCTGTTTTTCCATGTCCGGAGTGCCGGCTCGGGCGCACCGACGCAGGCGCGGCCGACTCAGGGCCTGCTCGGCGCCGCACTGCCGACCCTGGGGCTGCTCGCGCTCTGTCTGGCGCTGCTGATCGGCTCGGGTCCGGTGCTGGATCTGGCGCAGGCGACGGCCGAGCAACTGCTCGATCCAGCCGACTATATCCAGGCCGTGCTCAAACCGATTGGAATCCAGGTCGCGCCCGGGGAGGTCTGGCCATGAGACGCTGGCTGCCGCATCCGATCCTCACACCGACCCTGGCCCTGATCTGGGTGCTCCTGGCGAACAGTCTCGCGCCTGGACACATCCTGCTCGGGCTGCTGCTCGGCTGGCTGATTCCCGTGTTTACGCTGCGCTTCTGGCCGGAGCCGGTGCTCGTGCGCCATCCGCTGACGCTGCTGCGCTTCCTGCTGGTGGTGGGCTATGACATCCTGGTCGCTAATCTGGCCGTGGCCTGGCTGATCCTGCGCGGCGCGAATCACATCCAGCCGGCTTTCGTGGTAGTACCGCTGGCGCTGCGTTCGGAACTGGGCATCAGTCTGCTGGCCAACACCATCTCGCTCACGCCCGGGACCGTGTCGTCCTGGCTGAGTCCGGATCGACGCTTCCTGGTGGTGCAGGGGCTGGACGTGGCCGATCCCGAGGCGCTGGTCGCCACCATCAAGCGCCGCTACGAGGCGCCCATTCTGAGGATCCTCGAGTCATGCTGAGCGTTGTCCTCTCCATTGCCTTCGCCCTGGTCACGGCGGCCATCGGGCTGACCTTCTGGCGTCTGCTGACCGGGCCGGACAAGCCCGACCGCATCCTGGCACTCGACACTCTGTATGTGAACGCCATCGCGCTCCTAGTGCTGCTGGGGATGCATCTGGATTCGGCGCTCTATTTCGAAGCGGCGATCCTGATCGCCATGATGGGCTTCATCGGAACCGTCGCGCTGTGCAAGTATCTGTTGCGCGGCGACATCATCGAATAGGTGCGCAATGCTGGAAATCACGATCTCGGTCCTGATCCTGATCGGGGCCATCTTCACCTTCATCGGCTCGCTGGGCCTGGCGCGGATGCCGGACTTCTACACCCGGCTGCATGGCCCGACCAAGGCCACAACCATCGGTGTCGGCAGTCTGCTGATCGCCTCCATGATCCATTTCAGCACCCAGGACGATGGGCTGAGTTTCCATGAGGTGCTGGTGACGCTGTTTCTCTTCATCACCGCGCCGGTGAGCGCGCATCTGCTGTCCAAGGCGGCGCTGCATCTGCGTATTCGGTCGCTGTCCGAGCCGCCGCCGCTGGTGGATGCCGTGGATCGCGATGTACTCACCAACGGCGAGCCGCTTCCTCGTCGGTCGCGCGCGCCTCGACCCAACGCTCACCAGTCTCGGTGAGTTCCTTCTTCCAGAAGGGCGCGCGTGTTTTGAGTGCGTCGATGAGGAATTCGCAGGCGCGGAAGGCCGCGCCCCGATGTTGGCTGACGACTCCGACGAAGACGATGGGGTCGAGCGGTTCCAGCGTCCCGACCCGATGCACGATGCGAAGCCCTTCCAAGTCCCAACGCTCGACGGCCTCAGCGGCGAGCGCGCCGAGCGCCTTCTCGGTCATGCCTGGATAGTGCTCCAGCGTCATCCGCGAGACGCTGACGCCTTCGTGGATATCGCGCATCAGCCCGACGAAGGTGACCAGCGCCCCGATACGCGGATTGTCCCGACACAGCGCCTCCTGCTCGGCGCGGATGTCGAATGGCTCGGTCTGGATCTGGATTGCGTGCATGTCTGGGTCCGTGATGGCTTGCAGTCGGCTTGAGATGAGATCCGGTCTTGCGCGGCTGGATTCATTGGTTTGACACTCTCACGGCCTGGTCGGTAAAGACTGTTTTTTGCTCTACCGTAGCACTCTTTCATCCTCGGCGAGGAACCGCTCCACCTCCTGGACCGGCATGGGCCGGCTGAAGATGAAGCCTTGGTAGAACTGACAACCCTCCTGGCGCAGGAAGGCGAGCTGGCCCGGCGTTTCCACACCTTCGGCGAGCGTCTTGAGTCCGAGTCCGCGCGCCAGTGAAAGAATCGCGATGCAGATAGCCGCGTCCTCGGCGTTGCTGTCGCACTCGGCGACGAAGGCCCGATCGATCTTCAGTGTGTCGATCGGGAAACGCTTGAGATAGCTCATTGAGGAATAGCCGGTGCCGAAATCATCGAGGGCGATCTCCAGTCCGAGCCGTTTGAGCCGACGCAGTGTCGCGATGCAGACGTCGGTGTCGTGCGCCAGGACGGTCTCGGTGATCTCGAGTTCCACGGCCGTCGCGGCGGCCAGTTCCTCGCTCAGGATACGCTCGACCGTCTCGGCGAAGCCTGGACGCAGAAACTGGCGCCCGGAGACGTTGACAGCGATCCGTGGCGGTCTGAGTCCATGGTTACGCCAGACGCGATGCTGCTGGCAGGCCGTTCGCAGCACCCATTCGCCGACGAGGTCGATCAGGCCCAGCTCCTCCAGGATGGGCACGAAGACCGCCGGTGAGATCATGCCCTTGTCCGGATGCTGCCATCGCAGCAGGGCTTCGAGTCCGACGAGCCGGTCTGAGTCCACCTCCATCTGCGGCTGATAGAACAGCTCCAGCTCGCCGCGCTCGAGCGCATCGCGCACATCGTTCTCGAATTCCAGTCGTTCGGAGATCTCCGAGGCCAACGCGGGATCGAAGAGCTGACAGTGTCCGCGACCGTTGCTCTTGGCACGGTAGAGCGCCAGATCGGCATTGCGGATTAGCAGATCAGCACTGGTCCCACCCTCCGGATAGAGTGCGGCCCCGATACTGGTCGGCGCGCGCACCGAGCGTCCCGCGAGCGGGTGCGGCTCGGCCAGTCGCGCGATGATGTCGGCGGCCTTGTGCATGACCGCATCGCGATCCTGGACACCCAGCAGCGCGACGACGAACTCATCACCACCCCAGCGCGCCACCAGATCCTCGCCGCGCAACACCGAGCGCAAACGCTCGGCCACGGTGCGCAGGAGCTGGTCGCCAGCCGCGTGTCCCAGGGTGTCGTTGATGCTCTTGAAACGATCCAGATCCAGGAACAGCACGGCGATCCGGCTGGGCTCCGAGCCCATCAGATGAATGTTCAGATTTTGACGGAAGAACTGCCGGTTCGCCAGACCAGTCAAGCCGTCATAGTGCGCCAGTTGGTGCAGACGCCGCTGGACTTCGCGCTGGCGGGTGACGTCGCGCGCATGGAAGTTGAATTCCGGATGCGCTCCGCTCTTGACCCGCGCGATCGTTAGCTCCGCCGGAAAGGTCTCACCGCTGACGCGCTTGAGGATGGTGTGTGAGCGTTGGTTGACCACGAAGCGGCCTTCAGTGACAAATCCCTGCGCGAGTGCCGCGTCGTAAGCCGGGCGCGCTTCCTCCGGAATGAGGATGTCGGCGAGGGGGCGTCCCAGCACGGCGCGGCGCGAGCAGCCCAGGGTGCGGGCCGCCGCTGGGTTGATTTCGAGCAAGCGGCCCTCGTGATCGATGGTGAGGATGCAATCGAGTACGGCGTCGAGGATGGCGCTCTTGCGGGTTTCGCTCGCCGTGAGATCGCGCAGGATGGCCTCGCGCTTGTGGATCTCCTCGCTGACCCGTTGCAGGACATGATTGTATTGATGGGCGATCTGCCCGACTTCCGTGTGTGGCTCGGCGAAGACGCGGCGCGAGAAGTCGCCATGCCGCCGCTGTGTATCCATCTCCGTCAACAGATCCAGGATTTCGGTGCTTGCACCATGCTCGGCGACGTTGAGACCGAGGCGCTCGGACTCAGGGTCGACCCGCAGTCGATAGACGCGGTCCAGGATCCAGAGCGCCATCAGGCTGATCCCGAAGGCATAGGCACCCACGGCCAGAATGCCCAGGGCCTGAACCTCAAGCTGAACCAGACGCCCGCCGGTCAGTTCGAAATCGGCCACGGGCGCGAAGAGCGCCACCGCCAGGGTGCCCCAGATACCCGCGAAGAGGTGCGCCGGGATAGCGCCCACGGCATCGTCGATGCGCAGGCGCTCCAGGGCCGCTGTGCCGAGCGAGACCACCAGTCCGGCGACGGCCCCGATCAGGGCCGCAAAGGCAGGCTCCTGCAGGTGGCAGGAGGCAGTGATGCCGACTAGGCCGCCGATGATGCCGTTGAGTGGCTCGGTCACGATCAATTGGCCGCGCACCGCGTAGCTGTACACCATGGCCGTGAGTCCACCGGCGCAACCGGCGAGGAAGGTATTGAGCAAGATCAGGGGCACCTGGTCATCGAAGGCTAGGGTGCTGCCGCCGTTGAAGCCGAACCAGCCGAGCCAGAGCAGCAGGACGCCGAGCGTCGTCAGGGGCAGGTTGCCGCCCCGCATGGCCTGGCCACCACCGCTGTCGAAGCGGCCACTGCGCGGACCGAGTCGTAGCACGGCGGCCAGCGACACCCAGCCGCCCACCGAATGGACCACGGTCGAGCCGGCGAAATCGATGAATCCCAGTTGCGCCAGCCAGCCATCCCGTGCCTCGCGCGGCAAGCCGCCCCAGGCCCAATGACCGGTCACGGGATAGATGAGGATCACCATGACCAAAGCTATGATCGCATAGGCCAGGAAACGCATCCGTTCGGCCACGGCCCCCGAGACGATGGTCGCCGAGGTGCTGCAGAACATCGCCTGAAAGACGAAGAAGCTCAGTATCCAGGGCGATTGCCCGGTCCCAAAGAAGAAGCCGTCCGTGCCGATCCAACCGTCCCAGGTCTCGCCGAACATGAGTGCATAGCCGAGCATCCAGAAGGCGAAGCCGGCGAGACAGAGATCCAAGATGTTCTTGATCGCGACGTTGATGCTGTTCTTGGCGCGGACCAGCCCGGTTTCCAGACACAGAAATCCGGCCTGCATCAGGAATACCAGGCAGGCGCAGACGAGGAGCCAGAGGATGTCGAGGGTTTCGGTCATGGCATGAGGGCGTCAGGCAGATACGAGGCCGGTAGCTGTCCGGGAGGATACAGGTTCCAGGCCGATCCCTTCATGCAAAATCGATACGCCACAGATACACGGCAGGCTCGGTCAGGTGTCTCTGGTGCGTATCCGGTCAGGCGGGGGCTTCCAGCGCCATCCGTGGCGCTGCCATCAACCGATCGGCGCCACTCCCATCATGGCGCGGTGCAGCCAGAAGATGAACAGCAGATAGAGTCCCAGCCCGCCGACGATGGCGATGGCGTCGTTGATGGGGCCTGGAGGTGCGCCCTGGACCGGCGGCGCGGTGCGGTGCTTGAGCGAGATCCGGTCCGCCACCGCCCAGGCCAGGAAGGAACCGAACAGCAGCATGTCGGCCAGCGTCCCGTTGGCGAGCAGATGGGCCAAGGCCCAGATCTTGACCGCTAGCAGCATCGGATGCTTGACGGTGCTCTGGATGCGTCCCGGCAGATAGGCGGCGAACAGTAGCGGAAACACCGGCAGCATCAGCAGCAGATTGATGTGTCTGAGCCAGGTCGGCGGCTCATAGAGCATGACCGGCGACAGCCGCGCTTGGCCATAGCCCTGAAGGATCAGCACGAAGCCGATCAGCGAGATCAGACCATAGACGGCCTGCCAGGGCACGAGCCCGAAGCGCTCGACGATCGTATCGCGCAGGTTGGGTTTGACGATCGAGATGGAATGCATCCCGAGAAAGAGCACAAGTCCGAAGATGAGTACAGCCATTGGATGAATTCCTGTGGAAACGAAGACCTGGATTGGATTGTAGGTGCCCGGACGGCTGTTTCAACGTGGGCGAGTGATCGAGAGCAGATGGGCACTCCCCGGAGCGAGCCGGCTCCAGTCGTCCGGCATCTCCAGACGCGCGACCGTGGCTGTGGGCAGGAGCTTGCCATCGGCAGGCGATTCGACCTCCTCGCCGACCAGATGCCGCACCAACTCCTCCAGCCCCGGATTGTGCCCGACCAGCAGTACAGTGGCCGCCTCGCCGGGACAGCGGGCAAGCACACCGAGCAGATCGGGGACGCTGGCCTCATAAATCTCAGTATCCCAGACGATGCGCTTCTTCTTGAAATCCAGACGCTTGCAGACCTTGGTCACGGTCTGGCGCGCACGCTCGGCCGGCGAGCTGACCACATGATCCGGCACCAGCCCTTCGCGATAGAGCCAGGAGCCGACCCTGGGTGCATCGTTCTTGCCGCGCTTGGCCAGTGGACGCTCGAAATCGCTTGCGGCGCCCGAGTCCCAGTCCGATTTGGCGTGACGCAGTAGCAGCAACTCGCGTGGCATGTGAAAAAAGGGGTCGACGTAACTCAAGGGATGTTGAAAACCGCCTGGTCTCGCACTGTCGATGGCAATGTGACGCGAGATGGGAAATCATTTGATTGGAACGCGGTTTTAACACATCCGTCATTTTGGCGTCACCTCAAGCGGTTTCGGCGAGCAGCCGTTCGATCATGGTGTGTGACTGATCGAGATAACCGCCGCCGAAAAGATTGAGATGATTGAGAACGTGATAGAGGTTGTAGAGAATCCGGCGCGTGGCATAGGCGGGATCGAGCGGCCAGGCTTCGCGATAGGCCGCCTGGAAGCGCGAGCCGAAGCCGCCAAAGAGTTCGGTCATGGCCAGATCGGCCTCGCGGTCGCCATGATAGACGGCGGGATCGAAGATGACCGGCTCGCCGGCGGGCGTGGCGCCGATATTGCCGCCCCAGAGGTCGCCGTGTAGGAGTGACGGGGGCGGCTGATGGCCGATGAGGACATCGAGCCGCGAGAGCAGACGCTCACCGGCGTGCTGGAGTTGCCCGCGATAGCCGTTGGCGGCGGCGAGCCTGAGCTGCGGGCCGAGTCGACAGTCACGCCAGAAGGTAACCCAGTCGTGATCGGGCCTGTTGAGCTGGGGCGTGGAGCCGATGGTATTGTCGCGATGCCAGCCGAAGTGCTCGGCGGTGGCGCGGTGCAGCTCGGCCAGTTGACGTCCGGCGCGCTCGCCATCGAGCCGTCCGCCCAGATCCAGTCGCTCCATCACCAGGAAGCTCTCGCGACCGGCGATGCCGACACAGATCGACTCGGGGACGCGGATCGCCTGCGCGGTGGCGAGTGCCGCCAGTCCCTCGGACTCGGCCTCGAACATCTCCAGCCGCTCGGGCGCGTTGAGCTTGACGAAGAAGGCGCGCCCGTCGTCCTCGACGACAGCGGCGCGGTTGATGCAGCCGCCCCCGACCAGACGCTGGCCTCGGACCTGGAAGGACGCGCCCGTGGCTGCGCTGATGTGTTCGGCGATCAGATCCCAGCGCGTCATAAAGCCTCCCCGCGCCCGAACCGTCGGTGCAATGGACTGGAGCGCGGGAAGTGCGCGCGCAGAAAATGCATTTGATCGGCGAGGACGTGGCGCCCCATCAGGTAGACGTACTCGGCATGGGTCGGGGTGAAGGGTACGGCGAGCAGTTCCATCCCGGCATCTTCGGGCGTGCGGCCGGCCTTGTGGTTGTTGCAGCGCACGCAGGCCGTGACCACGTTGCTCCAGATGTCTTGCCCGCCCCGGCTGGTGGGGCGCACATGGTCGCGTGAGAGCTGGCGCGCCGGAAAACGCTGACCGCAGTAGAGACACATGTGGTCGTCGCGCTGAAAGAGCGTGCGGTTGGAGAGCGGGGGTGAGTAACCATCGCGCGGCTGGTCGAGTGCATGATGCAGACCATGGGTGGCGATGATGGAGTGGATCTGAAGTTGACTCCGGCGGCCCGTGCCGGCGTTGATCCCGCCGTGCAGCAGGAAGAGCGGATCGCCGCAGGAATAGGCCACCAGGCCGAGGACATGGAGTCGCGCGGCATCACGATAGTCGACCCACTCCAGCGGCATGCCCGCCAGATCCGTTCGCAGTACCTGTTGAGTCAGTGAAGACATAGTGGCTGGATACGGCTCGGAATATTCGAGTCATCATTGCGTGGTTTTCTGTCAAGTCCCCGGAGATTATAGACACGCTTTTTGAAGAGTTCGGGGCGTTTTTCGTTCCAGTCCTTGAGCGCCAGCACGGGATGCGTGCGCCGTCCGGTCTCGGCCAGCCCCGTACCCGAACGCGGCACCAGCGCGTTCGATGAAGATTCGCGGTTGTCGTCAGTAGACATCGGCCAGTAGCTCCCTATGATCCGAATGGCGCAAGCCTACCACCATCCGTGCCGGATGCCAGCCTCCGCGCCAAGACTCACCCCGCCGTTGGCGATCCCCCAGCTTTGGTGTAGCATCCAAACGCCTCGAACACGACTAAGCTCCCTATTCATCCTGGAGAACACGATGTCCACGGCGACCGTTACACTCTCGAACCATGGCCGGATCGAGATCCCCAAACACATCTGCGACGAGCTGCATTGGGAAAGTGGTCATGCCTTGATTCTCGAAACCACCGAGACCGGCCTCTTGCTGCGACCGCAAGCCGCCAAGAAGCCACGGCGACTGGAAGACCTGCGGGGATTTCTCAAGCAGGACGGTCCGTCGTTGTCAACCGATGACCTCTGCGCGCCGGTCGATGCCCGCGCCGACTGGGCCGCTGCGGAACAACGCTGCCGATGATCGCCTTCGATACCAATATGCTGGTTCGGCTGGCTGTCGACGACCATCCGCAACAAGCCGAAGTCGCCGTGAACTTACTCAAGCAACATCGCGTTCTGATCTCGCGCGCCGTGCTCAATCCCGGCGCCTTGGCCCGCGCCGGCAGATCGCGGCTCATGCGCGTCGGCAGAAAGAAGGCGCCCAGCGTTCAAACACGATAAGGCGCAAACAGAAACACCCAAGTGAGCCCAAGCAATCCGACGAGCGTCGATCCCACAGCCAGCTTGTAGGCCAGACGCCAGCCGGCATTGGCCTTGCGTGTGATCCGGAAATCCTCGACATGGATGGTCTCGCAGGCGCCGTTCCCCATGTCGTCGCGCGTGACGCTAGTGCCGCGCTGGAACCCGCCGTCATGTGAATAGCCGGCCAGTTGCCCGCGCAGATAGATCTGATCGCCGATCTCAGCCGACTTGATCGCCTTCCGCACCAAACCGACATGACTGAGCAGATGGTTGTTGGAAAGCTGATTCCAGGCGAAGTCCCGCGCCGCCTGCGGATCATCGGTCGAGATCCAGCACGTCCAGGTACTGTTCTTGTAGCGCATGGCACGGAAGACATCGCCGGCGACATTCTCGCCCCAGACCACGCACAGGTCGCGTATATTGATGAAGTCCTGCCAGTCCTTGGTATGGTAGATGTCCCAGAAGACATCGCTGTCGTGCAGACTGACCACCACGCCATCGAGCTCGTAGTCGAACTTTGGATCGATACGATAGCGGATCCCCTCGGCTTCGATCTCAAAGGGATCCGTGAGGGTGCGCGTCTGACGCGGCTCGACCAGCCGCTCCAGATCGTAGAAGGCGGGCGGCGGGAACTGATCTTTCTTCCAATGGCTCCAGATCGCCAGACCCAGACTGGTCAGGAACAGCAGCAGAAAGAGCTGCCGGATCAGACGCCAGGGCCGTCGTGGTTCATCGAGCGAGACCAAGTGCATCAGTGATCTCCGATATTCCGTCGAATCGCGCAGAGTATAAAACGACTGCGTCCCCCGCCTGCGACCAGGATCAGCCGACCATCTGGCGCGTCGCGGTCGAGGCGCCATTGGCCGACACGTTCGACTATCTGCCGCCGGCCGATCCGCCACTCGCCCGGCTGCGTCCCGGTCTGCGTCTGCTGGTTCCGTTTGGACGCCGTTCTCGGGTTGGTATCCTGATCGCGATCGTCGATCAGAGCACGCATCCACTCAACAAACTCAAGCGCGTCGAGCGCGTACTGGATCCCGAGCCACTGCTCGATGAGCCGGATCTGAAACTGCTGGCCTGGGCGGCGGCCTATTATCAGCAGCCGATCGGCGAGGCGCTGTTCGCCGCGATTCCGGCGCGTCTGCGCGATCCCGAACCGCTGCCGGTCGAGACGGCGCCCGGACTCCAGGTGACCGAATCAGGCCGGACGCTGGCTCTGGAAACACTCGCACGCGCGCCCAAGCAACGCGCGCTTCTCGACGCCCTGCGCGCGGCACCCGAAGGGCTGACGCTCGGCGAGCTATCGGCGCGGCTCGGCGACAATCAGAGCGCCATCCGCGCGCTCCGCTCCAAGGAACTGATCGCCGACATCCGGCTCACGCGCTCGCCCGATCCCATTGATGAGACGCTGCCAGTCGCCGGCCCCGAACTCCATACCGAACAGCAGACCGCCGTCACCGCCGTTCAAGCCGCTTTCGGCACCTTTGGCGCCTTTCTGCTCGACGGCGTGACCGGCAGTGGCAAGACCGAGGTCTATATCCGTCTGATCGAGTCCGTCATCGCCCAGGGTCACCAAGCCTTGGTCGTCGTCCCCGAAATCGGCTTGACGCCCCAGTTGCGCGAACGCTTCCGCACCCGGCTGCCCGGACCCATTGCCGTGCTGCATTCGGCACTCAAGGCCAGCGAGCGCGAGCGCAACTGGCTGCGCGCCGCGCGCGGCGAAGCCCATCTCATCCTGGGCACGCGCTCGGCGGTGCTGGCGCCGATTCCGCGTCTGGGACTGATCGTGGTCGACGAGGAGCACGACGATTCGCTCAAACAACAGGACGGTCTGCGCTATTCGGGGCGCGATCTGGCGGTGCGTCGCGCCCAGCTTGCCGGCTGTCCAGTGGTACTCGGCTCGGCCACGCCCTCGCTGGAGACCCTGCGCAACGCCCAGCTCGGGCGCTACGGCTGGTTGCGCCTGACTGAGCGCGCCGGCGGGGCGCGACCGCCGATGATCTCGATCCTCGACATCCGCAATCAGCCGCTGCGCGCCGGACTCTCGCCCGTGCTGCGCGAGCACATCCAGGCCGAGCTGGTCGCCGGCAACCAGATCCTGCTTTTTCTCAACCGACGTGGCTATGCGCCCGTGCTCACCTGTCATGCCTGCGGCTGGATCGGCGAGTGCCCGCATTGTGACGCGCGTCTGACGTTGCATCTGAGCGAGCGGCGGCTGTGGTGTCATCACTGCGGTTGGTCCTGTTTCCAGCCGAGTCACTGTCCCAAGTGCCAGAGTCAGGAGCTGCGGATGCTCGGTCGCGGCACCGAGCGGCTGGAAGAGGAGCTGGTCGCGCTCTTTCCCGAGACGCGCATCGCCCGGCTCGATCGCGATAGCACGCGCCGTCGCGGCGAACTCGGGCGGGTGCTGGACGCGGTCCACAAGGGCGAGACCCAGATCCTGCTCGGCACCCAGATGCTGGCCAAGGGCCATGACTTTCCGGGTGTGACCCTGGTCGGCATCCTCGAACTCGATCAGTCGCTCTATGCCAGCGATTTTCGCGCCGCCGAGCGCACCGCCCAGCTCATCGTGCAGGTGGCGGGACGTGCCGGACGGGCCGAGCGTTCGGGGCGGGTGGTCCTTCAGACCCGCCATCCCGAGCACCCGCTATTGCAATCGCTGTTGCGCGAGGGCTATGCGGGGTTCGCGAGCGCGGCCCTGCGCGAGCGCGCCGAAGCCGAGCTGCCGCCCTATAGCCATCTGGCACTGGCGCGCGCCGAGGCGCCCGATCCGGAGGACGCGCTGGCCTTTCTGCGTCAGGCGCGCGAACTCGGCGAGCGGTTGGAGGCCGATTCGGGCGCGATCCTGCTGCTGGGACCGATCCCGGCACCGATGGAGCGCCGCGCCGGACGCCATCGCGCTCAGCTCCTGATCCAGTGTGCCGAGCGTCCGCGTCTGCAACGCTTTCTCACCCACTGGGTCCGCGAAGTGCGCGCTCTGCCCAGACGCAAGGGGCTGCGCTGGTCGCTCGATGTCGATCCGCGTGATCTGCTGTAAACCATTCGCGACGCTGATTCAGGTATGCTTAGCGCTTCGGATCGGACCCAACCGTAGGATGTGGTTCCTTCGTCACCGTCTCCTGCGAGAGAATCGTTTCTGGAAGTCGCCGCGAAGCCTTGGATCAGACCCGCTCGATTCTCCGGTCCAGCCGCCGATCATGTCATTCACTCCAGCAGACCGCGTCGCCCGACGAACCGGCTTCCAGCCTAAGTGTCCTGGCGCGAGGCGGCCGAGCCTTTACTCGCAATGAAGCAAGACATCAAAGCCATTCTGTCCGCCGCGCTCGATACCCTGATTGCCGAAGGCCGGCTGACACTCGATGAACGTCCCGAGATCCAGGTCGATCGTGCCAAGGATAGCGCGCACGGCGACTTCGCCACCAATCTGGCGCTGCTGCTGGCCAAGCCCGCACGCGCCAAGCCGCGCGATCTGGCTCAGCAACTGCTCGACGCCCTGCCCGCCTCGCCGCTGGTGGCGCGGGTGGAGATCGCCGGCCCAGGGTTCATCAATTTCTTCCTGGCCGAGGACGCCTATCGCACGCTCGTGCCGCGCATCCTGGACTCTGGTCCTGACTATGGCCTTAGCCGGATCGGTGCTGGTCAGCGTGTCCAGGTCGAGTTCGTCTCGGCCAATCCGACCGGACCGCTGCATGTCGGGCACGGTCGCGGCGCGGCCTATGGCGCGGTAGTCGCCGATCTGCTCGAAGCGGTCGGTTTCAACGTGCATCGCGAGTACTACGTCAACGACGCCGGGCGCCAGATGGACATCCTCGGCACCTCGGTCTGGCTGCGCTATCTAGAACTATGTGGCGAGGAACTGCGTTTCCCGAGCAACGGCTACAAGGGCGACTATGTCTGGGACATCGCCGCGACGCTGCATCGCGAGCATGGCGATGCGTATCGGGTCGAGTCCGAGCAGGTCTTCGCCGGGCTTCCCGCCGACGCTCCGGTCGAGGGCGAGCCGCAGGACCAATCCGGCGACAAGGAGGCCCATATCGATGGACTGATCGCCGCCGCCAAGCGCCTGCTGGGCGACAACCGCTATCGTTACGTCTTCGAGCTGGGTCTGAACACCATCCTCGACGACATCCGCGAGGATCTCGCCGAATTCGGCGTGACCTATCAGGAGTGGTATTCGGAACGCTCGCTGACCGAGAGCGGTGCCGTCAATCGTGCCATCGAGCGGTTGCGCGAGTCCGGGCACGTCTACGAGCAGAACGGTGCGCTCTGGTTCCGCTCGACCGCCTTCGGCGACGAGAAGGATCGGGTGGTGGTACGCGAGAACGGCCAGAGCACCTATTTCGCCTCCGACATCGCCTATCACATGGATAAGCTCGAACGCGGCTTCGACCGCGTCATCGACATCTGGGGCGCGGATCATCACGGCTACATCCCGCGCGTCAAGGCGGCACTCCAGGCGCTCGGCGACGATGCCGACAAGCTCGATGTACTCCTGGTGCAGTTCGCTATCCTCTATCGCGGCGGCGAAAAGGCGCAGATGTCGACCCGCTCGGGCGAGTTCGTCACACTGCGCGAGCTGCGCCAGGAGGTCGGACGCGATGCAGCGCGCTTTTTCTATGTGATGCGCCGCTGCGAACAGCACATGGACTTCGACCTGGATCTGGCCAAATCGGAGTCCTCCGACAACCCGGTCTACTATGTGCAGTACGCCCATGCGCGTATCTGCGCCGTGCTGCGCCAGGCCGCCGAACGCGGACTGGTGGTCGAGCCGAGTTCGGGCACGCATAACCTGGAGCGGCTCGCCGAGGCCCACGAGCAGGCGCTGCTGCGTACCCTCGGCCGCTATCCAGAGAGTGTCGAACTGGCCGCACTCAAGGCCGAACCGCATCAGATCACGCACTATCTGCGCGAGCTGGCCAATGATCTGCACACCTACTACAACGCCCATCAGTTCCTGGTCGATGACACCGAGTTACGTGACGCCCGGATCAAGCTGATCCTGGCCACGCGCCAGGTGTTGCGCAACGGACTGAGTCTGATCGGCGTCTCGGCGCCGGAGAGCATGTAAAATGCCCAAGGACTACTATCGCGACAAACCACCACCGCCGTCGCCGCCCTCGACGCCACCCATCCGGCGCAAACCGAACCGCTCCTGTATCGGCTGGATGATCGGCGGCGTGGCGCTGGGCGTGATCGGTTCTCAGATCCTTGCGCCCCGCAGCGGGCCATCGGAGGAGTCCGTCGGCGCGGCGCAAGCCAGTCAGCCGGTGCTCAAACCGACCTTCACCTACGAGAAGATCCTGAGCGAAACCGAAGTCGACGTCAGCAAGCTGCCGCCGCCGCCACCATCCGCGCCACGTCCACAACCACAGCTCCAGGCACTGGACCAGGCGCCGCAAAGCGCGCCTGAACCTGTGTCCGCCCAGACTCCGGAACCTGAGCCGTCCATCTCGGCCGCGCTCCCGCCATCCACCGACGAGCCGCGTAGTGGAACCTATGTGGTGCAGGTCGCCTCCTTCAGCCGTACGGCGGACGCCGAGCGGTTCAGGTCGCAACTGGCCCAACTCGGTCTTTCGACGAATGTCCAGACGGCCACGCTGCCCAACGGCCGGACCGCCTATCGGGTCCGCACCGGCGCCTACTCCAGCCGACAGGACGCCGAGCAGGTTCGCGCCCTGCTCAAGCGCCAGGGGCAGGATGGGATGGTGATCCCGATCAAGTGAGGTTCGAGCGCCGCGCCAGACGATAGGCCAGCCAGCCAAGCCCGACGGTCGCGGCACCGATGGCGACCACGAGCGGGCGCTCATGGATAGCGTGCAGCACCATCCAGCCCATGAGGGCAATGAAGGCCAGACTGGTGAAGGGATGCCCCCAGGTGCGATAGGGCCGGATCAGATCCGGCTCGCGCACCCGGAGTACGAAGACGCCCGCGACCGTAAGCGCCGCGAACACCGAGAGCGTGAAGCCGGCATAGCTGACCAGGGTCTCGAAGCTCGCCGTGATCAGCATCAGGAGTGCCAGACCCGATTGGAGCCAGATCGCGATCAATGGTCCGCCTCCATCGATACGGCGCGCGAGCCAGGCCATGGCCCGATAATCGCGTCCCATGGCTTCATAGATACGCGGCCCGGTCATGACCAGCGCGCCCACGGTCGAGACCAGTCCCAGCGCGATCAGCCCGCTCAGCAGCCGTCCACCCGATTCGCCGAAGACATGGATGGCCGCTACATATCCGACCCGCTCATTGGCGGCCGCCAGTTCCTCGGCTGGTGCAGCGCCGAGAAAAACCGCATTCACGCCCAGATAAAGCAGGGTGACTGTCAGCGTTCCCACCACCAGCGCGATCGGCAGTTGACGCCCAGGATCACGCACCTCGCCCGCCACATAGGCCGCTGCGTTCCAGCCGCTGTAGGCATAGGAGACATAGATCAGACCGACGGCGAAGGCCGGCGAGAGCAGGGCGTCGAGCACCGGCGGCTCACCGTCGCCCAGTAGACGCCCAGGCGTGATGGCGAAGACGCCGCCCAGGATGAAAAGCAGGATCAGCAGCGCCTTGAGCAGCGTGAACAGATCCTGGAGTCGGCGACCGGTCGCAAGTCGGATCGAATGCAGCACCGAGGCGCCGATCACCAGCGCGATTCCCGAGACGAGCGGCGGGATCGGCTCGGACTCGGCGCCGAGCGCCAGGTTCAGATACTCGCCGAAGGCGATCGCGCTCGCGGCGATCGGCGCGGCGAAGCCCACTACCAGTGACACGAAGCCGGCGATGAAGCCCAGTGCTGGATGATAGATCCGCCCGAGCAACCGATATTCCCCGCCATTGTGCGGCAGGGCCGCGACCAATTCGGCATAGGCCAGCGAGCCGCAGGCCGCTGCCAGACCGCCGAGCAGCCAGGCCAGGAGCACCGCCGGCTGAGATCCCAGATCACGCAGTAGAAAGCCGGTGGTCGTGAAGACCCCGGTACCGATCATGGTCGCGACCACGAGCAGGCTCGCGGTGCGCAGGCCGAGGTGTTGGTTGGGGTCAGTGGGCATGCGTGCTCTTGTCGGTGGACGGACCAGGAGCACTGATTGGAACCGCAAAGGCCGGCGGGTTGCAAAGATTTTCACCCATCCGCTCGGTCAGTGCTTCGCCAAGCCTGCGCAATCCCGGGCGTTCGGGTTATGCTTTGACCTTATCCAACGCCGTGCCGATCGTTCCGAGTCGTACCGTCCCATGTCCCAGACCTCAGATCCGCTCCGTCTCTCCGATCTTCCAGACGACACCCCGGCGCAACTCGCCGCAATCCGGGGTGGACGTCATCTCACGCGCCGTCTGCTGGCGCTGGGGCTGCGTCAGGGCAGTCCGCTATGCATCGTCCAGCGACGCGGCAAGGGGCTGGTGCTGGCCAGCGGCGAGCTGCGGATCGCCATCGGTACCGGGATTGCCGACAAGCTCTGGGTCACGCTGGTGGACGATCCAGTCGCTGTCGAAACGTCTGATGTCGCGTCCAATGTTCACGCACGACCGGGAGATGAAGCGGCATGAGCGAGAGCGATCGCGACACTACCGCTAAGGTCGTCAAGCCGCGTCCACCGCTGACGCTGGCGCTGGCCGGAAACCCCAACTGCGGCAAGTCGGCGCTCTTCAATGCGCTGACCGGCATCCGCCAGACCACGGGCAACTGGCCGGGGGTGACGGTCGAGCGCAAGGAAGGCTCGCTGGAACTGGATGGACGCAAGATCCGGGTGATCGACCTGCCCGGTATCTATTCGCTCGATGCCAGTTCGCTCGATGAGATGGTCACGCGCGACTATCTGCTCGGGCGCGAGGCTGATCTCATCGTCAATGTGCTCGATGCCAGTAACCTGGAGCGTCATCTCTATCTGACCGTGCAGTTGCTGGAGATGGGCGTGCCCGTCCTGATCGCGCTCAACATGATGGACATCGCGCGCAAGCGTGGCATCCAGATCGACACCGAGGCGCTGGCTGAGGCACTCGGCTGTCCGGTGGTGGCACTGGTGGCGGTCAGCAAGGAAGGCTTGACGGAGTTGCAGGCGCGACTGTTGGCCGTGGCCGAGGGGCGCGAGCCGGCCGGGATGGCGCTGACTCATGGTGAGTGTGTCGAGGCGGCGGTGTTGGAACTGCTGCCTCGACTCGATGCTGAGAGTGACAGCGACACCGACGGCCGCACAGGTGCCGAGCGTGCCAACGCGCGCTGGCTGGCGCTCAAGCTCCTGGAGTCCGACCCTATCGCCGAGCACAAGGCCAGTCCCGAAACCCTGGCCCTCGCCGAGTCGCTGCGCCAGCAGATCGCCGAGCGCAGCGGCGAGGATGCCGACCTGCACATCGCCGACACCCGCTTCAGCCATGCCCATGCGCTGGCGCGGCGCGTGGTACGCGATGAACGGCGCATCGAGCGCACGGCCTCGGATCGCATCGATCAGGTGGTGCTCAGCCGGTTGTTC
The DNA here is from genome assembly GCF_009720725.1 of Allochromatium palmeri. Lineage (GTDB taxonomy): Bacteria > Pseudomonadota > Gammaproteobacteria > Chromatiales > Chromatiaceae > Thermochromatium > Thermochromatium palmeri. The sequence goes on from NZ_WNKT01000007.1 coordinate 51,767, forward strand.
GGCATTCCGCTGTTTCTGCTGATGATCTATCTGATGTTCATGTTCACCATGAATATCGGCGGGGCCTTCATCGACTTCTTCGATCAGGTCGGGCAGGCGCTGTTCGTCGATGGACTCGGCGAGCTGCTGGGCCGGGTCGGCGCGCCCGACTGGCTGACCCTGGTGCTGGCGACCGGCATCGGCGGTGGTCTCCAGGTGGTCGGCACCTTCATCCCTATCATCGCCAGTCTCTATATCGTGCTCTCGATCCTGGAGGACTCGGGCTACATGGCGCGTGCGGCCTTTGTCATGGACCGCTTCATGCGCTCGATCGGGCTGCCAGGCAAGGCGTTCGTGCCGCTGATCGTGGGCTTCGGCTGCAATGTGCCGGCGGTGATGGCCACGCGCACCCTGGAGAGCGAGCGCGAGCGCAAGCTGACCATCTTGATGAATCCCTTCATGTCGTGCGGGGCGCGGCTGCCGGTCTATGCACTCTTCGCCGCCGCCTTTTTTCCGCACTCGGGGCAGAATCTGGTGTTCGCGCTCTATTTGACCGGGATTGCGGTGGCCATCCTCTCGGGGCTGGCGATGAAGCATACGCTGCTGAAGGGCGACAGCTCGGGATTGCTGATGGAGCTGCCGCCCTATCATCTGCCGACCTTCAAGGGCGTGATGCTGCGCACCTGGGACCGGGTGAAGCTCTTTCTGCGCGAGGCAGGCAAGATCATCGTGCTCATGGTGCTGGCGCTCAATCTGCTGGCGACCATCGGCAGCGACGGCAGTCTGGGCAATCAGGACAGCGAGCATTCGATCCTGGCCGAGGTCAGCCGGACCGCGACCCCGCTCTTTGCGCCCATGGGCATCAGTGAGGACAACTGGCCGGCAGTGCTCGGCATCTTCTCGGGCGTGCTGGCCAAGGAGGTGATCGTCGGCACGCTTGATTCGCTCTATGGCCGGCTGGCGGCTGAGTCACACCCGATCGAGGAACCGGAACCCTTCGAACTCTGGCACGCGCTGGGCGCCGCAGCCGGCTCGATCGGCGAGAACCTGGGACAGCTCGGTGAGCGTCTACTGGATCCGCTCGGACTCGCCATCGGTGAGGCCGACGACCGTGAGGTGGCCGCCGCCGAGCAGGGCGTCCAGAGTGGCACCTTCGGCGCCATGGCCGAGCGCTTCGACGGTCAGGCTGGAGCCTTCGCCTATCTGCTGTTCGTGCTGCTCTATTTCCCCTGTGTGGCGACGATCGGTGCCATCGTGCGCGAAGCGGGCGCGACCTGGGCGACCTTCGTCGGATTCTGGACCACGGGCATCGCCTTCCTGACCGCGACCATCTTCTATCAGACCGCGATCTTCGAGCGCGACCCGTTCACGTCTGGACTCTGGATTGGTAGTGGTCTGGCGCTGTTCATCGCGGTGCTGATCGGTTTACGGCTGTGGTCGGCACGGGCACCTTGACGGCTAGGACGACAGCAGTTTGTTGCTCTCGGTGATCACGTCTTCCATCAAGACTTCCAGTTCGGCCAGCTTGATCTCCTTGAGACCCAGCACCTGCGCCTCGGGTGTGGCCGCGAGTTCGATCTCGGGATCCGCCGCCTGACCCACGCCGAGCTTGCGGCAGAGAATATCCATCAGGCGGATGATGATCAGCAGTGGATCGCTCTCGTCGAAGCGTTCAGCATGATGATCACGGGCGATCCGGGCATAGACCTCCGGTAGTTGCCACTTGACCATCAGCCGATAGCCGATATCGGTGTGCAGGGTGTTGAGGATTTCATTCAACAGGGATTCAGTAAGCGCCAGGGAGAGGCTTTGGTCCTTGCTCAGCTTCTCAAGCATCTTGAGCAGCGAGAGTTCCCCGATATCGTGCAACAGGCCGGCGATGAATGCCTCTTCGGCGCGATCGTCATACCCGGTCTCGCAGGCCAGCCAGCGTCCGCCGTTCGCGCAGACGAAGGAGCGACTCCAGAGGGCCGACATGTGGGGCGCGATCGAGTCGACCTTGCTCGTATGCGCCAGCAGTTGTGAGGTGACCATCGCCAGGTTGATGACGCGCTCCATCCCCAGGCGCACTAGCGCCGCGCTGATAGTATCGACCCGTTTCAGGCCGCCGTAGAACGAGGAGTTGGCTAGTCGCAGCAAGTGGCTCGCGAGCGATTGATCCTTCATGATCAGATCGGCGATATCCTTCATGGACATCTTGCTTTCAGTCTGCAACGCCTGGCGCAATTCGAGCGCGACCGGGTTGAACACGGGCAACTTGTGACCGCCGGAGACGAACTGTTCCTCGATCAGCTCTTTGATGGATTTGTGTTGACTGGATGTCGGGCTATCGATGGATTGGGCAGGCACGCCGGATGTCTCGTAAGTCGTAGGTGGTGGCCGACCGGGCGAACATCGCGCGGGGCCTGGGTTCAGGATTTCGGTGTCTCGCCGGCCAGGCGCCAGATGTCCCGCAGCGGACGTGGGCGGCTCAGGCGTGGCAGGTGACGCAGCACTTCGTGCAGACTGGTCATCCCCAGAGCGGCCTTGCTCAAGCCATCCTCCAGAAGTGTGATGAGTCCAGAACTCTCGATGCTCACCCGCCGAATCTCAGCGGATGTCCGTTTGTTCAAGATGGCATCCTTGACCATTTCGTTCAACACCAGTAGCTCGAAGACGCCGACACGTCCCGCGTAGCCGGTATAGTGACAGGCATTGCAACCGCGTCCCTGGCGAAACTGGGCACCGGCCAGGTCGGCTTGAGAACAGCCGAGCCGATGCAGATCATGGGCAGTGGGCCGATAGGGTTCGGCGCACTGCACGCAGACGTGTCGCAGCAAGCGCTGGGCCAGCACGGACACCACGGTCGAGGAGATCAGGAAGGTCTCGATCTGCATGTTCATCAGCCGTAGCAAGCCGCCGATGCTGTCTTCCGTATGAAAGGTCGTCAGCACCTTGTGACCGGTCAAGGCCGCCTGGATGGCCGACTCGGCCGAAAGCTGGTCGCGGATCTCACCGAGGACGATGATGTCCGGATCCTGGCGGACCATATGGCGCAGCGTTTCCTCGAACGTGAGGTTGATCTTGGGGTTGAGATTGCACTGAGCGATGCCGTCGATGACGTACTCGACCGGATCCTCGGCGGTGGTGATGCTGCACTCCATGTCGTTGAGATAGTTGATGCAGCCGTAGAGTGTCGTGGTCTTGCCGGAACCCGTGGGTCCGGTGATCATGATGACCCCGCTTGGAAGTTCCAGGGCATCCTCGATGAAGCGTTGGAGCACGCGCGGGGAGAGTCCGACCTCCTTGATATCGAGCAGTTCGGCCTTGCGGCTGAGCAGGCGCAGGACGATCTTTTCGCCGAAGATGGTGGAATAGAAGGAGGCACGCACATCGGTTTTCAGGCCTTTTTGCGTATCTTCGAAGCGAAAGCCACCGCCCTGGTGGCGGCGCTTCTCGGTGATGTCGGCCTGGCACAGCACCTTCAGTCGACTGCTGACGGCCGCCGCCATGCTCAGATCGAATTCCTTGCGGAGCATGAGGATGCCGTCCTGGCGCATGCGCACACGGATCTGCTGGCGCATCGGCTCGATATGGATGTCACTGGCGCCGAGTGTCAGGGCATCGACGATCAAGCCATCGATGACACTCGCCGCGTTGGCCTCATCGACCTCCACCGCCACCTGAGCAACGTTCTGACGGCCATCCTCGTAGTGTTTGATGGCCTCCTCGATCGCGCGACGGGTGCTGATCGCGGCGACCACCGAGCCAAAGGCGCCTTCCGCCGCCTGTCGGGCCGCGGCATCGAGTGGATTGCGAAAGGCGACGACGATACCTTCGTCGTCGCGGCGAATGGGAACCGCTTGAAAGCGTTTGCACCAGTGGTGGGTGACCTGGAACAGGAGATCGCGCTCGATCGAAGCGAAACTGGGTTCTTCGTGGAGAAACCCCAACTGATCGGCCAGTACCTCGATCAACTGATATTCCTGGATCAGGCGCTTTTCGAGCAGGATCTCGCCCAAGCGCTTGCCCTGAAATTCCGGTTCTTTCTGGGCCGAGAGAGCGGCCTGTAGTTCCTGAGGTTTGATATAACCCAGTTCCACCAGCAGGTGGCCCAGCGGTACGACCTGACGATGTTCGCGTAGCGCCTGACTGAGCTGCCGGGTATCCAGATAACCCAGTTCCAGCAGCACCTGAGTCAGCGAATGGTCATTGCGAAGCTTGCCATGCACGCGACGCGCATAGGTCGCCTGCTCAGCAGTGATGAGGCCGCTGTCGAGCAGAATATCGGCGATATGGTGACGGGCGTCCCGTGGTTGACGGGGTGGCTCGCCGGGTGACGTCTGCTCGACCGTCTGAGTATTCATGGGTTTGCGGGTTGGTCTCCCGGACTCGGCCTTAACAGAGGGCAGATGATACCGCATGGAACGCGACATCCTCATCATCCACCCGCTCCGGACTCATCACATGCTGCTCTCCTGGCTCACCTGGATTATCCATCTGTGCGAGCACAGCCTGTCGGTGCTGCGCGTGCTGTCGATCAGCAATCTGCTGGTGGCCTTGGGCGTTTATCGTCAGCTCGAAGCAGGTCGAAAGTACGCGTTATTTGCCGATACAGAAGCTGGAGAAGATCCGCCCAAGTAGATCGTCTGAGGTGAACTGGCCAGTGATTTCGCCCAGAGCGCGCTGGGCCAGATGTAATTCTTCGGCGACCAGTTCGGCGCCGAGTCTTTGATCCAGAGTGGCGGTGGCGGCTCGCAGTGCCTGGCGGGCGCGTTCCAGCGCGTCGAGATGGCGGCGTCGTGCGATGAAAGCGCCCTCGGGGTGCGTGCTCAGGCCGGCATGCGATTTGAGATGGGTTTTGAGTAGATCCAGCCCCTCGCCGGTCGCGACCGACAGCGCAATTTCGGTCTCGCGATCCCGTTCGATGAGACGGGCCGACTCGCCGAGCAGATCGATCTTATTGCGGACACGGGTGACGGGACAGCCGGCGGGAAAGGTGGCGCGGATCGATTCATCCGGTTGGTGATCGACGGCCTGGACCCAGAGCACCAGATCGGCTTCATTCAAGGCCGCTTGCGCACGACGCACGCCTTCCTGCTCGATCGGGTCATGGGTGTGGCGCAGTCCAGCGGTGTCGACGATCCGGATCGGCAGTCCATCGACCTGGATGTCGAACTTAAGCAGATCGCGCGTGGTGCCGGGAATGTCGGTGACGATGGCGGCCTCCGAGCCGCAGAGCGCGTTGAGCAGACTCGACTTGCCGACATTGGGCGCCCCGGCGATCACGACCGCCAACCCCTCGCGGATGATCTGGCCTTGGTGCGCGTCGGCCAGGAGGCGGTCGACGGCCTCCAGAATGGCGGACAGATCGGCAGCGACGCTCGGCTCGTCGGCCAGATCGATGTCCTCATCCGGAAAGTCGAGTGTGGCCTCGACGTGCAATCGCACCTGAATCAGACACTCGACGAGCGCATTGATGCGATGGGAGAAGACGCCTTGCAGACTGCGTCCAGCCAGCCGCACAGCGAGCGCGGTCGAGCTTTCGATCAGATCGGCGACTGCCTCAGCCTGGATTAAATCGAGCTTGCCGTTGAGGAACGCACGTTCGCTGAACTCGCCGGGACGCGCCAGCCGTGCGCCCAATTCCAGACAGCGGCGCAGCAGCAGGTCCATGACGATGGGGCCGCCGTGCCCCTGAAGCTCCAGCACGTCCTCGCCGGTGAAAGAGCGCGGTGCCTGAAAATAGAGTGCTAGCCCTTCGTCGATGAAACCGCCATCGGCCTCGCGAAAGCCGCCGAAAGCCGCCTGGCGCGGCTCAGGAACACGCCCGAGAATGCCAACAGCGATGGCGCGCGCGAGTGACCCGCTGACTCGCACGATGCCCACGCCGCCCATCCCGGGCGGTGTGGCGATGGCGGCGATGGTCTCGCCGGTCATGTCAGCGGCTCGCTCACCGGCGCGCCACGTCTTAGCGCCGACGCTTGGCGGTCTCCAGCTCCAGATCGCGCGTGATCTTCCACTGCTGGGCGATCGAGAGCAGGTTGTTGACCGTCCAGTAGAGCACCAGGCCCGACGGGAAGAAGGCGAAGAACACGGTGAACACGAACGGCAGACTCATCATGATCTTGGCCTGGATCGGGTCCGGCGGTGCGGGGTTGAGCTTCTGCTGCACGAACATGGACACGCCCATGATCAGCGGCAGAATGAAGTAAGGATCAGGCGCTGAGAGGTTGTTGAGCCAGAGCACGAAGGGCGCCTGACGCATCTCGACGCTTTCGAGTAACACCCAGTAGAGCGCGATGAACACCGGGATCTGCACCAGGATCGGCAGACAGCCGCCGAGCGGATTAATCTTCTCGGTCTTGTAGAGCTCCATCATCGCCTGATTCAGCCGCTGCTTGTCGTCGCCATAGCGATCCTTGAGCGCCTGGAGCCGTGGCGTGAGCTGGCGCATGTGCGCCATCGAGCGATAGCTGGTCTCCGAGAGCTTGTAGAAAGCGAGCTTGATGAGGATGGTGAGCACGATGATCGCCCAACCCCAGTTGCCAACTACCGCGTGGATCCAGCTGAGCAGCCAGAAAATCGGCTTGGCAATAACGGTGAGCCAGCCGTAGTCGACTGCCAGCTCAAAACCGGGTGCGATCTCTTCGAGTGTATCCTGAAGCTTAGGGCCGACGAAGAGTTGATTCTCGAAGACATGCTCGGTGCCGGGCGCGATGCTGAACGGCGGCGAATACTTGCCGATGATGTAGCGCGAATTGTTCAGGGCGTTGGTGTAGAAGGTCTCGGCCACGCCGCGCGGCGGAATCCAGGCCGCCATGAAATAATGCTGCATCATGGCAATCCAGCCATCGGTCACGGTGCGGTCGAGCTTGCCCTCGGCGATGTCGTCGAACGAGACCTTTTTGTACTTATCCTCAGGGCTGTAATAGACGCCCCCGGTGAAGGTGTGGACGAAGCTCGGCTCGTTCGGGTCGTACAGTTCGGTACGCTGGAGCTGGTCGTAGGCACGCGCGATCAAGGGCGCGCCGGTTCCATTCTCGACCACCTGACGCGACTCGATCAGATAGCTGCCGCGCGTGAAGGTGTAGATTTTCTTGACCCGGATGCCGGTGTCGTTAGTCCATTCGAGCGTGACTTCGAGCCGGTCGTTACCAGGTTGCAGTGCATAGCTTGTCTGGGCGCTGGTGAAAACGGCCTCGTGCGTTGGCAGCACATCGGGTTGCTCGCCCAACAGCCCCGACTGGACGATGAACATGTTCGGCGGTTCCGGCTTGAGCAACCGGAACTTGTCCTCGGGACGCTCAGGAACGACGGCATAGTCGAGCAGCCAGGCACTGGCGATGGTCGCGCCGCGCGGCGAGATCTCAAGCCGCAGTAAATCAGTCTCGACTTGGATGAGGGCCTCATCGAGTGCCGAAGACAGGGCAGCGCCGGCTGGAACAGCGCCGGGCGTGGTTGAAACGGTCGGAATTTCATTGACGGAGGGCACAGGAACGCCAGGGGCACCCTGAACCTGCTCCTGCGCCACCGGGAGCTGGGCGGGACGGCCATAGTCCTGCATCCAAGACTCGTAGATCAGAAACAGCACCGCAGCCAGTGCAAGGAAGAGAAACAAGCGCTGGTTATCCATGAATCGTGGTCTGCCTTTTTTCAGGGACTGGATCGATACCGCCTGGATGCCAGGGGTGACAACGCAACAAGCGGCGAAGGGCCAGATAGCTCCCGCGCGCGACACCGTGGACCTCGATGGCCTCCACGGCATAGTGGGAGCAGGTGGGGTAGAAGCGACAACGCGGACCGAGCAGCGGGCTGATCAGGTATTGATAAACCCGAATCAGCCCGATCAAGATTCGACGCATGATGATTTCCCGATGTGCGACCAAGCCCGCTCCAGGACGTCGAACAGCCGCTGGTTCGACTCACGGGTCGCGCCCTGGGCGCAGAGAACCACGATATCGACCCCCGGAAGTCGCTGGAAAGATCGTCGAAAACTCTCGCGCGCAAGGCGTTTGAGCCGATTGCGATCGACGGCGCGACGGGCGCATTTCTTGGCGATGGCCAGACCCAGACGCGGTCGGTCGAGACCGTTGGGCCGATAGAGCACGACAAGGCTTTGGCGGTTCGCTCGGCTCGCTTCGGCAAAAACGCGCTTGAATTGCCCCGAGTTGGTGAGTCGCCGGTCGCGTCCGAAACGCTGGTTAGCGTCGCCGCCCCGCTCGTTGGTACTCAGGGCGTCAGGCGGACACGGCCCTTGGCGCGACGCGCACTCAGAACCTTACGACCATTGCGTGTGGCATTGCGCGCGCGGAAACCATGGGTACGAGCCCGCTTCAGGCGGCTGGGCTGAAAAGTGCGCTTCATGAACGGTACTCCCGGGAACTCGATGATGGGGCAGGGCCTAATGACCCAGCTATAAAAGGGCCGGAAATGTAGGCAATTTTTCATCCAAAGTCAATCAGAATACGCGCGAGATCGGTTTGAGCTGTGGATAAGTCCATGCGAGGGCGCTAAACTTGTGTGTTGGCTCAGGGAACGAATCCGCGTCCGGCTCTTCTCGCCGGGTCCATCATCAGTCCTTCCGAACCAAGACGACGCCTGTCGGGAAACGCCGTGGCCCTGTGGGAGCATTGCATCAATCAATTGAAGGCCGAGCTGACGTCCGCCGAGTTCAACACCTGGATCCTGCCGCTGCAAGCGCGCGTGGATGGTCCACTGCTCAGGCTGCTGGCTCCGAACCGCTTCGTGCTCGACTGGACGCGCAAGCACTATGCCGATCGGCTGCTCGAACTCTGTGAGCGTCACAGTCAGGGCCAGGTCTCGCAGCTTCATTTCGAGGTCGGCGAATTCGCGCGTGAAACCAGCTCTACAAAAGGGAAGGGTGCCCGTGCCGGCTCGACGGCAACGACCGCGATCGACTCGGATCTCGCCACGCGGCGTGCGGCGGCTAACCTGAACGCTGATTTCAACTTCGACACCTTTGTCGAGGGCAAATCCAACCAGCTCGCGCGCGCGGCCTCGATCCAGATCGCCCGCAACCCAGGCGGCACCTACAATCCGCTCTTTATCTATGGTGGGGTGGGACTCGGCAAGACGCATCTGATGCACGCGGTCGGCAACGTCATTCTGGCCTCCAATCCGAACGCGCGGGTCGTTTATCTGCACTCCGAGCGCTTCGTCGCCGAGATGATCAAGGCCCTGCAAAACAATCGTATCGAGGACTTCAAGAAAACCTATCGCTCGGTCAACGCGCTCCTGATCGACGATGTCCAGTTTTTCGCCGGCAAGGAGCGTTCGCAGGAGGAGTTTTTCCATACCTTCAATGCGCTCCTGGAATCCAGGCAGCAGATCGTGTTGTCCAGCGACCGTTTTCCCAAGGAAGTAACGGGTCTGGAGGAACGTCTGCGCTCGCGCTTCGGCTGGGGTCTGACGGTCGCCATCGACCCGCCCGATCTTGAGACCAGTGTGGCCATCCTACACTGCAAGGCGACGCAGCTCGGCGTCACGCTACCGGAGGACGTGGCTTTTTTCGTTGGGCGCCGTATTCGCTCGAACATCCGCGAACTCGAGGGCGCGCTCAGACGTTTGGTCGCCAATGCGCACTTCACCGGCAAGCCCATCACCCTGGAGTTTGCCAAGCAAGCCTTGCGCGACGTGCTCGTGGCTCAGGACAAGCAAGTGAGCCTGGAGAACATCCAGCGCACGGTCGCTGAATACTACAAGTTGCGCACCTCGGATCTGCTCTCGGCCAAACGCAGCCGCTCGCTGGCGCGCCCGCGTCAGCTGGCGATGGCGCTCGCCAAGGAATTGACCAAGCACAGCCTGCCGGAGATCGGCCACGCCTTCGGTGGCCGGGATCACACCACGGTCCTGCACGCGACCCGCAAGATCAAAAGCCTGCGCGAGAGTGACGCGGCCATCGAGGAAGACTATAAGAATCTGCTGAGAATCCTGACGCTTTGAGCGACTCATAATTGATCCAATAACGAGCTAGCTAAGCTTGCTTTATCCATCTCTGCACGATCATGGAGCTACCGATGGAATTCGTTGCGAACCGAGAAATCGTCCTGCCCGCGCTCAATAAGGTGATCGGCGTCGTCGAGCGCCGACAAACCCTGCCGATCCTGGGTAATCTGCTCGTCGTCGCCCGCGAGGGGCGCGTCACCCTCACCGGCACCGACCTGGAAGTGGAGGTCAAGACCAGCTTCGAGGCCGATATCCAGCAAGAGGGCGAGACTACGGTTCCGGCCCGTAAGCTGGTCGACATCTGCCGCAACCTGAGCGAGGGTTCCGAGGTTCGGCTCCGCGTCAAGGACGAGCGCTGTGTCGTCACCTCCGGTCGCGGACGTTTTACGCTCGGACTGCTGCCGGCGGCTGATTTCCCAACCATGGACCTGGAGGAGGGCGGTTTCGATTTTCAGGTCCAGGAGAGCCAGCTCAAGCGGCTGCTCGACAAAACCGCCTTCGCCATGGCGCAACAGGATGTCCGCTACTATCTGAACGGTCTGCTGCTGGAGCTGCATTCAACCGTCCTGATCGCCGTGGCCACCGATGGACATCGGCTGGCCAAGTTCGTCACCCCGCTCGACCTGACGCTCGACAGCGACCGTCAGGTGATCGTGCCCAACAAGACGGTCATGGAACTGAAGCGTCAGTTGGGCAATGCGGACGATCTGGTCTCGATCCGGTTGGGAGAGCGCAGTCTGCGTGTGGTGATTGGTGCCATGACCATGACCTCCAAGCTTGTCGATGGCCGCTATCCCGAGTACGAGCGCGTGATTCCAAGCAACATCGGGCGCACGGCTACGGTCGAAAAGGACGCGCTGAAACGCGCGCTGTCGCGTACCTCGATCCTCTCGAATGAGAAGTATCGCGGCGTGCGTCTGAGCTTCGATCCGGGCACGCTCAAGCTGCTGGCGCACAACCCCGAGCAGGAGGAGGCCGAGGAGGAGATTGAGATGGATTATGACGGCGAACCGATTTCCATCGGCTTCAACGTGGCTTATTTGATGGATGTGCTCGGCGTGATCGACGAAAGCTCGGTGATCATTCATTTCCAGGATGCCAACGGCAGCTCGATCTGGCGTGGCGTGGGCGTCGAGAGTGAGACCTTCGTCGTCATGCCGATGCGGCTCTGATCCGCATCCGCACGCTGAATCAAACGTCCTGTGATCCACTCGATCTGGAGGCATGTTCCACGTGGAACACTCGGACGCCGTTTCAGAGTCTTCTGGCCCCGCGTTTCACATATCACGCCCAATGTTCCACGTGGAACGTTCGAGCGCGGTTCCAGGGCCAGGACTGCGTTCGCTCCGAATCGAGTCGCTGCGCAACATCCAGCGGCTTGATTTCGCCATCGATACCCGGACGCTTTTGCTGACAGGCGCCAATGGGGCAGGTAAGACCAGTATCCTGGAAGCCATCTATCTGCTTGCGCGCGGCCGGACTTTTCGTGGAACCAAGGCCGGGCCGCTCACGACCAACGGTGCGTCATTCACTCGCATTGAAGGTGTCTATCAGCCGTCTGATCGTGAAGCGGTGCGCATTCGCTATGTCAAGGAGGGCGCCGCAGCCACGCGCGCTGTCCATCCGCCACTGTGGCCGGAGACGGGCGGCGCGGATTGGCGCTCACCCTTGCAGGTCAAGCTGATTGGCGAAAACGCCCAAACACTCCTCGACAGCGAGCCGAGTCTGAGACGTCGTTTTCTGGACTGGAATGTGTTCCACGTGGAACATCGCTTTGCTCAACTCCACAAGGATTTTACTCGCGTCCTTATGCAGCGCAACGCGGCCATCCGCTCAGGTGGCAGTCAGCGTGGTCTGTGGGATCGAAGTTTTATCGAGCTGGCTGAATCCATGGACCGCCAGCGTGGGCTGTTCCACGCTGAATGGCGAGCCTGTTTTCTGGATCTGCGTGATGACTATCCCTTTTTGCGCGCCGCCGATCTGCACTATCGGCGCGGTTGGCCGGACGGTCGAGCGCTGGGTGAGACCCTGGACTCACTGGCCGATCAAGAGCTGACGCGCGGCTACACGCTGGCTGGTCCCTCGCGCGCTGATTTTCGCATCGAGCCGGGAGAGGGGAGGCGTGGCTTTTCGCGTGGACAGGCCAAGATCGTGGTCGCGCTGCTGCAACTGGCCGCTGAGCGCGTTCATCGTGCCCATGGCCGCGCGTCTGTGATCTGGCTGCTCGACGATCTTGAAGCCGAGCTGGATCGAGCCATGGCTGAGCGATTGTGGAACGCTTTTGAATCCACGGGCAATCAGATCATCGTCACGCGCGTGGCGACCGACAGTGATCCAGGACTCTTTGGCAAGAGCCAATCATTGGCGATGTTCCACGTGGAACATCAAGACTGAGTCCGAGGCCAGTGGGCCGATCCAGCATCCGTTCTGCCGGTGTTTCACGTGAAACATCGGCGCGCACGTCGAGCACCGATTCGCTCGACCTCAATTCCCACAATGTCCAAAACCTGAGATGTCAACCTCATACGATTTGAGGTCGAGGTTTTCAGCAGCAATTCAGCTTGCTCGATCAAACTAGCCCTGCCTTTCGAGACTTGAGCGGAACCATGCGTCAGCGGCCTCAGCTCGGCCGCGAGCGCGATCTGCTGTGCCTGGCGCAATGGAGTGAAATGACCGTGACCAGCTTAAGCGATATTCCTGTTCGTGTTGACTGCCACATGCGGCAGGCCGGCGATCCATTCATGATCGACAGCGTGCTGAGCGAGATTCAGACATCACTCAGGCGGCTCATTGAATCGGGACGACCGAGCGTGATTGATTTGAGATCGCTGCCACGCATGCGATCGGCGACCTATCAAGCGCTCAAGGATGCCTTATCGACGGGCGAGGTGACCGCCGTGATCGAGGCGGACGTCAAGATCACGGTCAGGGAAACCCAATACCCCGGCGTGTGGTGGCTGACTCACGCCAACGAACAGGGCGGCATCGTCACGGAATTCATCGAAATCACCATGATCCCGGACATCCTGAGGCCCCATGCGGCAGACCTGCGCGCGGGTTTGAATCGGCTCGACCAGGCGCTCACGGTCTCGCGTGTTGAACCGTCAACGATGACGCATGCCGGCACCACTCAGCCGAATCAGACGCGAGGAAAACGACCATGACCACAGCGCGACAGAAGCCATCGACCTGGATGCAGGAACAGGCACGGACGGACGGGGAGGTCATGCTCGACGACGCCACCGCGAGTCGATTGCTCGAACTGGGCATCAGCCGACGGCGTTTCCTGTCTTTCTGTGCCGGCATGGCGTCTCTGATGGCCTTGCCGCAAGCCATGGTGCCGCAACTGGCCGCCGCCGCAACCGCGCGCAACAGACCCTCGGTCGTTTACATGTCGTTTCAGGAATGCACGGGCTGCCTGGAATCGATGGTGAACTCCTTCGCCTTCCGTGGCGGCACCACCATCGACAACCTGATCCTCAACCTGATTTCGCTGGATTATCAGGAAACCCTGATGGCCGCCGCCGGTGAGCAGGCCGAGGAACAGCTCAGGACCGTCACGCGAACATCCGGCTATGTGCTGGTGGTGGACGGATCGATCCCCGCCCAATGGGATAACGGGTATTTCATCAGCGGCGAACGCAGCGGGGTCGCCCGCTTCCGGGATGCCGCGAGAAATGCCGGGCTGATTATCGCCGTGGGCTCTTGCGCCAGCTTCGGCGGACTGCCGAAGGCCGATCCCAACCCCACCGGCGCAGTGTCCATCCATGACTTGATGCGCCAGCTCGGGGTCAGCAAGCCCTTGATCAACCTGCCTGGATGCCCGCCGATTCCGGAGGTGATGACGGGCGTCATCCTCTACTACCTGGCGCGCGGGATGCCCGATCTGGATGACCTCCATCGCCCCTCGATGTTTTATGACGAAACCGTCCATGACGAATGCTATCGCGAGGAAACCTACGACGATGGCCCTCTGGCACGCTCCTTCGATGATGCCGCTGCTCGCCGTGGGGGCTGCCTGATCAAGCTCGGCTGTAAAGGGCCGGTCACGCATAACGCCTGCGCCACGATCAAATGGAATCAGGGCACCAGTTTTCCAATGATGTCCGGACATGGCTGCATCGGCTGCTCGGAGCCTGATTTCTGGGATCGTCTCAACCTGAACGGTCAGAAAGGATTCTATGTCCCGTTGGCCGACGGCGAGGGAGATGACGACGATGACGATGATGATGATGATGATGATGATGATGACGACGATCATGATCGTCGCCGTGGCCGTGGCCGTGGCCGTGGCCGTGGCCACGACGATGATGACGACCACGATGACGATGACGATGATGATGACGACGACGACGACGACGACGACGATGATGATGATGACTGAGCGCGTCCCATCCGACTTAATCCCCATCTGCCTTGACGTGTCAGGGCATGAACCCATCGCCGCCTAGGAGAACAACCATGGCCACCCGTCCGAATGTCATCATCGATCCCATGACCCGCATCGAGGGCCACTTGCGGATACAGGCCTATGCCGAGCCCGATGGCCAGGGCGGTGGCGTCATCAGCAAACCCGGTCTCAGCTCCAGCACCATGGTCCGGGGCGTCGAGGCGATCCTTCTCGGGCGCGATCCGCGCGACGCCTGGGCCTTTACCCAACGCATCTGCGGCGTCTGCACCGTGGTGCATGGGCTGACCTCGGTGCGGGCGGTGGAACACGCCATCGGCATCAAGGTGCCGAGGAACGCCGACTACATCCGCAACATGATGATTGGCGCTCAGTATGTGCATGACCATGTCATGCACTTCTACCATCTCCACGCGCTGGATTGGGTGGATGTCGTCAGCGCCTTGAAGGCCAGTCCAGCCGCGACCGCCAGCCTGGCCAGAACCAACAATCCCGGCCACAAACCCAACCAGGGCCGGCTTCCCGATGCGGCCTACTTTCAGACGCTCCTGGATAAGCTGAACGGCATGGTGAGTCGGGGCCAGCTCGGTCTGTTCGCTAATGGCTATTGGGGGCATCCTGCCTACAAACTGTCCCCGGAGGCGAACCTGTTAATGGTGTCGCACTATCTGGAGGCGCTGGGCTGGGCGCGCGAGGTGGTGAAACTGCACGCAGTCTTCGGCGGCAAGGATCCGCATCCCAATCTGGTGGTGGGCGGCATGCCCTGCACCCTGAGCAGCAATCCCGGACGCATCACCGAAGACGCGGGCGGGACGTCTCTCAACAGGGAGGGGCTGCGGATCATCAAGACCGCCATCGCCACCATGCAGTCCTTCGTCGATCAGGTCTATCTTCCCGACGTGCGTCTGTTGGCGAGTCAGTACCGAGAGTGGGCGAGCATCGGCGCCACGGAAGGAAACTTCCTCTGTTTCGGCGATTTTCCCGACCCAGCGCTGGTCAGGACCGAGTTCAAGGATGGCGCCATCGATTATCCCGCCGGTTATCTGATCCCGCCGGGCGTCATCTGGGCCAGCGATCCCACGCGGCTGCGTCCCTTCGACCCCGCCCTAGTCACCGAGAACGTCGCGCATGCCTGGTACCGGGGTTCCACTTCAGGCGAACACCCATCCGTTGGATCAACGACGCTCCACTACACCGGACCGAAGCCCGATGGCGCGTCGCACTACATGCTCAACGAGTCCGATCGCTATTCCTGGATCAAGTCACCGCGCTATGACGGCCAACCCATGGAGGTCGGCCCACTGGCCCATATCCTGGCGATGCACGCGCGGGGCACGCTCCCCACCGACAAACTGGTGCGCCGCGCGGTCCAGCAATACTGGACCAATCCAGTCGCTCAAGACGGTCTGGGGCTGACTATCGGGCAACTGAATTCGACGCTGGGGCGCATCTTCTGCCGGATGCTCGAAACCAAGATCATCGCCGACCAGATGTCCGACTGGTATCAGCACTATTTCAACAACCGCTCGGGGGCCTACTGGAATCCCGAGTCCTTCACCCGTTTGACCCAGCCACAGCGATGGCCCCAGTCGGTCGGTTTCGGTTTCACCGAGGCGCCGCGCGGTGCGCTGGGCCATTGGGTGCGGCTTGATCGCACATCCGGCCTGATCGCGAACTATCAATGTGTCGTCGCCAGTCAATGGAATGCCGGACCCCGCGATGGCCAGGATACCGCCGGCCCCTACGAGCGCGCCCTGGTCGGCCATCGCCTGGCCGATGTCAAGCAACCGCTGGAAGTCCTGCGGACGATCCATAGCTTCGATCCCTGCATCGGCTGCGCCGTCCATCTCATCGACCCGGATGGTCAACCCCTGATTGAGGTTAACGTCCATCATGTAGCCAAAGTATCAATGGCGTCAGATGTCAGGGACGCAACCTGCAATGATGGGCATCCGCCAAGCGTTTGTGGTGCGTCAGATGGAAGGTAGTGCCCTAATGGGCCGCAAACAGTCCTCACTGGATCGAACAGATGGTTTCCGTTTCATCCCATCGGCGAAGCATTTCCTTGATACGGGCCATTGCCATTGGCACTGCCGCCTCGACCGCTGGGGTCAAACTGTCGCCCCAGCCGAGTACCTCAGGCTCGATCCCCACCAAGGCGCGTCGCTCAGGCAACCGATCCGTCAGCCGTACCATGTCCAGCAGGTCCGCAAGACTTACCTCATGCACGCTTTTGGCGTGCTGGCGCAACTGCCGATCCATGGTCTCTCCTTCGAAGACGCGAACGGTTCCTGGGGGATCGCCCATCGCGGCGGCATCCACGACAATCAAACATCGGCAATCCTCAATCGGCCCCGCGAGGCTGAAACTGAGGGTTCCACCGTCAAGGAATTGCAGCGGCGCGGCGGGGTCTGCCTCCGCCTTCAGGTATCGAACGACCAGCGGACCGACGCCGTCATCCGACATGAGCGTGTTGCCAAGACCGAGGATGAGCGTGCTTTGCGTCATGTGGTTACTCCCGCCACCATGTCTGTGGATCTTGTTCAATGTGGATGCTCAGATACTCCAGAACCGCGCTATAAATGCACGATTTGCAGTTGAGGTTTTCAGCGGCAATTCAGCTTGCTCGATCAGACTGCACCTGTCTTTGGCGCCGTCGGACAGCGCTATCTGCTATCGACCCGGCTTAATCGGCGTCAACAGAGCCTGATCAAGATTCTCGCCGCCGACGGGACAATTCTCAAACACTATCTCGCCGCCGCAACCGGTGACCTAATCAAGCAGAAGGAAAAGTAAGCCATCTTATCAATGGATCGCATGCCATTATGAATATCTATCTGACCGGCTTCATTGCGCTGCTCGTCCTTGCCTGGGCGGGTGCACTCGGGGTGAATGGCCTGGGCACCACCTCTCTGCCCTGGGCCATTCAAAGCCAGGCGTTCTACCTCAGCGGCCTGCTTGCGATCGGCCTGATGTCGCTCGCGATGGTGCTGGCGACACGTCCGACCTGGCTGGAACGCCCGCTCGGTGGCATGGACCGCGTCTACCGAATGCACAAATGGACCGCCATTCTCGCGGTCAGCTTCGCCGCCATGCACTGGCTGCTTGAGGATTGCGACGACCTGATCAAATCCGTGTTCGGTCGTTTCGGAGAACCGCTGGAAGTGCAGTTCAGCGGCCTGATGCACGAGTTGCGTGATGTTGGTGAGGAACTTGGCGAGATTGGCATCTACCTGCTGCTGGCCATGCTCGTATTGAGCCTCCTGAAGCGTTTCCCATACCACCTCTGGCGCCATATCCATCGTGCGGTACCGCTTCTGTACCTGGCGCTCGCCTTTCATGCCACCGTGCTGGCTCCGACCGATTACTGGAGCCAGCCGCTCGGCCTACTGCTCGGGGTGCTGCTGGTGGCGGGATCGTTCGCGGCCGTCCTGTCACTCCTGGGTCTCATCGGCCGGGCACGCCGGGCACGGGGGACGATCCTGTCGATCTCGACACCCGCGCGTGATGTCACCGAGGTGGTCTGTCAGTTGGACTCCCGTTGGCGGGGACATCAGGCCGGACAGTTCGCCTTTGTGAGCTTTGATTGGTTCGAGGGCCATCACCCCTTCACCATCGCCAGCGCCGATCACGGGGATCGTCGTGTGACCTTTCTGATCAAGGCACTGGGCGATTTTACCCGCGCGCTGCCACGTCGCATTGCCGTGGGGCAGGCGGTGACGGTCGAGGGGCCTTACGGCTTTTTTGAACTCCCACGCCGCAATCCCGAGGCACGACAGATCTGGGTGGCCGGCGGAATCGGTATCACACCCTTCATCGCCTGGTTGGAAGCCCTGCGCGCCAACCCGGACGACTCTCTCGTCACGGATCTGCATTACAGCACCCGCGATTGGGCGAGCGATCCCTTCGCTGAGCGCCTCAAGGGCTTGTGCGCGGACCTGCCGGGCGTCTCGCTTCACATCCATGACAGTCAGGCCGGAAGCACCCTGACCGCCGAGCATCTCACCTCCATGCACGACGGATCGAGCAAGACCGAAGTCTGGTTCTGCGGCCCGAGCGGATTCGCCAGACGGTTGCGTACCGGACTGACTCGCGCCTGGCGCGGACGCTTGCAGTTCCATCAGGAAGCCTTCGAGATGCGCTGAACAGGCGCGAAGTCTGAGCACGATCTGGCTGTCCGATGTTGGTTCCGCGCTCGTACCTCAATCGCCGTTCGTCAATATCCAGATAGTGCGATTGCCCTGATGTTCAATATGAAACCTGTCGCTCATCTGTCGCACCTTCTTTTCATCGGCTCGATGATCTTCAATACCGGAGCCTTGGGCGATCATTTGGATCATGACAGTGTCAAACGCCTGTACGATGAAGGGCGTATCCTGTCAATGTCCGAGGTAATGCGACGGGCGGCGCTGATTCAGCCGGGTCAGTTGCTGGAGGCAGAGCTGGACCGGGAGGCTGGGCGCTATGTCTACGAGATTCGTATCCACGACACGGCTGGTCGAATCCATGAACTCGAACTTGATGCGACCAGCGGCGCCTTGATCGAATCGTCGAGCGACGACTGAGCGGGAGGCTCTAAAATGCGTTTGTTACTGGTCGAAGACGATCCGGCGCAGATTGTGGCCCTACTGCCGGCGCTGAACGCCGCTGGCTTCGCGGTCGATCAGGCGCAGGACGGCGTGATCGGCGGGCGCCTGGGTGAACTCGAACCCTATGACGTCATCGTCCTCGATCTCGGGTTGCCCAAACGTCCTGGCCTGGAGGTTCTGCGACACTGGCGTGCTCGTGGTCTGGCCGTGCCGGTCCTGATCCTGACCGCGCGCGATGCCTGGCCCGAGCGTGTCGATGGACTCAAGGCCGGTGCCGACGACTATCTGGGCAAACCCTTCCATGTCGAGGAACTGATCGCGCGTCTCAATGCCCTGACGCGCCGCGCGGCGGGCAACCTGCGCCCGGAACTCGCCGTCGGCGGTCTGTCGCTCGACGAGGATCTGCAGCGGGTCACCCGCTCCGACGGCGAGACACGCGAACTGACCGGAACCGAATTTCGGCTGTTGCGCTATCTGATGCTCAATCCAGGGCGCATCCTGTCGAAGACGCAGCTCCTGGAGCATGTCTACGACCTTGAGGCCGAGCGTGGCGATAATCTGATCGAGGTCTATGTGCGGCGCCTGCGCGAGAAGATCGGCCGCGATTGCATCCAAACTTTGCGCGGACAGGGATATCTGTTGAAGCCATGACATCACTGGAAGGTCGGCTCCATCTGGGACTGGCGCTCAGCCTGGCGCTACTGATCGGCGGCGCCTGGTGGCTCGGACACATGGCCCTGCATCACACCGCCAACGCCTTCGTGCTCTCGCGTCTGGAGCACGACGCGGAGGCCGTGGTCGGTGCGCTCAGGTTCGATGCGCGCGGTCACCTGCGCCTGGAGTCGCCGCGCCTGACGTCCGTCTACGAGCAACCCTACTCAGGGCATTACTTCGTCATCGCTTCGGCGGCTGGCGAGCATCTGCGTTCACGTTCACTGTGGGATACGGATCTCGAAATTCAGACGCTGTATCCTGGCGAGACACGACACTGGACGTTATCAGGTCCGGCCGGACAGCCGCTCGTGGCCTGGGCGGAAGGCTACCGCTTCGGCGAGTACGACCTGGTGGTGGTCTTCGCTGAGGACATCACACTGCTGACGGCCGAATTGCGCCACTTCGAGCATCTGTTCGCCGTCATAGCGGTGCTGGGCTTGATGCTGATCCTGCTGATACAGCGCCTCATCGTGCGCCGTGCCTTCGCCAGTCTGCGCCCTATCGATCAGGACATCGAGCAGCTCGAGCGTGGACGCATCGTCACCCTGAGCGAGGACGTGCCGCGCGAGATGCAACCATTGGTACGCAAGCTCAACCGTCTGCTGGTTTTGCTCGGTCAGCGTCTGGAGCGTTCGCGGACGGCCGCGGGCAATCTGTCGCATGCCATCAAGGGGCCACTGGTCCTGCTGCGTCAATATCTGAATGATCCCAAGCTGGATCTGACGCCTGAGACGCGCGCCGGGCTGCTCGACCAGGTCGAACGTTTGCGCCAGATCGCCGAGCGTCAGCTCAAGCGCGCGCGTCTGGCCGGGGCGGGCGGTGTGGGTGAATCCTTCGAACCGGCCGCTGAGTTACCCGTGCTCAAGCGCTTGCTTGAACGCATCCATGCCGAGCGGGCACTGCAGATCGAGCTTGACTACATGATCGACGCACCGCTTGCTCTCGATCGCGAGGACATGCTGGAGTTGCTCGGCAATCTGCTCGACAACGCGTGCAAGTGGGCGCGCGAGCGCGTGCGCGCCTGTTTGTTCATTGAGGCCGGGACACTGGTGTTGCGGGTCGAGGACGATGGTCCGGGCTGCTCGGAGGAGGCCATCGTCGACATCACCGAACGCGGAGTGCGTCTCGATGAGCAGGTCGGCGGGCATGGCCTGGGGCTGGCGATTGTCAAGGAGATTGTCGCCAGCTATCAGGGTATCCTGGGCTTCGAGCGTGCAGGCGAACTCGGCGGACTGGGGGTGGATGTTCGGTTGCCGCTACAGGACCGGAATCTCGACGGACGCTGATCGATTCGGTTTCAAAACCGGATGCGTGGATTCAGTTTGGTTTCAGTTTGACGCTCTAGGATGGCGCCATGTACTCAAATATTCCTCACACTCCAAAGACCGGTCATCGGCGCCGAGCGCGGCTGATCCTGTTCTGCCTGCTCCTGGGGCCGGCGGCAGCGAGCGCCGGCACGCTGGGCGAGGCGATCGACTCGGCGCTCGACCTGGAGGGCCAGCGCGCGCGGGTCGGCGCGCTTCGCGACGAGCGCGATGCCATGCATCGTCAGGCCGCCAGTCTGGTCGCCAGTGATCCGGGACTGCGTATGAAGCACCTGAGCGACCGGCTGACCACCGACGAAGGCGCCTACGACTGGGAGGCCGTGGTCGAGCTACCGCTGTGGATGCCGGGGCAGCGCACGGCACGCCAGGCCGTCGCCGCCGCGCTCGATGAGCGCGCCGCGACCCTCGATCTGTTCTTACGCTGGGAAATGGCCGGGCGGGTGCGCGAGACAGTCTGGAACGCGCGTCTGGCCCAGGGGCGGGTCGATCAGGCGGCTCAGGCACTCGCGAATGCGCGTGCCCTGGCGTCGACGGTCGACAAGCGCTTGGCGGCAGGCGATCTGGCGCGCGTCGATGCCCTGGTCGCTCATCAAGCCGTGCTCGATCGCGAAGCCGAGTACCAAGCGGCGCGGATGGAGGCCGAGGAGGCGCTCGCACGCTATCGTCATCTGACGGGGCAGGCGGCGCTGCCCGACGACAGCGAGGAAGCGGTGAGCGCGGCTGATCGACTCCCCCCTGACCAGCTTTCGCCCGAGCATCCGCTCATGGCCGAGGCTGACAGTGCCGTCGGGGTCGCGCGCCGTCAGCGTGATCAGGCGCGCAGTGAGCGTACCGGTCATCCCCTCCTGAGTCTGGGCACCACGGTCATACGGGACGCGCGCGGCGCCGACCAGACCACGGCGCTTCAGATCGAACTCTCCATCCCCTTCGGACTCGCCAGCCAGGCCGCGCCGACCATCGCCGCCGCCGAGCGTATCTATACTGAGCAGGCCAGCGAACGACAGCGTCTGCTCCGTCAGGCCGAGGCCGATCTCATCGCCGCACGTCTCAGCCGGCGCGGCGCCGGCGAAGCCCTTGCCATCGCCGAGCAGCGTCAGAGGGCCGCGCACGAGGCGTTCACCCTGGTGCGCCGTGCCTTCGAACTCGGTGAAGCCGATCTCACGACCCTGCTGCGCGCTGAGGACAGCGCCCGCGAGGCCAGCGTCGCGCTGGAATTGCGACGCCTCGAACAGGGGCGCGCCCGTGCCCGACTCAATCAAGCCCTGGGAGTCATTCCACAGTGATGCCGACGACTCGATCCAAGCGGGCGTGGCCCGGTCTTGCGCTCATCCTCATGCTCGTCCCGCTCTCCGGCCAGACGGGCGAGACCATCCCTATGAGCGCCGAGCAGCAACAGGCGTTCAAGATCGAATGGGCGACGCCCCAGGTCGCTACCGAACAGCGTTCGCGCCGTTATCCAGCGGCAGTGGTCGTCCCCAATCCACAACTGTGGGTCGTGGCCGCGCCCTGGAGCGGTGTGCTCGAACGTCTGCATGTCGCCGAGGGCGATGTGGTCAGCACAGGGCAAGTTCTGGCTGAGTTGCGCAGCCCGGCTCTGATCGAGGCCCAGAGCGCTTATCTGGAGTCGCTGATCCG
Organism: Allochromatium palmeri; assembly: GCF_009720725.1. Lineage (GTDB taxonomy): Bacteria > Pseudomonadota > Gammaproteobacteria > Chromatiales > Chromatiaceae > Thermochromatium > Thermochromatium palmeri. Next base: position 74,365 of record NZ_WNKT01000007.1, read on the forward strand.
GCTCGAACTCGCCGAACGCGAACGCGAACGCGATCGCACGCTCCAGCGCGAAGGTCTCATCGCCGAACGGCGTTCGGTCGAAAGCGAATCCAAATACCGCGAGCAGTCCACGCTGGTCGATTACAAACGTCAGTTGCTCGAACTCGCCGGACTCTCAGCCGAAGACATCGCAACCCTGACGCGCACCCGGCGTCTGACCAGCGTGCTGTCGGTGCGCGCCCCGATCGGCGGCGTGGTCCTGGAACAATTGGTGAATACCGGGCAGTCGGTCGATAGTGCCACCGCGCTCTATCGTCTCGGCGATCTCGATCCGCTGTGGCTGGAGATCCATGTCCCGGCCGATCAACTTGCCGACCTCCGGGTGGGCACGCCAGTGTGGCCGACGGTCTTGCCAGACACAGCGGGACATCTCATCACCATCGGGCAATGGGTCAATGAGCGCGATCAGGGCGTGGTGGTCCGTGCCGAGATCCATGATCCGAGCGGTCGACTGCGTCCGGGGCAGTTCGTGGAGGTGCAGTTGTCGACCGAGGCCGAGGCGGCGAGCTGGCGGCTGCCCGCCAGCGCCCTGGTGCGTCAGGAGGCCGGGGTGTATGTGTTCGTCGCGCGTCCTGGCGGTTTCGAGGCGCTGCCCGTAACCCTGATCGCCCGCGAGGAACAGGACGCCGTGGTGAGCGCGGTGACGTTGCAGGCCGAGGATCGCGTGGCCGTCAGCGGCGTGGTGGCACTCAAGGCCGCCTGGCTGGGGGGCGAGTGATGCTTGCGCGTCTGATTCAGTTCGCACTGACCCAGCGGCTGCTGATGCTGCTGGTCGTGGCGCTGCTCATCGGCGGCGGCTGGCGCGCTGTTCAGCTCACGCCCATCGATGCCTTTCCCGATGTCTCGACCACCCAGGTCAAGATCATCGTCAAGGCGCCCGGCATGACACCCGAGGAAGTCGCCGCGCGTATCACCAGTCTGATCGAAGTCGAAATGCTGGGTCTGCCGCGTCAGACCATGCTGCGCTCGATCGCTAAGTACGCACTCACCGATATCACCATCGATTTTGCCGAAGGCACCGACATCGTCTGGGCACGTCAGCAGGTCGCTGAGCGGCTCAACAGTGTCTGGGGCAATCTGCCTGAGGGCATCGAAGGCGGGATTGCGCCCATGACCACCCCGCTGGGTGAGATGTTCATGTTCAGCATCGAGGGCGGTTTACTCAGTCTCGCCGAGCGACGCGATCTGCTCGACTGGACCATTCGTCCCGCTTTGCGGTCAGTGCCCGGCGTGGCTGACGTCAACGCGCTCGGTGGTTTCGTAACCAGCTTCGAGGTGGTGCCGGACAATGCCCGCCTGGCGGTACGTGGTATCAGTCTGGAGCAGTTGCGCGCGGCCATCGCGGCCAACAATCGCAACGACGGTGCTGGTCGGCTCGACGAGGGCGAGGAAGTCTTGCTGGTGCGCAGTGCCGGCGCCATCCAGACGCTCGACGATCTGGGCGCGATCGTGGTCGGCGGCGACACACGTCAGCCGGTGCGCGTGGCCGATGTCGCTGAGGTCCGGCTCTCGGCCCTGACCCGTTATGGCGCCGTGACCCGCAATGGTCAGGGCGAAACGGTCCAGGCACTGGTGCTGGCGCTGCGCGGCGCCAATGCGCGCGCCCTGGTCGACGGCATCCAATCCAAGCTCGACGAACTGGCACCCAGCCTGCCCGAGGGCGTCACGATCGATGTCTTCTACAACCGTGGCGTACTGGTCGAGCGCGCGGTCCATACCGTCTCCAAGGCGCTGATCGAGGCCACGATCCTGGTTATCGTGCTGCTGGTGCTTTTTCTCGGCGATGCGCGCGCGGCCCTGACCGTGGCCTTGATTCTGCCGCTGGCCGCACTGGCGACCTTCATCCTGATGCACCAGTTCGGACTCTCGGCCAATCTGATGTCGCTCGGCGGGCTGGCGATCGCCATCGGTATGCTGGTCGATGCCGCCGTGGTGGTGGTCGAGAACGTGGTCACTCAGCTCAGTCAGGGCTCGGCGGGGCGGCGATTGCCGCGCCTGCATCTGATCTATCGCGCCACGCGCGAGGTGGCGGTGCCGGTATCCTCGGGCATCCTGATCATCATCATCGTCTTTCTGCCGCTGCTGACGCTCCAGGGTCTGGAGGGCAAGCTGTTCGTGCCGGTAGCGCTGACCATCGTCTTCGCGCTCGCTAGCGCACTGCTGCTCTCGCTGACCATCATCCCGGTGCTGGCCTCCTATCTGCTCAAGGCCGGACACGGTGAGCACGAACCCTGGCTGCCGCGGATGCTCGGGCGCCTCTATGTGCCGGTTCTGACCACAGCGCTGCGTCATTCGCGCTGGGTGATTGGCGCGGCCATCCTGCTGCTGGTGGTCGCCGGCTATGTCTATACCCTGATCGGCAAGGCTTTCATGCCGACCCTCGACGAGGGCAATATGATCGTGCAGCTCGAAAAGTTGCCCTCGATCACCCTGGCCGAGTCGATCGCCATCGACCAGCGTGTCCAGCGCGCGCTGCTCGACGCGGTGCCTGAGATCGAATCCATCATTGCCCGCACCGGCTCGGACGAGCTGGGCCTCGACCCCATGGGACTCAATCAGACCGACAGCTTCCTCGTCCTCAAGCCGATGGAGGAATGGCAGGTGCCGGACAAGGAGGCGCTGGTCGAGTCGATCCGCCGGGTGCTCGAACGCTTCCCCGGTGTCGAGTACGCCTTCACCCAGCCGATCGAGATGCGGGTCTCGGAGATGCTCACCGGCGTGCGGGGTGATCTGGCGGTCAAAATCTTCGGTCCGGATCCGGCACGGCTCGACCAACTTGCCGAGTCCGTAGTTGGCGTGCTCCAGGACATCGAGGGCGCTCGGGACGTCTATACGCCGCGTAACGCCGGCGCTCAATATCTGAATCTGGTCGTCGATCGTCTGGAGACCGGACGGCTCGGCATCGACGCCGATACGCTTGCGGGTGCGCTGCGCGCCCAGGTCGAGGGTATCACGGTCGGCACCGTTTATCTGGAGGGCAAGCGGCGACCGGTCGTGATTCGTGGTCCCGAAGATCTGCGCCAGTCACCGACGCGCTTCGCTGGTCTGCGCGTGACTCCGCCCGAGGGCGGTTCGGTCCCGCTGACCAATCTGGCTCGACTCGAGCGCGTCGAGGGTCCGGTCGCCCTGACCCGCGAACGGGGCAACAACCTGGCGGTGGCCATCGCCAATGTCGAGGGACGCGACCTGGTCGGCTTCGTTGAGCAGGCGCGGCGCACCGTGACCGAGCAGGTCGAGCTGCCGCCCGGCTACTGGCTCGAATGGGGCGGCGAGTTCGAGAACCAGCAACGCGCCGCCGCGCGTCTGGCGTTGGTGGTGCCGATCGCACTGGGGCTGATCTTTTTGGTGCTGTTTTCGACCTTCGGCTCAGTCAGTCAAGCGCTGCTGGTGCTCTCGAACGTGCCCTTCGCGCTCATCGGCGGGGTCTTCGCGCTCGCCCTCACCGGGGAATATCTCTCGGTGCCGGCCTCGGTCGGTTTCATCGCCCTGCTTGGTATAGCCGTGCTCAACGGCGTGGTGATGCTGACCTATTTCAATCAACTGCGTGCACTCGGGCGGCCGATGGAGGTGGTGGTGGTCGAGGGCGCGCGGCGGCGTCTGCGTCCGGTGCTGATGACGGCCAATATTGCCGCCTTCGGACTCGTACCCCTGTTGTTCGCCACCGGCCCCGGCTCCGAGATCCAGCGTCCGCTGGCCATCGTGGTCATCGGCGGTCTGCTCAGCGCGACCCTGCTGACCCTGATCCTGTTGCCCATCCTCTATCGGCGTTTCGGTGATCGGCGGCGCGTGAAGCGCGTCTCCGCGCGGCCCGTCTCAGAGCAAGGGGCTACGGCCACCCAGCCAGGAGCCATCGATCATGTCTGACTCGCTGCTCAACCTGATCGTCCCGCCGCACACCGAGGATCTGCTGGCCGAATGGCTGCTCGAACGCGAGGACGTGCCCGGATTTACGAGCCTGCCGGTGTCCGGTCATGGTTCCTCGGAGTCATCGATGAGTCTCGCCGAACAGGTCGCGGGGCGCAGTCGGCGCGTGCTGTTCATGATCCATCTGCCGCTGCCGGTCGCCGAGACGCTGCTGGCGGCGCTGGCCGAAGAATTCCGGGGTGGTGATCTGCATTACTGGTTGGTTCCAGCCTTGAAGGCAGGCCGAATCAACACCTGATGCGGCGCTCGATGCCGACTCCGGCCCATCGACGACGAATGGAGGGCAAGACCCATGCGTTTGAATATTCAATCGATCACGGCAGGCCCGCTGGCCTTGGCCTGGCTGCTCATGGCCACGCCCCTGGAGGCGGCGAATCCGAACGCGCCACTGAGCGTCGAACGCCAGTCTTCGAGCCGCTTCGATGTTGGTTTCGTTCAGGCCAAACCCAATGCCGCTGAATCCAGCTTGACCGTGCGCGGGACGGTCAGACCACGGATTCCGGCGCGCGGCGCCATTCCAGGACAGGTGCATATCACGGTGCTGGATGCCGATGGGTACGCGCTGGCCGAAACCGATGCCAGCCTGATGCGTCGCAACCGCCAGGCCCAATCAGCGCACTTTCATGCACAACTTGCCGTCGATCCTCCAGCCGGAAGCCGGGTGCGCGTCGAGCATCGACTCACACGGCCTTGAGTCACCCTGGTCAGGAGCCATCTTGAAGCCTGATATCCATGCATGATGATTGATGAGGACGACATGCGAGATCGAGACCGGAAAACGCTGATGTACGCTGTGACGTTAACCGCCGCGCTCCTGGCCGCTGTGCCGATGGCGCAGGCCGACGCGGAGCTGGTGGCGCTCGGCAAGGCACTGTTCTTCGACGCCACACTCTCTGAGCCGCCCGGACAATCCTGTGCGAGCTGTCATGCCCCAATCGCCGGCTGGACCAGCCCGGACAGTGCGGTCAATGCCTCCGGCGGCGTGCATGAAGGCGCGGTCGCCGGACGCTTCGGCAACCGCCGTCCACTGATGGCGGCTTACGCGAGCTTCAGTCCGCCGCTGTATCTGGATAACGAGGAAGACCACTTCGTCGGCGGCAACTTCTGGGACGGTCGCGCCACTGGTTGGCTGCTCGGTCATCCGGCAGCCGAGCAGGCACAGGGGCCGTTCCTCAATCCGGTCGAGCAGAATCTGACAGATGATGCCGAACTCGTGCGGCGTGTCTGTGCCGGTTCCGCCAGCGGCGCGTTGCGTGCTTGGTTCGGCGAGTCAGTGTGCGCCAATCCAACCGATGGCTTCAATGCCATTGCCCAGGCGCTCCTGGCTTTCGAGACCTCGTCCGAGATGAACGCCTTCAGTTCCAAGTACGACTACTATCTCAAGGATCCGCAACGCTATCCGCTCACCGAGCAGGAACAGCTCGGTCTGGTGCTCTTCGAGCGCGAGGACAAGGGCAACTGTGCCGCCTGTCATCCACACACCCCCGGCCCCAATGGCGAGCCGCCGCTCTTCACCGATTTCACCTATGACAATCTCGGCGTTGGGCGCAACCCGGCCAACCCCTGGTATCAGCAGCGCGAGCGCAATCCAGAAGGCACGGCCTGGCGTGATCCAGGACTTGGCGGTTTCCTCAAGACGGTGCCGCGCTTCGCCGATCGCGCCGAGGAAAACCTGGGCAAGTTCAAGGTGCCCAGTCTGCGCAATGCCGATCTTCGACCCTCTGAAGGCTTCGCCAAGAGTTACATGCACAACGGCGCTCACAAGAGTCTGGAAGAGGTGGTCCACTTCTACAACACCCGCGACACCAAGCCGGTCTGCGAGCGGATCGACGCACCCGAGCCGGGTCGCAACTGCTGGCCCGAGACTGAGATCGCCGCTAACGTCAACACCGATGAGCTCGGCAATCTGGGACTGAGCGCCGAGGAGGAGGCCGCCATCGTCGCCTTCATGCGCACGCTCAACGACGGCTGGACTCCGCCGAAGGATTGAGCCGCTGGCCGCCGGATGGAGGCGATGCTGAAGGACATGAGGCCATCAGCCTACGATCTGGCGAAATCCGGTGGTGATTACGCGAAATTTTACGAGCGCTACAAGGGCGAATATTTACCGCGTTTGCAGCGGGCCGAGCGCTCGTATCGCCGGGTGATCGCAGAGCACGAAGGCTATATTCGAGATCCGATGTCGAAACTCAAGCCGGGCCTTTCGGCTGAAGAGATTCGACGCTATGTCGAAAAGAAATGGCCGGAGGACATCGCCCGAAACACAGCCTATCTTGAGATCATCACCGGGATCATCGCGGAGCGAACGACATGAGCCAACAGATCGATTACCAAATCTTGCTTCAAGAGGTCATCAAGACCGCACGCGAGGCCGCGCAGCAATCCAGCGAGACGGACTCACCGTTCGAGCGCGGATTGAAGGCAGCGTATTACGACATTCTGGATGTCGCCAAGACCCAAGCCGAGATCATGGAAGTTCCGCTGACGGAGATCGGCCTCGATGGCGTCGAGATCGCCGATTACATCACATCCAAAGCGGCTTGATGCACCGCAACATCGATGATTGCGCCCGAGGCCGGCAGCGCGCCGTTTTGGCCGATAAAGGCATCTGAGCCAAACAGCGCGGAATCTCAGGTGTCCATCGCCTCGCGGCCGAGACTCACCGGATCTTGATGGATGAGGATATCTGAGTCCGGATAGCGCTCGCGGATCCGAGTTTCGACCGCGAGCGCGATCTGATGGGCCTGACGTAATGGCAGCGCATCGTCGAGTTCGAGATGCAACTGGATAATGAGCGACTGGCCGGATTGGCGCGTGCGTAGTCCATGTGCGCCGTGCACCTCAGGTATGGCACGCGCCAATTCCAGAATGTGCCAGCGCGCTTCATCGGGAAGCTCGCGATCCATCAGCATCTCGATGGCATCACGTCCAATCCGCACGGCACTCCAGAGGATATAGAGACCGATGGCCAGACCGAGGATCGGATCGACTCCCGACCAACCGAGACTGGCCAGCCCGAGCGCGACCAGCGTCGCGGAGTTCGTGGCCAGGTCCGTGGCATAGTGCAGGGCATCGGCGCGGATCGCGGGTGATCCGGTACGCCGGATGACATGGCGCTGAAGCGCAAGCAGCGCCAGGGTGGCGAGGATGGCGAACGCGATCACACCCAGACCGATACCGATCTCAGTCAGCGGGCGTGGATGCAGAAAGCGATCGATCGCCTGCAAGCCGAGGAACAGCGCCGAACCGGCGATGAAGGCCGATTGTCCGAGCGCGGCCAGGGCCTGCGCCTTGCCATGCCCGAAACGATGCTCAGCATCGGCTGGCTTCAACGACCAGCGCACGGCGAACAGCGTCAGCAGGGAGGCCATGGCATCCATGGCCGAATCCATCAGGGACGCCAGGACCGTGATGGACCCGGTCATCCCCCAGGCAACGACCTTGACCAGGATCAGCAGGCCGGCGGTGGCCACCGAGGCCCAGGTCGCCAGCCGTAGCAGTCGGGCGGTTTCCTGCGATGTCGTCGGTTCGCGTGGTTCGATGGACATGTTTAATCCTTCCAAGGCCCAAAACCAGGAATGTCGACCTGACGCTCGTCGAAGACACCCGTGTCGGCGCCGATGTGGCAGCGATTGCATTGACTGAAACTGCCGACCTCTGGATTATCCGTGACCAGACGCGTCGGGATCCGATCGTGCTTGCGGACGAAATACGGCGTCTCGGTGATGCGCGGCAGACTGGAGTCGGATGGCGCCGCACCGGGCACGGCAAAAGCCCGCTCACGAATTCGCGCTGATTTGTCGGCCGCGTTGGCCATCAGATAGGTCCGCAACTCGACAACCAGGTCATCCGGCAGTGAGGCGTCATCGCCATAGTGATCGGCGAGCGACTCGGGCGCCAGGATCTGCTTCCAGGAGTCCGCCGTCAAGACGCCGGGCGGATAGGCCAGGTGGCAGGAACCGCATTCCTCGATATAAACCGGATGGCTGGCCGGCGCGATGTTCGGGAACAGCCGCAGCCAACTCCGCCAATCCCGAGTCTCACCGTCTGCGGCCAACACAGCGGTTCCGGCCGCGACGAGCAACAGACCCGTCAGCGCAAGCAAGGGGATGGAAGGGCGGGTAGGCATGGTGTCAGCACTCCAGGTCAAGTGTGTCGCACGAGGCATTCATTCAATCTCCTGGCGCTTGTCGCCGCTGATCATGGCACCGATCAGATTTTCGCGATGCAGCAGACTGGAGACGAGCACCCCGGCTACATGAATCAGAATCAGGCCCAGCGTGAGATTGGCGAACACCTCATGGGTCTCTTCCAGAACATCACCCAAGAAGGGCGGCAGACCACGCATCACATCGGCCAGCGGACCGGCGAATTCCTCGGCACCATAGAGCGCCAGACCGCTGATTCCGGTAGCGGCGACACTGATCAAGAGCAGCACAATCATGGCCCCGCCCGCCGGGTTGTGACCGAGATAACGCGGTGCGCGCAGACGCATGACATCACGCAGATACGCCAGCACGGCGCCCGGAGCGCGCACGAAATTGCTGAAGCGCGCATGGCGCGTGCCGATCAGCCCCCACACCAGACGTACACTGATGAGGGCGAGCACCAGATAGCCGGCCCAGACATGGACGCCGAGCAGATCGTCCTCGACGATGAAGGCCGTGGCGAATCCAGCCACCAATGACCAGTGGAACACGCGGACCAGCGGATCCCAGACGCGAATCCGCGTGGGTGTCTCCGGTTCAGGGCGATTGGAGCGGGCGGTGTCATTCGGATCGTCTTTCGACATGGTTCGGTTCTCCATACAGGTTTGATGGTCAGCTCGTTGGTTCTGGCGCGTTGACGCCTTGGCACACACACTAACCAACAGCGCCTGACCAACGGCTGGCAACGGCTGTCAGCCTTTTGTCAGGGGGTCCCAGGTACGCTGTCGGCACAGTCTGAAACGGCCATCGGAATCCCGGTTGGCGCCAGGCTGACCGATCACGAACGGAGATAACGACCGATGAAACGACAGCTCGCCATAGTCCTGCTCAGTGCAAGCACCCTGATCCTGCCGGCCACGCTCTGGGCAGCCGATCCAGCCGCCGGTGCCGCCGGCTGGACCAAGGAATATCCGCAGGCGGACGGATCCGCCGCACGCAGTTGCGTGACCTGTCATGGCCGCGATTTGACGCAGCCGGGACGTCAGGCCAACACCGGCAAGGTCATCGAACCCATGGCCCCCTCGGTCAATTCGCAGCGCCTCACGGATCCAGCCAAGATCGAGAAATGGTTGACTCGTAACTGTCGCTGGACCCTGGGACGCGAGTGCACTGCCGGCGAAAAGGCCGATTTCATCGCCTACATCAAGACCCAATGAGCCGGAGAATCGACACATGAACCCGTTTCCATTCAAATCCGTCCTGACACTCCTGCTTAGCGGCACGCTGGCCATGGGCAGTGCCCACCTGGCGTTTGCTGACGACGATGATGACGACGACGAGCGCGGCCGAGAGAAAAGCGGTTGGTTCGACTCGCGCGAGACGCTGGCGCCGGTCGTCAACGCCACCTACAGTGAGGAATGCGGAGCCTGCCACATGGCCTATCAGCCGGGGCTGCTCCCGCCACAGGCCTGGGCGCAAATCATGACACCGGACGCGCTGGCCAATCACTATGGTGACGACGCCAGTCTGTCCGAGGCACTGCGCACCGAGATCAGCGCCTTCCTGGGAGCCAATGCCACCGATGTGGCGCAGCAGATGGCTCCAAGCGGCGCCAGTAACGCCGGCGCAGCCTCTGGTAGTCTGCCCCGCATCACCGAAAGCACCGATTTCAAGCGTGAGCACGACGAGATCCCGGCCCGTCTGGTGACGGGTAACCCGGAGGTCGGCAGTTTCAGCCAGTGCAACGCCTGCCATCGTAAAGCCGCCGAAGGCAATTACGACGAACGCTGGATCGACATTCCGGGTCATGGTCCCTGGAAGGATTGAGTCCAGACACCAACCACCGAACCATGACGCCAGCCTCCGCGATGCGCGATGCCATCCTCATCGGACTCCTGAGCCTGTTTAGCCTTCAGGCCAGTGCCGGTGCCGATACTCAGGCGGATCACGAGCGCGCGCGCGAGGCGCGTCTGCGCGGTGAAATTCAGCCGATCACCGAGATCCTGCATCAAGTCGGCAAGCAAGTGCCGGGCGAGGTGATCGGGATCGAAATCGAGCGCGGGAAACTCGCCGGCCAGCGGGTCTGGATCTACGAACTCAAGATCCTGACCCCGGACGGGCGTCGGCTGGAAGTCGAGATCGATGCCCGTAATGGACGCATCCTGGAACTGGAGGACGACGACTGATGCGCCTGCTCTTAGTGGAAGACGACGACCAGGTTGCCGAGATGGTGACGGCCGGTCTGACCGCCGCCGGCTTCCTGGTCGAGCGCGCGCGCGATGGGCGCGAGGCCTGGTTCATGGGTGACACCGAACCCTATGCCGCGGCCATCCTTGATCTCGGGTTGCCCGGACTCGATGGACTGTCGGTGCTGCGCCAGTGGCGGGCCGCCGGTCAGCGGTTGCCGGTGCTGATCCTGAGCGCGCGCGGTGACTGGACCGAGCGTGTCGAGGGCATCGAGGCCGGCGCCGACGACTATCTGCCCAAGCCCTTTCGGCTCGAAGAACTGCTCGCGCGCGTGCGGGCCTTGATCCGCCGCGCCGCCGGCCAGCCCGCGCCCGTTCTCGTCCATGGCCCCTTCCGGCTCGATACGCGCCGCCAGACCCTGAGCCGCGACGGACTGCCCATCCATCTCTCGCCCCAGGAGTACCGTCTGGTCAGCTATCTGATGCAGCAGGCCGGGCGCGTCGTCTCGCAACAGGAGCTGACCGAACAGCTCTATGCGCAGGACTTCGAGCGCGACTCCAACTCGGTGGAGGTGCTGGTCGGACGGGTACGGCGCAAGCTGGGTGCCGAGCTGATCCAGACCCGCCGTGGCTTTGGCTATCTGATCGAGACCGATGGCGACGCACACGTCCCATGATTCCGAACCCTGGGTCTACGGTTGCATGAAACACCACTCGCTACGCGCCAGACTCTGGATCGGCGCGCTGATTTCGATCGCGGTGGCGCTGCTGATCGCTTGGCTCGGGTTGGCGAATCTCTTCGAGCGCCATGTCGAACGTCATCTCGGCACTGAATTGGAGACGCTGCTCAATCAGCTCGCCGCGGCTGTCGAGATCGCACCCGATGGCGCGATCCGGCTGACCCGGGAACCGCGCGCTCCCGCCTTCGCTCAACCCTTGAGCGGGCACTATTGGCAGATCGACCGCCCCAATCAGGCCGGTGTCCTGCGTTCGCGTTCGCTCTGGGACGAGGTGCTGATTCTGCCGGATGACGCCCTGGCTTCAGGCGTGATCCATGCCCACCATCTGCCGGGACCGGACGGACAGTCGCTCCTGGTGCGCGAGCGGCGCATCCAGGTCTCGGCGAACCCCGAACCGGTCGAACTGCGCCTGATCCTGGCCGAGGATCGCGCCGAACTGATTGCGGCGCGTGCCAACTTCGCCGCCGACATGCGCCCCTATCTGGGACTGATCGCGTTTCTGCTCATGCTGGCGGCTCTGGTCCAGATTCAAACGGGACTCGCGCCTCTGGAAACGCTGCGCCGCGAGATCGGCGCCATCCGTGCCGGGCGTGCTTCACGAGTTGCCGCGAACGCTCCCGATGAAGTCGGGCCGCTGATCGCCGAGCTCAACGCCCTGCTTGAAGCCCGCGAACGCTCCGTCGAGCGGGCGCGTGCCTGGACCGCCGATCTCGCTCACGGACTCAAGACGCCGCTCAGCGTCCTGGCCGCCGATGCCGAGCGGCTGCGTCAGGCCGGTCATCCAGACCTGGCTGAGGACTTGGACCAACTGGCCGTGACCATGCGCCGGCGCGTCGAGCGTGAGCTGATCCGCGCGCGCGTGCGTTCCGGTCATCCGCCACATGCCGCGCGCGCCGAGGTCGTCGAGCATCTGGCACGTCTGCTCCGCACACTGAGGCGCACACCGGATGGCGAACGGCTCGACTGGCAGATCACGGCACCGGAGCGGGTCATCGTGGCACTGATGGCGGAGGATCTGCTCGAATTGCTCGGCAATCTGCTGGAGAACGCCGCCAAATGGGCTGAGGACCGGGTCGAGGTCCAGGTATCGACGTCACCAGGTGGACAGGTCGAGATTCAGATCGCTGACGACGGCCACGGCGTTGCGCCCGCGCACTGGTCACGACTCGGCGAGCGCGGTTTGCGGCTCGACGAGCGTCAGGCGGGCACGGGGCTTGGATTGGCGATCGTGCGTGACGTGGTCGAAGCCTATGGCGGTACGCTTGGCTTCGGTCGCGCCGAGTCAGGTGGTCTGCTGGTGTGGGTCAGGCTGCCGGAGGCACGTGGCCTGGATTGAGCCGCTCGCGACACTCAGCGCACCAGTCGCGGCGTCCGGTGAGGTTCAGGACGACTGGCCATCGGAGCGCTGAAGGCCATACTTGCCCATCTTGTAGCGCAGCACCCGCTCGCTGATGCCGAGTCGTTCGGCGGCCTGGGTCTGGACCCCGTCGCTGTGTTCGAGCGCCTCGACGAGCAGGGCACGCTCCATGGCATCGAGCCGCTCGCGCAATTGTCCTGAATCGGCGCCTTGGTTGCGCGTCACCTCCTCGGGCAGATCGCGCGGATGTAAGACAGGGCTGCGAGCAAGCGTCAGGCTGCGCTGGATGATGTGTTCAAGCTCGCGCACATTGCCCGGATAGTCGTAACGCATCAGAAAATCGAGTGTCTCGGGCGCGAGCTGGATGGGACGGGGTGCATCACGCGCAACGAAGTGCTCGACGAGCGCCGGGATGTCCTCGCGGCGCTGGCGCAGCGGCGGCAGCCGGATGTCGAGCACCTTGAGCCGAAAATAGAGATCCTCGCGAAACTCACCGCCGGTGCTGAGTGCACGCAGATCGCGATTGGTGGCGGCGAGCACCCGCGTATCCACCGCGATGTCGCGCTCACCGCCGACACGGTTGATGCGCTTCTCCTGGAGTGCGCGCAACAGCTTCGATTGCAGGGCCGGACTCAACTCGCCGACCTCGTCGAGAAAGAGCGTGCCGCCGCTGGCGCGTTCGAAACAGCCGCGATGCGCGCGTTCAGCACCCGTGAAGGCGCCCTTCTCGTGGCCGAACAGCTCACTCTCGAACAGCGTGTCAGGGATGGCCGCGCAGTTGAGTGCGACGAAGGGGGCCGCGCAGCGCGGACTGAGCTGATGGATCAGGCGGGCGAAGAGTTCCTTGCCGGTGCCGGTCTCGCCCTGGATCAGCACGCTCCAGGGACTGTCAGCGAGGCGGCGCGCCATCGACAGCGTCTCGCGCATCGCCGGACTGGAGCCGATGATCGCTATCGGCCAGGGTGTCTCGGTCAGCGCCTCGGTCACCTCAACTACATCGTCGGCAACCGCCAGATCCTGTTCGAGCCGCTCGATCTTGTCGATCAGCTGACCGAGATCAACCGGCTTTTCCAGAAAATCGTCGGCTCCGAGCTTCATCACCCGCACCGCCATTTCCACCGCACCATAGGCGGTGATGAGGATGGCGCGTACCAGTGGATTGATCGCCTTCAGTCGCGCCAGCACCTCATCGCCCGTCAGTCCGGGCATACGATGATCGAGCAAGGCTAACTGGATCGGCTCGCGCTCGAAGCGCTGCACGGCGCTGGTCCCGTCGGCGGCCTCGAACACCTCATGCCCGCGCTTGCGCAGGAAACCGGCCAGCAGTTCACGCTGCATGGGATCATCATCGGCGATCAGGATTTTCATGGTGTTCTTGCTCGGTCTCTCGGTTCGGTTCAAGCGGGTGGAGCGACAGGCAGCCGGAGGCTGACGCGCAGATGCTCGGGACGCGGTACCACGAGACTGAGCGTGCCGCCATGCGCCGCGATGATGCGCCGCGAGATCGCCAATCCCAGTCCGGTGCCGTTGACCTTGGTCGTAAACCAGGGTTCAAGCAGGCGTTCGAGTTCATCCGGCGTGATCGAAAGCCCGCCATTAGTCAGACTCAGCTCGATGCTATCGGTCTGGCGTTGCACCTGAATCTCCAGCACGCCTTCGTTAGCTTCGGTCTCGATGACATTGCGTAACAGATTATCGAGTACCTGGCGCAACAGATCGGGATCGGCGGCGACCCAGGACGCGGGCTGGAGATGCGACTCGACACGCCAACCGCGATCGGCGAGCGTGCGTGCATACAGGCTGAACTGCTCGCTGAATACCTGATCGAGCGCCAGCCGTATCAGTCGTGGCTGGATCGGGCGCGCATAGTCAAGCAGACCGCTGACCGTGCCGTTGGTGCGTGCCAGGGCGTCGCGCACCACTTCGAGCAGACGCCGATGCTCGTCGTCGAGTTCATCGGCTTCCCATTGCAGACGTTGCAGTCCCATGGCCATGGCGTTGAGCGGATTGCGGATCTCGTGGGCGATAGCCGCCGCCGCCCGTCCCAGACCGGCGTCCTCGCGCTGACGCGACAACTGGCGCTCATAGTCCAGACGCTGGCGCTCATGGGCACGCTGATGCCGGTGCAGGAACCAGGCACCGGCGCCGCCCGCCCCGGCCAGCACTACTACAAAGCCGAGGAACTCCCACCACAGCCGTTCGCGCATGCGTTGGAGCGGACCGGCGTCCAGCTCCAGACGCAGGACGGCTCCCGCCACGTTGGCGCTCGCCTCAGCCACGAGCAGGCCGTCGGCCGCGCGTCGAATCTGGATGCGTGGCAGTTCGGTCTCCGGCGGCGCGGCGGCAGCGAGCTGGGCCGTGCCGTCGAGTCGAACCGCGCGCACACCGGGCAGGTCGGCGATGGATTCGAGCGCTCGGGTCAAGCTGATGGCATCCTCCAACGCCTGGGTCTGACCGCTGTCGAGACCCACGAGCACGCACCCGTCGCCCTGGCTGCGCAAGACACCGAACAGGATGACTTGAGGCGTCGGCAGACGTACCAGACGCTCCAGCGCCTCGCAGCCGAGTTCGCGCCCGGCCTCCCAAGCGCGCGGTCCCTGGACCAGGGTGTCGGCGCGCTGGATGCGGATGACCGACAATCCAGCCTCGGTGGCAAAGGCCGCGAGTTCGTCATCCTCGAACGGCGCCACACTATCGAGATAGTCGACGAAACGCGCCGAATTGCCGAGAAAGCGCGTCAAAATCGTCTCGATCAGACCTTCGGCCAGCAGCGCGCCGCGTGCATGCAGGGTCACGGCATCGGCCAGGAGTCGCGAATGCTCGCTCGCATCCGTCTCGAACAGGCGCTGGGCTTGGCGGGTCTGCCAGAAGAACCAGCCGAGCACCAGCGCGAACAGTAGCCCGAAGACCAGCAGATGCCCCAGCCAGGGCGGCGGAAGCCGATCGCGTTTCGGCTCAACGTCCACCGCGTCCTCCAGCTCGGTCAGCGCCGCGCTGAGCACCCTGCATCAGACGCGCGCGCACTCCGGTGCGATCCTGGAGACGACCCTGAGCGTTCAGTGAATCGATGCGTGCCCCCATCAGCGTATCCGGCGTCAGACCTGTCGGACCCGGCCACAGGCGCACCAGCGAACCGACCCGCAGACCCGCTGGCCGTTCGCGTTCATCCAATGGAACGACGCGCGTCTCGGACGCACCGCCACCCGGCGGATCGATCGTCAGAGTAATCGCCGTCGGCTCGATCGCGAGCACGCGCGCCAACAGCGGTTCCTGAGCGCGCGCTGGCCACGGACTCAGCATCAAGGCCAGCACGGCCAAGCCGATCAGCCGCCACTTAACGGAACGACCAGAACCAGCCACACTGAGTCACCCATTGTCGAAACCCATAAGCCTCGAGTGTCGATTCGCTGTCGAGCCAATCGAGCGCGCACTGTACTTCGACCTCTCGCCATCCCAGATATCCAAGCGAATGATTCACGGCCAGTCTCAGGCTGATTTGACGATCCTCGCGTTCCTGCTGTTGGGGCGCGGCGTCATAACGGGTGAGCGACCAGCCCATTCCGGCTTCCCAGCGCCAGGCGTCGTTTTGCTCCAAGCGCCAGCGTATGTCCACGCCTGGACGCTGATAGCCCTCGATACGCACCGGAGAGGCGTTGTCGGCATAGAACAACGCGAGGCGCGTCGAGACACCGGGCGACCAGTAGCGCGTGAAGTCCAGGCTGAGCCTCAGACGTTGATCGTCACGCCGAACCGCCAGTGCGTTGCGTCCGCGATCAGTTTCCTGTGAACTCCCCCCGCGCCCGGTGCTGGACAGGGCGCCCGCGCCTGGACGTCCTGCCCAGGGCAGCGAGGCCTGACGATAGGCGAGCCACAGGGTATCGATGCGCAGTCCGAGCGTATGACGCGCTGAGAGTAGATGATCGTAGCGCACACCAAAGACCGCCTCGTTGCGCTCATCGGCAGGCACCAGTGCATCGCGATACGCGACGCCCGTGAGACTGAACCGCCACAGACCCAGCCCGGATTCCGTCTCGCGCGACCATTCAGTCAGCAGATTCAGCCGATAGGCATCGTTCGGCCCCTCGTAATCGCGATACCAACCACCGCCGCTCAGACTGACGCTGTCGGCATCGCTCGACCAGGAACGTAACGCCTCGACCGCGAAGCGCGCAAAGGCCAGCTCGGATCCCGAATGACTCTGCGCCGGGTTCGAGTCCAGGCCCAGTCCCAGTGTTCCGTCCAGCTCGACGGCTCCATCGGCGAGTGCGACGCCGCCCAGTGACAAACAAAAGGTACCTGCAAAGGCGCACGCCAGGTCGAGCGAGTGCCGGATGGCTCGACATTTCTGTCGAGCCTCAGCGGTCTTTGTCGAGCCTGGAAGCGGGGTTGAATGCATTGCGTCCTTTGAAATCAACACTTTGCGGTATGGCATGCGCTATGCTAAATCCGGCATGACACTCTTGTCGAAAACCAAGCGAAAAAGGAGCCAATCATGCATCCGACATACAGCCTGATCCCTCTTGCCCTCAGCGCGCTGCTGGTCGCCACGCCCACATTGAGCGCCGGACCCAACGGGCGTCAACCCGTTCAATCGATCCAACCCATCGTCTATGAATTGAACCAGGCGGACATCGATGACCTGACCTATATGCGCGAGGAAGAGCGTCTGGCGCGCGATGTCTATATGGAGTTGAGCGCTTACTGGGGCGATCAGGGGTGGCCGGTCCTGTTGTTCGACAACATCGCCCGGGCCGAGCAAACGCACATGGAGACGCTCAAGAGCGCGATAGATCGCTATGGGTTGACCGACCCATCTGATCCGGATGCAGTCGGTGTCTATGCCAATCCCACCCTCAATGACCTCTATGAGATGCTCATGGGGAGCGGCATGATCTCCTATATGGATGCGCTGCGTGTCGGCGCGCTGATCGAGGAGGTCGACATCGCCGACCTTGATGAGGCGATCGCTCGGACCGACAACCCGGACCTGCAAACAATCTATGCCAACTTGCAGCGCGGCTCGCGCAATCATCTGCGCGCCTTCGTCGCCGAGATCGAGCGTCAGGGTGAAGCCTATGAGTCGCAGGCACTCGATCAGGAGACGGTCAATGCCATCGTCGACGTACCTATGGAGCGCGGCGGCCAGAGCCAGCGCGGCGAGAACGGTCAAGGCAGTCAGGGTCAAGGCCAGGGTCGCGGTTAGGCCAGCGCTTACGCTTTGCCAGTCTGACCATGTCGGTCATACAACGACCACCGCTGGCTCGGTGGTCGTTCGGCGTCTGGGGAGAAGAAACCGGCATCCATCCACGCCAAACGCGTCCAACGGGATGCGAACCGCGCACGTTTGGTTCGGTGTCGAGTCGCGCCGTCCCGTATAATAGAGCGCTTGGCACGCTCCTGGCCTGCCGACCTCGTTCCACGCGCTCGGGCTCGCCTGCCGCTCGATACAGAGCGTTCTTCTTCTCCTCAAATCACGAACGACTCAGAATCCCATGACCTACGACTCCACGAATATCAAAGTGCTCCGGGGACTGGATGCGGTTCGCAAGCGTCCGGGCATGTACATCGGCGATACGGACGACGGCACCGGTCTGCACCACATGGTCTTCGAGGTTGTGGACAATTCGATCGATGAGGCGCTGGCCGGTTACTGCAACACAGTGTCGGTCACGCTCCATACCGATGGCTCGGTCTCGGTTCTGGACGATGGACGTGGCATTCCGGTCGACATCCATGCCGAGGAAAATCGTTCCGCCGCCGAGGTCATCCTCACCGTGCTCCACGCCGGCGGCAAGTTCGACGACAACTCCTACAAGGTCTCGGGCGGTCTGCATGGTGTGGGCGTGTCGGTGGTCAACGCGCTTTCGGATCGGCTGCTGCTCAGGATCTATCGCAACGGCCAGATCCATGAGCAGGAATACAGTCTGGGCGTTCCCCAATATCCGCTGAAGGTCATCGGCGAGACCACAGCCACCGGCACTGAGATCCGCTTCCATCCCTCGCCCGAGATCTTCACCAATCTGGAGTTCCATTACGACATTCTGGCCAAGCGGCTGCGCGAGCTGTCGTTCCTGAACTCGGGCGTGCGTATCGCCCTGACCGACGAGGCCAGCGGGCGGCACGATGTCTTCGAATACGAGGGCGGCATCCGCGCCTTCGTCGAGAACCTGAACCAGAACAAGGAGGCGATCCACCCGACGGTCGTCTATTTCAGCACCGAGCGTCAGGACATCGGCGTCGAGCTGGCGATCCAGTGGAACAACAGCTATCAGGAAACCATCTTCTGCTACACCAACACCATCCCGCAGCGCGATGGCGGCACCCATCTGGCCGGTCTGCGCGCCGCGCTCACGCGCACGCTCAACGGCTATATCGAGCGCGAGGGGCTGGACAAGAACCAGAAGGTCCGCCCGATCGGCGATGATGCACGCGAGGGCCTGACGGCGGTGCTGTCGGTCAAGGTGCCGGATCCCAAATTCTCGTCGCAGACCAAGGACAAGCTGGTGTCCTCCGAGGTCAAGGCGGTGGTCGAGTCGCTGGTGGTCGAGCAGTTGAGCACCTTCCTGGAGGAGCAGCCTAACGAGGCCAAGGTCATCGCCAACAAGATGCTCGAAGCCGCGCGTGCGCGTGAAGCCGCCCGCAAGGCGCGCGAGATGACGCGGCGCAAGGGCGTGCTCGACATCGCCGGACTACCGGGCAAGCTCGCCGACTGTCAGGAGAAGGATCCGGCCAAGTCCGAACTCTATCTGGTCGAGGGCGACTCGGCCGGCGGCTCGGCCAAGCAGGGGCGTGATCGTGCCTTCCAGGCCATCCTGCCGCTCAAGGGTAAGATCCTCAACGTCGAAAAGGCGCGCTTCGACAAGATGCTGGCTTCGGCGGAGGTCGGCACCCTGATCACCGCGCTTGGCTGTGGCATCGGACGTGAGGAGTACAACCCGGACAATCTGCGTTATCACCGCGTCATCATCATGAGCGTCGATGCCGAGGAGCACGTCTTCGTGCGCGAGCCGGGCGGACAGGTGCGCATGACCCGGATCGGCGACTTCATCGACGCCGCATTGCCTGAGGCATCAGGCGAGGACTATTGCAAACGCGCCGACGCCGACCTGGGCGAAGTGCTGTGTTTCGGTATGGAAGATCGGCTGACCCGCTTCCAACCCATCAAGGCCGTGATCCGTCATCCGCTCCACGAGCCGCTGTATGAGGTTAAATCGGCTTATGGGCGCTCGGTGCGGGTGACGGCCAGTCACAGTGTCTTCGTTTATGAGGATCAGCAGATCCAGCTCAAGCGCGGCGATGAGCTGTGCGCGGGCGATCGGATCGTTGCGCCCCGCACACTCGCGTTTCCAGTCACGGCGCCGGAGCGTCTCGATGTCTTGAATGCGCTGCACGCTATTCCAGAGGCGGCGGCTCAGATTTGGGTGCGCGGCGCGGCCGTCGAGGATTGTCACAAGGCGCGCGTGCTGGCCCAGTACGCAGATGACGCCGAATTCGTCTCGCCGCGCGTCGAGCTACCAGTCGCCGTTGGCGCCGAGGTCGCGCAACCAACCCCTAAACACTACGCTGACCGGGGTATGGCACGTTTCATCACGGTGAACGCCGATCTGCTTTGGCTGCTCGGATTCTATCTGGCCGAGGGTTCCTGCTCCGAGCGCGGCGGCATCCGTTTCGCCATCGGCGCACGCAATCAGGCGATCCTGCCTGAACTGCGCCGCGTCCTGGAGCAGACCTTCGGTCTGCCGGCCCAGGTCTACACCCGTCAGGATCGCGTCACTGAACTGCGCCTGACCAATCGCGTTGCGGTGCTGGCCTGGCGCCATCTGTTCGGCTTCACGAATGTCAACGCCATCGACAAGGCGATCCCGGATCTGGCCTTCAACGTCGCCGAACCGCTGCGCGAGGCTTTTTTACGCGGCTACCTTCAGGGCGATGGCACGCTCGCTAGCGGGCGGTTGGGCTTTGCGACCTCCTCGCGCGATCTGGCGAGCGGTCTGTCCTATCTGCTGTCGTCCTTCGGGGTCGTAGCCTCGATGTCGCATTACGAACCGGATGGCGTGGTCCGCGAGATTCGCGGCCGGCCCTGCGTCACCCGTCACCCGCACTGGATCCTGACCGTCAGTGCGCGCGAGGATTTGGCGCGTCTGCGCGCCATCTGGGCTGACCTGCCGGGCGCTGAGGCACTGGAAGCGCGTTTGCGGAGTACCGCTCCCTCGGTCAACCGCCGTTTCGAGGCGCTCGACGGTGATCTGATCGCGCTGCCGATCGAGTCCATCACCCCCGTGGAGGCCAGCAACGGCCAGGTCTACGACTTCTCGGTCGAGAATGATGAGAACTTCATCGCCGGCCTGGGCGGACTCTGCTGCCACAATACAGACGCCGACGTAGACGGAGCGCATATCCGCACTCTGCTGCTGACCTTCTTCTACCGCCAGATGCCGGAGCTGGTCGAGCGCGGGCATATCTATATCGCCCAGCCGCCGCTCTACAAGCTCAAAAAGGGCAAACAGGAGGACTATCTGCTCGACGAGGCGGCGCTCAATGGGGCCATGCTGCAATCCGCGCTCGACGGGGCCGAGCTGCATGTCAATACCGAGGCGCCGCCGCTGGCGAACACCGCGCTGGAGGCCCTGGCCAAGGAGTATCAGGTCACGGTGAGTATCGTGCGGCGGCTGGCCTCGCGCTATGACGCAACCTTCCTGGATGAGCTGGTGCGCACGTCGCCGGTCGATGCGTCGATCCTGTCCGACAGCCAACGTCTGACCGAGTGGTGCCAGGGTATGGAAGCACGGCTCAATGCCGCCGAATCGGTCTCGTTGCGCTATGTCCTGCGTGTCGGCGAGCCGACCGAGGGCCAGTCATCCGGACTCGAACTGATCCGGCTCATCCACGGTATCCCCGAGACACGGATCATCCCGTTCGACTTCTTCCACACCGCTGATTACGCCCGACTGCGCGAGTTCGGACTCAAACTCGATGGTCTGATCCAGCCGGGCGCCTTCGTGCGGCGAGGCGAGCGGATCAAGGAAATCAGCGAACTCGGCGAGGGGATCCGCTGGCTGCTGGCCGAAGCGCAACGCGGTTACAGCATCCAGCGTTATAAGGGACTGGGCGAGATGAATCCGGAGCAGCTCTGGGAGACCACCATGAATCCAGAAATGCGCCGGCTGCTGAAGGTGACCATCGAGGACGCAGTCGCCGCTGATCAGATCTTCACCACGCTCATGGGCGATCAGGTCGAGCCGCGCCGCGAGTTCATCGAGCGCAACGCGCTGAACGTGGGCAATCTCGATATCTGAGTCCGGGGGGCTGAGGTCAGAGCGCGTCGACGGTCTGCTCGATCCAGCGCTCGACCTCGGCGTTGATGTCGGTGGCCTTGCGTCCCTGGGTCTGGATGGTCGGGCCGATCACCAGCTCGATGGTTCCGGGGCGCTTGACTAAGCTCCGGCGTCCCCAGAACACCCCAGCGTTGTGGGCGATGGGCATCACAGGGCGTCCACTGCGCTCGGCGAGCAGTGCGCCGCCGATGTTGTAGCTGCCCTGGGTTCCGGGCGCTACGCGCGTCCCCTCGGGGAAGATGACCACCCAGTGCCCGTGCTCCAGCAGTGCGCCTCCCTCGCGGATGAGGCGTGTGATTTCACGCCGTCCGGCGGCGCGATCGATAGCGATGTGACTCAGCCGCTTGAGTGCCTGACCGAAGATCGGGATGCGGATCAGTTCCTGCTTGAGCACCCAGGATTGCTCCGTCGGCAGCAGCGCCCTGAGCGCCAGAATCTCCCAGGCCGATTGGTGCTTGCAGAGCACGATCACGTTGTCCGTGGGCAGATGCTCCAGACCGCGCACGCGATAGTCCAGTCCACAGAGTATCTTCAACGCCTTGAGATTGAATCTGGCCCAGGAGCGGGCCAGGCGCGGCCCGCGTGTGCCCGAGTCTCCGTGCCCAAATGCCAGGATGGCCAGCGAATAGAGCAGACTCGATGCGGTCAGGGTCAGTTGAAACAGCAGTGAACGCAGAAAGATCATAGTGAAACTGGGGTATCGATGAGTGCGGTGGTGGCGGCGTTGAGGTCGGAATAGATGGGAAGCGCGCGCAGGGTGTCGTCCATGCCCTGTTCGCGCAAGTGCGCCAGCGTGCGTTCGCCCTTGCCGGAGCGCACCAGCCAGGGCTGGGCGCCGGCGGCCCGCGCGGCCTGGATATCGCCGAGCGAATCGCCGATGAAGGGCACGCCGGCCAGATCGATTCCGAACCGATCGGCAATCTCCAGCAGCAAACCCGGACGCGGTTTGCGACAGTCGCAACCGTCGTCGGGTCCGTGCTGACAGAAGGCGATCATCTCGATGCGTCCGCCCTGGGCCTCTACCCGCTCACGCAATTGCTGATGGATGGCATTGAGCGTGGCGGGCGTGAACAGCCCGCGCGCCAGCCCCGACTGATTGCTGGCGACCACGACCCGAAAGCCGGCGTGCGAGAGGCGCGCGATGGCCTCGATGCTGCCGGGGATCGGCACCCATTCGTCCAGCGACTTGATGTAGTCGTCGGAGTCCTGGTTGATGACACCGTCACGGTCGAGGATGACGAGCTGGTTGGTCATGCTGGCGTGGGCTTGGGCCGTGACGGAGCTGTTACTGGAGTCGTGAGATGTCGGCGACGCGCAGGAACAACGCCGACAGCGATCGGAGCAACTGGAGCCGGTTACGCCGCGTGGCCGGGTCGTCCGCCATCACCATGACCTCGTCGAAGAAGGCGTCCACGTCCTCGCGCAGCTCGGCCAGGGTTTCCAGGATGGCGACATAATCGCGTGCCTCGGCCAGTGGCTCGACCCGCGCCCCGAGTTCCGCGATCCGCTCGGCCAGCCGCTGTTCGGCCACGTCCGCGAGCAGATCCGGGTTCGGTCCGCCCTCTGCCAGATCGGACGGATCGGCTTTGAGCAGGATGTTGCGGATGCGCTTGTTAGCGGCCGCCAGCGCGTCAGCAGCGGGCAGGCGACGGAACTGAGTCACGGCGGCGATGCGCCGGTCGAGATCCCAGGGATTGGTCACACCCGTGTGGATGACCGACTCGACCGTATCGATGGCCACCACCTGATCGCTGTAATAGCCGCGCAGACGCTCCAGCATGTAATTCAGAACCGCGTCGACCGTGTCTTCGGCCAGCAATCCAGGCGCAAAGCCAGCCGCCGCGCGTTCGAGCAGGTCGCGCAGATCCAGGTCGAGTGGGGTCTCGATCAAGAGCCGCAACACGGCGATCGAGGCACGACGCAGCGCATAGGGATCCTTGGTGCCGGTCGGGCGCAGTCCGATGCCGAAGATGCCGACCAGGGTGTCGAGCCGGTCGGCGAGCGCCAGCGCGCGGCCACAGGGACTGGCCGGAAGCTCGTCGCCGGCGAAGCGCGGGCGGTACTGATCGGCCATTGCCGCGCTGACACAGGCATCCTCGCCCGAACGCTCGGCGTAATAGCGCCCCATGGTGCCCTGGAGTCCGGGGAATTCGAACACCATCGCGGTCATGAGATCGCACTTGGATAATGCCGCCGCACGCTCGACCAGGGCCGGATCGACGCTGATCGTCGGGGCTAGATCGCGACCAAGCTGGGCGACACGCGCACACTTGGCGGCCTGAGTGCCGAGCTTGTCCTGGAAGACCACGGTTTCCAGCCGTGGCGCGAAGGACTCCAGCGGCTGCTTGAGATCCTGCGACCAGAAGAAGGCGGCATCAGCAAAGCGCGGCCGGATGACGCGCTCGTTGCCGGCACGCACCTGATCCGGGTCGTGGCTCTCGATGTTGGCTACGACGATGAAGCGTGCCTGAAGTGTCCCGGTCGTGTCCTCGACCGGAAAATACTTCTGGTTGCTCTGCATGGTCTCGATCAGCACCTCGGGCGGAATCTCCAGGAAGCGCTCATCGAATTTGCACAGCAGCGCCTGCGGCCACTCGACCAGAGCCGTGACCTCGTCGAGCAGTTCGGGGTCGAGGCGCGCGCGTAGCCCGTTGGAGGCCGCCAGGCTCATGACCTGCTCGCGGATGCGCTCGCGCCGCCGTTCGAAGGACGGCTCGACCCGACCCTGCTCGCGCAGTGTCCCGGCATAGTCGGACGCCTGGCCGATGGCGATGGGGGCGGGGTGATGGAACCGATGGCCACGGGTGCGGGTCTCGGCGGACAGGCCCATGACCGTGCCGGCGACGGGTTCGGTGCCGAGCAGCAGACAGACCCAGTGCACCGGGCGCACGAATTCTTCACTGCGATCACCCCAGCGCATGCGCTTGGGGATTGGCAGACCAGCCAGCGCGGCCTCGGTCATGGCCGGCACCAACCGGGCCGTCTCCTGACCAGGCGTGACGCTGCGGTAGACCAGCCAGCGTCCCTTGTCGGTCTCCTCGCGCCCGAGCGCGTCGATCTCGACGCCGCAGGAACGGGCGAAACCGAGCAGCGCCTTGGTCGGCTGGCCCTCGGCGTCGAACGCGGCCTGTACCGCCGGGCCACGGCGCACACTCTCCTGATCGGGCTGACGGGTCTGGATGCTCCGGATCAACAGGGCTAGACGCCGTGGCGCCGCGAAGGACTCGATCGTCTCGAAGCCGATCCCATTGATCTTAAGCTGATCGCGAAAGCCCTCGGTGAAGGCACGCGACAGGACGGGCAGGGCGATCGGCGGGAGTTCCTCGGTCCCGATCTCGATGAGCAGATCAGTCGTCGACATATCCAAAAGAACCTCTCCCGCTCAAGATTGCAGCATCGGGAAGCCGAGCGCCTCCCGTTTGTCGTAATAGGCCTGGGCGACGGCACGCGATAATGTGCGCACCCGCAGGATGAAGCGCTGACGCTCGGTGACCGAGATCGCCCCGCGCGCGTCGAGCAGATTGAAGGTGTGCGAGGCTTTGAGCACCTGCTCATAGGCTGGCAGCGGCAGACCGCGCTCGATCAGCTCCGCGCTCACCCGCTCATGGGTGTCGAACTGCGCGAACAGGGCGGCGGTATCGGCCAGCTCGAAGTTGTAGGTCGACTGCTCGACTTCGTTTTGATGGTAGACGTCGCCATAGGTGACGACACCCGCCGGCGAGCGGCTCCAGACCAAGTCGTAGACGCTCTCGACCTCCTGGAGATACATGGCGATGCGCTCCAGACCATAGGTGATCTCGCCGGTCACCGGACGGCAGTCGAGTCCACCGACCTGCTGGAAATAGGTGAACTGGGTGACTTCCATGCCGTTGAGCCACACCTCCCAGCCCAGCCCCCAGGCGCCGAGCGTCGGTGACTCCCAGTTGTCCTCGACGAAGCGGATGTCATGCACCAGCGGATCGAGCCCCAGACGCCGCAGCGAGTTCAGGTAGAGTTCCTGGATGTCGAGCGGCGAGGGCTTGAGCACCACCTGGAACTGATAGTAATGCTGGAGCCGGTTGGGATTCTCGCCATAGCGTCCGTCGGTCGGACGGCGCGAGGGCTGGACATAGGCACTGCGCCATGGTTCGGGACCGATCGAGCGCAGAAAGGTGGACGGATGAAAGGTGCCCGCGCCCACTTCCATATCGAACGGCTGGACGACGACGCACCCGAGATCGGCCCAGTAGCGCTCAAGCGCAAAGATGAGACCCTGGAAGGTCGAGAGATCCTCGGATTCGCGGCTCAAGATGAACTCCTGTGAGGGCGTTGTTCGGCAAAGTCGCACAGTATATTCGGTCGCTCGCCGACGTGCCCGACCCGATCGTCGATTTGAGTCGAACCAGGTGACCGGGGACGCCTGCATGGGCCAATGGCCACCCAGCAGCGTATACTGCGCGCCCGAGCCAATCGTCATCGATCAGGATGTCCAGCCTCGTGAACGCGCCCATAGCCGCCACACTCGAACGCCGTCAAGCCATCTCACGCACCTCCATCGTCGGCGCCATCCTCAATCTGGCGCTGTCGGTGATCAAGATTCTCGCCGGACTCCTGGGTCACTCGCAGGCGCTGGTGGCCGATGGCATCCATTCGCTCTCAGACCTGCTTTCAGACGTGCTGGTCTATGTTGCCGGGCATCAAGCCAGTCAGCAACCCGATCAGAAGCACCCTTATGGTCACGCGCGTTATGAGACCGTCGCCACGCTGGCGCTAGGCGTGCTGCTGTTGTTCGTTGCCATCGGTCTCGGCTGGGATGCGGTGCATCGGCTGTTTGAACCGGATGCCTTGTTGAAGCCCGATATACTGGCGCTGGCCGCAACCCTGGTCTCGATCGGGGTCAAGGAATGGCTCTATTGGTGGACCCTGGCCCATGCCAAACGGGTGCGCTCGGATCTGTTGCGTGCCAATGCCTGGCACCATCGCAGCGATGCGATTTCCTCGATCGTGGTGCTGATCGGGATTGCGGGCACCATGGCCGGACTCAGCTATCTGGACGCCATCGCCGCCTTCATCGTCGCCCTGATGATCGCGCGCATCGCCTGGGAACTGGGCTGGGGCGCGGTCAGCGAGCTGGTGGACACCGGACTCGAATCCGAGCGCATCGCCGAGGTCGCGCAGACCATCCGTTCGGTCGGCGGCGTGCGCGATATTCACATGCTGCGTACACGCCGTCTTGGCGGGCAGGTCTCAGCCGACGTCCATGTGCTGGTCGACCCAGATATCAGCGTCTCCGAGGGCCACATGATCAGCGTCCTGGTCGAGCAGCGGCTCAAGCGCGAAATCTCGGATATGACCGATGTCACGGTCCACATCGACCCCGAGGACGACACCGACAAACCGGACGTTCAGCCGCTGCCACTGCGTGCTGAGGCCCTGGCGCGACTGGCTTCGCTCTGGTCGGCGATTCCGGCGGCAAACGAGCGCCAGCGTCTCCTGCTGCACTATCTCGGCGGGCGAATCGATGTCGAGGTCTTTTTTCCGATCACGGCTTGCCAGCGTAACGGCTCCGATCCCAAGCGGCTAAGGGCCGAGCTGGTCGCGGCACTGAGCGAGGATCCGGCCTTTGGTGAGGTACGCATCTACTTTGGATCGGACTGACGTATTTGCACTTTTTTAGTGCATAAAAGGTCGCCTCCATCCATTTAGGTGCAGACAAAGACTGAACCAGTCGTGCGATCATCCGATTTGGCCGATTGAGACATCAGGATATCGAGCCAGATGAAGGGTCACAAAATCGTTCTCGATGCCTAAGCCAATGATTCATTGAAAATTGATGCATCGATCCAGGGCCAGTGGTTCAACATCGGGCACCCGACGCACTGGCTGAAGTTTTTCTGGCGCACTCATTGCTTAATGTGCGCGAGGCGATGGCGAGCCGACTCGGTCAGGACATCGATTCCAACGACCGAGGCGACCCCATCCATTCGGGACCACCGATTTCGTGCGGCGCGATGCTCGACCTGCTAGGTTCCCGCATCGAGCGCGAGGCGGATCGAGTTCGAGCGCATCGCGTTGGCTGGCCAGACTGTTCGTAGATACCACGTAGCGGAGACAATTCGAATGACTGACGTCATTAAGCTGATCAAAGAGAATGAAGTGAAATTCGTCGATTTTCGCTTCACCGACACCCGTGGCAAGGAGCAGCACGTCTCCGTGCCGGCCAGCACTGTCGATGAGGATGTGTTCAAGGACGGCAAGATGTTCGACGGCTCCTCGATCGCCGGCTGGAAGGGCATCGAGGCCTCCGACATGGTGCTGATGCCCGAGGCCGACACGGCGGTCATGGACCCTTTCTCCGATGAAGCCACGCTCATCATCCGCTGCGACATCCTCGAACCCGATACCATGCAGGGCTACGAGCGCGATCCGCGTTCGGTGGCCAAGCGCGCCGAGGCCTACCTGAAGTCGACCGGCATCGCCGATACCGCCTTCTTCGGTCCCGAGCCTGAATTCTTCATCCTCGACGACATCCGTTGGGGCGCCGACATGAGCGGCTGCTTCTACAAGGTCGATTCCGAGGAAGCCGGCTGGAACTCCGAGCGCGTCTTCCCCGACGGCAACATGGGCCATCGTCCGAGTGTCAAGGGCGGTTATTTCCCGGTGCCGCCGGTCGACTCGCTCAACGACCTGCGCGCGGCCATGTGTTTGACGCTCGAAGAGATGGGCGTTCCGGTCGAGGTGCACCACCACGAGGTTGCCACCGCCGGACAGTGCGAGATCGGCACCCAGTTCAGCACCCTGGTCAAGCGTGCCGACTGGAATCAGATCCTCAAGTACGTGGTCCAGAACGTCGCCCACGCCTATGGCAAGACCGCGACCTTCATGCCCAAGCCGCTGGTCGGCGATAACGGTAGCGGCATGCACGTGCATCAGTCGCTCGCCAAGGACGGTCAGAACATCTTCGCCGGCGACAAGTACGGCGGTCTGTCTGACACTGCGCTCTATTACATCGGCGGCATCATCAAGCACGCGCGTGCGCTCAACGCCCTCACCAACGCCTCGACCAACTCTTACAAGCGTCTGGTGCCCGGCTTCGAAGCGCCGGTCATGCTCGCCTACTCGGCGCGCAACCGCTCGGCCTCGATCCGCATCCCGCACGTCTCCAGCCCCAAGGCGCGCCGCATCGAGGTGCGTTTCCCGGATGCCAGCTCCAACCCCTATCTGGCCTTCACCGCCATGATGATGGCCGGTCTCGACGGTATCCAGAACAAGATCCACCCCGGCGATGCCATGGACAAGGATCTCTACGATCTGCCCGCCGAAGAGGCCAAGTCGATCCCAACCGTCTGTCATTCGCTCGACATGGCGCTGGAACATCTCGACCAGGATCGCGAGTTCCTGACCGCCGGCGGCGTCTTCACCGATGACCTGATCGACGCCTACATCACGCTCAAGATGAACGAGGTCACGCGCATTCGGATGACGACCCACCCGGTCGAATTCGATATGTACTACAGCCTCTAAGGCCTGTTCGGATCGGCGCGGTTGGGCTAGTCTTAGGACCATGCTCAGACCCGCGCCGATTCTTCTTTTGCTGCTTGTCTGCTCGCCGTCCAACGCGGAGATCTATCGCTGGGTCGATGCAGACGGACGCGTCCATTTCTCTGATCGCCCGGCGCGTGACGCCGAACGGGTCGATGTGCGCTTCAGCACGTCAGCCGGCTCAAATCCAACCACGACACTCGGACCCGGCTCGCCTGACGAAGCCTATCGCGGTCCCTATGCCGAACTCGACATCCTCGCCCCTGAAATCGATGCGACGCTGACCGAGACCGACTCAGGTGTTCCGGTGAGTCTGCGCCTCGATCCGGCGCTCATCAGCGGCCACCGTCTGCTCCTGCTGCTCGATGGGAGCGAACTGACCGTCGAGGGCGCGCATACGCAGTTCAAGCTGACAGGTCTCGGTGCTGGTCGCCATCGGCTCCAGCTCCAGATCCGTGGCGCTGACGACCGGATCGTCGCGCAATCCGCCCCCCGAACCTTCGAGCTTCGCCAACCCAGGGTGCCCGGCCAACTGCCCTGAGCTGTTCAGATCCTCACCTACTCAGAACGTCGCTGGCTGGAAGCTGGTATTTTTCTTGCTTTTCGATGATGACGCGCCCTGGTATCCCGGATGCCAGTGATCGCTGGTGCCCCCAGGTGTCGACCCGTGCCTGGCGTCGCGGTCGCGCCAGACAAGAACTCTCTAAGGATCAAACGGATGACGAGTCACGCGACCAAACCGAATCTCGAACGAAGGATACTCGATCATCTCAACACAGCCGTGATGCTGTTCGACGCTGAACTCCGGTTGAAGTACATCAATCCAGCCGCTGAGGTGCTGTTCGAGGTCAGTGCGCGTCACCTGCTGGGACAGGCGGCCGCGAACCTGCTGCCCTGTCCGGACGCGAGCGTTGAGGAACGCTTGAACGCGGCGCTCGCCTCCTGTCATCCCTTCACCGAGCGCGAGATCAACGTCCTGATCAGCGATGGACGCACCAAAACAGTGAATTGCACCGTGCTGCCTTTGCATCATTTTGATGCAGAGAGAGAAGTGCTGGTCGAACTCTATCAGGTCGACCGCCAACTGCGGATCACGCGCGAGGAACAGCTCCTGTCGCAACATCAGGCGACCCAGGCACTGCTGCGCGGACTGGCCCACGAGATCAAGAATCCGCTCGGCGGCTTACGCGGGGCGGCCCAGCTCCTGGAGCGCGAACTGCCCGAGGCCGCGCTGCGCGAATACACCCGTATCATCATCGATGAAGCCGACCGTCTCCAGGCGCTCATGAACCGCATGATCGGCCCGCATCGCCTGCCGCGCCGCACGCCGGTGAACATCCATGACGTGCTGGAGTATGTCCGCACACTCATCCTGGCCGAATCGCCGCGCGGTCCGAAAGTCCAGCGCGACTATGATCCGAGCCTCCCGGACTTCATCGCCGATCAGGACCGGCTGATCCAGGCCCTGCTCAATCTGGCGCGCAATGCCGCCACGGCGGCCGGACCGCACGGCTGTCTGCAATTCAAGACTCGGGTGCTGCGTCAGTTCACCATCGGCAACCGCCGTCACAAATTGGTGCTCCAAGTTCAGGTTCGGGACAATGGTGCGGGCATCCCCGAGGAGATCCGCGACCGGATCTTCTATCCGATGGTCTCGGGCCGCCCGGACGGAACCGGACTCGGACTCTCGATCGCCCAGGAACTCATCAACCAGCATGGCGGCTTGATCGAGTGTGAGAGTCAGCCGGGCGACACCGTTTTTTATGTCTATCTGCCCCTGGAGCCGAGCCGATGAGCAGAGAGCCAAACGTTTGGGTCATCGACGACGACCGCTCGATTCGTTGGGTGCTCGACCGCGCGCTACGCAAGGCCGAGATGCAGGTGACCTGTTTTTCCAATGGGGTTGGCATCATGGAGGCGCTGCATCGCGAGCAGCCCGATGTGATCCTCACTGACATCCGCATGCCGGGCATCGACGGCTTGGAGCTGCTGCGTCAGGTCAACAGCCGCTATCCGGGGCTGCCGGTGATCATCATGACCGCGCACTCGGATCTCGACAGCGCGGTCTCGGCCTTCCAGGACGGGGCCTTCGAGTATCTGCCCAAGCCGTTCGATCTCGACGAAGCCGTCTCGCAGGTCAGCCGGGCCTGCCGGCGTGGACGCGAGGAGCGCGCCGAGGAGGTCAGTGTCGCGCGCGGACCCGACATCATCGGTGAGGCGCCGGCGATGCAGGACGTCTTTCGCGCGATCGGTCGCCTGGCGCGCTCCAACATCACGGTGCTCATCAATGGCGAGTCCGGCACCGGCAAGGAGCTGGTCGCCCATGCCCTGCACCGGCATAGTCCGCGCAGTGGGCATCCCTTCATCGCGCTCAACATGGCGGCCATCCCGCGCGATCTGCTGGAGTCCGAGCTGTTCGGGCATGAGCGCGGTTCGTTCACCGGTGCTCAGGCGCGGCGCGAAGGGCGTTTTGAGCAGGCCGACGGCGGCACGCTGTTTCTCGACGAAATCGGCGACATGCCCGCCGAACTCCAGACGCGGTTGTTGCGGGTGCTGGCCGATGGCGAGTTCTATCGTGTCGGCGGCATGGCACCGATCAAGGTCGATGTGCGCATCATCGCCGCCACCCATCAGAATCTCGAACAGCTCGTGCGCGATGGGCGCTTTCGCGAGGATCTGTTCCACCGGCTCAACGTCATCCGCATCCATCTGCCGGCCCTGCGCGACCGACGCGAGGATATCCCGCTCCTGATGCGTCATTTTCTGGCGCAGGCGGCGCGTGAGTTGAGCTGTGAACCCAAGGTCTTGTTGCAAGACGCCATCGACCAGCTCCAGCGGCTCGACTGGCCGGGCAATGTGCGACAATTGGAAAACACCGCCCGCTGGCTGACGGTCATGGCCTCCGGCAAGCATGTTCATGCCGAGGATCTGCCGCCCGAACTCAGTGCCGCCCTGACCGAGAGCGGGCGCGACGAGTCCTGGGAGCATGGATTGCGTCGCTGGGCGCGGCAGCGGCTCAAGGAGGGGCGCGAGAGCTTGCTTGATACGGCCTTGCCGGCATTCGAGCGCGCGCTCATCCAGACCGCGCTCGAACACACCGGCGGGCGACGTCAGGACGCCGCACGGCTCTTGGGATGGGGACGCAACACCCTCACTCGTAAGCTCAAGGAATTGCGTCTGGAGGTGGAACTCTCGGGTGAGGAGGATGGCGCTTCGGAAGCGACCCAGTGAGCCTGAACCTTCAGGCCAGACCGAAACTTTGATTGGTTTTCAGCGACACGGGAGCGAACCGCGTTGGACAGTAGCAGTATCGAACTCAAGGGTTCGGAGATCGAGTCGATCGACTTGAACGGCGATCAGCTCGAGATCCGTTTTGCACGCGCCTCTCTGATCAAAAGCATGACCGGTTCGGCCGAGCGCACGCGCTGGTGGCAGGCCGGACGTCTTCTGATCGAGGGTGTCGAACTCGCGGAGCGCCCACCCGAAGGGCCGCTGGTCTGTGCCGGCGGCGATCTCGACGAGAACATCTACACCTATCGCGACATGATCCCTCTGCCTTTCGAGAGTCGCGGGCACATCCGCTGTGAGCTGCATTTCGAGGGGACTGAGTCCCGCTTGCGCGTTATCGGAACCGCCGCGCGCCTGACGATGCTCGACACGCCCAAGTACATCGAGCATCTGCGTCCAGGCTGAGAGGTCGCGCGGCGGTCTGTCGCTTCACCGCCCCCGAATCAGCGTACCCACACCTGTATCGGTAAAGAGATCGAGCATGACGGCATGTTCCACCCGTCCGTCGATGATATGCGCCGACTTTACGCCTGACTGCACGGCCTCGATGGCACAACGGATCTTGGGCAGCATGCCGCCGTGGATCACGCCCTCCTCGATCAGCGTCTGCACGCGCCCGACGTCGAGATCGGAGATGAGCCGGCCTTCGGCGTCGAGCAGACCGGCGGTGTTGGTCAGGAGTAGGAGTTTTTCGGCCCGCAGTACCTCGGCCATCTTGCCGGCGACCAGATCGGCGTTGATGTTGTAGGAATGCCCGTCGGTGCCGACGCCGATCGGTGCAACCACTGGGATGAAGTTGCTCTTGGTCAGCATGTGGATGATGGCCGGATCGATGCTCTCGACCTCGCCGACATGACCGATGTCGATGATCTCGGGGGCATGCAGCTCGGGCGCGTCGCGCTTGATGAGCAGCTTGCGCGCGTGGATCAGATCGCCGTCCTTGCCGGTCAGGCCCACAGCCGCGCCGCCGTGGCGGTTGATGAAGTTGACGATCTCTTTGTTGACCAGCCCCCCGAGGACCATTTCGACCACGTCCATGGTCTCGGAATCGGTGACGCGCATCCCCTGCACGAACTCACTGGCTTTGCCGAGCCGGGTCAGGAGCGAGCCGATCTGCGGGCCGCCGCCGTGCACGATCACTGGATTGATGCCGACGAGCTTCATCAGCACCACGTCGCGGGCGAAGCTTTCTTTCAGCGCCGCGTCGACCATGGCGTTGCCGCCGTATTTGATCACCATGGTCTTGCCCTGGAAGCGCTTGATGTAGGGCAGGGCTTCGATCAGGACATGGGCGATGGTCTGGGCGCGTTCGGTTGGCAGTGACATGACGGCGGGACTCATTTTTGAAAAATGGACGGGGTTAGCCGGATTTTTTGGCGTGTTCAGGATTGGCCTCAATGCGTGCCAGTATGCCCGAAGCCGCCCGCACCGCGCGCCGAGGTCTCGAAGGATTCGACGAGTTCCAGCTCAGCGCGCAGGATTGGCACGAGGACGAGCTGGGCGATGCGTTCCCCGGTCTCGATACGGAAGGACTGATGCCCCCGGTTCCAGCACGAGACCATGAGCGGCCCCTGATAGTCCGAATCGATCAGGCCCACTAGGTTGCCGAGCACGATGCCATGGCGGTGCCCGAGTCCTGAGCGGGGTAGGATCATCCCGGCGACGTCCGGTTCGGCGATGTGCACCGCCAGTCCAGTTGGGATCAGCTCGCAGCCGCCGGGCGCGAGATCTAGCGGCGCATCCAGCATGGCGCGCAGATCCAGTCCGGCCGAGCCGTCGGTCGCATAGTGCGGAAGCGGAAAATCGCTTCCAAGTCGCGGGTCGAGTAATTTGACTTCAAGACGATGCAGCATGGTGTTCTTGATAGCGTTCGACAATCAGTTGGGCGAGTTCGCGCGCAAGCTGGGTCTTGTCCATCATCGGTAGCTCGCGCTGGCCGTCACGCCAAATCACGGTCAGGGCATTCTCGGCACGCTCGAATCCGCCGTGCGTGCCGCCGACCTGATTGGCGGCGATCATGTCGAGTTTTTTACGCTTGAGCTTGTCGCGCGCGTATTCCTCGACGTGATCGGTCTCAGCCGCGAAGCCGACGGTGAAGGGCGGCGAATCGAGCGCCGCGACCTCGGCAAGAATGTCCGGGTTGCGAACCAGGCGCAGCGTCAGTTCATCCGCGTTCTTCTTGATCTTGTTTTCTGCGGGGTCCATGGGCCGATAATCAGCGACTGCGGCCGTCGCGACGAACAGATCGCAGTCGGCGGCGCGTTCCATAACCGCGCCATGCATGTCCAGCGCCGTTTCGACATCGACACGCTCAGCCACGCGCGGCGCGGGCAGGGTCACGGGGCCAGCGACCAACACGACATGCGCGCCCAATTCAGTCAGCGCCTCGGCCAGCGCGAACCCCATCCGCCCCGAACTTCGATTGCCCAGAAAACGCACCGGATCGAGCGGCTCACGTGTCGGTCCGGCGGTCAGCAGCAAGCGCACGCCAGCCAGCGGACGCGCCGGCGGCGGAAACAACGCTTCCGCGATCTCCAACGGCTCCAGCATCCGTCCCGGCCCCAGGTCGCCACAGGCCTGCTCACCCACGCCCGGCCCCAGGATATGCACGCCACGCGCGCGCAGCGTCTCCAGATTCTGTTGCGTCGCCAGATGACGCCACATGGCCTGATTCATCGCCGGCGCGATGAACAGTGGCGCCTCACAGGCCAGGGCTACGGTCGTCAGCAGGTCATTCGCCAGACCCGCCGCCAGTCGTGCCATGACATCAGCCGTGGCCGGCGCGATCAGCAATCGATCCGCCCAGCGCGCCAGCTCAATGTGATCCATGCCCGCCTCGGCGCCAGGGTCGAGCAAGGTGGTGCGCACCGGATGGCCGGACACGGCCTGAAAGGTCAGCGGCGCGACAAACGCCGTCGCCGACTCCGTCATGATCACGCGCACATCGGCGCCACGCTCCTTGAGACGGCGGACTAAATCGACGGATTTGTAAGCGGCGATGCCAGCGCCGACGCCCAGCAGTACCCGTGAACCTGGATTCAAATTCATGAGCTTATTGTGTATTCTGCTCTAAAATGCAGCCTCAAGTTTAACCGATCCGTCGATCCATCGCCGACGGATGAACCCACGATCAACGTGAACAGAGGGAGGGCGCATGGCGATCAAGGACTGGCCCGAAGGTGATCGGCCACGCGAAAAGCTGCTGGAGCGTGGCGCAGGCGCGCTGTCGGATGCCGAGCTGCTCGCCATCTTTCTGCGCACCGGCATTCCAGGCAAGAGCGCGGTCGATCTGGCGCGCGATCTGCTGCATGATTTCAGCGGACTCACCGGATTGCTGGCGGCCGACAAGCGTCGCTTCTGCGACGGCAAGGGACTGGGCACCGCCAAGTATGCCCAACTCCAGGCCGTGCTCGAACTCAGCCGCCGCTATCTGCTCACGCGCATCAGCGGCCAGGACGTGCTGACCAGTCCCGAGGCCACGCGCGACTATCTCAAGCTGCGGCTCTACGGCTCACCGCACGAGATCTTCGCCTGTCTCTTTCTCGACAACCGTCACCGGGTCATCGTCTACGAAGAATTGTTTCGCGGCACGATCGACGGGGCAAGCGTGCACCCGCGTGAAGTGGTGCGGCGCGTGATCGAGACCAACGCGGCCGCTGTTATCTTCGCCCACAACCATCCATCAGGGGTTGCCGAGCCGAGTCAAGCGGATCTGCGCATCACACAGCGGCTCAAGGAGGCGCTGTCGTTGATCGATGTGCGCGTGCTCGATCACATCATCGTCGGCGACGGAGATGGAACCTCATTCGCCGAGCGCGGGTTGCTGTGATCTATGCCGCTGACTGCGGATCGCTGTCTGCACGGCGCGACCAGGGCCGCATGCGCTCCAGGGCGTGATCACGCAGGATGTACTGATGCCACAGGGCGGCGGCTACATGCAGGCCGACGAGCACGTAAAGCAGGATCTCCATTGGCTTGCCGTGCAGCAGGTGCATGAGGTCGTTCAGGACCGGAGCATTGCCGATCGGCGAGGGGATCTGGAACAGCCCGAAGAACTCAGCGGATCTGTCCTTGGAAGCAACACGCAGAAAGCCCGAAATGGGGATCAGCAGGGTTGCCAGATTAAGCAGAACGTGGAAGCCCTTTCCGGCAAAATTGATCACGCGCCACCTGGAGAGCGGCTCGGGTGTGCCAACCATCCGCGACCAACCGATACGAGCGACCACGACGACGAAGGTCAGCAGACCGAGCGAGACATGCAGCTTGATGGATGAGAGATGCAGATCGGATGACTCGGGTGTGAGGTCGTGAGCGTAGAAGGTACCGATGAGTCCGATCAGCAGCGCTACCACGAGCCAGTGGAAGAGCTGGGAGATCAGGTCATAGCGTTGTGGTTGATTTGACATGGGTTGTCGATCCTGTTGTTGGATGGATGAGAACGGCAATGGAATCTGCGCAATGCCAATGATCGCATAGGAATTAGCAGAAACCATGAATTGCTCAGGGTTTCAACAGTCAGTTTTGGTCCAGCGCCATCGCCAATCCGCTGACACGCTCCACCCGCCGCCCGAGCGCCTCGCGCACCACCGAGTCACGGCTGTGGAGCAACGTGAAGGACGACTTGGCGCGCGTGATGCCGGTATAGATCAGCTCGCGCGTCAGCACCGGGTTGGAGACATCGGGCAGCACCAGTGCGGTATGGGTGAACTCCGAACCCTGCGACTTGTGCACCGTCATGGCAAAAACTGTCTCGACCGCCTGTAAACGGCTCGGCAGAATCCAGCGGATAGCGCCTGTGCCGTCGCCGGCTGGAAAAGCCACGCGCAGCACGGTGGACGCATGGTGCTCATCGCGCCGCGCCGGCACGCGCAAGCTGAGACCGATGTCGCCATTCATCAGACCCAGACCATAGTCGTTACGAGTGATCAGTACGGGTCGCCCCTCGAACCACTGGCGCTCGTTCGCGCCGGCGATGGGGGCATTCGCGCCTAGGCTCAACAGACGCTGAATACGCCGGTTCAGACCCTCAACACCCCAGGGCCCCTGACGCAGGGGCGTGAGTAACTGAAAGCTGGCCTGTGCCTTGAGTACGGCGCGCGCCCAGTCGTCGAAGGCTTCGGGGGCCGCGGCGTCCGGGGGACGCTGTTCGTGCAGCACCGCGAGATAGCCCTGGTGTTTCGGGCCGCGCCAATAGCCCTCGCGCACCAACTGGTCGAGCTGTGCATCCTGCTCGTTTGTCAGACGAATCCGCCGGATGCTCCCGAGACGCGGATCAGGCTGATCGGCCTGGCGGGCGAAGAGCGTTTCGAGCGCCGCCAGCGGATCGCGCACCGGCTGACCGTCCAGCACGCCGGCATTGACCAGCTCGGCCAATGCGCCGATGCCACCCTCGGCGCGGAAGCGGTAGCTGTGACGCAGCATGGTGATGGCCTGATCCAGCGGGCGTCCGTTGGGATCGATCAGATCCTCGGCCATCTGCGCGCCTGTCACCCGCTCCAGCCAAGCGCGCGTCTCTCGGCTGTAATGCGCCGCGCGCGCCCGTCGGCACAAATCTCCCAGCACGGCGCCGGCCTCGACCGAGGCCAGTTGGTCCTTGTCGCCGAGGACGATCAGCCTTGCGTTAGGGCGCAGTGCCGACAGCAGCGCTGACATCATCTCCACATCGATCATCGAGGCTTCATCGACCACGACGATATCCGCCGGCAGCGGCTGACCAGCCCGGTAGCGGAAATGGCGACTATCGGGCAGCGGGCCGAGCAGTCGATGCAGGGTGCTGGCCTGGGTCGGGATCGCCTTCCGCATGGCCTCGCCGCCGGGGAGTTGACCGAAGGGGAGCTGGCCGACCTGATTGGCGATCGATTCATTGAGCCGCGCCGCCGCCTTGCCGGTCGGGGCGGCCAGACGGATGCGCAGCGCCGGACCGCCCGACCCTAGCGCCAGTCCTTGCAGCAGGGCGAGCAGACGCACCACGGTGGTGGTCTTGCCAGTGCCCGGACCGCCGGTGATGACCGCGAAGGCACTGCGCGCGGCCAGGGCGCAGGCGATGCGCTGCCAGGGCGGCGTGTCGGCGTTTTCCTCGGCGAAGAGCACGTCGAGCAGATCGCGCGTGGCGTCCTCGGGCAGCGCCAAAGGTTGGCGCAGACGTGCCGCGATGCCGGCGCGGATGCACTGCTCATAGGTCCAGTAACGACGCAGATAGAGCAGGGGACGCTCGGGCGTGCCGGCGAGGATCAGAGGCGCGTGTTCAGGGTCAGGCGTGTCGGACCCGTCGAGATCGGACACCGCCGTCGCGATGCCGAGCCGATCCTCGACGGCGCCGCTCTGCGCCAGACGCGCGATCCAGTCGTCCAGCGTCAGGGACGCGAGCTGTGCGGCCAGCTCGGTGCTCGGTCCGGGAGGCGGCGTGAGCCAGTCGCTACGGTGCGTGAGCAGGGCATGTGGATGCGCGAGGGCTCCAGCCAGATCCAGACAGACATGGCCGTGCCCGTTGCGCTCGCTGGTCAGAGCGACAGCCAGGAGCACCGCCGGGTCGCTCTCGGGCGTCTGCTCCTGGATGAAGCGGGTCAGGACCAGGTCCAGCGGGCGCAGGGCGCCGGACTCGGTCCAGGCGTCCAGGCGTGACATCAGAGTATTCGCCTCCATCGATCACACTCCTGCAAAGTGCCGATCGAGCGACTCGATCAGCACGCGCGGCGGGCGGTCCATGAACAGCCCCTGGCTTGCCGACTGGCCGCCGCGCAAAAAGACATAGATGGCCCCGCCGAGATGGCGGTCGTAGTCGTAGTCCGGCAGACGCGCCCGAAGCTGACGGTGCAGGGCGAGCAGATAGAGGACGTATTGCAGATCGTAGCGGCGCTCGACCATGGCTGCGCGCATGGCGTCCTGGGTGTAGGCACTGTCATCGGGGCCGAGCCAGTTGGATTTCCAGTCCAGAACGTAATAGCGCCCCTGATGTTCCAGTACCAGATCGATGAAGCCCTTGAGCATGCCGTTCAGGTAGGCGGTCGCGAGCTGGGGTCGCTCGATGCCGTCGAGCGTGTGCTGGGTGATGAGTTGATCGAGCTTTCGCAGATCGACCGCGCGTCCCTCGATCCAGAATTCCAGTTCGACCTGATAACGGCGCGGATCGAGATCGGCAAGCCGCAGACTCGGCACCGCGCCGCCGGGCGGGGCGAGTGCGTCGAGGGACCAGGTGCGATCGAGCAGTTCGCTCAGCCAGGCATCGAGCGGTTCGACCCAGTCCCCCAGTTGGCGCGTCGCGCAGCGTTGTTCGAGCATCCGGCGCCGTGCATCAGGTCTGGCGAGCACGGTGGCGAAGCCGAGTCGGCTGTCGGCGGCCTGATCGGTTCGTTTTGGCGCGCGCTGGGTCGCGGCCCATTCCAGCAGTCCATGCAGGAAGGTGCCGTAGCGTCCGCCGCGCGGGAAGGCGTGCAGCGAGCCGGCGCCGAGCGCATCGATTCGGACCTGGGTGTCGAGCACGCGCGTCTCGGCCAGCTCCTCGCGTGCGGTCTCATCGCTGGCCGTTTCGACCGAATCGGCGGACGGTGCGGGCCGGGAGGTCGTGGACGTCTCGGCCTCGGCTTCTTCGCTGTCGGCCAACTGCGCGCCCTGGCTCAAAGCCGAGTAACTGCTGATCCACCAGGCGCGCGGGCGCCAGTCGGGTGTAGGACGGGCGGCTTCGAGCACGACATCCGCCTCAGCCTGATAGGGCGCCGGATCAGCCGCGGGCGGGTCGATCAGGGTCACGCAGGACAGTCGGTGCAGTCGGGCGGTCAGATCGCCGGTGCCGGTTTCATTGGCCTCGCTCCCCGAACCCTCGGTTTCAGGCTGATCGTCCCCGGACCATTCGACCGCCGCCTGTCCGTCGAGTCCGAGCAGATAGCCGAGCGCCGAGTGTTCGAGATCCGAGATCACCCCCAGTCCCAGCCAGTTGGCGTGACGCGCGCGCGTCAGGCCCACGTAGAGTTTGCGTAGATCCTCGCCCAGACGCTCGCGGTCGGCCTGGGCGACGAGCGCGTCGTCGCCGCTTAGATGCACCTGGAGCCGATGCGCGGCGTCATGGGTCTTGAGCGGCCGGTCCTTGGCGTTGGTGCGTCGGCAGTCGGCGATGAAGGGCAGGAACACCAACGGATATTCGAGTCCCTTGGATTTGTGGATGGTGACGACCCGCACCAGACGCGCGTCGCTTTCGAGCCGCAGTTGACGCGCCTCAGGCGTTTCGCCCGTGGCGGCGTCACTGTCGGCGATGGCTTCTTCCAGAAAACGCACCAGCGCCTGTTCGCCGTCGAGTTCCTCGCTCGCGCGCTGGAGCAGTTCGCCCAGATGCAGGAGATCCGTCATGGCCCGCTCGCCGTCCGTGGTTCCGAGCAGACGGGCGGCGATCCGGAACTCGCCGATCAGCCGGTAGAGCATGGGCAGGAATCCCTGACGACGCCAGCGTCCGTTGAGGGCGCGCAGCCGCTCGCCCTGGGTCTCCCAATGGAGTTCGTCGCGATTGAGCCGGTCCAGCTCCGTCAAGCCCTGGCCGAGCAGGCGCGTGGCCAATGCCTGACGCATCAGCCGGTCGTCGAAGGGATCGGCGATCGCGCGCAGCAGCACCGCCAGATCGCGTGCGATCGCCGTGTCGAAGACGTTGCCGCGCTCGGAGAGATAGACGCTGGCCACGTCGAGCCGGCGTAATTCGGCGCGGATGGCTTCGGCCTCGGTGCGATTGTTGACCAGGACGGCCAGATCGCTGGGTTCGAGCGGGCGTTCGCCGTCCTGACCCACGGGCAACAGGGCGCGTCCCTCCTGTCCGAGCCGGAGCAGCTCGGCGATGGTGCGGGCGGCGGCCTGGGCCGTGTGCTCGCGATAGACGTCCTTGTTCAGTTTGCCGTTGGGGCCGGGTTCGATGATCCAGGCATGGAGCGGCGGACAGGGTTGGCCGTCGATGGTCAGGGTGCGCTCAGCCTGGTCGCGCGGGCGCGCGGGATGGAAGGGAACCGGGTTGCCCTGACCGTTTGGTTCGCGAAACAGGAAGGCGCCGTGCGTGGCGGTGCGCTCGCCATGCTCGAAGAGGGCGTTGACGGCCGTGATCAGGTCGGTCGAGGAGCGATAGTTGATGTCCAGGGTGTAGTGACGGCCCTGGGTGGCGGCGCGCGCGATCAGATAGGTATGGATGTCGGCGCCGCGAAAGGCATAGATCGCCTGCTTGGGGTCGCCGATCATGAAGAAGCCGGTGGCGGCGTGATTGGCGTGAATGTCGTAGATGGATGAGAAGATGCGGTACTGGAGCGGATCGGTGTCCTGGAACTCGTCGACCAGGGCGACCGGGAACTGGCGGCGGATGGCGGCGGCGAGCCGTTCGCGGCCCTCGCCCTGGAGTGCCTGATCGAGCCGGATCAGCAGGTCGTTCTGGGTCATGATCGCGCTTTGGCGCTTCTCGCGCTCGACGTGGCTCTTGAGCCAGTGGACGGCGTGGGTCAGCAGATCCTCGGTGGGATCGGGCAGGGTGGTGAGTGTTTCATGCAGGTCGGCCAGCGCGCGGCAGGCCGGATCGTCGACCGGGGCCTTGGCGGGATCGTTCCAGATTTCGGCGATGGCCAGCGATGACATCCGTTGCCAGGACTGGCCGCCGAAGATGTCGGGTTCGGTCTGATCCGGCGTCTCCAGCCAGACCCGCAAGCCATCCAGCACCTTGGCGCGGTGGTTCTTGTTGAGTGAGGTTTGCTTGAAGGCCTTGTTCTTGACCGCCTGCTCGAAGAGTCGCTCCAGGGCGGCGATATGATCCTGTGTGCGCCAGTCGGTCTTGAGTGTCTCGATCGTGTGGCGGCGGGTATTCAGACAGCGCCCGACGATCAGGTCCGGCGGGTCGGCGACCGGCGGCAGATACTCGGCCAGCGGCAGCAGACCCCGGACGGCTCCGGCCAGATCCGCGGGTTGCGACCACTGTTCCAGCACGGGTTCCAGATGTTCGGCGGGCAGTCCGAGCAGGAAGGTGCGCCAGTAGTCCTCGGCGGCGCGTTGCAGCCGTTCGGCGTCGTCGTTCTCCAGTGTCTGCTCGAAGGCGTTGGCGCTGTCGAAGGCGTGTTCGCGCAGCATCCGGTAGCACCAGGCATGGATGGTGGAGATGGCGGCCTCGTCCATCCATTCGGCAGCCAGTTCCAGGCGTCGGGCGTAGTGCGCCAGATCGCCGTCGGCGAGCTGGTCGCGCAGGTCGAGCAGCAGACGGTCGGACGGATCGCGCGGCGGCTGATTGCGAAAGACGGTTGCCGCTTCCACCAGTCGGCGCCGGATGCGGTCGCGCAGCTCGTCGGTGGCGGCATTGGTGAAGGTCACGACCAGGATCTCGGGCGGCATGAGGGGGCGCGCGAAGGCTGTTTCGCCGCCATGCCCCAGGACCAGGCGCAGATAGAGCATGGCCAGGGTGAAGGTCTTGCCGGTGCCGGCGCTGGCCTCGATCAGACGCGAGCCGTGCAGGGGGACTTCGAGCGGGTTCAGTCGCTGGATCGTGGTATTCATCGTTGGTCAACAGTGTCCAATATAGTGCGACGGCCTGCTGAGCTTGCTGTCGCTTCCACGGTTTTTGTCTTGTGTCCCGGAGCGTTGCATCGCAGGCGGTGTGGCTTAAGTTAGGTTGCTTGGATGCCCAGGGCGATCACATCAAGTTTTGCCAATATAGGAAACGCTGAACAATTCCGTTTTGGCGAAGGGGTCTGAGTGATACCCTTGTGCCCTGTGTTCTCCCCCGCCCTCAGCCTGACGACGATGCCCAAGAAACGCGCCCCGAAGCCGAAGTACCAGACCCGCCGTGAACGGTTCCTG
>NZ_WNKT01000080.1 GCF_009720725.1 Allochromatium palmeri
GCTTCTTGCTTATGGCAGAGATATTTATTATATACTCAAACAGGTATTTTGTTAAAATTATTTAATAGATGTACTTAGCACACTGAAAGCGCGGCCCGTTCGGCGT
The DNA here is from genome assembly GCF_009720725.1 of Allochromatium palmeri. Lineage (GTDB taxonomy): Bacteria > Pseudomonadota > Gammaproteobacteria > Chromatiales > Chromatiaceae > Thermochromatium > Thermochromatium palmeri. Next base: position 107 of record NZ_WNKT01000080.1, read on the forward strand.
AACGTTCACATCATCGGTCGTCGTCGACATACCTGGCATCGGCCCCTCGGGAACCGATGAAAACCGGACTGACCGACGGTCGGCGTAACAGCAACGGATGGCACAGACACACAAGAGGTGATAGTGATGAATAAGCTCTTTGCACTGATTCTACTGATCGCGATTGCCGGTTTGTCCGGCTGCAATACCGTCGAGGGTGCCGGCAAGGATATCCAAAGCGGCGGTCACGCCGTGAGTGATACGGCCAGGGACGTCAAGAAGGACATGTAAAGCGGCACGGAGGCCAAGTCCGACAAGGCTGTAGTCCCTTCAGCCAAATAGTGACCGGGTCGCCACCGACTGAGCCATCGCTTGGGCGGTGTCGATCAGTGCTTGGGTGTTGATCTTGATCCTCACTCGGGTTTCGCTTGTCCGTCGTTCCACATCCACATCCACATCCACATCCAATTCCTGATCTCCGGCAGATCCCGACCATGTTTGGCGATTAGTGCCGGTGCTCGATCAGCGTGTCCTGGACCAACTGTTTCAAATACGCCCCCTTGCTGCCCAAGACTGTCCTGGGTTGAGGCGTGGGTGCGGGCGTTAGACGGTCTGAGTCATGCGGTACGCGCCACGATAGTCCTCGCCATGGCAAGCGTCTGTTCGTGAGCGCACGGAGCATGCTCATTCGCGCTTGCCAAGCGGACGGCTGGAAGAACGACCACTGGACGGTTAGCATGGGGTGTTGCGTCCCGCCAGCCCGGAGGTAGGTCAGAAAACAGCGCCATGTTAAACGTCGCCTGTGAATTCAACAAACCAAAAGCCACCTTGAAGGGCGGGGTTTCAACCCAGGAATTTTGATGAACCGCCCGCCAGCCATGCCGACATCTATCCTCAAGGTCGTTGCGGTTCTGCTGTTGCTGCTCCTGGTGATCGGGCTGGGACTGGCCTGGCATCGCTATGACCAGGCGCGTCTTGCCGACCCGATCCGGGTTGGTATCCTGCATTCACTGACCGGCACCATGGCCATCAGTGAGCGCGGCGTGGTGACTGCTACGCGACTGGCTATCGACGAGATCAATGCCGCCGGCGGTCTGCTTGGCCGTCCGTTGCAGACAATCGTTCGCAATGGAGCCTCGGATTGGGCGACCTTCGCCCGTGAGGCTGAGTCCCTGATCCTGGACGCCCAAGTAGATGTAGTCTTTGGGTGCTGGACCTCGGCCTCGCGCAAAACGGTCAAGCCGGTGTTCGAACAATACGATCATCTGCTGTTCTATCCAGTCCAGTACGAGGGGCTGGAGCTGTCACCCAATATCGTCTACACCGGCGCGGCACCCAATCAGCAGATCATTCCGGCGGTGAAGTGGGCCATGGACAATCTGGGCCGGCGCTTCTTCCTGGTTGGATCGGATTACGTGTTCCCCCATGCGGCCAACGCCATCATGCGCGACCAGATCCGCTCGCTGCGTGGATCCGTGGTGGGTGAGCACTATGTGCTATTGGGTAGCACCGAGGTCGAGTCGGTCGTGGAGGCCATCGCGACGAGCCGTCCGGATGTGATCCTGAATACCCTCAATGGCGACAGCAATGTGGCCTTTTTCAAGGCACTGCGCGCGCGGGGCCTGACCCCGGACCGGATTCCGACCATCTCATTCAGCATCGCCGAGGCCGAGCTCAAGATCATGGGCAGTGCGGATTTCGCCGGCGACTATGCGGCCTGGAATTATTTTCAGAGTCTACCCGGCGAGTCCAATCGTCGCTTCGTCGCCGCCTATCAGGCCCAGTATGGAGCCAATCAGGTGGTGACCGATCCGATGGAGGCGGCCTATTTGGGCGTCTATCTATGGGCTGAGGCCGTGAAGCGTAGCGGTCGCACGGATCCGGTCGCGGTCCGACGCGCCTTGCCTGGGCTGTCCATCGCCACGCCCGGCGGGGCCGTGAGTCTGGACGGCCAGAGCCAGCATCTCTGGAAGTCGGTGCGCATCGGGAAAATTCAGGCCGATGGTCAGTTCGAGATCGTCTGGGACTCCGTCAAACCGGTGCGGCCTTTGCCCTATCCGGGGTATCGCTCGCCGGCAGAGTGGGAAGCCTTTCTGACCGGACTCAATCAGCGCTGGCAGGGACAGTGGACCAATCCGGGCACCGAACCCACGCCGCCTGGTCAGCCATTCACGGGGGCGCACCCATGAGCCGCCTGCGCTCGATCGCCGCCGAGCTGGGCCTGACCTTTTTGGTCGTGGCCCTCGCCCCGATCCTGACGGCCTATATCGTGGCCAATGACATCTTCAGTCGCTCGATCCATCAGCAGAAACTGGAAGCACTGACGGCCATCGCTGACGCCGCCCAGGACCGGGTGGAAACCTATGTGCGCGGACTTATCACGGATACGACGACCCTGGCCCGCGCCCCCTCCCTGGTCACGCTGCTGCACCAGCCGGAGCCGCTCATCCAGCCCGACGCCAGTACTCTGAGCTTCCTTAGCAGCTTCAGCGAGGCCAAGGGCTATTACGACCTGCTGCTGGTGGATCAGGCCGGGAACATCCGCTTCTCACTCAAACGCGAGGACGACTTGGGCGGCCATGTTCAGGATGCGCAACTCGCGGGCACCCAGCTCGCCGCGACCATTGATGCCGCCAACACCCTCTTGCAGACCGAGGTCTCTAACTTCGCCTGGTATCCACCCAGCCAGGAACTGGCCGCCTTTCTGGCCGCGCCTATTTTCGACGGTGGCGTGATTATCGGTAATCTGATCCTGCAAATCGACAACCAAGAGCTCAACACCATCGTCAACCACTATGGCGGACTCGGCGAGACCGGAGAACTGCTGGCCGCGACCCTGGGCGAGGACGGTCTGGTGGTGGCCGCTCCCAGCCGCCATGCTCCAAATCTGCCCGAGCGCACACTGGATCCAACCGCCTTCGTGCCGCTCCAGGCCGCCATGCAGGGTCAGGCCGGCTCAGGGCGCTTCGTCGACTATCGTGGTCAGGACAGCCTTGGGGTCTGGCGCTATCTGCCGTCGCTGAACTGGGGATTGCTGGTCAAGATCGACACGGCTGAGTTCCAGGCTCCGATCCAGCGTTTCGCCAGCATCTCACAGGCGGTCATGCTGGCCTCCATTGGTCTGGTGCTCTTTGGAGTCTGGCTGGCCAACCGATTGGTCTCGCGTCCCATCGTGCAGCTGGCCCAGTCCGTGACCCGACTGGAGCACGAGGCCCTGCCCGAGCCCCTCCAGGTGCCCGCGCGCCACGAGATCGCCGCCCTGGTCGCGGCCTTCAATCAGCTCATCGCCAGCGTGCGCGTCCATCAGACCGAACTGGAGGCGCGGGTCGCGCAGCGTACCGCCGAGCTGGCCGAGGCCAATCGCGAGTTGCAGCACAGCAATGTCGAGTTGGCCGCGACCCTGGACACGCTGCAAAAGACCCAATCCCAGTTGGTGGAGACCGAAAAGCTGGTGGCCCTGGGGCAGCTCATCGCCGGGGTGGCGCACGAGATCAATACGCCGCTGGGATCGATTGCCTCATCGATTGAAACCCTGGCCAACGCCTATCAGGAGCAGGACCGGTTCCTGACCCTCTTTGCCGCGTTATCTCCGGTCCGGCGTGAACAGTTCCTCGAACTCCTGACCCTGGCCGCCGCCGGTTCCAGCCTCAGTCTCAAGGAAAAACGCGATCTCAAGAAGGACTACGAACAACGGCTGGCCGGACGGGCCGTACCCCAGCCGCGCCAGGTGGCTGAACTGCTGTCGCAACTGCCGCCGCTGGACATCGAGCGCTTCGTCCCGCTGCTGGAAGACGAAAAAGCCACCGAAATCCTTGAGCATCTGCGTCAGGGCAGCCATATTCATCGCGCCTGTCAGAACATCCGTACCGCCGCCGACAAGGCGCGCAAGGTGGTCTTTGCCCTCAAGAGTTTTGCCCGCTACGACCACACCGGCGTCAAGAGTCCCACCCATCTGCGCGAAAGCATCGAAACAGTTCTAACCCTTTATCAGAACCAGATGAAGCAGACCATCGATCTTCAGACCGATCTGCCCGAGGGGCCGCCCATTCCAGCCTATGCAGACGAACTGGGGCAGGTCTGGATGAATCTGGTCCATAATGCGCTGCAGGCCATGGACTACAAAGGGCGATTGGAGATCGGTCTGCAACAGGACGCCGACTGGGCCAGGGTCCGCATCACCGACACCGGTGGCGGCATCCCGGAGGCGATCCGAGATCGGATCTTCCAACCCTTCTTCACCACCAAACCGGCGGGGGAGGGCAGTGGTCTGGGACTCGATATCGTGCGCCGGATCGTCGACAAGCATCAGGGCGAGATCCGGCTCGAATCGACAGTGGGCGTTGGGACCAGCGTCGAGATTTGGCTACCGGTCACAAACACGGAATGAATGCAAACTATGTAATCCTCTGTATTGACGATGAGGAAACCATCCTCGACAGTCTCTCCATGGAGCTGTCCGGCTGCTTTCCAGGGGTCGAGCTGGAGCTGGTCCAGGACAATGCGGAGGCTGAAGAACTGGCCCGCGAGCTGCTTGCCGAGGGCCTGGAGATCCCGGTGGTGGTCTGCGATTACATCATGCCCGGACGCAAGGGTGATGAGGTGCTGGCCGCCATCCATGCCATCGCCCCCAAGGCCCGCACCGTGATGCTGACTGGCCAGAGCAGCCTGGACGGTGTCACCAAGGCCATCAATCGGGCCAATCTCTATCGCTATATCGCCAAACCCTGGGACCGCGACGATCTCATTCTCACCCTGCAAGGGGCGCTGGAGAGCTATGTCCAGGACGCCACCATCCAGCGCCAGAACGCCGAACTCAAGGAACTCAACGAAGGGCTGGAGCGCAAGGTCGAGGAACGCACCGCCGAGCTACGGGCCGCCAACGCCGAACTGGCCGAGGCCAACCGAACCAGCAACCAGTATCTGGACATCATCGACCAGCATGTGCTGATCTGTCGTATCGACAAGGCCGGCGCCATCGTCTATGTCTCCGAGGCCTTCTGCCGCAAGAGCGGCTTCGAACGGCAGGAACTCATCGGCCGTAACTACTGGCAGACCCTCTATTTCAATCTGAGCGAATCACGCATCCGCGAGATCATGACGACCCTCGAACGGGGCGAGACCTGGCAGGGCGAGATTCGCCATCAGAGCAAGGACGGACGGGATTACTGGGTGCACGAGATCGTCTCGCCGGATCTGGTCGACGAATCCCTGGTGCTGGGCTTCACCAGCATCCGGCAGGACATCACGGACAAGAAGGCGGTGGAGGAACTGAGCATCACGGATGCGCTCACCGGTCTCTACAATCGCCGTCATTTCAACAGCGTGCTGGAGCGTGAGCTGGGTCGCGCCCGAGAGGACGGCCAAAGGCTGGCCTTCGCCATCTTCGACGTCGATCACTTCAAGGCCTACAACGACAACCATGGCCATGCCGCCGGGGATGAGGTGCTGAAGCGGATCGGGCGGCTCCTGAACGAGCGCTACAGGCGCGGGCGTGATTACGTCTTCCGCATCGGCGGGGAGGAGTTCGCCGTCCTGCTCACCGTGCGCCGGCCCGACGAAGCCGAGGCGGCGGCCGCCGGACTGGTGGCGGCCGTCGAAGCACTCGAACTGCCGCACGGCCATAGCCCGGTCTCGCCCTGCATCACCATCTCGCTCGGTCTGCGGCTGATTTCGCCGGATGAAGCCCCCGTGACCGTCGACCAGGTCTTCACCGAAGCCGACACCCGGCTCTATCGCGCCAAGGCCGGCGGACGCAACAGATACGTCCTGTAGCCTTCCCATCCGTTGATCGAAAACAATCCGGCTCGCAATTCGACGGCTGTTACAGTTTATGAAAAATCGCGCTGCGGTTTGGTCGAGTGCACGGCTTCTCAACCGCTTTCTCGTGCTTTGTCTCTGGCTGGGGGCCGGTCAGGTTGCAGCCGCCGATCTGGGTCCGGAAACAGCCACGGTTGGTTTGCTGGAGCTGACGCCGGCCGAGCAGCGTTTCATCGAGCAACATCCGGAGGTGGTGCTGGCCAGCGGGACCAGCTTCGAACCCTTTGTGATCCAGGACGCGGATGGCCGGATCAGCGGGCACGATGTCGAGTTGGCGCGGCTGATCAGCGAGCGCACCGGCTTGAGGATCCGTTTCCGCGTGGGCCTCTGGGAGGAAATGCAACGGCTCGCGTTTGACCGTGAAGTCGATGGTCTGGCGACCGCGATCAATTTCGAGAATCGTCAGCGCTCTTTCGACGCCTCGCGGCCCTATATCAGCGCCTCCATCCTGGTGTTCGTCAAGCACGGCAATCCCTTGGGGATTCATGGCGTCGAGGATCTGGCCGGTCGGCGAGCCGCTGAACAAAAAGGCAACCTGGGGTTCGAGCGTTTGCGGCAAGCAATCAGCCGGGACATCGAGGCGGTGCGGTTCGAAACCTTCACCGAGGTGCTCAACGCCGTGGCGAATGACCGGGCCGACTTTGCCATCATCGACGAGAGCGCGTTTTACCTGATCCGTGAATTGGGATTGACCCGCCTGATCGAAAGCGCCTTCGTCCTTGATCAAACATATGAGTTTAACGCGATGTTCGACTTTTTGACGTGACTGAAAGACGTTGGCGCGACACCGCCGTCCTGGCTACGCTGAGAGGATCTG
>NZ_WNKT01000081.1 GCF_009720725.1 Allochromatium palmeri
GGCAGAATCGCCATTGAATCCGACTACAACCGTCGATTTCTGGGGCTGGTCACAGGTTTATGAAACATCCGGGCTAAGGCCACAACGCGACGGTAAATCGGGGTCAGTTCCATGCCGTTCTCCCACAGGCTACACTGGCGACAGGGAGACCACGCTGGCCGCCACTGACATCCCTCTCAAGCGCGTTGCGCTTGGACCTCTTTACCGTGCGCTCTGTGGCGATGCATTCCGGGGTTCGGAGCAACGGCGGCGGGTCACGTTAGCTATCAGGATCGAGTCGCCAAACACTTGACCGACCTCGCAGCGTGGTCTCCCGCGCAGCATCTTTCATTTTCCGGGGTGCCGCCACCCCGGCATGCTCGTTAGCCAAGGTCGCCTTGGGGGTGGAGCGGCTGGTGTGGCGCGTGGTTGGCGGGCAAGACGCTGGCGATGAGAAAACATCAGGAGAACACGGCACCGTCGCTCATTCGTGACAAACCAGATCACCATTCACACCACGCTGCTCGCACTGGCGCTGATCGCCATCGGCCTCGTCCCGACCGGCTCGGTGCCAGACAGCCCATAGCGACGCGGCCAAACCCTATCAATCAGCGTGTTCACTCGCTGTCATCCGTCCCCTTGAGCGATCCCTTGCGCAATGCCCCAGGCGAGTAGCCGAACTGACGCCGAAAGGCATTGCTGAAGTGATTGACATGCGAATAGCCCAGATTCGCGGCGATGACTTTCAGCGGAGTGGCCGTATTGGCGATGGCGGCATGGGCTTCTTGCAGTCGTTGCGCGCTGACATAGGCGGCGATCGGCAGGCCGAACCGCTCCTTGAACTCCCGGTTCAAGGTCTGGGCGGAGCGGCCAAAATGCTGGGCCAGCACATCCAGTGTTGGAACCTTGCCGGGCAGCTCCAGCAGATAGTCGCGGACCTATTCGGCCCGATCAATCGCCTTGCGGTCAGGCACGGTGCTGGGCGGATGGACGAAGGCATGACACAGTCCGGCGAGATACTCCAGGCACTTGGCTTGGGAATGGAGCTTTCGCATCGGCCCCGTCAAATGCCGCGTGAATGCCTGATGCAGCAGGTTGGAGACCGACAAGGGCGTCTTCACTAACTGAATGCTGGGGCTGGCGGCGATCCCCAGGGTCTGGAGCAACTGCACGCTCTGCCCATCGCCGATCAGCTGCCCGAGCAGGTTGTGCCCGATCGACAGACTCACCAGCGACGAATCCCGGCCAGCATCAAGCACAGGCTCCAGGTCGACGGCCTCCGCCTGACGGTAGATATCGAGTCCGGGAAAACACAGATGCTCCAGCGACGGAATCTGCTCCCGGTGCAGGATGCGCCCGCCTCGCACGCTTTGCACCATGAAGCTCGGCTCGTCGAAGCGCAGCCGAGCGCGCAACAGCGGGATCAGTCTTCCGGGTTGCGGCGGCGTGAAGTGATGCTCACCGCGGAAGATCGCCATTCCCAGCGCCAGAAAATGCTTCTCGAATCCGCCGTGGCCGCTCTTGTTTGGAAAGGGATAGCGGATATACTCAGGGTCTTAATCCATTGCTCACAAATTACTGAACTTTGGACAAAAATTCGTCATTGGAGGCGATCCGTGCCCCTCTCATCTCCCGAGTCCACGCTGTTCGCGATCGACGCACGTCTGCCCGATGCTCAAGCCTTGGTGGATCGGGGTAGCGCAAATATTTCTCATTCGATACCCGTTGATCAGTTGAAGAAAACGATTGCCGATCCCTTTACCGCCGGCCGCCAAGCCCGTCAACGCGGCGATCTGACGACGGCCATCGCCTGTTTCCGGGAGGCCATCGCGCGCCAGCCCGATCACGTGCCCGCCCACAACAACCTGGCGACAGCACTCCAGGCAACCGGCGACCTTGACGGAGCCTTGTCGGCCGGTCAGCACGCCGTGGAGATCGCCCCTGAGCGGGCTATTCTCCACTGCAACCTCGGCAGTCTGTGGCAACTGAAGGGCGGGCATGAGCAGGCGCTGGCCTGTTATCGGCGGGCGATCGAGCTGCAACCCGATCTGTTCCTTGCGCACTTCAACCTCGGCAAGGCGCTGGCGAGCCAGGAAGACTGGGACGCGGCCCTGGCGGCGTTGCGCACCGCCCTCCGGTTTGCGGCCCACGGCCAGCGAAGCGCATCTGGAGATCGGCCGGGTGCTGACCCAGCTTCAGCGCCACCACGATGCGCTGACCGCCTATGAGCAGGCGCTGGAACTGGCGCCCGAGTTGGTGCAGGCCTATGTCTATCAGGCTGTCACCCTGTTCGAGATCAAACACTATCAACTCGCGCGCCTGAGCGCCGCAGCAGCCATTGAGCTTGATACAAATTCTGCGGTGGCCTACTACAACCGAGGGCTTGCCTACAGCCGACTCAACCGCTGCCAAGAGGGTCTGCGCGACAATCTCCGGGCCATCGAGCTTCAGCCCGACTATGCCGATGCCCACTGGAACACAGCGCTCAATTGTCTACTGCTCGGTGACTATGCAGCGGGCTGGCGCCATTACGAGTGGCGCTGGCGGCGCACCGGCGCCGGCCCTCAGCACTATGCCGAGCGACCCTTGTGGACCGGATCGGAGTCGCTCGCCGGCAAGACCATCCTGCTCCACGCTGAACAGGGTATTGGCGACACCATCCAGTTCAGCCGTTATGTCCCGATGGTCGCCGCCCGTGGCGCGCGGGTGCTGCTCGAAGTCTATCCGGCGGTGGCGCCCTTATTCACGCGCCTGCCCGGTGTAGCTGAGATCCTGATCCGTGGCGAACAGGACAGCACCGCCACATTCGATTACCAGGCGCCACTGCTGACGTTGCCGCTCGCCTTTGGCACCACCATGGAGAGCATCCCCACCGATAGCCCCTATCTGCATCCCCATCCCAGTCGGCTACGCCAGTGGCGCGAGATCCTGGGCGCTCGCACCCATCCCCGAATTGGGCTGTCCTGGTCGGGCAATCCGTCCCATCGCCACGATCAGGAACGTTCCATCCCGCTCGCGCAGCTCGCGAGCCTGCTGATACCCGATGGCGAATTCTTCAGCTTGCAGCGAGACGTCCGCCCCGAGGATAAGGCGGTGCTAGCTGAGCACGAGGAGCTACGGCATTTTGGCGAACAACTGCGCGACTTCAGCCACACCGCCGCCCTGATCGCGCACATGGATCTGGTCATCAGCGTCGACACCGCAGTGGCGCACTTGGCCGGGGCCATGGGCAAGCCGACCTGGGTACTGCTGCCGTTCCATCCCGACTGGCGCTGGCTCCTCGAACGCCACGACAGTCCTTGGTACCCGAGCCTGCGTGTCTTCCGTCAACCGCTACGGGATGACTGGGCGACGGTGCTGCAACAAGTCGCTCAGGCCCTGGGCGACGCCCTTGCCAGCGCCATCCGAGAGACTCCGCATGACTAACCCTCAACTCGACATCCAGGCCTCCGAGGGTCTGTGGCAGTGGCTCGCCGAGCAGGACATCAGCCTGGCGCTGACCACCTATCAGACCAATCGGCTGTTCTTCATCGGGCGCGCACAGGAACCGGGCCGACTGGCCCTGCACGAGCGGCTGTTCGACAAGCCGATGGGCCTGTGCTGGTTGCCCGAGCGCGATGCCCTGCTCATGGCCTGCCGTTACCAGCTCTGGCAACTGACCAACCGGCTGCCGCCGGGCCATCAACACGAGGGCGGCGACCGCCTCTATGTGCCTGCGCAAAGCTGGATCACCGGCGATCTCAATGTCCACGATGTCGCCCTCGATGGCCAAGGCCGGTTGTTGTTCGTCAATACCGACTTCAGTTGCCTGGCCACCCTCGACCCCGACTTCAGCTTCCGCCCGATCTGGCAGCCGCCCTTCATCAAAAAGCTAGTGGCCGAGGATCGTTGCCATCTCAACGGCCTGGCGCTGCAAGCCGGTGAACCGACCTGGATGACCGCCTGTAGTCAGACCGACAGCCCCGCCGGCTGGCGTCATCAGCGTCAGGAGGGCGGGGTGGTGCTGCACCTGCCGAGCAACAGCATCGCCGCCACCGGGCTGTCAATGCCGCACTCGCCGCGCTGGTACCGGGACCGGCTGTGGCTGCTCAACTCCGGCAGCGGCGAACTGGGCTGGCTGGATGGCGAGCGCTTCGAGCCGGTCGCCTACAGCCCCGGCTTCGTGCGCGGGCTGGCCTTTCAGGGCGACTACGCCATCGTCGGTCTCTCGCAACTGCGCGCCGCCAGCTTTGGCGGCCTGGCGCTGGAGCAACGCCTTGCCGCCGATGGCCAACGCGCGCAATGCGGCCTGGCGATCATCGCCCTCGACAGTGGCACGGTCGTTCACTGGCTGCGTTTCAACAGCCTGATCGAAGAACTGTTCGATGTTGTCAGCCTTCCGGGCTGCCGCCAGCCGCGCGCCCTCGGCCTGCAAGAAGACGACATCGAACGACTGGTGACCTTCCCCGGTCATCCCGGACTGATGATCACCAAACCCACCGTCAAGCGTCCCGCCCACGGTGCGCGCGCCCCGGTCGCCGGGCTACCACGCGCCGCCGCCCGCGACGGGCCGATCCACTATCAGCGCGTCTATCACCTCACTCCCGACAACCTGCGGCCTTACGACCCCCTGACCTGGCCACGCCTGAGCCCGCGCTGGGCCAACCAGCCCCCGCGTGGCGAATTGTTCGGACTCTCGGCGGCGATCAACGGCGAGATGATCGGGTTCGCCATCGCCGAGCGCTGGGGCGATGGGGCCGGTCCGCCACAGGTGGAGCTGATTTCACTCTTCGTCCTGCTGGCCCAGCGCGGGCGAGGCATTGCCAAACGCTTGATGCATGAACTGCAGCGCGAACTCGGCCAGCCCTTGCCCTGGCCCGCGCGCCACACCGCCTCATCCAAATTCGCTTGAACCGGAGAATGCCACGATGTCGACGCCAAATTTCCAAGCCGCGCTGACCAACCCCTTCGGCCTGAGCGATGTGGGCTTCTCTAAAGTGCCACCCCGACCTTCGCCGACCTCGACGGCGACGGCGATCTCGATGCGCTGATCGGTAATTACGGTGGCAACACCCTGTACTTCGAGAACACCGGCAGCGCCAGCAGCGCCGCCTTTGCCACGGCCCAGACCAATCCCTTCGGCCTGAGCGATGTGGGTCAATATGTCGTCCCGACCTTCGCCGACCTCGACGGCGACGGCGATCTCGATGCGCTCATCGGTGAAGGGTATGGCAACACCCTGTACTTCGAGAACACCGGCAGCGCCAGCAGCGCCGCCTTCGCCACGGCCCAGACCAATCCCTTCGGCCTGAGCGATGTGGGCTTCAGTGCCGCCCCGACCTTGGCCGACCTCGACGCCGACGGCGATCTCGATGCGCTCATCGGTAATTCCGACGGCAACACCCTCTACTTCGAGAATACCGGCAGCGCCAGCAGCGCCGCCTTCGCTACGGCCCAGGCCAATCCCTTCGGCCTGAGCAATGTGGGTTCCCTGGCCAAGCCGACCTTCGCCGACCTCGACGGCGACGGCGATCTCGATGCGCTCATCGGTGAATGGTATGGCCAAACCCTGTACTTCGAGAACACCGGCAGCGCCACCAGCGCCGCCTTTGCCACGGCCCAGATCAACCCCTTCGGCCTGAGCGATGTGGGCCAAAGTGCCGCCCCGACCTTGGCCGACCTCGACGGCGACGGCGATCTCGATGCGCTGGTCGGAAATTCGGGTAACTTCTCAATAAGTCATGGCAGCCTTGGCTGAAGATATCCGTTAAAGTACCTCATCGTTTCCCGCGACTCGTCCAGCCGTCATGCCCAGCCTGATCGAACTCCCTGACATCGCCGACGCGGAACGCACCCCGCTGATCGAGCAGTTGGTGGCGCTGATCGAAACGCTGGCCGAGACGACCCAGCGGCAAGCGGAAACCATCCAGCAGTTGCGCGATGAGATTGCGGTGCTCAAGGGCGAGAAGGGCAAGCCGACCTTCAAGCCGAGCGGGATGGAGGATCAGAGCGATCCAGACAAGAAGAAGCCAGGCACGGGCGAGTCGACGGGCAAGCGGGCCGGCTCGAGCAAGCGGAGCAAGACGCCAGACGTGCCGATTCATGAGGAGTGCGTAATTCCCCCCACCGAGGAGCCACCGCCTGGCTCACGCTTCAAGGGCTATCGCGACTTCGTGGTCCAAGACCTGAAGATCGAGGCGCACAACACCCGCTATCGCCTGGAGGTGTGGCAGACCCCGGACGGGGAGTGGTTGCGCGGGGAGCTGCCAGCGACCTTGCAAGGTGGGCACTTCGGCCCGCGCCTGCGGGCCTATGTGCTCTACCAGCACCATCACTGTCACGTCACCCAACCGTTGTTGCGCGAGCAACTCCTCGAATGGGGCATCGACCTGTCGGTCGGGCAGATCGACGCCCTGCTCAGCGGACACAACGAACCCTTCTTTGCCGAAAAGGATCAGCTGCTGGAGGTTGGTCTGGAGGTCAGTTCCTTCATCACGGTCGATGACTCAGGGGCACGCCACCAGGGGCGCAATGGCTATGTCACGCAGATTGGCAACGACTTTTTTGCCTGGTTCTCCAGCA
>NZ_WNKT01000082.1 GCF_009720725.1 Allochromatium palmeri
GGCGGCCTGGGCAACGACACCCTTGAAGGCGGCGACGGCGGCGACATCCTGGACGGCAAGGACGGTGCCGACAGCCTTGATGGCGGCGACGGCGACGACAGCCTCGATGGCGGCGACGGCGACGACACCGTGAGAGGCAACGATGGCGCTGACAGCGTCTTTGGTGGGGCAGGTAACGACCTCGTCCTTGGCGGGGCAGGCGACGACCGTGTTGTCGGTGACGCCGGCAACGACGACGTGCGCGGCGGCCTGGGCAACGACACCCTTGAAGGCGGCGACGGCGGCGACATCCTGGACGGCAAGGACGGTGCCGACAGCCTCGACGGCGGCACCGGCGCCGACACCGTGCTCGGTGGTGACGGCAACGACCTTTACGTCGGTGGCGGCGACGGCGACGACCTCGTGCGCGGCGAGGCGGGCGTCGACATCGTTGACGGCGGCACGGGCAACGACCTGCTCTACGGCGGTCTCGGCTCTGACAGTGTCGAAGGCGGCGCCGGTGCCGACACCCTCTACGGCGGCACGGGCGACGGCACCAGCGACACCGAGGGCGACATCCTCGGCGGCGGTAACGGAGACGATCTCGCCTACGGCGAGCAAGGCAACGACAGCCTCTCCGGCGGCGCCGGCGCCGATACGCTCTTCGGTAACGAAGGGATTGACTTCATCGAAGGCGGTACGGGCACCGATGAGCTTTGGGGCGGGACCGGAGACGACTTCTTCTACTTCGAGGTCGGCGACTCCCCGGCCGACTCCAGCGGGGCCACGGTGGACCGGATCATGGACTGGGGGGTCGGGACGGACAAAATCGACACCGCCACCTCCGGTACGGCCTTCAACTACGCCGAGACCGCCGGCACCGGCGCGAACGACTACGCGAGCGCACTGGGACAGGCCAACACGCACTTTGCCGACACCAGCAGCGGGATCGCGGATGACGTCTACCTGTTCGTCGACAACAGCGCGGGGAATGACGACTACCTGTTCTGGGATCAGAACAACGACGGTACGGCCGACCTGGCGGTGAACCTGGGCGACATCGACGCCGGAGATATCGGCTACTCCAGCATCACCTAAGGTCTGTCCCAAGGTCCAGGGACGGGCCGCAGCCTTTTGCATAACACCCCCCGGCATGACCGGGGGTTTTTTGTATCGGCCCCGAGGAAAGCGTGGATGACGCCGAGCGCCGCTCTTCAGCGATTTCCGCAGGCTCTCAGTGGTGGCAGCATGGGCGGTATGACATGAAGCGCGTCTTGATCCAAAGCCTGTGCCTGCGCCCGGTCGCGGCCGTCAACGACAAGCGCATCCATGAGCCCCATCAACGCCTGGCGCAGATCCCCGGTGTTGAGATCCGCGGCGGCGGGCGCTCGATCGAGCTGGATTGGCGCACCGATTGGGACGCCAAGCTCTTCATTTGGCAGCGCCCCATCATGGCGCGGGGCGATGACAGCGTGCGCAAGATCAAGACGCTGTTGAAGGCGGGCTATGTCATCGTCCTCGAGTATGACGACTACCCCGAACGCTGGCCGCAACACGGGGATAACGACTACCTCACCTTCAAGGGCGTGCATGCCATCCAGACCTCCACGGAGGCACTGGCCGCGTACTTCCGCCCCTTCAATCCCGAGGTGCGGGTCTTTGCCAATCAGATGCTCGAAGTCCCGCCGCTGCCCGACAGAGCGCCCTCCGAGCGGCTGCGGATCGTCTTTGGCGCACTGAATCGCCAGGACGACTGGCGTGAGCTGATGCCGGCGTTGAATGCCGTGCTGGGAACCTTTCCCGACCAGGTCGAGTTTCAGGTCATCTATGACCGCGCCTTCTACGAGGCGCTCGAAACCTCGCACAAGCGCTTTACACCGATGTGCGACTATCCCGTCTACCTCAGTGCCCTGCGCGAGGCGCACATCGCCTTGCTGCCCTTGCAGGACTCACGCTTCAACCAGTACAAGTCCGACCTCAAATTCCTCGAGTGCGCCGCCTGCGGCACGCTGGCCTTGGCCAGCCCGACCGTCTACGCCCAGACCATTCAGCCGGAGCGCACCGGCTTGCTGTTCAAGACACCCGAGGAACTGACGGCACAGCTCACGCGCGTCCTGCTGATGCCCGAGCTGCGGGGCTCCATCGTCAACAACGCCTATCGTTGGGTGCGCGCGCACCGCCTGCTCGAGCAGCATGTCCAGACGCGCTATGACTGGTATCTCGAGCTGGCCGCGCGCCGGGCCGAGCTGACGCCTAAACTGCTACGGCGGCATCCCTTGTTGATGGATGCTTGAGCGTCGCGCCAGTCGTGACGGGGCTGATGGCAGGTGCGCCAATGATTCGGTGTAGACCATGAGCCGGGGTAGGGCGGCCATGATCGCCCCGACCCGCCCAATGGTGTTTGTGACCTTAAGCGCTTGCTCATTCGCTGGGGAAGCGAACACAACTCCCTCTCACTGCTGCGCCTCTCCATCACGCCTATTTGGCCAGCCGACATATTGGTGCTCAGCCACCGATTGCGCCACCCGCCTGTCCACGCGCTGCGTTCCTGCGCTCGCGATGATCTGGTGCGCATTGGCCTGCAAGTGGGCGCCTGCTGCCCCGATCATGACCGCTCTGACGCCATTGGACTGCGCAGGTCTTGGTTGACAACCACTCGAGCGATCAGGAGACTAGCCTGCAGTGTGCCCGCTAGTGCCCGCATTCGTGCGCGTTTCGTGGCGATGCCATCCGATCTGCCTCACCACTCTCGTCATTGCCTCGCCGCCGGGACACACTATGATTGCCAACGTGATCTATGGAAACGACGACGCCAACAAGATCATTGACGGCTGTATCTATGACTGGATCTCGGTCAGTGCCTCAAGCGCACGGCGAATGAGTAACCGCCCGACTAGGACTCGCTGCCGCCTTGTAGTCGGGCACTCGTTTTTTCCGTTTGTCGCGGCTCAGACTACCTTCCTCGCTTTTAGGGCCTAATTGGGGAAACATTTTGGTCGTTCCTGGAAAGGGTGGTGCTTTGGCGATACGCGATGGAAACGGGCCGTTGTTGATTGGCGCAAGCGGAGGTTCAGGCACGCGTTTTCTGGTCCGGGTACTCCAGGAAGCTGGGTATTTTATGGGCTCGAACCTCAATGAATCGCTGGATGAAAAGAGCTTTGCCGCGTTTTATGGGCACCATCTGAATACCTATCTCGCCGATCCTTCCGATTTCCAAGGTAATTATTTGATTCAAAAAGAGTTCCGGCAGCTTGTCGACCGTTTCGCTTCATGTGTGCCGGATGCTCAGTGTCAGACTTGGGGATGGAAGAATCCGCGTAGCATGTTGCTGTTGCCGTTGATCCACTGTGTCTTGCCAGAGATGCGATTCATCCATTTAGTGCGAGACGGTCGGTATATGGCCTACTCGAATAATCAGGCTCAATTGCTAAAGCATGGTCGCATCATGCTAGAGAACTTTGATCCACCGGTATATTCGCCTGTCTGTGCGATCGATTTTTGGCAGAAGGCCAATCTAGGTGTTGCACGCTTTGGCCAAAGTGTCATTGGTCGAAGGTACTGCTGGATGCGTTACGAGGACTTAGTGTGTGGGGATCCGCTGGTCTTGTCGCCGCTGGCGAAGTTCCTCGACGTCAATCAGACGGATTTAGAGATGATCATTGCCCGATTGTCGAATCCACCGAAACAAGAAGTTTGGAGATGCCAGTCGCCTGAAGAATTGGCTTTTGTATCGAGGGTTGGGTATGCCGGCTTATCCTATTTTGGTTATGTCTGATTCGACCAATTAGCCGAACGGTCTGGGTTTCGGAGTCTTGCCAAAGTGACTGCATTAACGGGTCGCGCGCCGGGCTGAACTGACGCCCAGACTGCTGCGGCTGCATCCGTTATTGGTGGCCGCATGATTACGCTCGGGGCCATGCCGCGTTTTCAGCGGGGCAACCAGTCGCTGCAATCCCATCCGATCAGTTTTTCCAAGGCCAGGATTTCGGGCTCGAAGTAGTGGGTGAGGAATTCTCTGGCCTCGAGGGGCATCGGTGCGGAGTACTCGCCTGCGAATACATGCAGGTCATCGATCAGCGGCAGGGGCGGAACACCGAGGAACTCACAGATGCCATCGAGTGCTTCCTGAGGCTGCGACCAAAGATACTCACTCTTGATAATGTGGATCTGCTGTCTGGGAAAATACGCGAACAGACGCTCGAGTTGTTCCGTATAACGTCCGCGATCGAGGTAAGAAAATACACGATGTTGCAACGGGGCCGCAGTGCAGCAACGCTCCTGTTCGGTCAGCAGGGCATCCAGAAACGGGATCTTATCGGCGTTGCGGCGGTATTCCATGTTCCAGTGTGAATAGGCCCGTGTGATCGGATTCCTCAGGAGCAAGATCAGCTTGATCTCGGGGTTGTAGGCATGGATGCGCTGCGCGGCCGGTCGCCAGTACATGTAGATTGGTGTGCCCTCGCCGTGCAGTGCGCTTGCTTCCGTATCGTGAAAGTACCGGTGGTAGGCTTCGTAATTCGGAGTTTTTCGTCCGGTGAAGTGATTTTCGTGGTCGAAAAAGTGGACTTCTTTGCGCTGCGGCATGCGGATACCGGGGTGTAGTCGCAGGTAGGTACCCAGGGTGCGTGTTCCGCCTTTTTGGGTGCCTGCGATCAGGAAGTCAACCCGCATCGGGATAGTTGCTGAGAACGTCTTTACAGGGGGGCTCGGCGTGGTGTTAGGACTTTGAGAAATTGGCATATTTCGAGGGGTGTGAGACCAGATGTCGTAAAGGCGCGCTGCCCAGCCGTTTTCGATACGCTGGTGCTGAAACCTCGGGCTCTTGCAGCAGATAACGCCGATAAAGGCTCGGTCAAGCGCCGATCGGTCGTCACACCAGTCTGCTGCATGAGTGAGCCAATTGCGCGCGTAGACCATGCTGCCAAGAGAGGCATGGGCGTAGGCTACATGCAAGGCAAGCTCGGCGCGGCGTGGTTGCGTGGCGAGGGTTTCGGGCAGACAACCCTTGAACGCGGCCCAATCATCGTTGGCGGTGATGAGCCGTGCCCAGGCCAATAGCGCCGGGGTCTGCGTAGGTTCCGAGTCTGGTTCCAGATTGACACTGAGATCGAATGGTTGATCAACGCACACATTATCTTGCGCAGTAGTCCGGAAGGAGGGTGTGTCGATGTCTGATCGCTCGTGCCGGGGAAGTCGGGATACAATTTGCTTCCACCAGTAATGCAGCGACAAGCGCTCCCTCACCAGGGCACGAGGCCCACCCAGATCGTACCAAGGAGCGAGCTGATCTCGCCACGCCCTTAGTTGTTCAAGTGAGAGGCAGTCTGAGTCCCAGTCATCGATGAAAGCGACCGGTAACTGCTGGTAGGCATCCCTTAACACAGATGCGCGCACGATCGGAATACTGCCATTGGCGATCGCCTGCCAAGCCTTTGGCGATGGGTCGAGCCCACCTCCTTCGACGCAGAGCACGAAGGAGTGCGCCTGCACCTCATGCTGAAATGCTGCGGGCGTTAGCTCCAATTCATGCACGGTCGCAACTTCACGCAGTGAACTGAGACAACGCGCTGTTACTCGGCGTCGCAGATCCCATTGCTGACCCGCGCGCACCCGATGCGCGCAGAGCACTCGTAATGGCCGCTCTTGCAGTGGTCGATCAATCTTAGGGAGACTGACCTGGTCACTGGCTCCGGGCTCGAAGACGTATCCCGTCGGCAAGGTCGAGAGCTTAGGATGCTCGCTATCCCGATTTTCGGCAAACCAATGGAGGACACGGGTATCGGCAATGATCTCATCGAAACACTGACGCTGCTCAGCGGTCGCGCGCGGCCAGCGCTGATCATATTGATTCGGTAGTGTGACATCCTCTGAACCGGAGAGAAGTACAAAGGGGCTTTCGATGAGCGGCAGGACTTCTTGACGAAAGTAATGTAGTGCCTGAAGACCTGAACGCATCGACAGAAAGACGGTCCGCGGCTGTCGATTGAGGTCACCACGAATGCATGCGGAGGTTCCACTTTTATTCCGGTCTGTGACGACGCACCAGTCGCAGAGGGCGGCGATGCCGGTAAGCGCATAGCCTTGTGCACCCTGGCCTTTTGGAAAGAGGCGAGTGCTGTGCATCTGCACGGTATGTGAAAAGGCTTGCTGCAGGCCGGTCATTTCTGCGCTGCTTGTGCCGAAAGGCGACTCTTAAGCTGTCTGATCTCGGCTTCGTTACGCCGAATGATGCGCCGCAGTGGGTTGGTAACAAGCCCGTCTAGACTTTCATCATAGTCAGACTGCCTACAGTGTTCGATGTAGCGCTCTAAAATTTCGCGCGCACCTTGCCCGCGCTCGAGTCCGGCCTGCTCGCAGAGGTCGGCATAGCATTGCTGGAATGGCTTTAGGGAAACGCTGAACAATTCCGTTTTGGCGAAGGGGTCTGAGTGATACCCTTGTGCCCTGTGTTCTCCACCGCCCTCAGCCTGACGACGATGCCCAAGAAACGCGCCCCGAAGCCGAAGTACCAGACCCGCCGTGAACGGTTCCTG
>NZ_WNKT01000083.1 GCF_009720725.1 Allochromatium palmeri
AATACGGCCTATGTCGCTGACAGCACGACCCTCAATGGCAGCCGTCTTGCCGATAGCGGCGGCGGGCTGAGTTTCAGCGAGGGCGTGATGACACTCCAGATCGGAACACTGGCCGCCGCCGGTGAAGCGAGTGCCACGGCCACCATCACCTTCCGTGTCGCCCTCAACAGCGACGTCCCCGCCGGCACCGTGATCAGCAACCAGGGCGTGGTCGATTCCGATCAAACCGTGCCCGAGCCGACGGATGCTGACGACAATGAGGCCAACGGTGACCAGCCTACGACCATCCCGGTCGGTGGCGCCCCGTCACTCGACGATGCGCTCTATGTCGAGAAGGTCGTCACCTGGTCACAGGACTCCGAGCCTGACGGCGCAGTGACGCCTGGCGACACCCTGACTTACACCCTGGTGCTGAGTAACCGAGGGGATGAGGCATTGACGACTGTCAGCGTGACCGACAGCCTCCCGAGCGGCTTGACCTATGTCGTCGGCAGTGCCCAGATCCAGAGCGGTACGGTAATTATCGATGACCGCCGCCTGAACATCACGCTCCCTGAGCTGGCCGCCGGCGACTTCGAGTTCGTCTCGTTCGCGGTCACGATCGACGATCCGCTCGTGGACAATACGGGCACAGCGGACGTCGAGACATTCACTAATCAGGCCATCGCTGACTCGGATCAGACCAATCCGGTCGGTTCCGACAGCAACGGCGACCCCAGCGACGGTCGCCAGCCGACCACGATCACCGCCGTCAGCGACGCCCAGACGGGCACGCCCGCGCTCGATGTCGAGAAACGCTGGAGCCTCGCCGTCGATGTCGATGGCGACGGCCGAGTTGACCCGGGCGATGCTCTGGCCTATCGGATGAGCGTGCGCAACACCGGTTCGGCGCAAGCGACCAATGTGCGCCTGAACGATACCATCCCCTCCAACACCCGCCTCGTGGCCGATTCCGTCACCAGCTCGCAGGGCGCGGTGATCAGTGCGGGCGACCCGATCCAGGTCAACCTCGGCACCCTTGAGGCCGGTGCCGTAGCGACCGTCGGTTTCCAGGTGACGGTGAATGCCGGTACAGGCGGCACCCTGATCGCCAATCAGGCCACAGTGACCGCTGACGAGGGTATCAACACGCCGAGCGACGACAACGGCACCGACAGCGACGGCAAGAATCCGACACTCACGCCAGTGGATGACGACAATGGCAGCGGCGTGCCCGGCGGGTTGACCAAAAGCCTGTTAGTCACCTCCGAGTCCGACAGCCTTGGCGCCAACCTGATGATCGGCGAGGTGGCAACCTTCCGTGTCACCGTCGCCATTCCTGCTGGCACCCTACGTCAGGCAACCCTGAGCGACACCCTGCCGACTGGGCTGAGCTATGTGCCCGGCACGGCGCGGCTGGCCCGCACGTTCGACATCGGCCTCAACGCCCAGCTCGATCCGGGTGGCATTAACCGCGCCGCCAGCGGCGACTTCGTCGATCTGGCAGACGACAGCGACCTGGAGCTCAACGGCCAGACCCTGAGCCTGGCGCTTGGCGACATCATCAACTCCGATGCGGATGCCAACGCCGAGCGCTACACCCTGGAATACCACGCGGTCGTGGCCAATATCGCCGACAATCAGGCTGGCCATACACTGACCAACAGCGCCACGCTGGACTACCTCGATGGCCTCAGCCAGCCACGTCGTCTGACACCGGTCGAGTACACAGCGACCGTCGTCGAACCGGCGGTCCAGATCGAAAAACGCGTCGCCCCCGGTGGGGTCGGTCAGTTCGGCGGTGAGGTGACCTTCACCGTGACGCTGACCAATCCGAGCAACGGCGGGAACGTGGCCACGGCCTATGACCTGCGGGTGCTGGATACGCTCCCGGACACCTACAGCGGCTGGACGCTGGTCAGCACGACCCCGAGTGGGGGCCTGACCGAGACGGATATCACGAACAACTCCACCGCCACGACGCTCGACATCGCCGTCGCGGCACTGCCGCCCGATGCCCGTCTGACCATCGTCTACCAAGCCACCGCCCCGGCCGGACTTGAGGTCGATGCGATCACCAATACGGCACGGGCAACCTGGACCAGTCTACCCGGCGCCAGAGGCACCGATGAGGCTGCACCCGACAACGCCGGCACTCTGAAGGGCGAGCGCACCGGTTCAGGTAACGACGCCAATGACTACGCCATCCAGGACGACGCCGTCGTCACCGTCGGCGATGTGAGTTTCACCAAGGTCATCGTCGACGCCCAGACACGCTATGCCATCGGCGAGACGGTTACCTTTCAGCTCTCAGTCGATCTGCCACCCGGCGGAGTGCTCACCACCAGCCAGATCAGCGACCAACTCGATTCAGGACTGACCTATGTTGCGGGCAGCCTAAACCGGGCATTCGATTCCGATGTGAGTGCCACAGGCGCGACCACCGACTTCACGCGCCGGGACGACACGCCCTCAACGGGCTTGGAAACCCTATCGCTGGAGCTTGGCACGCTCACCAACGCCAGCGACGCCGTGGCCGGCCTAACCCTCAGGTACCAGGCGCGGGTCGACAACCAGATCACCAATCAAAACAACCACGGACTCAACAACACCGCCACCCTGGCCTTCGACGATCCGCTGGGTGGCGATACGCACCGCCTGACCGACAGCCAGCGCCTAACCGTCGGCGAACCCGTCTTAACGCTCGCCAAGACCCTCACCAGCGCAACGACCAACCTCGACGCCGGGGACACGATCGACTTCCAGGTCGTTGTCGGCAACAGCGGCACCACGACCGCCTACGACGTAGTACTCACTGACGCACTGCCTGACGGACTCGAAGCGGTCAATGACTTGCGTGTCACCGCCACCAGTGACGGACTCGATGCGCCGAGCCTGACCAACAACGGTGATGACTGGTACAGCGAGTCCTTCGACCTCCCGGTCGGAGCCAGCGTCACACTGGCCTTCAGCGCAACCCTGTCCGACAGTGTGATCCCAGAACAAACGCTCCAGAACCGAATCACCGCAACCTTCAGCAGCCTATCGGGCCAGAGCGAGCACGAGCGCGACGGCTCGGACGAGGGTAGCGAGCAGACCGACGGCAATCTCGACAATTACAACGCTAGCGCCGTCGCGCCCATCGTCACGGTCGCCAACCCGATCGCGCTTGACAAGCGCTTCCACCCGGTGGTCACCAAGACGACCTATACCATCGGCGAGCCGGTGAACTACCGGCTGCGGATCGAGCTCATCGAGGGGACCATCCAAGACCTCATCGTCACCGACACCCTGCCCGAGGGGGTGCGCTTTGAGCGTGCCAGCATCGGCCTGGGTAATGTCGCTATGCGTACTGAGCGCGCCGGCGATCCCAGCCAGAACGACCAAACGCTGACGTTCGATCTGGGCGATGTCCTCAATCCCGCCAATGGCCAGCACGATGACGACGTGATGACGATCGATATCACGGTCATCGTCGAGAATGTCGAGAACAACGTCGCGGATACCGTCCTCGGCAACCACGCTGCGCTCAGCTACACCGGACCGCAAGGAACCGAGACACTCGACTATGACGCCGACGACGCAGCTGACAACGTCCAGCCTCTGGAACTGACCCTGGTCGAGCCACGGCTGGAGCTCACCAAGCGCGTCAGTCGCGCGCAGGTGCCGCCGGGCAAGCGGGCGACCTTCACGATCCTGATCGATCACACCGCCGAGAGCGGTGCGGATGCTTATGATCTGGTGATCACCGACACACTGCCGGCGGGCCTGACCTATGTACCCGATAGTGCTAGCCACGCCGTCACGGTGAACGGCCAGACGCTCAGCGTCCAGATCGCCGCGCTCACCCTTGCCAGTGATCAGACATCGATCACCTTCGAGGTCATTGTCGATCGCGACGCGACATTCGGCCAGGCGTTGGAGAACAGCGCGCAGCTCGACTACAGCTCTCGCCCCGGAACCAACGAGGACGAACGCGCTTACCAGGACAGTGACAAGACCCAGATCACGCCCGCAGAGACGACGTACATCGCGGCACTCAAAAACGTGACGCTCGTCGACGATACGGCACCGCTCGATACGGCCAACGCCGGCGAGACGCTCGAATACCGCGTGGTGTTGACCAATACCGGTAGCGTCGCGGCGACCAACGTCGTCTTCACCGACCCGATCCCGGCCAATACGGCCTATGTCGCTGACAGCACGACCCTCAATGGCAGCCGTCTTGCCGATAGCGGCGGCGGGCTGAGTTTCAGTGAGGGCGTGATGACACTCCAGATCGGAACACTGGCCGCCGCCGGTGAAGCGAGTGCCACGGCCACCATCACCTTCCGGGTCGCCCTCGACAGCGACGTCCCCGCCGGCACCATGATCAGCAACCAGGGCGTGGTCGATTCCGATCAAACCGTGCCGACGCCCACCGACGGCGACGCCAACCCGACCAATGGCGCCCAGCCGACCGACCTCCCGGTCGGCGGCCAACCGGCGTTGACCAGTGCGCTCTACGCCGAAAAGACCGTGACCTGGCGTACCGATGCCGACAGCTCCAACACCGTCACGGCCGGCGACACCCTGCGCTACACCATCGTCTTGCGCAATCGCGGGGCCAGTCTCCTGACCGGCCTCGACTTCAGCGACACCATCCCGACCGGCTTGCGCTATACGGGGACCAGCGACGCCAGCAGCGGCAGCGTCACCGTCGATGACCAAACCGTCAGCTGGACGGGCCTCGCCGATCTGGCCCCCGGCGCCAGTCACACCCTGTCCTTCGATGTCACCATCACGTCCGTGACCGGCGACAGCCAGACCTTCAACAACCAAGGCACCGCGACGGCCACTGGACTTGGCGACGTCCCCACCGACAGCAACGGTGACCCCAGCGACGGCGCTCAGCCGACTACCATCACCGCCATCGGCACCGGCAGCGCCGCACCGGCGCTCGACCTGCAAAAACGCTGGTCGCTGGTCGTCGATGGCGGCACCCTCGGTCAGGTCGATCCGGGCGACACCCTGCAATACACCCTCACCGTCACCAACACCGGCGCCCAGGCGGCCACCGACGTGCGCCTGACCGACACGCCGCTGCCAAGTCAGCTCACCACTGTCGCCGACAGCCTGATCACCAGCCTGGGCGTGGTCGAAACCCAGGATCCGATCGCGGTCAATCTGGGCACTCTCAATCCAGGCCAGATCGCCACCGTCAGCTTCAAGATGACGGTCAACGCCGACACCGCCGGACAGATCGCCAGCAACCAGGCGAAGGTCACCCGCCGCGGCGACACCGACGGCGTCCTCTCCGACGACAACGGCCATCCCGACGATGAACTCAACCCCACGCTGACTCCGATCGGCACGGTGGCTCCATCAGCCCTGAGCAAGACCCTGATCACCACCTCGCAGGACGGCGATGCCAGCGCCGCCGTGCAGATCGGCGAAATCCTCACCTATCAGCTTCAGTTCGCCGTACCGGCCGGCACCACCGGGGAGGTCACGCTCACCGACAGCCTGCCGACGGGTCTGCGCTATGTCGCGAACAGCGCCCGTCTGCAACGGGTGTTCAACACCGGCCTGAGCGCCTCGCGCAATCCGGGCGATATCAACACGACCCCCAGCGGTACCTTCACCGACCTGAGCGACGCCAGCGAGGTCGCCATCACCCCCGCGACCGACGAACAGGGGCCGGTGCTCAGCGTCTTCCTGGGCACCGTCATCAACTCCGATAGCAATCCAGCGACCAGCGAACACTACATCCTGGACGTGCAAGCGCAGGTCGACAACGTCGGCGCCAATCAGGCCGGCACGGTCCTGAACAACAGCGCCGGCCTGAGCTACCGCGACACCGCCGGTCGCTTGAGCACGCTCAGCCCCGTGACGCACACCGCCACGGTCAGCGAGCCGGCGCTCCAGCTCACCAAACAGGCCGACGTCAATACGCTGCTCGCCAGCGGCGGCACCCTGCGCTACACCCTGACCCTGACCAACCCGAGTGGTCCGAATGTCGGCA
>NZ_WNKT01000084.1 GCF_009720725.1 Allochromatium palmeri
GGGGCCATGCCGGCCAATCCCAGAATCCTCATCAGGCGCTGCACGCGCTTGCGGTTCACTCCATGGCCTTGCCCGTTCAGAAAGACCACCAGGCGCCGACTGCCGTAAAACGGGTGACGGGTGTATTCGGCGTCAATCAAGGCCAACAGGATCTGGTCCAACGCGCTGACGCCCTCCTCGCTCGAAGCGCGATACACACCCGAGCGCGCGATTCCGGCCAAGGTGCATTGCCGACTCACCGCCACCTCACCCTCAGGCTCGATCCACGTGCGACGGGCGCTCACAGGCTCACCCCGGACTTTTTTTCTATGGAGGCAAATCGAGCTTGACGAGGCGTTCCTCCAAGGCGGCGAGGTAGGGATCGGGGTGCTGCCGGAAGCGTCGCTGGAGCACCCGCGCCTGACGTAGCTGTTGAAGTTGGTGGCGTTGCGCCGGCCAGTCAGTCAGATCGATCCGGCTGAGTTCGAGCGCACTCAAGGGTCGATTCCAACTGATCAGCGCGGCGATCACGCGCACGGCTCCGCGCACGAGCAGACTCGGGGCCAGGGCCTTGCGTCCGGTGATGCGTCGCTCGTGATGGCGCAAGGCGCCAAAGAAGTGCTCCAGGTCGTTGTTGGTCCGCGGTAAGTCGGGGACATCGTAACAGTGGAACAGTCCCGACCAATAGCTCCGGGTGATCTTCAGAAAGCGTTCCCCCCAGGAGCGACAGGCCTGGCCGTCGTCGGTGGCGATCCAGGCGGCGAGTTGGTCGAGCAGACCCTGATAGAGGGCCTGGACGCCGGCGCTGGAGAGGTGCTGAGGATTGTCCAGGATCTGGGCGGCCTGATGGATCCATTGAAAGATGGCCATCAGCGGCGGCCGTGGCGCTCAAGGCCTTGTCCAGGATCGTGTGCAGACGCTGCAAGGGACGCGGCAATGTGTTCAGGCCCCCCTTTTTTGCGCCGCCCGTTGCAGGCTGGCGTCGATGGCCTCCAGGCGTTCGTGCAGGCGTAAGCCTCCCGGTTCCAGCGGGGCCTGACCCTCATCGGTCAAGGCCCCACGCACGGCGGTGCAATAGCCCTCAACCAACTGGGCAGGCTCATCCTCACGCCCGGCCACCGCCCGCTCCAGAGGGCGGATCCCGCGTACGCGTTTCTTGAGCTCTTTTTTAGCGTGACGATCGGACTCCCAGGCCGCACCAGCGGCTTGCTTGAAGTAATGATACTGGCAGATCTGATGGGGCACGCCGGGGAACACCTCGGCGATGGCCTGCACCAGGCTGCGCTGACCATCACTGACGATCCCCACCACCGGTGCGCTCACCCCCGCGATGGCTTCGCGCAAGACTTCGCTCAGCTCCTGATGGCGTGAGGACAGCAGGCTACGGGCGGCCAACACTTGCTGTGACAACACCTCGCGCACCACCCACAACATTTCGTGACCCACATCCGGCTGCAACCCATCGATGGCCAGGATCAATCGCCCCTGCGCATTGAGCCGGGCGACGCGCTCCGGACTCTGGCGCACCGACAGGGCGACCAACTCGTCATAGCGCTCCAGCAGATATTGCACATTGCGGCGACTGATCTGCACCGCCCGCGCCTGCAACGCGCGATGAATCTGCGGCGCACTGGCGTGATCCTGATAGCACTGCGCGCCAATGAACGCCAGCACATCCAGTCCGTATTCGTAATGCGGCAACGCCACGCGCCCTTCTTCCGCCGGATGCACCGCTCGATGATACCGCTCACAGGCCGGATTCTCGCAGCGACCGATCGAAATCTTCAAACGACACCGATTCTCCAGAGTCGCCACTTGCCGCCCATGCGTATAGCCAATCGATAACCGCTGACCACAGGCCGCACACTGGTGCCGTTCCGGATACAGGCGACGCTCCTCGGTGGCCGGCGCTCGTCGTGTCTTCCCGCCCATGACGCACCTCCCGTTTCCAGATCCTTACGCTCTATACAAAGTCTAGATCACGGCGGTAAGCTGGGTTTGCCTCTATAGTTTTTTTCAACCAGTCCAGTTCCATCTTCAGACGCCCGATCTCGCTGTACAGGCGCTCCGGCGCGCTCTGCGCATCCACCGGCTGACGCCCGCGTTTGCTCTCGAACAGCGTGCCGGCCTGCTCCAGGATCTCCTTCTTCCATTGCCCGACTTGCACCGGGTGGACACCGTGCTCCTGGCCAATTTCGTTGACCGTTTTCACCCCACGGATGGCCTCCAAACCAACCTTGGCTTTGAACGACGACGTGTACGTCTTGCGCTTTGATTCACCCATTTTGACTAACCCTTCTGTACCGGTTTGATAACTTAAATGACTGTCCGGTTTTCAGGGTCCACTTTAGCTCAGGGTGGCTTGGATTTCCTATCCGTTATCCGTAAGGCCTGGCCTACATCGCTTCACGCGGGGGCCTCGATGGGATCAGTCGCGCGCTCCGGATGGCGAACGATCCAGGACTACAGAACACGGTTGATGTCCTCAGGCGCTCTCTGGTTGTCCCGGGTATCGGGGTGGGCGGGCTCCGGCAACGCGCCTCTCCGAGGTCGAGCTAGCGCGAAAGTTTGTTTTGATCATCCAGCGTCAGGCCAAGGACTCCAACCAAAGCACACAATGCAGCGCCCATTCCACCCACTCCGGCCGTTGCCACCAAAGCGCTGGCTGACGATCGCAGCAGTCCGCGCTTTTCAGCCGAGGGCGATACCGCATACCAGTCGCTCAGCCAAGGCGAGCAGGCCTCGAAGATCGTCCTGATCGATGCCAAGTCGCTGCCGCGCTCAGGACTGCATTATCTCAAGAACAGTCTGGAGCGCCTGTTGCCCGGGCACTTCTCGTTTTGCGAAGGCCGCCCTGCCCATCGAGGCGACGTTCAAGCCCTTTGATGGCCAGCGAGCAGACCTTGTAGGCGCCTCCAGCCGCAAGCACGCGCTCGGCATCGGCAAGATCTGGGGACTCCTGTGCTGGCGCCAGAAGCTGAGAACGATCAGGGGAATGGGCTCGCGCCGGCGCACGGCCGGCGCGATTGCAAGATAACGGCTGGAGCGGATTCACCAGCGT
Organism: Allochromatium palmeri; assembly: GCF_009720725.1. Taxonomy (GTDB): domain Bacteria; phylum Pseudomonadota; class Gammaproteobacteria; order Chromatiales; family Chromatiaceae; genus Thermochromatium; species Thermochromatium palmeri. The sequence goes on from NZ_WNKT01000084.1 coordinate 3,041, forward strand.
GATCGGTGACGTCTGTCCAGACAGCGACCAGGACAGATCATGTGCGTCCGGGCTGAACATAGCGCGTCCTGGGTCGGTGGTCGCCGCGAGCGCGGCCGGACAGGTTTGAGACGCGCTGACATCGGTGACGAGGTCACGGATCTCGACGCTACAGACGAGCGACCCATCGCGATTCGCCAACTGGCGCAGATAGGCGAGATAACGCCCGTCGGCGCTAAGCGCCGGATGATGCGCATCGGTCCAGGCACCGGCAGCGCTCAACGCGACCACCTCGGCGGCCGCGCCATCGGCCAGAGCCTGACCCAAGATCTGACGCGGGCCAGCCTCCCTGGTCTGGTCATAGACCAGCAGCATCCCCTCGGCATCCAGCGCCGGATGTGCCGATGCCTGCTCGACCAGCGTCAACCGCTCAGTGAAGTCCAGCGCCAGATCGCGCAGGAACAGATCACTGACCCCATTGGCATCGCCGGGCACCAGATCGCTCGCGTCACTGGTGAACACCACTCGCTCACCGTTGGCATCGGCGGCTGGGTCGCGGCTCGGACCATTGCCGGCGGTGCCAGCCTCGGTGACGCTGATCAGCCTGAACTCATCGCTGAGTAGGTCGAGGCGGTAGAGATCGCTCACTTCGTTGTCATCGCCGGGATGCAGCGCTTGAGTGGTTTGCAGGATCAGCCAGCGCTCCTCGCCATCGAGCAGACCGCCGCTCAGGGCCTCAGACTCGATGCCGTAACCAAGGAGATGCTCCTGGAGCCAGCGCGGCAAGGCCTCGAGCCCGGCGATGAACGCAGGTGCTAGTAGCGTGACCGGCGCGGATGCGGTGGCGCTGGTCGCGCCGGCACTGCTGGCAGCGGCACGCTGAGTCGAGGTCACGGCGGCTGCAGTGCAGCTCACTGGGGCTGCGATGGCCCTGAGCTGCCCACCCTGTTCGACGCGGAAGCCAGGCTCGAAGCCGATGCGCGGGGCGCTCAGCTCCAGCGTGGCGCCGCTGGCGACCGAAACCCCACCAGTGACCTGAATGCTGATCTCAGAACGCGCCGTTTGGGAACCGCTGTTCACCGGTGCGTTGAGCGTGATCGCGTCGGTGCGACAGTCGCCAGTGTCCACGCCAGGATCGGTCGGCGGCTCCCCAGCCCCGGTGTCAAAAGGCTCAAGAACCGGATCCTCAGGTGGTCCAGCGAAGCTGTAGGGCTGAAGCGGTGTCCCGGCATCAATCACGTAGGAATCTGCCGGCAAGTCGCGTAAAAGCGCGCTGACAAGCAGCGATCCGTGCCCATTGACCAGTCGCTGCTCCGAAAGATCATCAAGGCCAGAGCGAAGGCCCGCGCCAACAACGGCGATATTGCCAACTGGCACGCTGGCAGAGTCCACAGGAACTTCGGTGGCCCCGGCCGCCACAGCTGACGTTGTCTGGTAAGCGAGCGTGGGCTCCATCTCAATGCAATCGCCCAAGCCCACAATAGGGACCACCGTGTCAGTAAATTCAAGCTCGCCCTCCGCGATCATCATAAATGCATTCGCGTTAGCGTCGTACTGGTTGTCTCCGGCCTGGGCCAACCAGTTGAAGGGCATACTGACCGTACCATCGGCCTGAACGTTTATCTCATTGGAAGACCCGGGAGAAGACTGCCATACATCGCTGGGGTTCGCCGGACACCCGTCGGTCCAGTAGCGCACATGCGCCCGTGCGCCCGAGGGCCAACCCTGGAGCGTACCCGCGGCCACCCCGGTCGGAGTGAATCCACCAGGGTGTCTGGCAACTGCCTGCAGAATCGGTTTGGGGATATCCAGTCTGGCAGAAGACGAGGCGGAGTGGGAGCGCCCGTCCGGGGTGGTTACAAATGCAGTGACCACGTATTTCCCCGGCGCACTGTATTCGTGGGTGACAACACTGCCCAAGCTGCCACTCTGAGTAATTCCGTCGCCGAAATCCCAAACGAGGGTAATCGGATCTCCCCGTGGATCTACGGCCTGAGCGATCGCCTTGGTCGTTAAGCCGCTGCCCGTGGTCGCAATCTCGACATAGGGATCTTCAGCATCGTCCTCTTCGGGTACGTAGAACGCTGAGCCGCTGGAGGGATATTCACCGCAGATCCACTTGAAGGTAAACCAGCACAGAACCGGCCCTCCCAGCCCGTTCTGATCACCGGCCGCATACCAGCCCGGTGAGACATTTGTGTCATAGGTGGTGTAGGTGCAGGTACGCGAGCCCAGGCACTCGTCGCCCCCGCCGTAGAGTGAGAATGAGGTGGCATTCTCCAAGGAGTAGCCGCGCATTGGGTGGACGAGTAGATTCTTTGCCCAGACATTAACACCCCAGCTTCTGTCTTCGCCGGGCGAACCGCGCGAAACTATCGTGAAAGTAACCTGACCTGCGATCAGTGGATCGTCCGCGAAGTTCATGTTGACCCTCATCTTCGGCCGGTCGAGAACCGAGGGCGATAGCAGAAACCTGCGGTTGTAAACGGGCTCGCTCACACAGGCCAGATTTTGCCCCTCTACCTCCCTACAGGTTCTTGGTGGATCGGTATATGAGAAAGGGGATGCGCCTGTTTGCGCCGGCGTCATGAATGTCACAGTGAGCACAAGTGCAAGAAGTGCGAGCGCGATATTCTGCCTTCTCACACCTTCATTTTGAGGTAGGTTGCATGCGGTAGTTGTCAGCATACTTGTCGCCTGCATCGGTGTTAAGTCACTTAAGGAGATTGCCAGGAAAGAACTTACCCATCAGCTGGCCGGATGAGGATGTCCCATTTAGGCAAGGAGGGGTTGCGCT
>NZ_WNKT01000085.1 GCF_009720725.1 Allochromatium palmeri
CCGCGCGCACCTGCCACAATCGATCCAGGTTCGGGATGACAGGCGCGCGCCCGATCCTATGGCGTGCGCCGCGCGTGTCGGCAGGGATTTAAGATCGGTCCGCTCCTGGCCGAGACACCTGCCGGTGCCGAGCGACTCTTCACCGCCCTCCGGTCCGATGTCGCGGGCGAGGAACCCGTGTTCCTCGACATTTCGGCCTGTCATCCGGCCGCCGTCGCGCTCGTCGAACGCCACGGCTGGCAACCGGTGTTCGAGACCGCGCGCATGTATGCCGGTCCAGCACCGACGCTGGATCTGACGCGAATCTATGGCGTGACCAGTTTCGAGTTGGGCTGACGGGGAGCTATCAGGCCATCACCATGACAGGGTTTCCGGTCAATCTGGTTCAGCTGGCAACCAACGGTGACAGTGACAACCCGATCAGTACCGCCATGATGCCTGCCACCAGACGCCGGGCACGCTGAACGCGCGGATGTGGATTCCGCCACACCAGCGCGATTTCGAGTCCGCCAAGAAGGGCGACCAGGAGACTGTAGGGCCAGACGAAAAACAGCATCCCATACATGGCCCAGTTCTCCGAATAATCCGCGTCCCGCCAGACCTGAACTGTCAGATGGATCGCGTAGAACAGACCGAGCATATAGAGTCCATTGAGCACATCGAGTGCCCAATAGCGCCGCGCACCGATGCCAACGACAAGCAAGGCCGAGACCAGCAGTATCGCCAGCGGTAGCACGATCACAAGCATCTAACCACCACCCATGTCTTTGAAGCGGTCATGGCTGTTCAAGTCCGAGTTCATCCATCATCAGCGGCTCGATCAATGCCGCCTCGTCCTCGCTCACACGATTGACGCGCCGCCCGACCGGATAAGCCGTCAGCGTTGCGGGAGCCGCCGGCACGAGCAGGGCTTGCAACGGCTCGGGGCGGGTCAGGCGCGGATCGAGCCAACAGGCATAGTCCGCCGGTGACAGGATGACAGGCATCCGGTCGTGGATGGGGCGGACCAGGTCGTTGGCCTGAGTGACGATGATCGTGGTGCTCTCGACCAGTTCGCCGCTGGCTGGATCGATCCAGCACTCCCAGAGTCCAGCCAAGGCCAGCGGTTGCCCATCGCGGCGGGTGAAGAACCAGGGATGTTTGCCGCTCGGAGTCGACTGCCACTCATAGAAGCCGTCCGCCGGGATCAGACAACGGCTTCGGCGAAAAGCGGTTCGATAACTCGGCTTCTCGGCCACAGTCTCGGCACGGGCATTGATGGTGTGTTGGCTGATGCCGCGATCCTTGGCCCAGCTCGGGATCAGGCCCCAGTGGAACCACGCCAACCGGCGTGTTCCGTCCGCTCCGGCGCGCACGGCGGGAATCGTCGTCCGTGGTGCCAGATTGTAGCGGGGGGCGATCGGTGCACCGTCGAGCGTGGCCTCGAAATGGGCCTGGAGCGCCTGGCTGGAGCGGTAGAGCGCGAAGCGACCACACATGGAAGCAAATGAGCCGGATTGGACAGAAAGCGTCCATGATGGCCAAGGTCGTCGACTCCGGCAACCAGCGCGCGCCTATCCGATACTTAAAGAGCGAACAACAGCCGGGGAGGCCGCCATGATCGGGGCCATCAGTGGATATACATCCATCAGCTCGTTCGGTCAGTTCAGCGCGAGCGGCACGACAACCAGCTCGACCACGCAGGTGGCGGCGCTGGAGCGTCAGATCGCGGCCCTGGAAAAGGAACTCGAAGCCGTCTTGAAGGACACCGAGACGCCGGAGGATCAACAGCGCGCCCTGAGTCTGAACCAACAGATCGCCGCGCTGGAATCGCTCATCGCTCAGCTGACGGCCGATCAGAACACGGCCACCCTGGAGGCGAACACCACGACCGGCGGCGGGGGAACGATCAGTTCCACGCTGGGAGTGCATCTGGATGTCTATGCGGCTCCCCGTGGTTTGTAGATGGGAAAGCCCGCCAACCACCGGAATCAACCTCAATCCCACACTTCGCCATGGTGTTCACAGTCCGATCTTTCCACTCATCTGTGCAAGTCATGCGCGGTCGAGTTCGGGTTGCCTGATGAGACGGAGCGCGAGACGGCTTGAAACACAGCGATTCGCGTCCAGTCGGGCAGTTGCCGTTCTGCATGTCCGGCCTCTGCTCGGTCGATGCTGTCCCGTGCCCATCGGTGCTATACCCGCCCTGCTTTTCCGACTGGCATCAGCTTGAGCGCCCTGAGTTCCGCGATGTCTGAGGTCTATCCTATAGAGGCAAACCCAGCTTACCGCCGTGATCTAGACTTTGTATAGAGCGTAAGGATCTGGAAACGGGAGGTGCGTCATGGGCGGGAAGACACGACGAGCGCCGGCCACGGAGGAGCGTCGTCTGTATCCGGAACGGCACCAGTGTGCGGCCTGTGGTCAGCGGTTATCGATTGGCTATACGCATGGGCGGCAAGTGGCGACGCTGGAGAGTCGGTGTCGTTTGAAGATCTCGATCGGTCGCTGCGAGAATCCGGCCTGTGAGCGGTATCATCGAGCGGTGCATCCGGCGGAAGAAGGGTCGATCGCTGGATTGGCGATGCGCAACGCTGGCAAGACGATCACTGGGATGCCTGTCTCGACGTGCTCAAGGAACGTCCGCGCCGCCGTCGCTTGCAAACCCTTCCGGCCAGGGTTGTCGAGATGATGAACGTGCAGAAACGTCAACGATGCGGTTAAGTTGGCGCCTATGCCTTCTACCCCACGCGCTGCCAATCAGCCTGAATGAGATTGCGCGCTGTGCTCCCAAAGACCAGCCCGACCTCGAACAGTCCGCGCCCAGGCGCGCCGCGATATTTCTCGCTATAGCCGCGCGCCTGGATCTGGGCCAGGGCGGGGTTGGCCACTTCAGCCGGCTCGGCCTCGGCGGCGTCCTCAGTCTCCTCGGCGACGCCCTTCGACGCCGCCGCCCCGCGCTCGAGCTTGAATTCCATGACGTAGGTGTAGCCGGCGATCCGCACCGTCAGATCCGCCTGCCCGTGATTGGTCAGGTCTTCGGGAATAATCTCGGCGTTCAGGCTGGCGAGAAAGGCATAGAGCACACTGGCATAGTAGCCCTCGGACTCGGGCAGAGCGTTGCCAGTGAAATTGCGCCAGAGGATGCCCGCGAAGACGCGCTTGATGCTGGCCACCAGGCCATCGAGATCACCGCGCGTCAGGCTGTCGTAGAGTCCTTCCTGGAAGTGGAAACGCTGCTCCTCGATGCCGGTGTAGCCGCTGATGAACTGATCGTTCAGGGCCAGCCGGACTTCCTGGTTCGGCACACTCAGTTCAAAGATCAACCGCCCGATGCGGGTCTGGACGTCCGTGATGGTCAGATAGCCGCTCTGAAACAGCAATGTGATGGGATTGATGCGCTCGACGTCGAAGGAGTCGAGAATTTCTTCGCTGACCTCGATCTGTTCCAGACTCGGCAGGAAGTAACGCCGGCGCTGGAACAGCTTGATGAGAAAGCTCGGGCTGCCGGTCTCGAACCAGTAGTTGCGGAAGCTGTAGCCCTTGTCGATGAACAGCAGGATATCGTAGGGGTTGTAAACCGGCTCGCCGAGGAAGGCATAGCCGTTATACCAGCGCCGGACCTCGTCCCAATCCACGCCCGCCAGATGGTCGGCGAAGGTCGTTTCCAGATCCTGCTGCGTATAGCCGCAAATAGTCGCGAACCTGGGGGCCAGCGTGAAGTCGTTGAGCTGATTGAGTCCGGAGAACAGACTGACCTTGCTGAACTTGGTCACGCCGGTCATGAAGACGAAGCGCAGATGGGCATCCTGGGCCTTGAGCACCGAGTAGAGGTTCTTAAGTCCCTCGCGGATCTCGGCGGCGCGTTCGGGGTGGTCGATATTGTCGAGGATCGGTTTGTCGTACTCGTCGACCAGGACCACGACCGGCTGGCCGTAGTGCGTGTGGGCACGCTCGATCAATTCAGCGAAACAGCCCGCAAGGCTGTGACTTTCACAGGTGAGGCCGAGTCGGCGCTGATTGGCGCGCAAGTGCTCGGCGAGCATCTCGTCGAGCTGCGCGCGACTCTGGATCACCCCGGCGGCAAAATTCAGCACGATCACCGGATAGCGCGTTTCCCAATCCCAACGATCATGAATGTACAGCCCACGAAAGAGCGCCTCGCTGCCCTCGAACAGTTCCTTGAGCGTATCGACGAACAGACTCTTGCCGAAGCGGCGCGGGCGCGAGAGGAAATAGGCCTTGCCATGCTCGATCAAGGTCAGCGCATGCGTGGTCTTGTCCACATAGGCATAGCCCCGCTCGACGATCTGTCGGAAGGTCTGGACACCGATCGGTAGGGGGCGTCGTGAATCGGTCATGACTGAAGACTCTGCGTGAAGGGCTGAGGAACCAGACCCAGTATGAAATCAAGTGCGCGGTGCTCAGACCACGCGCCGCCAATCGGCCTGGATGAGATTGCGTGCCGCGCTCCCAAAGACCAGCCCGACCTCGAACAGTCCGCGCCCAGGCGTGCCGCGGTACTTCTCGCTATAGCCGCGCGCCTGGATCTGAGCCAGGGCGGGGTTGGCCACTTCTGCCGGCTCGGCCTCGGCGGCGTCCTCAGTCTCCTCGGCGACGCCCTTCGACGCCGCCGCCCCACGTTCGAGCTTGAACTCCATGACATAGGTATAGCCGGCGATCCGCACCGTCAGATCCGCCTGTCCGTGATTGGTCAGGTCTTCGGGGATGATCTCGGCATTGAGGCTGGCGAGGAAGGCATAGAGCACGCTGGCATAGTAGCCCTCGGACTCGGGCAGATCGTTGCCGGTGAAATTGCGCCAGGGGATGCCGGCGAACAGCCGTTTGATCGCCGCGACCAGCGCCGGCAGATCACCTTGGGTCAGCGCCTCGGCCAGGCCCGCTTTGTAGCGCAAGCGTTCGATGCTGATGTCGGCATAGGCGTCGATGAATTGATTGTTCAACGCGGTGCGCACTTCCTGATTCGGGATCCGCAGCCGAAAGGTCAGCTCACCCCAGGTCTGCTCGGTCGACTCCACCGTCAGATAGCCGCTCTGAAACAACAGGGTGACTGGATTGATGCGCTCGATATCGAAGGAGTCGAGGATCTCCTCGCTGACCTCGATCTGTTCCAGACTGGGCAGGAAGTAACGCCGGCGCTGGAACAGCTTGATGAGAAAGCTCGGGCTGCCGGTCTCGAACCAGTAGTTGCGGAAGCTATGGCCCTTGTCGATGAACAGCAGAATATCGTAGGGGTTGTAGACCGGCTCGCCGAGGAAGGCATAGCCGTTGTACCAGCGCCGGACCTCGTCCCAATCCACGCCCGCCAGATGGTCGGCGAAGGTCGTTTCCAGATCCTGCTGCGTATAGCCGCAAATAGTCGCGAACCTGGGGGCCAGCGTGATGTCGTTGAGCTGATTGAGTCCGGAGAACAGACTGACCTTGCTGAACTTGGTCACGCCGGTCATGAAGACGAAGCGCAGATGGGCATCCTGGGCCTTGAGCACCGAGTAGAGGTTCTTAAGTCCCTCGCGGATCTCGGCGGCGCGTTCGGGGTGGTCGATATTGTCGAGGATCGGTTTGTCGTACTCGTCGACCAGGACCACGACCGGCTGGCCGTAGTGCGTGTGGGCACGCTCGATCAATTCAGCGAAACAGCCCGCAAGGCTGTGACTTTCACACGTGAGGCCGAGCCGGCGCTGATTGGCGCGCAAGTGCTCGGCGAGCATCTCGTCGAGCTGCGCGCGACCCTGGATCACCCCGGCCGCAAAATTCAGCACGATCACCGGA
>NZ_WNKT01000086.1 GCF_009720725.1 Allochromatium palmeri
GCCTCGACCGGCACCGGCGTTACGGTATCGGTGTTGTCATCGGGATTGGGATCCGGCTCGCGGGCGCTGACCGTGGCGCTGTTGGTATATTCGCCTTCGGCCAGTACCTCAGCAGACAAATCTAGCGTGACACTCTCGCCGACATCCATCGAGCCGATCACCCAGAGACACGTGGTCGCGTCATATCTCCCCACACTTGGTATCGCAGACCGATAGCTGTAGCCGTTTGGCAAACGATCAGACACCTGTACCGCTGTTGCCAAATCAGGCCCCTGATTGACAACCGCCAAGCTGAACGTTACCTCGCCACCCACTAAAGGCGCCGCGTTATCGATAGTCTTTGTCAACGACAGGTCAGTCCGCGCCGATGGTGTCACCGGCGATCCGGTCGGCGGCACATCCTCGGGATCGATGTCTGATGGCGGTAGCGCTGGATCTAGACCTTCCAGTTGCGTCAAATCGTAGGTTTCACTAACAAAGGTCTCCCCTTCGGCCTCTGGCGGTGTCCACTCAGCCTCGCCTTGATTCTCATAGGTTTCTTCCGTTTCCGGGCGATCCACCAGCACATCAAACGCGATTTCCAGCCGGTTCGGAGCCTGACCGATGGTGCCTAGAGTCACCCCAAAATCCTGCCCAAAATTGGCCGTCACACGCACGCGACCGCGTGGCAGATCCGCGCTCGGCGCGTCGAATCCACAGAAATCAACGCTGGTCTCACCGTAGGGAGTGCAGATTGGCGCGCTAGCCATAGTCATGCCCTCGGGTGGCGGGTCGGTGATGGAGACGCCATCGGCACGAATGACGTTGTCGTTCACCCAAACCATGGTCCAGCGCACGATATCCTGTCCGCCAACCCGTCCAGTCTTAACCCCAAACGGAGGGTCGAAAACATAACCGAAGATGGCCGGAATGCTGTCAGCACCCCAGGCCGGCTCGGCATTAGGGATCGGGGAGCCATTCAGTTCGACCGGGGTCATGGTCAATTCGACATAGTTCAACAGACTGATGTCGCGGTTTTCTTCGTAATACCACACCGCTGTGGCCCCTGGAGCCAGCGGGAAGCGGCCGGAGCGCAGACGCAGACCAGCCTGATTACCCGGAGCGATGCCCAGACCTGCGTCGATGAAAACCGGATTATCCAGCCAGTTTTCACCGATGTTAGTGACGCTGAAACACCAGGTCATATCCACTGGGACGCGGTATTTGTTGACCACGCTGATTTCCTTGGAACCTGGGCAGCCAGCACCGGCGTCATGGTCCAGATAGGCGGTTTTGACCAAGTGAAGCTGACCATGCTCCGCGTCTTCGGTCAGAGTCGAGGCCTGTGCCTTGTTATTAGTGTCAGCAACTTCCGGCGTGGTGGTTGCAATTTCGCTCCACACGTCGATTGGCCCCTGTGGCGGCATGCTGTAGCTCAACTGCAATGAGAAGAGATCGCCTGTTTCCAGATGGTCGGGCAGACCGGTTAGCGTCACCCGCCCATCGCGCGGGTCATAGACACAGACCACGCTGCCACCGCCGCATGTCACACCGTCCAGTCCAGGTGTCAGGAGCAGCAGATAGATCACGCCCTCCGCCGTATCAGGCCCCAGGTTGGTGTAAGTCACGCCGACCTCGACCCGGTCGCCCAAGCTAGCGATGACAGGTGCCGTCACGCTGGTCATGACATCGGCAACCGACTGTGCCACAACGGAAACGGTAGTGCTCGCCGCACTCAGATAGTCGTTTTCGCCACCCTCCCCGTTCGTCTCACCATCACCCGTGCGACCACTGTCTGACGCACCGGTAGCGTCGGGTTGTGAGGCCCAGCTTAGTTGAGCCTGATTGACCAGCGATTGACCGGCCAATGCCAAATTGTTGACGCGGGCGCGATAGGTCAGGGTCGTCTGGCCCTGGGTCAGAGTCAGAGCCGATACGCTGAAGGTCAGGGTCTGACCATCGACCTCGGGTGCGGGGTCGCCCGTCTGGGCGATATAGCTCAATCCCGCCGGCAGGGTGTCGGTTACGGTGAGGTCGTAGGCGTTGGCGGCGCTCGTTGGGAGGTGACGCAGCGTCAGACTGTAGGTCACTTCGTCATTCAGCGCTAAGGGCGCTGAAGAATCAGCCATTTTTTCCAGAATCAGCGCCGGCTCAATGACCGTCAGATCCAGTGGCTGAATCCCGGACGTCTGTGGATCGGCGTCGAAGATGACAGTCTGAGTTTGCCCGGTCCCATCCCTATAACTGGTCTGGACTGCATTGCTCAGAGTCGCGTCGGCTGGGTTAGTCACAGCGACATTTGCGACCTGCGCGCTGATATCGATCGTCAGATAGTCGTTGTCGCGTCGACCGTCGGCAGGATTGATTACAGTCCCCAGATCGAAGTCCAGAATCGTCCGGCCCTGCGCATCGGTCGTGGTCGTCAGACCATGGCCGCTGTCGTTAAATTGATGCGTCAGGCCAAGCGATCCAGACCCGATCGTGGCACCTGTATAGCGCAGTCCAGCTGGCAAGGTATCGGTGACGATCACGCTATCGGTGCGACCCTCGATCAGACTGAGGGTCAGCCGATAGGTCACGGGCGCGCCAACGGCATAGCGGGTCAGGGTGGTGTCGGGATGGAAGCGCTTATCCAACGCGACGGTATCGCCCACCGTCAGTACCGGCGCCTGGGTTTCAAGCTGATAGTTGTTGAGCGTGTTGGGATCGTCCTGATTGGAGCCATCGCTTCCGGTGCGGGCCTGTGTCGTGTCGCCCGCCAGACTGGCGAAATCGACCACGACCTGGTTGAGCAGCGACTCGCCTGGTGTCACGTCGCTGGTCAGCCGCGCATCGAAACTCAGGCTGAGTGTCGAGCCAACCGGCAGCGTGAAGGGTGTGCTGGTCGTGAGACCGGTGGCATCCAGGATGAAAGCACTGGCGCCCACCCCGCCCACGCCACTGACCGTCAGCGTTCCGGGCACACCGCTCAGGCCAGCAGGTAGCAAATCGTCCAGACTGACGTTATGCGCGGCGGTCGTCGCCGAACCGCTGTTGCTCAGTGTGAGGCTGTAGGTCACTGTGTCGCCCGCCTGGAGACCGGCGGTTGGCGTGACGTTGAGGGTCAGCGCCAGATAGGGCTCGCCAACCAGCACCGTCTGGCTCTGCACGGCCGTTTGAGTGGCCGCGCCCGTGCCTGGGTTGGTGTAACGCAGTTGCGCGCCATTGGTCAGGGCGGTGTTGTTCTGATTCGACAGTACATTGTCGACCCGTGCCTGATAGGTCAGGGTGCGGGTCGTCGTGTTCAGCGTGCCTAGAGCGAAGGTCAGCGTTGGCCCGGAGACGGACACAGCTTCGCTGGCGCTGCCGGCGACATAGCTCAGACCGACCGGCAGGGTATCGATGATCTGCGCGCCACTCAGGTTCATGCCCGCCGGCAGGCTGACCGTGACCCTGTAGTTGACGATCTCGCCGATGGCGTAATGCGCCTGAGGGTTCTCGATGGTCTTGGTCAGACTCGGCAGGCCGACCACGATGGTCGCGCTGGCGCTGGTGGTATAGCCGTTGCTGCCCGTCCCCGTGCCGCCGGTGCGCTCGCCGTCGAGATTGCCGGCTGTGCCCGGCGTGGCGCTGTCCGTCCCGCTGGCGCCCGGCAGACTGGTCCAGGTCGCGGTCGCGGAGTTGGTGATCTGACTGCCGGGGATGGTGCCTGCCGTGGCGTTGAAGCTCAGGGTGACCGAGGCGCCGGGGGCGATCTCGGCGATGTCGCAGGTCAGGTTCAGGCCCGCGATCGCGCAGCCACCCGTCGTGGTTGAGGCACTGGTAAAGACCGCCGGCAAGGCATCTGCAACGCGGACATTGTAGGCGGGTGCATCGCCATTGTTGGTGACTGTCAGGGTGTAGGTTGTCGTGCCGCCACTCGACAGGAGTGAGGACGGTCCGGCGGTCATACCGAGCGTCAGTTCGGGTTCCTGGATCTTGACGGTCGCCTGCATCGGGGTGGCCGTCTGCTCGACTGAGAGCGCATTCCAGTAGCTCACGGTGCCGGCATTGCTCAGGTCGGTTCCGCGCACATTGCCGCTCGTGTTCAGCACCAGCACCTGATATTGCAGCACATAGCTGGCGCTGCTGAGCGCATTGGCATTGGTGACGTTGCCGAGCGCCAGTATCAGGGTCTGATCATCGCTGGCAACCACGTCGGAGACATCGACGAAGGCGTCATCCGTGATCTCGCTGCCGTAGCCGGTCTTCACGTTGATCCCGCCCGGATTGAGACTGGAGCCCAGGCTGTCAGCCGAGCGCGCCAGTTTTGCGGAGCCGTCCAGATAACTCAGACCGCTCGGCAGGGTATCCAGGAATTGGACCTGTCGGGTCTCGCCTGGCGGGATGCTGATGGTCAGGCGATAAGTCAGCACTTCGCCGATGAGTGCTCGACTGGCGTCGGTGACGGATTCACTGTGGGCCACGACCTGCTTGGCGATCGGGGTCGGGAATTGCGACCCGTTGATGACTGTGGTGAGTGTGGTGTTGCTCGATGCCGTTAGCCCGGTAGCGGAAACATCGGCCTGATTCTGGATCACGGTTCCGGTCGCGACGTCGCTGTTGATGACCACCTGGAAACTGACCGTGGCGGTCTGGCCGGCGGCGAGGTTGCCTAGATTGACCGCTACGGGACTGCTGCCGGTGACGGCACCCTGACTGGTCGTCACGGAACCGGCGACGACGCTGGTATTGGCCGGAATGGTATCGGTCAAGCGGACATTGGCGGCTGGCTCCGTACCCGTATTGGTCAGGATCAACGTGTAGCGCAGCGTGTCATTCGCGCTCGGCAGTCCATTCGCGTCCTGATCCACCGTGAGCTCCCAGAGCTTACGCACGTCGAGCAGCGGTGGGGTGCCGCTGACGGCAGTGAACACCGTCGGCTGGTTGCCGTCACTGGCCGTGCCGTTGCTGTCGGTCGTGGTGACCTGCGGACGATTGGCCGGATCGGTATAGGTGACGGTCGCCTGATTGGTGAAATCGCGGCGGCTATTCGACGGCACGGCATCGTCAGCGAGCTTGGCTTGGAAGGTCGCCGTGACGCTGGCGTTGGCGTCCAAATCGCCCGCCGCCCAGGTCACGACACCATTGGCGACCGTGATGGTTCCGGCTTCTGCACTGGCGCTGGCGGTGACATAGGTCAGGCCGGCCGGCAGGGTGTCGGTCAGACGTGCATCGGTCAGGGTCGCGCTGCCGGTATTTTGCAGCGTCAGACTGTATTTCACGGTGTCGCCGTTGCCGATGGCGGGACCGGTTCCACCAACTTTGGCCACCATTTTCTGAGCGTACAAAGTGCCGGCGGTCAGATCACCACCGACCCGGATATCAGCCCGATTGGTCGGCGTCGGCACAGTCTGGTCTGAATCGACCACGCCCTGGTTAGTAATCATCGTTCCGATGGGAACGTCCGCGTCAATACTGACCTGGAACTTGATCGTTACCTCGGCGTTGCTGGCGAGTGTTCCGACATTGAAGTTCAACACCTCACCGTCAAACGTGCCGACGGGCGTACTGCTGTCTGCGACATAGGTCGTATTGGCTGGTATCGGGTCGGTGAAGACGACGTTAAAGGCCGGGTCTGCGCCCGTATTCTTCAGCACCACGCTGTATTCGAGCGTCTCGCCGGCGAGCGCGTCCCCGCCATTGAGGTCGCTCACCGTTTTGCTGGCGGTGATGACCGCGTTAGTGGTGGGGGTGACGATGATCGCGGGGGCGGTGGCCTCGTAATTG
>NZ_WNKT01000087.1:2500-5412 GCF_009720725.1 Allochromatium palmeri
CAGTAGCGGCGAGCGAACGGGGAACAGCCCTTAAGTATCAGGGCCGTTAGTGGAAGCGTCTGGAAAGTCGCGCGGCACAGGGTGAAAGCCCCGTACACGAAAACTAACCTGGTATGAAATCGAGTAGGGCGGGACACGTGAAATCCTGTCTGAACATGGGGGGACCATCCTCCAAGGCTAAATACTCCCGACCGACCGATAGTGAACCAGTACCGTGAGGGAAAGGCGAAAAGAACCCCGTTGAGGGGAGTGAAATAGAACCTGAAACCGTGTGCGTACAAGCAGTCGGAGCCTTCGCAAGAGGGTGACGGCGTACCTTTTGTATAATGGGTCAGCGACTTACTTCTCAGTGGCAAGCTTAACCGACTAGGGGAGGCGTAGCGAAAGCGAGTCTTAAATGGGCGCCATAGTCGCTGGGAGTAGACCCGAAACCGGGCGATCTACCCATGGCCAGGGTGAAGGTGCGGTAACACGCACTGGAGGCCCGAACCGGGATCTGTTGAAAAAGATTCGGATGAGCTGTGGGTCGGAGTGAAAGGCTAATCAAGCTCGGAGATAGCTGGTTCTCCCCGAAAGCTATTTAGGTAGCGCCTCGTGTCTCACTACTGGGGGTAGAGCACTGTTTCGGCTAGGGGGCCATCCCGGCTTACCAAACCGATGCAAACTCCGAATACCAGTAAGTGCAATCACGGGAGACAGACGGCGGGTGCTAACGTCCGTCGTCAAAAGGGCAACAACCCAGACCGCCAGCTAAGGTCCCCAAATCAGACTTCAGTGGGAAACGATGTGGGAAGGCCCAGACAGCCAGGAGGTTGGCTTAGAAGCAGCCACCCTTTAAAGAAAGCGTAATAGCTCACTGGTCGAGTCGGCCTGCGCGGAAGATGTAACGGGGCTTAAAGTCTGTACCGAAGCTGCGGATGCACGCAAGTGCATGGTAGGGGAGCGTTCCGTAAGCCGTCGAAGGTCGGTTGTAAAGCCGGCTGGAGGTATCGGAAGTGCGAATGCTGACATAAGTAACGACAAGAGGGGTGAGAGTCCCCTCCGCCGAAAACCCAAGGGTTCCTGCGCAACGTTCATCGGCGCAGGGTGAGTCGGCCCCTAAGGCGAGGCCGAAAGGCGTAGTCGATGGGAAGCGGGTCAATATTCCCGCACCAGGCAACACTGCGATGGGGGGACGGAGAAGGCTAGGTCATCCGGGCGTTGGTTGTCCCGGTTCAAAGGTGTAGGGAGTGTCTTTAGGTAAATCCGGAGACACAATCCTGAGACCCCATGACGAGTCTCCACGGAGACGAAGTGATTGATGCCCGGCTTCCAAGAAAAGCCTCTAAGCTTCAGGTGTTGTCTGACCGTACCCCAAACCGACACAGGTGGGTTGGGTGAGAATCCCAAGGCGCTTGAGAGAACTCGGGTGAAGGAACTAGGCAAAATGGCACCGTAACTTCGGGAGAAGGTGCGCCTCTGTGTAGGTGACGGCCCTCGCGGTCCGAGCCGAAGGAGGTTGCAGTGACCAGGCCGCTGCGACTGTTTATTAAAAACACAGCACTCTGCAAACGCGCAAGCGGACGTATAGGGTGTGACGCCTGCCCGGTGCCGGAAGGTTAATTGATGGGGTTATCCGTAAGGAGAAGCTCTTGATCGAAGCCCCGGTAAACGGCGGCCGTAACTATAACGGTCCTAAGGTAGCGAAATTCCTTGTCGGGTAAGTTCCGACCTGCACGAATGGCGTAACGATGGCGGCACTGTCTCCACCCGAGACTCAGTGAAATTGAATTCTCGGTCAAGATGCCGAGTCCCCGCGGCTAGACGGAAAGACCCCGTGAACCTTTACTATAGCTTTGCACTGGACGTTGAACCGACTTGTGTAGGATAGGTGGGAGGCTGCGAAACCCGGACGCTAGTTCGGGTGGAGCCATCCTTGAAATACCACCCTGGTCTGTTTGACGTTCTAACCTCGACCCGTGATCCGGGTCAGGGACCGTGCATGGTGGGTAGTTTGACTGGGGCGGTCTCCTCCCAAAGTGTAACGGAGGAGCACGAAGGTACCCTCAGGTTGGTCGGAAATCAACCTTCTGAGTGCAATGGCATAAGGGTGCTTGACTGCGAGACTCACACGTCGAGCAGGTACGAAAGTAGGTCATAGTGATCCGGTGGTTCTGTATGGAAGGGCCATCGCTCAACGGATAAAAGGTACTCCGGGGATAACAGGCTGATACCGCCCAAGAGTTCATATCGACGGCGGTGTTTGGCACCTCGATGTCGGCTCATCACATCCTGGGGCTGAAGTCGGTCCCAAGGGTATGGCTGTTCGCCATTTAAAGTGGTACGCGAGCTGGGTTTAGAACGTCGTGAGACAGTTCGGTCCCTATCTGCCGTGGGCGTTGGAGACTTGAGGGAAGCTGCTCCTAGTACGAGAGGACCGGAGTGGACGAACCCCTGGTGTTCCGGTTGTCACGCCAGTGGCATTGCCGGGTAGCTATGTTCGGACGGGATAACCGCTGAAAGCATCTAAGCGGGAAGCCCCTCCCAAGATGAGGTCTCCCCAGGTACTCGATACCTCTAAAGGTCCGTTGAAGACCACAACGTGGATAGGCGGGATGTGGAAGCGCGGCAACGTGTGAAGCTAACCCGTACTAATTGACCGTGCGGCTTGACCATATAACACCCAAGTGCGTTACTAACCCCTTACGCTCTCATCGTTTCGCGGATCGCTGATCAGTTTTTGTATCAGCCATCCCACCCTTTCCCTGGCGGCCATAGAGACGCGGAACCACCTGATCCCTTCCCGAACTCAGACGTGAAACGCGCCCTCGCCGATCCTAGTGTGGGGCTTCCCCATGCGAACCTAGGGCACCGCCAGGGCCCTCTTCCTCCATTACCCCCTCCACTACACAGTGGCGGGGGTCTTGGTTTTG
>NZ_WNKT01000088.1 GCF_009720725.1 Allochromatium palmeri
CCTCGCCAAGCCGTTTCGCTGGACCTATATCGGCAAGCCGCTGATGGCATGAAATTGTCCAGTCAACTTAAGGTGCGAGGTACTAGTCTCTGTCCCACACAACGCTTCAGCCATCGACCAGAGATGTGGGAAACAGCATGCATACGGCCACCGCCTATCTCCAGAATCACGCTCAACACGCACAGATGACCCACTGGCGTCAGGAACTCAACGGGCTCAGTCAGGCCCGCACCTACCGTGAGCGGGTGTTGGCCAATGTCTATCGCCAGCTCATCGAGAGTCGAGAGGACACCACAGGGTTGTCGTCTGCAAAAACACGTCGCTAGATGTTGCCCGCTGGACTCTCGAACGTGGCCTGTCTCAACGCGCGAACCTCGTCCATCAGCGCCGTGCGTTCCTGCTCCAGCCGGCGTTCGCGCTCGCGGGCGATGGACAACGCCTGACGCTGGTCGTCGATCTGCACCAGCCAACGCGCCGATTCGGCGTCATGCGCGGCCTGGGCGCGCTCCAGCAGATCGGTCAGGGTCTTGATATGCACCTCGCGCTCCGTGCGGGCGGCGCGTTCCTCGGCGACTCCCGATTGACTCTGCGCCAGTGCTTGGGCCAGTCGTTCACGCTCGCGTTCCTCCTCCGCCTTGACCTGTTCCAGCCGGGCCACCGTCTGCTCGGCGGTGCGGGCCTGTACCTGCCACTGATCGCGCTTGGTCTCGGTGCGTTCCAGGGTCTCGCTCAAACGCTGCTCGCTCTGCTCCAGTTCGAGGATCCGCGTGGTCTGCTGGGTAGCGGTCTGCTCCAACTGCTCGACGCTGGCCTCGGCATCGGCCAAACGCTGGCCAAGATCGGCGCACTCGCGCTCCAGAACACGGGTGTGCTGGTAAGCGGTGAACAGCTCAGCCTGGGCCTGCTCCAGTGACTGCGCGTGCTGGTCACGCTCGGCCAGGGCCAGATCCCGCGCGTGCTCCAGGGCGTCGCGTTCCTGAGTCCGCTCGGCCAGCTGCTGGTCGCGTGCCTCCAGCTGGGCCAGCATCCCGGCACGCGCTTCATCCCACTGCGCCTTAGCCGTCTGACAGGCGACCTCCCAGAACGCGATCACCGCTCCCTGAAGCGACTCCGGCAGCGCCGGTAGCTGAAAGCGCCGCGCGGACTCTTCGATCCAGTCATTGACGCCGGCCTGGATCGCCGCCTGGCCGCCCTTGCCCCCAAGCTTGGTGCGTACCGCCACGACGGTCGGGCGCTCGCCGGCGGCGGCCAGTTGGCAGGCGGCTTCAAACGCCGCTTTGCGGGTGTCGCCGTGGGTACTCACTGTTCGCTTACGATTTGTGCTGCAACGAGCGAAGCATGGCTTCGCGCAAGATGGTATTGAGGCGCGTTTGATACCCCTTGCCCTGGCTCTTGAGCCAGGCCAACACATCCGCATCAATACGCACCGTGGTCGAGGTCTTGACGGGCTTGTAAAACGGGTTGCGCACGGCCAGCTTCCAGAACGCCTCATCCAGCGGCGGACTGTCGCTGTAGTCGATGGCACTGTCCGGCTGCTCGGACAGCGCCTTGAGTTCGGCTCGCTGCTCCTCGGTCAACGGCGGCAGGTGGTTCAGATCAACCTCATAGCGAACGTTGTCGTTCATAGCGCGTCCTCTCTTTCGGGTCGGCGCGTCGCGCCGAAATCAGGCGAATCACCTCCGTGCCGTCCTCCGCGTCCCGGACGGTATGGGCCACCAGGAGCAGCAGACACCCCTCCACAGTGCCCAAGGTTTGCCAGCGGTGTTTCCCCGTTCTCGATGCGGTCTTGTTCGATCAGTGCGAACGGGTCGGCAAAGACGCGGGTGGCCATCTCGAAGCTGACACGGTGTTTTCTGAGATTACTGCCCGCCTTCGCTGGATCCCATTCAAACAATGTGTTCATACATTAATGTTACTACTTTTGTGTAAATATCGCCAGCTATGACAGTGGTGGTGTGGGTCTACCACCGTGCTCAGGAACCGAGGCGCTCTCCGATGCCGAGGTCCAGAAAACGAGCTTTATGTGGAGCGTGGAGATCAGCGCTACGGTCCCTATACCGATACTTTTATGCT
This sequence comes from Allochromatium palmeri, assembly GCF_009720725.1. Classification (GTDB taxonomy): domain Bacteria; phylum Pseudomonadota; class Gammaproteobacteria; order Chromatiales; family Chromatiaceae; genus Thermochromatium; species Thermochromatium palmeri. The sequence goes on from NZ_WNKT01000088.1 coordinate 2,074, forward strand.
AACGCTGACTAACAAGCGCCAACACATGCACACTCATTTCTGAGTGAGGGTGTATCTACCAAAACACGCAGGAAGATCCCGCGTGCGCCATTGATGTCGCGGTCGACAGTCACGCCGGCGCTGGTGATCGTTTTCGCGCCACCGATCTGTTTGATCTCGCCGGTCCAACTGGCCGTTTTCGAGGTGTAGGCTTCGTTGACTCGAATCACGACCTTGCCGAGCCGTTTGGCCGCTGCCTCCAGGCGTTGACCGAAACGGAAGAAGGCATAGCCGAGCAGGGAGCGCACCGACTTAGCTCGGATTTTGCGCTTGGATTTCGCCGACATCTCTTTGGTCTCGAAGGTCGGCAGCAGGATCAGGTCGAAGCGGTCGAGCAGGAAGCGGATGGCCTGAAAGTGCAGTTCGTCGACCAGATCGCGAATCGTCCAGCGCAGCCGGTTCGCCGCCTTCTTGAGCCGGGCTTTCTGCCGATACTTGGCCTTGGCGATCCTGGAGAGCAGCCGATCGAGGTGATGACACAGCCGGGCGATGCGCGCGAAATCGCCATCGCCGAGCTTGAACGCCTGATCTTCGGCAAAGCCGGTCAGGAAAGTCCGGATGCCCGGATCGAGCGCCACCACTCGACCTTGATTCTCGGTCGGGATGATGGGCACACGATAGGGGACGATCACGAACCACCGGCCTTGTTCAAAGACCAGGCGCGAATCCCTCGGGTTGTCGGGGAAATCCTCAGCCCGTTTGAGGCTCCCGGCGATCCGAGGGTAAACGCCCGCGTCCTTGAGGGCGGAAGAAGGAATGAAACAGGATTGCTTCGGGTTCTTGCGTGAGCGGAAGCGAAGATCAAACGGCTCTCCGGTCTGGTTCCATCGCCGAATCCCGTTGGAGAACGCTTTATAAGCGTCCTCAACGGCGATCTTCTTGATCTGGTAGGGGATCGGTCCGGCCCAGTCCGGCAGGCTCGCCAGGATCTGTTTGGCCGCCCCCATCCAGTGTCGCTCCCGCTCCTCCTTGGGAAGACCGAGATGCTTGACGGTTTCGTTGTAGACGAATCTTGAGGTTCCGAGCCACTGCCGAAACAGGGTCTTCTGTTCCGGCGTTGGATAGAGCCGAATCCGCTTGGCCTTGATGACGTCGCCGACCGTGCATTCCACCCGCGAACTGATGGAGGATGGCGAGTAGATCGGCGGTGAGTTCGGCTTCTCGGGATTGATCCACTGGTTGATCGAGAACCACGATTTCTCCGCCGTTGTGTTCGACGAGAAAGGCGATGAGGTCGAAGCCGAAACGGGCGAGTCGGTCACGGTGGGCAACCACAACCCGGAGCTTGTCTCCGCGCAGGAGTCGTTCCAGTAAGGCACGCAGACCTTTGCGCTTGAAGTTGAGGCCGCTGCCGATGTCCTGGATGACGTCCGCGTCGGGGTAGACGCGCCGCAACCGCTCAACTTCTCGGGCGAGATCGTCGCGTTGCTTGGCGCGACTAACGCGGGCGTAGACGACGGTGCAAGCCCCAACAGCGCGGCGCAGATAGGCGTCAACGTCAAACAATCGCTGCCCGGCGGGGTTTCGGATTGTTGGGATGAGTCCTTGATCAGCATAGCGGCGCAGCGTGTTGGGGTGCAGCCCGAGTTCGGCCACGGCCTTGCGTAAGGGGACGTAGGCCATGCTTTTATTGAAAGTAACTAAAAGTGATCTTATGTTAGTTTATAGATAACTATTTCGCAACCCCTGTCGGTGGTCCGATCCCACTGCATCGCTACCGCAGCTTCAAGAAGACCAAGACCCAGCGGCGTACCGAACGCATCGAGGCCCTGGCCGAGAAGCTGACGCTGCCGGAATCGGTTTGGGGCGGGGCGGCGCCAGTGGCAACGCCAACTGCGGCGCCGGCGGCGGTCCCCTTCATCGACCCAGATCCGTTCCAGGAAATCGCCTACCCCAATGCCGTTGCCGCCAAGCGGGCGATTGCCGACTACCTGAATGTCCCCTTGGCCAAGTTGTCCGCCGAGGCGATGGACAAGCTCGACGCGGCCTTGGCCGACTCACTGCGCAAGGCGGATGTCATCGACTACGCGCGGATCAACCTGAAACCCCTGCTCGGAGGATGACATGCGCAGCGACGTGATGAAGCACTACGGCCTGACCCGCGACCTGCCTCGATCCGGCTACTTCGAGACCGAGCAGTTGCGCGAGGTGTTCGACGACATCAAAGTCGCCATCCATGGTGGCAAGCTCCTGGCCCTCGTTGGGCTCGTCGGCTGCGGCAAAACGACAACCCTCAACCGGCTGATCGAGACGTTGAAGGACGAGAAGAACATCCTGGTCTCCCAGTCTCTGGGCCGTCGACAAGCACCGCGTCAACCTCGGCACCCTGATGACGGCGCTGTTCTACGACCTGGTGACCGAGAAGGACTTCAAGATCCCGACCCAGCCCGAGAAACGCGAGCGTAAGCTCGTCGAGGTCATCGCCAAACGCCGCAAGTCCATCGTGCTGTTTGTCGACGAGGCCCACGACCTGCACCACAAGACCCTGGTCGGTTTGAAGCGGTTGATCGAGTTGGTGCAGAACAGTGGCGGCATCCTCTCGGTGGTGCTCGTCGGTCACCCCAAGCTCAGAAACGACCTGCGCCGACCGGCGCTGGAGGAGATCGGCGCCAGAACGGCGTTGTTCTGGCTGGAAGGCATCAAGGGCAAGGAGCGCGCCTATATCACTTGGTTGCTGGCCCAATGCACCCAGCCGGAGAGCCCCGAGATCCTGACCGACGAGGCTATCGAGCGCTTGGCCACTGGGCTGTCGACGCCGCTGCAGATCGAGCAATACCTGACCTTGGCGTTCGAGGCGGCCTATCAGGTCGGCCAGAAACCGGTCACCATCGACATCATCGAAAGTGTGTTGGCTGCGGACCTCGACGCGATGGAGGCGACCCTGACCCGGAACGGCTACAACGCCCGTGCCCTGGCCGAGTTGCTCAATGCCAGGCCGGCAGAGATTCGTGCTTTCCTGCACGGTCAGTTGGCGTCGGGACGGACCCAGGAGCTGCATGCACAGTTGCTGGCGGCAGGGTTACCGGGGTGTGATGAGCCACCATGGCCGAGGGGCGAAGCTCATTTGCAGACAATCTGGGTCGGCCCGGATGTTTGCAGGCTGTTGGCAGATTAATGTGGGTTCGAGACCCCGGATATTGTCAGTTAATCTGGGCCGAAAATCGCGATGTTTGCAGGTCGCTACACCAGCCCTTTTAAGTTGCAATTTTGAGACACTTCAGGTTCCCGCCAGCACCTTGGCCGTTGAGATATGGGGCTTGCCT
>NZ_WNKT01000089.1 GCF_009720725.1 Allochromatium palmeri
CAGGAACCGTTCACGGCGGGTCTGGTACTTCGGCTTCGGGGCGCGTTTCTTGGGCATCGTCGTCAGGCTGAGGGCGGTGGAGAACACAGGGCACAAGGGTATCACTCAGACCCCTTCGCCAAAACGGAATTGTTCAGCGTTTCCTATAGCGTTAGTATTATCGATAACCATTCTTCCCTCGTGTGAAGTATCAGTGCAGTCTTCAATTGCCGGTTCGTAACCGTTGGTTACATCTACTTTTACATAGCCTCCTTTCACGCTGATTTGAGGTTTTGCCTGACTCACAGGATTAACATAAGTCCAAAAGTGAAAATCCATCCCTCTTGCATCATATTGGTTCCATGAAATACCGTCATCATGGCTGACTAATCCCTCGCCTCTAGTGTACGGATTATCTGTATTTCCAGCCCATGAATAATAAACAGGAAAAACAGATTCTGAAGATAGGACGATTGCTAGCAAATCACCATTTTTGACCAATACTGAATCACTAGAAAAGTCAACATTCGTTAAATTACTTGAACTCGTTCCGACTTCGCTTGGCGTCAAATTTCTTGATGCTAATATTTCTTCTGTCGGCAAACCGTTATTTGTTGAACGTATTTCAACAACCAAGCTCTCTGTTGGTGAAGTAATGCGAGTATTCCATAACTTAACAGAACCTAAATAACCGGTTATTCCAACAGTAAAAGTTTGCGCTAAAGTATTAGATATTCTCACTTCTGGCAAACTAGCCCCACCTTGTATATCGTAGGATTGATCCAAGACCTGCACTGCGAATGCTGAATTAAATATCAAAATATTTGACAATATCAATAATATTTTTTTCATTAATTTACCCCTGAACTGAGCAAGTATTTTTTACTGGGTTTGAATACTGGCGATAAAGCGCCCGCCCGCTTGCACCTGAAAACCAGGGTTCAACTGAATGCGTGTGCCCGCCTCGAAGATGACCTGTCCCGTTGGTGCTACAACAAACTGCGAACCGGCTGTGATCGTGTCACAGGCGCTGAAACGCTGACTGTCATGAACCGTTTGCTGGCTCAAATTCAGTGTTGTTTCATGCGGGCAGGTGCCGCTGGGCTCAAATGTTGCGGTAACGGTTTGATTCTGATTCATCGATACGGAACACTGACCCGTTCCGGAGCACACACCGCTCCAACCGACAAACCGATAACCGGACTCAGGTAGCGGACTGAGTTGGACTGTCGTTCCTTCGGCATAGCTTTCGCTGCAATCAAAACCACAATCGATACCTGCCGGAGAACTCGTTACGGTTCCCAAGCCGGTTTTGGTGACATTCAACGTGTAGACTTTCGGTTGTGCTGTAGCGGAGAATTGTGCAAGTACGGTCTGATTCTGCTCCATCGATACAGTGCATTCTTGCGTGCCGGAGCACGCACCGCTCCAACCATCGAATTGATAGCCGATATCCGGGGTTGCCGAAAGCGTTACGATTGTGCCGGACTCAAAATTGGTAAAGCAGGTTGATCCACAGTCAATTCCACTGGGTGAGCTTGTGATCGTACCCTGACCAGCTTTGTTGATGCTTAAGGTGTATATCTGAGGGATCATATCCTGATCATCATTCATAATTTTTTGGATATAAATTTCATAGTCTCCAGCGCGATTATTTTCATTAGAGCTTAATCCAATTAATATATTCCAGTCAGCCACATTTAAATTTAAAATTTCCGTTGTGCATGACCCCTCGCTTACATGCAAAGCACCGGCACTTTTCCAAATATTTTTTTGCATAAACCATAACCATCCCTGGAAACCTTTTGAGCATAAACGTACTAGTATATCATTAGACTCAGTTAGGTTAAGATCAAATCCGTCCCAGTCTTCTTTATTTTCAATCTTGCCAAAAATCTTAGAGGGAAGAGAAATTAGTAGTTCGTTTCTACTAAAATCCTTAATTATTTCTTTAACAAGAACCTCATCAATTAATCCGTTGCAGTCATTATCAACTTCGTCATTTTGAATTTCTTCGGCACCTAAAAAAGTATCAGGATTTCTATCATCGCAGTCTCCTAACAAATTTGATTGAAAATCAACATCATAATCTTTGCATTCTGGCGGTAAATCTTCAGCATTAAGAATATTTTCATTTGCTCCAAACCAACGCAATTGATCAACGTAGCAATTATTAGGGTGTTCCAAATTTACTTTTAATGCTTGTAGCATAATTTCTTCTTGCTGTGGATCATTTTTTTCAAAATCAATGATTTCAATTTCTGCTAATGATCTGATAATATTTTGAATTTTATCAGGATTTAAATTTGCATGCGCTAACAAATGCCCACCCCAAATATTTTTTGATGGCACTTTGCATTTTTCTTCAACGACGCAGTTTTTCCAGCTTATATCTTCATTATTATTGAGCGCTTGAAGATAAGGATGTTTCCAGTATTTATATAGCGCAGCACGCCAATGCAAATCAGGAGATAAATTGTGGCGGCCAATTTTGGCATACCACATAACATAGTTTTCCATGAATGCAGTGTAAGCATGTGCATTATCATTAATATAATTAAATCTAGGTGAAACAAAATCAAAATTGTGAGTCATTTCATGTATTATAACTCCTGGTAAAATTCCGGCATCTAATTCTGTTTTTATTAAGTCAACATATTTATCAGACAATATTTCAACTCCTTTATAGGCTACATAGCCACAACCCCAACCACAAGTGCTAGGTATAAAAGCAATACTTAAAAGTCCTTCACGATTTTTTAGTTCCTTTGGCTCTTGTTGTAAAATCTCAACAAATTTTTCGTATAGATCATCAGCGCGATTAACAAGTATACCAATATCCTCATAACTCAAGCCGTCAATTTTTTCCCAGTCAACAGGAAACAAAACACGCACATGGCGTCCAGATAATTGCATTAATGTATAACTATTACCGTCGAATGCAGTGTAATAAACAGAATCAGGATTTTCTTCTGAAAAAAAATGCAATTCTATTTTGTTGCCATGCGTTATTTCAGTTTCCTGAACCGTCGGAACAATATAGTCTTTTTGTTCTAAAGAAGCATAAGGATCAAATTCCATTGCAGCTTTTGCGATTGAGGACGAAATGAATGAGGAAGAAATGAAAAAAAAACATATAAATAAAATTGTTTTCAAAAAATTCATCTTTTTCATAATTTAAATCTCTCAATACGTTCCCGATAGCGATTAAACTGTTCGCTCGTCAGGATTTCCTGACCCGGTCCTCCCGTCCAATTTTTTGGCTGACCATAGCTGCCATCAACTCTGGGCATAATTGCCAAATCGTTCAGGATCGCGTTGACGGCTCCACGCGGCTTAACAGAGCCGCTGACCAATGCCTCAACGTAGAAGCTCGTAATGCGCGGATCAATGTCATCTGCGGTACCAAAGAGGTTCTGGAAGATTTCACTGACTATCGACGTAGCAGTATCACGATCTACTGGATCAGTGTCCCATCCCATTTCATTGCTTAGGTAATGCTGTAACCCTGCACCCTGGGGTTTCCAGACGCTACCCTTGTTGTCACGCAAAACCGCGCCCCATTCGGTGAGTTCGTCGGCTGTGGCCGAACGACCGAAAGTACCGTAAAAGTAGGCATTGACCTTGCGGTAGTAGCCCTCAGCCGCCTCCTGATCGTCATCCATGAAAGTGGCCAAGACAGTTTTGGAACTGTCCATGTTGACCGTACAGGTTGACGCTGTACCTGAGCACGCACCGCTCCAACCGTTGAACAGGCTTCCAACCGCTGGTGTGGCCGAAAGCATTACGGTTGTGTCGGCTTCAAAGCTACCAGAACAGGTAGATCCACAATCAATCCCGTTTGGGGAGCTTGTGATAGTCCCCTGGCCCGCTTTGCTGAGGCTTAATGTGTAGTAATTCTCAACGCCCGGAACAAATTGCGGATCGATGCCCGGAAGGAAATCAATTCCGGTTCGTTCGACCAGGGTTTCGTAGCTGATCCTGTCGGCCCGATCCTCTTCATCGAGGTTATCGACCCAGTAGGCCCATGCCTGATTGCGATCGCTGTCGTAGATCAGTTTGTAGAGGTTGGTGGGAACGTAGACCTCGGCGTCCCAATCCCACACATAGTCGCGAGTTTCATCCTCGATCTCGGCCCACAGACCTCGATTTAGCGTTGGGGCTTGAGGAACGATATTGGCCAAGCTGAAACTCTGCGCCATGGCGTTGGGGTTGGGCATATCGGCGGCTGGGGCCATGTGGCCCCTGTCATGGCCAGATCCGGCATAGTCACTGAGTTTGGCGCGTTCAGCACTGGGTAAACGGGCTTCTTCGTAGAAATAGTCCGTGCGTTCCTCGTCAGCGGCATCAAGCAGACGATCTCGATTGAGATGTTCAGCTACGAACAGTGGCGTTTTCGATTCGCCGCTATGCAATACGGCGAAACTGTCGAAACAGAGTGCGCGCTGTTGTCCTAGAACTAGATCCTCAACGACAGGAGGGGTGTTGTTGGGGAACTCGCTTAAGCAATCCCCGAAGGTCAATGGATTTGGTTCGGGATCTGGCTCAGGAATGGGGTCAGGCGCTGGACTGATACCACAGCGCGTGCAGGTGCAGGAGGGACTGACGGTGCCATCCGCGCAGTAGACGAAACCGCTTGGGGTGCAGGCTTCGACGATGCCGCCGTGGGAAGAGCAACAACCAGGACATCCGGCTTCGACTAGACCCGGAACGATCAGGAACAGCCCAAGGACGCCCTGGAGGACGTGGGGCCATGCCAACCCTGATTTCCCTGCTCGAACCCGCTGCATCCCGTCTCCGTCGTCCTGAATCCGTTTGGATGGGGTATGTGTGGTGTTGACCGTCCCTGTCTGAACGTTGACGATCAGTGGATTGATCTAGATCTTACCAGCTTGTGTTACGCGATGTTCGACTTTTTGACGTGACTGAAAGACGTTGGCGCGACACCGCCGTCCTGGCTACGCTGAGAGGATCTG
>NZ_WNKT01000008.1 GCF_009720725.1 Allochromatium palmeri
ACGCTCACCGTCGGCAGCGCGCAGCACGATCTGCGCCCGCTGCACCAGGCTGTGGGCGGTTTCACGGCTTCGCGCCAAACCTTCCAGGACGGTGCGTGGTTCAGGGGGTAGCTCAATCAACGGGGCAGGACGGGCCATGGGAAGCGACTCACAATCAGGCTGTGGGAGAATGATGAGCGATTATCCCGAAAATTCACAGTGCGCGGTACTAGGCGTTGCTCAGGATTACTCTCAAGCTGTGCAGTGGTATCGCAAAGCCGCCGGACAGGGCCATGCTAAGGCACAAGCCGCGCTTGATGAACTGTTGCGACGTTGAATGCGAAAAATATGGCTCGCTCTGCGGCTTTCACGCACCAGCATCGCATTTGATTCGGAAGGCAGAGTATTCTGCGCAACATCACCGGCTACCCATGACCCCATTCACCTTCCAAACCGCCACCCTCAGCCGCCCCGGCACCCGCGCCGACAATGAAGACGCCTGCGACTGGCGCGACGGCCTCTGGATAGTCGCTGACGGCCTGGGCGGACACGGCGGCGGCGAGGTCGCCTCCAGGCTCGCCGTCGATGCCCTGCTGACCGCCCTCCCACCCGACACGCCACTAACCCCCGAACCCCTGGAACACGCCGTCACCGCCGCCGCCGAATCACTCCGCGCCCGCCAAAGTAAAGACCCCTCCTTATCAGGAATGCGCACCACCCTGGTCGCCCTGATGAGCGACGGCGAACACGCCCTCTGGCTCCACTTGGGCGACAGCCGACTCTACGCCTTCCGCGACGGACGCCTCCTGATTCAGACCGCCGATCACAGCGTCCCCCAAGCCCTGGTCCGCGCCGGCGAACTCACCCCCGAAGCGATCCGCTTCCATGAAGACCGCAACCGCCTGCTGCGCACCCTCGGCGAAGAAAAACCCCCACGCCCAACCCTCGCCGACGCCCCGCTCACACTCCAGTCCGGCGACGCCTTTCTACTCTGCACCGACGGCTTCTGGGAGTCCGTGACCGAATCCGAAATGGAGATCGCCCTGGCCAAATCCCCCGACCCGACCCAATGGCTGGCCCGACTCGAACTGAACCTCGTCCGTCAGGTACGCCCCGATCAGGACAACTACACCGCCATCGCCGTCTTCATCGACACCGAGAATGCCCCCGCATGAGACGCCGCAGTCGCGAGATCAGCGTCTTCAACCTCTCCATGCTCGACGTCATCGCCGGCGCGATGGCCGCCTTCCTGATCCTCGTCGTCATCCTGCTGCCCTACTACGACAAGACCACCATCGACCACCAGGCCGAAATCCAAGCCCTGACCCAGGCACTCGCCGCCGCCGAAACCGCCCAGCGCGATGCCCAGACCCAAGCCGACCAAGCCCAACAGGAGGCCGCCCGCCAACAGGCCCGCGCCGAAGGACTGGCCCGCCAACTGGCGCGCACCTTCCTCGTACTCTATGTGCGCTGGGACACCCGCGACGACATCGACCTGCACGTCATCGACCCGAGCGGCGCCGAATTCTGGTGGAACGAACACAAACGCATCCCCGGACGTCCGGGCGAACTGAGCGAGGACGCCATCCTCGGCCCGGCCAACGAAGTCTGGGAGATCCGCGACGCCCCGCCCGGCGACTATCGAATCGAAGTCAACCTGTTCGACATCAAGGACGCGCGCAAACCGACCATCGTCCAAGGGCGCGTCTTCCATCGCGACGGCAGCGCACAGTTCAAAGAGATCCGACTCCACCGACTCAAGCAGCGCGAACGCATCGCCACCCTTCGCGTCGCCGAGTCCGGAGCGGTGACACTGCTCGACTGACCGCCAACCCCAATCCGCCCCAACGACAAGGAGTAAACGATGAGCATGGTGTCCTGCGGGAACGGCCATTTCTACAACGATGAGGAACATTCGAGCTGTCCCTTCTGCGGGGTTGGACTGGAGATCAACCCGACCCGCCCCCTGACCCCAGCCGATACCAACCGCGCCCGTCCAACCCCGGATGACGGCCACACCCGCGCCGCCAACACCCCACCCACGCCCGGAGTCGGACGCGACCCCGGCGTCACCCGCCACGTTTGGGCCAAACGCATGGGCGGCGTCGACCCGGTCGTCGGCTGGCTGGTCTGCATCGAAGGACCGGAGCGCGGACGCGACTACCGGCTGCACACCGAACGCAACTTCATCGGCCGCGACCCGAGCATGGACGTCGCCATCACCGGCGACCCGAGCATCAGCCGCGCCAATCACGCCGTCATCAGCTACAACCCCAAACGCCACACCTTCCGGCTCGCCCCCGGCGACAGTCGCGGACTGGCCTATCTCAACGACGAAGAAGTGATCGCCCCGGTCGAGCTGGCCCCCTATGACCGGGTCGAACTCGGCGAGACCACACTACTGTTCATCCCCTTCTGCGGCGAGCGTTTCGTCTGGCCGGTCGAGGAGAAGACCCAAGATGCCGCACCGAAATCCTGAATCCCGCTCCCGGTTCCGGCGGCTGTGGCTGGTGCTGTCGATCCTGTCGGCGACGGCGATCCAGGCCGCCTCACCCGCCGAACTGGTCATCACCCAGGCCGTCGCCACCGGCACCGAGATCACCGCCTATATCGCCGTGCGCGACGAATCCGGCGCGCCCCTGACCGAACTCGACCCCACACGATTACAAGCAACGATCGGCGCACATACAGCCACCGTCGACGAAGCCGCCCCCTTCGCCGCCACCGGCGAGGGCGTCCTGACCCTGCTGCTGGTCGATGTCTCACGCTCACTCGACGCCGCGCGCTTTGCCCGCCTCCGCCAGGCACTGCGCACCTGGATCGACGCACTCGGCGAGCACGATCAGGCCGCGCTCATCACCTTCGGCGCCCAGGTGCAAACGCGCGTGCCGCCGACCGCCGATCGCGCCGCCCTGAACGCTGCCATCGACCAACTGGCCCCGACCGACGACCGCACCGCCCTGCATCAGGCGCTGGCAACCGCCCTGACCCTGGGCCGACAGCGCGCCGAAGGACTGCCCCGACGCCGCGCCATCCTGATCCTGAGCGACGGACTCGACGACGCGCCCGGCGGCATGAGCGCCGACGAGGTGCTGGCACGGCTCGACGAGGGATCGGTGCCCATTCTGGCCATCGGTTTCGGCCAGACCCGCGACCGGGCGCAACGCGAAGCCGGTTTGGCCAATCTCGGCCGTCTGGCCCGACGCACCGGCGGTTTCCTCATCGACGCGACCGCCGGCAACGATCCGGGCGCGGCCTATGCCGCCATGCGCGAGCGCCTGCACGCTGTCACGCGCATCAGCCTGCAATGCGCCGACTGCATCGCGGACGGACGACGCCAGCGACTGCGGATCGGTCTGACCACTCCGGCGGGCCTGACGCTCGACGACGGCATGGATGTACGGCTCTATCCCGTGTCCGCACCCGAACCCGAGCCGACGACACCGCCGGCGGAAATATCCGAACCGGACACCGAAATCGTCCCGGACACGCCGCCCGAACCGCCCACAGCGCCGGTCGAGACGCCTGCCGATATTCCGCTCGACGGGTTGGCGCGCTGGTGGCCCTATGCAACCGCTGCCGGATTGACGCTGGCGCTCCTGCTGGTGCTGCTATGGCGTGCCCGCGCCAAATCGCGCGCCGCCCAGCGTCTCGACCCGACCTCCGCCGCCGAACCGTCACCCGAACCCCTGTCGGCACTCGTCCTCGACCCGCCCCCGATCCCCAAGTCCCCGGCGAAGCCCCAGCCCCCGAGCGGCCCCGCGATCCAGGTCGCCTTCATGAACGGCCCGCGCCGGGGCCAGTCGGTGCGATTGGTGCTATCCCCAGCCGCCCTGTTCGGACGCGCGCCCGGCGGTGCAGCCGGAACCAGCCTCGCCATCCCCGAAGACGATGAGGTCTCAGCCCGTCATGCGCGCGTAAGCCTGAGCGGCCGGACGCTGATCCTGGAGGATCTCGGCTCGACCAATGGTTCCTGGCTCAACGGTGTGCCGCTGTCCGCGCCGCATCCGGTGCGCGAAGGCGATGTCCTGCGCTTCGGTCAGACCGAACTGCGGCTCACTGGAGTCCAAGGGTTATGAGCGCGAACCTGAGCCTGCATCCGGGCAACGCCCAATGGATCGGCCAACGCGCCGAGCAGCAGGACGCCTTCGGCTTTCTCGGCTGCGAGGCGCGCGGCGGTCGCCAGACCGGGGATGTGCTGGTGGTTCTGGCTGATGGCATGGGCGGTCTGCAACGGGGCGGCGAAGCCAGCCGTATCGCCGTGCGGACCTTTCTCGACCATTTCACCCAGGCCGGTCCATCCACGACGACGCCACTCACCGCAACCCTGACCCAGGCGCTCGACGCCGCCAACCAAGCCGTCAACGCCCTGGCCCGCAACACCGACGGCGAAGGCGAAGTCGGCACCACCCTGATCGCCGCCGCCGTGCGCGAAGGACGACTGCACTGGATCGGCGTCGGCGACAGCCGTCTCTATCTCTACCGCGCCGCCGACGGCTCGCTGACAGCCTGCAACGACCCGCACAACCTGGAGCATCAACTCTGGCCGCGCGTCATCACCGGCGAACTGACCCCGGACGCCATCGCCGCGCATCCCGACCGCGATGCCCTGACGAGCTTTCTCAGCCTGTCCGAGATCCCCGAGATCGACACCAGCCTGCGCCCGCTGCCGCTGGAGCCGGGCGACCGGCTGCTGCTCTGTAGCGATGGGGTCGATGGCGTGCTGTCGCCCGAAGAACTCAGAGCCGTCCTGCCCGGCGACCCGCAGCAAGCCGCCGAAAACCTGATCGCTCGTCTGCGTGAGTGTGCGCTCGACCATCAGGACAACGCCACGGTCGCCATCCTGGCCTGCGAACCGGCACCGGACGCGACCGACTCGCCCAAGCGCCAATCCTGGCTCCGGCGCCTGATCGGACGCAGGAGATAACGCCGAATGGATCGACCGGACCACAAAATCACCATCGGACGCGACGCCGCCCGCGACATCCCGCTCGGCGACGATTCGGTCAGCGCCCATCATGCCGAATTGAGCGTTCTGGAAGACGGACGCCTGCTGCTGACCGACTGCCGAAGCACCAACGGCACTTTCGTCATCGAAGCGGACGGAAGCGCACGCCGCATTCATCAAGCCGTGGTCGCGCCTGCCGATCGCGTCCGCTTCGGCGCCGTGACCCTGGCGGTCTCGGCGCTGCTGGAGGCCCGAGGTCTGGGAGCCGCGCCCCGAACCCCGCAAAAACCGCCCGCACCGCCGCTGTCGGGCCGACGGCTCGTGCGCTGTCAGTGCGGCTGTATCAAACACGAGGGCGCCCGCTGTCAGGAGTGCGGCCAATGAGCGGTCTACACGAAACCCTTTGGGAACGCCCGTCACGCGCGCTGATCCTCCCGCTGTCGGTCCTGCTCGGCGCACTCTTCATTGCTCTGCTCAGTCTGACGCTGCCCGCCGGAAGCACCGCCGCCGCGCTACTGCTCGACCATCAGGCCGCACCGCCGCCAGGCTATCCCTTCGTCTATCCGTTCACGGTACAGAATCTCACCCATCTGATCCTGTTCCTGGGACTCGGCGAAATCTTCTGCCGCTGGCGCAGTGCCGCGCGCGAACACGCCATCATCGACGAAGGACTGCTGCCGCACGCCTATGAAGTCGTGCTCCAGTCCCACGACCTGCCGCCAATCCGCGCCCGCGTCGCCGCACGTCACGACGGCGAACACGGCTTTCTGCCCGGACTCATCGACCTCTGCATCCTGCAATTCCAGGCGAGCCGCTCGGTCGATCAGACCGTGAGCGTACTCAACAGCAGCCTGGAACTGCTCGCCCATCGCGTCGACCTGCACTACGCCCTGTTGCGCTATCTGGTATGGGTGATTCCGACCGTCGGCTTCATCGGCACCGTGATCGGCATCGCGCTGGCCATGTCGCTGATCGACCCCAGCGCCGCCAGCCAGCCGCTCGGCGAGATCGCCCGCGCGCTCGGCGTGAGCTTCTACACCACCCTGGTGGCACTCGCCGAGAGCGCCGTCCTGGTGCTGCTGCTCCATCTGGTCCAGGCGCAGGAGGAACTGGCGGTCAACCGGGCCGGGCACTACACGCTGGTCAATCTCATCAATCGGCTGTATGCCGGGCCTTGAATTCTCTATACCGCTCGCTAGCTCCATGCGTTAGCATTATTGGTTGTTCCGGCGCCCTGCTAGGGGCGTCACCATGATCGAACACTGCTCGCCCAGAGGAGTCCGTCATTGGCCGGTCAAATCAAGAAGACCCCGCGTCTACTGCTGTCACTGTTCCTGCTGGCCCTCGGTACCATCGCCCAGGCCGAGGATCGGGTCCACATCTATAACTGGAACGACTACTTCGCCGAAGACACCCTGTCCGGTTTCCAGGAACGCACCGGCATCCGCCCCGTGCTCGACCTCTACGACTCCAACGAGGTGCTGGAGGCCAAGCTGCTGGCCGGCGCGAGCGGCTATGATCTGGTCTTCCCGACCGCGCATCCCTTTGCAGCACGACACATCAAGGCCGGAATCTACCAGCCGCTCGACAGGTCCAAGCTCCCCGGTCTGGACCAGCTCGATCCGGCCATCATGGCCAGTCTGGCCAGAGTCGATCCGGGCAACGCCCATCTGGTGCCCTATCTGTGGGGCACCACCGGACTCGGCGTCAATCCTGACAAGGTCCGCGCCGCGCTCGGCGAGGACGCGCCGCTCGATACCTGGGCGCTGATCTTCGATCCTGAACAGGCGTCGAAGCTCGCCGGCTGCGGCATCAGCCTGCTCGACGACCCCACCGAGGTGTTCGCCGCCGCGCTGGCCTATCTGGGCAAGGATCCCAACAGCCAGGCTCCCGAGGATCTGGAGGCCGCGGCCGAGCTGATCAAGGCCGCGCGTCCGCATATTCGCTATTTCCATTCGTCACAATACATCAGCGATCTGGCCAATGGCGCCACCTGCGTGGCCCACGGCTACTCGGGCGACGTGCTCCAGGCGCGCGAGCGGGCCAAAGAAGCCGACAAGGGCGTGGCGGTCGTCTATCGTATCCCGCGCGAGGGCGCGGTGCTCTGGACCGATGTCATGGCCATCCCCAAGGACGCACCCAATCCAGAGTCCGCCCAGGCCCTGATCGCCTATCTGCTCGACCCGAGCGTGATCGCCGACGTTTCGGACTACGTCTATTACGCCAACCCCAATCAGGCGGCCACGCCCCTGATCGAGGCCGAGTTGCGCGATGACCCCGGCATCTATCCGCCGTCCGAGGTCCGCGCGCGGCTATTCACGCCCGATGAGCGCAGTGAGCGTGAGATGCGCCACCTCAATCGGTTGTGGACACGCTTGAAGTCCAACCGCTGAACGAATCGCGTCGCCTCGTGCCCAGTCCCTCCGATCGCCGTCCGCTGGAACCCTGGCAGGATCCCAAGGCCGCGCCCTATGTGCGCATCGAGCGCGTCACCAAGCAGTTCGGTGACGTCTATGCGGTCGATGATGTCAGCCTGAACATCTTTCAGGGCGAGTTCTTCTCGCTCCTGGGCAGTTCAGGCTGCGGCAAGTCGACCCTGCTGCGCCTGCTGGCCGGTCTGGAGTATCCGACCAGCGGGCGTATCTATATCGACGGCGTGGATGTCACGGACGTGCCGCCCTACTCGCGGCCGGTGAACATGATGTTCCAGTCCTACGCGCTCTTTCCGCACATGACGGTGGAGCAGAACATCGAGTTCGGACTCAAGCAGGACCGGCTGCCGCGCCGCGAGCGCGCCGAGCGTGTCGGCGAGATGCTCGATCTGCTCCGGATCACGGAGCTACGCAAACGCCGGCCCGATCAGCTCTCGGGCGGTCAGCGCCAGCGCGTGGCGCTCGCCCGCAGTCTCGCCAAGCACCCCAAGCTATTGCTGCTCGACGAACCGCTCGGCGCGCTCGACAAGCGTCTGCGCGAGAACACCCAGTTCGAGCTGGTCAACCTCCAGGAGCGGCTCGGCATCACCTTCGTCACCGTCACCCACGATCAGGAAGAGGCCATGACCATGTCGAGCCGCATCGCGGTCATGGATGCCGGCCAGATCATGCAGGTCGACACCCCGACGGCCATCTACGAGTTCCCCAACGGCCGCTTCGTCGCCGAGTTCATCGGCTCGGTGAATCTGTTCGAAGGCAAGATCGTCGAGATCCAGGGTGACGATGTCCTGATCGAGGCCCAGTTCGGTGGTCTGATGCAGATGCGCAGTCTCCAACCGCATCCGATCGGCACGCCGGTGGTGGTGGCGATCCGGCCCGAGAAGCTGCGTCTGTGCCAAACCCCGAGCGATGACGGCGTCAACCGGCTCCAGGGCGTGGTCGAGGACATCGCCTATCTCGGTGACGTGTCGATCTATCGGATCCGCACCGGCGGCGGCACCCTGGTCGAGATGACATTGACCAACATCCAGCCGCGCACCGAGCAGGCGCTGACCTGGGAGCAGGAGGTCTGGGTCGAGTGGTCGCCGACCAGCGGCGTGGTGCTGACCGAGTGATGACCCGGCTCTCGAAGCGGTCGAAGCGGCTCCGGCCGAGCGGTGAGCACCGTCTGAGCCGGCTGATCAACATCGGCCTGCCCTATCTGTGGCTGGGGCTGTTCTTTCTCCTGCCCTTCGCCATCGTGCTGCGCATCAGTCTGGCCGAGCCACTGCTGGCCCAGCCGCCCTACACCGCGCTCTGGGAATGGGCCGAACAGGGCATCCTGCAAATCCGCCTCAACCTGGGCAACTTCCAGTTGATTCGCGAGGACGACATCTATCTGGCGGCCCTGCTCAACTCGCTCTGGGTCGCACTGGTCGGCACGCTCGGCTGTCTGCTGCTCGGCTATCCCATGGCCTATGCCATCGCCACCGCGCCTGAACGGCGGCGTATTCTGCTGCTGATGCTCATCATCCTGCCGTTCTGGACCTCGTTTCTGATCCGGGTCTATGCCTGGATCGGCATCCTGAACGCCAATGGGCTGCTCAACAACTTTCTGCTCTGGCTCGGGGTCATCGACACGCCGCTGAAGATCCTGCACACCCAGACGGCCGTCTATATCGGCGTGATCTATTCCTATCTGCCGTTCATGATCCTGCCGCTCTATGCCAACCTGACCCGGCTCGATCCGACGCTCCTGGAGGCGGCTGCGGATCTGGGCTGCCGACCCTGGCGCGCCTTCACGCGCGTGACCCTGCCGCTGTCGCTGCCGGGCATCGTCGCCGGCAGCATGCTGGTGTTCATCCCGGTGGTCGGCGAGTTCGTGATCCCCGATCTGCTCGGCAGTCCGGGCAGCCTGATGATCGGCAAACTGATGTGGACCGAATTCTTCGCCAACAAGGACTGGCCGCTGGCCTCGGCGCTGGCGATCGTGCTGCTCGCGGTGCTGGTGGTGCCCTTCGTGCTCATGCAGCGGCTGCAACAGGACGACGAGGACGGACGGACATGAGACGACGTTCCTGGCCGCTGCTGAGCGTGCTGGCCTTCGGCTATGCCTTTCTCTATGTGCCGATTCTGCTGCTCATCCTCTATTCGTTCAACGAATCGCGGCTGGTGACCGTGTGGTCGGGCTTTTCGTTCAAGTGGTACGGCGAGCTGCTGCACAACCGGCAGTTGCTCGATGCCGCCTGGCTGAGTGTGCGCATCGCCGCGCTCAATGCCACCATCGCCGTGGTGCTGGGCACGCTGGCTGCCAATGCCCTGGTGCGTCACGGACGTTTTCGCGGACGCACCGGGCTGGAACTGCTGCTGACCGCGCCGCTGGTGATGCCGGACGTCATCATCGGTCTGTCGATGCTGCTGCTGTTCGTGGCGCTGCAACAGACCATCGGCTGGCCGGACGGACGTGGCTTCAGCACCATCACCATCGCCCACATCACGTTCAGCATGGCCTATGTCGCGGTGGTGGTGCGCTCGCGTCTGGCGCGCATGGACAGCTCGCTGGAAGAGGCCGCGATGGACCTGGGCGCGCGTCCGCTGACGGTCTATCTGCGCATCACATTGCCGCTGATCGCCCCGGCGCTGCTCTCCGGGTGGCTCCTGGCCTTCACGCTCTCGCTGGATGATCTGGTCATCGCCAGCTTCGTCTCCGGCCCCGGCGCGACCACGCTGCCGATGGTGATCTATTCGAGCGTGCGCATGGGCGTCTCGCCCCAGATCAATGCACTGGCGAGCCTGGTGGTCGCCCTGGTCGCGCTGGCGGTGGTGATTGCCGGGGTCTCGCTGCGGCGACGTTGAGACACCTCGCGCGACCGCTTGAATATGCTAGGCTTTGACATGATCGTTCGAACATCCGAAGCCGGCATCCCGAAGGAGCCTCCCATGCGCGTCTCTGGTCGACCCACCGAGCATTCGCTCGACAATCACGGCCTCTACAATCTCGACACCATCCACTGGAACCTGCCGACCCCGGCGCTCTACGAGCAGGCCATCCGGGCGCACGAGGGAGTCCTCTCGCACATGGGACCGCTGGTGGTGCGTACCGGTCATCACACCGGACGCTCGGCCAACGACAAGTTCGTCGTCGATGAGCCGAGCAGCCGCGAGCATATCTGGTGGGGCGAGATCAACCAGCCGATCGATGAGGCGCATTTTGAGCTGCTCCATCATCGTCTGGCCTCCTATCTGCAGATGAAGGAGATCTATGTCCAGGACTGCTATGTCGGCGCCGATCCAGACTATCGGATGCCGGTGCGCATCATTTCCGAGTACGCCTGGCACAGTCTCTTTGCGCGTAATCTGTTCATCCAGCCGAGTCCGGACGAGCTCGACACCCTGGTGCCGGAGTTCACTGTCATCGCCGTGCCGCGTTTCCACGCCATCCCGTCGCTCGACAAGACGCGCACCGAGACCTTCATCCTGGTCAACTTCGCCAAGAAGCTGGTGCTGATCGGCGGCAGCAGCTATGCCGGCGAGATCAAAAAATCGCTGTTCACGGTGATGAACTATCTGATGCCCTTCCGCGACGTGCTGCCGATGCACTGCTCGGCCAACATCGGGCCGAACGGGCGCGCCGCGCTCTTCTTCGGCCTGAGCGGCACCGGCAAGACCACGCTCTCGGCCGATGCCGCGCGCACCCTGATCGGCGACGACGAACATGGCTGGAGTCCGAACGGTGTCTTCAACTTCGAAGGCGGCTGCTATGCCAAGATGATCCGGCTCTCACCGAGCGCCGAGCCGGAAATCTACGCGACCACCCAGCGCTTTGGCACTGTGCTGGAGAACGTGACCGTGCGCGCCGAGGACCGGAGGCTGGATCTCGACGATGAGTCGCTGACCGAGAACACGCGCGGGGCCTATCACATCAGCGCCATCCCCAATGCCAGTGAGACCGGCGTCGGCGGACATCCCAGCGTGGTGCTGTTTCTGACCTGCGACGCCTTCGGCGTGCTGCCGCCGGTCTCGCGCCTGACGCCCGAGCAGGCCATGTATCACTTCATCTCAGGCTACACGGCACGGGTCGCAGGCACCGAGAAGGGTGTCACTGAACCCTCGCCGGTGTTCAGCGCCTGCTATGGCGCGCCCTTCATGCCCCTGCATCCGCAGCGGTATGCCGCCCTGCTCGGCCAGCGACTCGCCGAGCACGGCACCCAGGTGTGGCTGATCAATACCGGCTGGAGTGGCGGTCCGTATGGGGTCGGCGAGCGGATCAAGATTCCGCACACCCGCGCCATGGTCAACGCCGTGCTCGACGGTCGGCTCGATGGCGTGCCGACCCGGGTCGATCCGATCTTCGGTCTCCAGATCCCTGAATCCTGCCCGGACGTTCCGAGCAAAATCCTGGATCCGCGCAGCACCTGGTCGAATGGTGCCGACTACGATGCCCAGGCGCGCAAGCTCGCCGGTATGTTCGCGTCGAACTTCGCCAAGTTCGCCGATCAGGTCGACCCGCGCATCGCCGCTGCCGGACCCCAGGTCGCCTGAGTCATGGCACAGTACGCCTCGATCGAGATCATCCGCCCGGATGACTGGCATCTGCATCTGCGCGATGGTGCGGCTATGGCCGATGTGGTGGGTTTGAGCGCGCGTCAGTTCGCGCGTGCCATCGTCATGCCGAATCTCAAGCCGCCGGTAGTGACGACCGAGCAGGCGCTCGCCTATCGTGAGCGCATTCTCGCCGCCCTCCCCGCCAGCCGCGATTTCGAGCCGCTGATGACGCTCTATCTCACCGACCGCACCACGCCGGAGGAGATCACGCGCGCTAAGGACAGTGGTCTGGTGGCGGCCTGCAAGCTCTATCCGGCCGGCGCGACCACCAACTCCGAGAGCGGCGTGACCGACATCCCCCGGCTCAAGCCGGTGCTGGAGGCCATGCGTGAGGCCGGGATGCCGCTGCTGGTGCATGGCGAGGTGACGGACGAGGCGATTGATATCTTCGATCGC
The DNA here is from genome assembly GCF_009720725.1 of Allochromatium palmeri. Taxonomy (GTDB): domain Bacteria; phylum Pseudomonadota; class Gammaproteobacteria; order Chromatiales; family Chromatiaceae; genus Thermochromatium; species Thermochromatium palmeri. The sequence continues at coordinate 12,340 of NZ_WNKT01000008.1, forward strand.
GAGCCGGTTTTTATCGAGCGGGTGCTACGCCCGCTCATCGACCAGGTTCCAGGGCTCAGAATCGTGCTGGAGCATGTGACGACCGCCGAGGCGGTGAGCTTCGTGCGTTCCGGCCCCGAGACCCTGGCTGCGACCATCACGCCGCATCATCTGCTCTACAACCGCAATGCTATCCTGGTCGGCGGGATTCGGCCGCACTTCTATTGTCTGCCGGTGCTCAAGCGCGAGCGCCATCGGCTGGCGCTAGTCGAGGCCGCAACCAGCGGCCATCCGCGCTTTTTCCTAGGGACCGACAGCGCACCCCATGCGGTCGGCAGCAAGGAAGGCCGTTGTGGCTGCGCGGGTCTCTTCAGTGCCCATGCCGCGCTGGAACTCTATGCCGAGGTCTTCGATCAGGCCGGTGCGCTGGAGCGGCTGGAAGGCTTCGCCAGTCTGCATGGCCCGGATTTCTACGGCCTGCCCCGGAATCAGGCGCGGATCAGGCTGATCCGCGAGCCCTGGACCGTGCCTGAGAGCTATGCCTTCGGCGACAGTCAGGTGGTTCCGATGCGCGCGGCCGAAACCATCGGCTGGCGCATCGAGCGCCGTTGAACGCTGGAGTTGCGAACGACGCGGCTCAGAATTCGACCTCGTCCCAGAAATCGGGTTGTGATTCATCGGTCGGCGGATGGCCGTCGTAGGCCAGATTCTGACGGCGCTGGAGATAGGCATCGCGCACGAAGCTGTAGGGATCGATTGACGCGTCCTCGATGATCTGGGTCGTGGTGAGAAGATCGGCGCGCTGGTCGATCACCTGCGCCCCGAGCAGCACCCAGCGCACCTCATGCTCCCTGAGACTGATCAGCGGATCGGTAACGATGTCACCCCCCATGCCGAGGGCATCGCGCATGCTGCTCGGCCCCAGAAGCGGCATGACCAGATAGGCGCCCTGCTCCAGACCCCAATAACCAAGCGTCTGACCGAAGTCCTCCTTGTAGCTCGGCAGACCGACATTGGTGGCCACGTCGATGAAGCCCAGCACACCGACGGTCGAGTTGATGAAGAGTCGCCCGACATCGCTGCCGGCGCGCGACATCTTGAACTGCAAGACGTTGTTCACCGCCGAGGTCACGTCGGCGATGTTGTCGAAGAAGTTGGTGATACCGCGATCGACCGACTCGGGTGTCACCTTTTGATAGCCTTTGGCGATCGGCTGCACGAACGCCTTGTCAAAATCCATGTTGAAGCGGAAGACGGCCCGGTTATAGGGCTCCAATGGATCGCGCGGATCGACCTCACGATCAGGTTTGGAAGCACATCCGAGCAAGAGCGCCGGCACCACCAGGCAACTCAACGCGCGTAACCCACAGCACCCCATGTCCATAGCCATTATGCTCGGCGACCTCATCAATGAATTGACCAAATCCTACCACAGCGCGAACCTGCATCGGAGAGACGAAGCAGTCAAGGGCATTGGCATTTAGGCTGGACATACTTATGCTGTGGCGATGAGAGAACAGGACACCATCCCTTCCGGCATCGCACGGCGCTTTCGCGGCTTTCTACCCGTCGTGGTGGACGTCGAGACCGCCGGCTTCGATGCCCAGCGTCACGCCTTGCTGGAGATCGCGGCCGTCATCATCCGCCAGCGCCCAGACGGTTTGCTGGAGCCGGCCTCAACGCTGGCCTGCCATGTGCTGCCCTTCGTCGATTCGGAGCTTGACCCGCGCGCCCTGGCCTTCAATGGCATCGACCCACACCACCCCTTCCGCGACGCCGTCTCGGAGCAGGACGCGCTCGAACGCATCCTCACGCCGATCCGCAAGGCGGTGAAATCGACCGGCTGCAATCGCGCCATCCTGGTCGGGCACAATGCGCACTTCGATCTGGGATTCATCAAGGCCGCCGTCGAGCGTACCGGCTACAAGCGCAATCCGTTCCATGCTTTCAGCGTCTTCGATACTGTGACGCTCGGTGGCTTGATGTTCGGCCAGACCGTGCTCGCCAAGGCATCCAAGGCGGCTGGGCTGCGCTGGCTGCACAGTGAGGCGCATTCGGCCGTTTATGACGCCGAGCAGACCGCGCGCCTGTTCTGCGCGGTCGTCAATCGCTGGCGTGAACTCGACCCAGAGCGTTACTGGGAGCGTAATTCCGAGGTGCTGGCCGGGGTCACCAAGGACTCGGATTGATCGCTCAGTCGGCTCCGGATTTGGCGACGGCCTGCTCCATCAAGGTCTTCAGCTCGCCGCTGGCATGCAGTTCGAGCGTGATGTCGCAGCCGCCCACCAGTTCACCGTCGATGTAGATCTGCGGGAAGGTTGGCCAGTCGGCAAAGCGCGGCAGGTGTTCGAAGATTTCGGGGTCTTGCAGGACGTTGACATAGGCAAAGGGCAATTCGCACTGCTGCAAGGCTTGCGCCGCGCGCATGGAGAAACCGCACTGCGGAAATTGCGGCGTGCCCTTCATGTAGATCACGACCGGGTTGTTCTTGACCTGCTCGCCGATACGTTCCAAGACATCCATCACGGGATTCCTCATAGTCTGTAAATGATGCTCCACGCTCAGAATCGGGCCGGGCAGGCGCATTTTCAAACTTCCTTTGAGGCGTGATGCAACCATTCAATCGACATGACGCTGGAGCCAGAGTTCAAGCAACGCCAGATGCCAGAGCTTGTTGCCCTGGATGCGGGTGTGGTGCATGTCGGGCGCGGCCAGGAGCTGATCGAGATAGTCCTGGCGATACAGACCGCGCTCGCGGCTGGCGCGCGAGGTCAGGACATCGCGCATCATGTCGAGGAAGGGACCGCGCACATATTTGAGCGCCGGCATGGGGAAATAGCCCTTGGGTCGGTCGATCACGGCCTCCGGCAGCAGACCACGGGCAAGCGCCTTGAGCGGATACTTGCCGCCTTCGCGCAGCTTGAGTTCGGGCGGACAGCGCGCGGCCAGTTCGACGAGCTGGTGATCGAGGAAGGGCACGCGCGCCTCCAAACCCCAGGCCATGGTCATGTTGTCGACACGCTTGACGGGATCGTCGACGATGAGCGTGGTCACATCCAGCCGCAGCACGGCATCCATGAAGGTGTCGGCGTCCGGCTCGGCCAGACGCTCGGCGATCAGCACTGAAGTATGGTCCTCGCCGGCATGGGCCGCGCTGATCATCCGTAAATATTCGTCGTGATCGCGGTCGAAATAGTGTTTGGCGAAGCGTTCCAGCGGCGAGCCGACGGTCTCGGCGGCCATGCGCGGATACCAGAAATAGCCGCCGAACACCTCATCGGCGCCCTGCCCCGACTGGACGACCTTGATCTCGCGCGAGACCTGCTCGGCGAGTAGATAGAAGGCCACCGCATCCTGACCGAACATCGGCTCGGCCATGGCGTCGATCGCCTCAGGCAGTCGGGTCAGCACCTGGTCGTTGGGCACCAGGAATTTATGGTGGCGCGTGCCATAGTGCTCGACGACCAGATCCGAGTATTCGAACTCGCTGCCGGCCTCCTCGGGCGTGTCCTCGAAACCGACCGAGAAGGTGCGCAGATCCGCGACTCCGGCCTCGGCGAGCAGGGCGACCAGCAGACTGGAGTCCAGCCCGCCCGAGAGCAGCACCCCAACCGGCACGTCGGCGACCTCGCTACGGATCTTGACCGCGTGACGCAGGGCGGCGTGGATGGCCTCCAGCCATTCATTTTCGGATAACGGCGACGTGGGACGCTGAGCCGTGAGACGCCAATAGGCCTGCTCGGTCTGGCGGCCATCGGCTTCGATCAGTCGCCAGTGTCCGGGCGCCAGCTTGCGTATGCCCTGGAGGATGGTGCGTGGCGCCGGAACCACGGCATGGAGCGTAAAGAGATTGTGCAGCGCGACTGGATCGATCCGCGCATCAACGCCACCGGCGGCCAGCAGCGCTTGCGGATTGGAGGCGAAGCGCAGAATGCGCCCCTGCTCCGACCAGTAGAGCGGTTTGATGCCGAAGCGGTCGCGCGCCAGGAACAGCGAGCGCCGGTTGGCGTCCCAGATCGCAAAGGCGAACATGCCGTGCAGTCGCTCGACGCATTCGGTCCCCCAGGCATGCCAGGCCTTGAGGATGACCTCGCTGTCACCTTCAGAGAAGAAGCGATAGCCCTTGGACTCCAGCTCGCGCCGCAGCGCACGGTAGTTGTAGATGGTGCCGTTGAAGACCAGCGCCAGCCCCAACTCAGCATCGACCAGCGGCTGATTGGAGCGCGCAGACAGATCGATGATGGCCAGCCGCCGATGCCCGAAGGCCAGTGCCCCGTCGCTGTAACGGCCACCATGATCCGGGCCGCGCCGCGTCAGTTCGGCCATCATGCGCTCGATCGCGTCCAGATTGGCCGGCGCGCCATCGAGCCGAAGCTCGCCACAGATACCGCACATTTAAGGTCTTCTCCTGCAAAGCGATCAGATGTCTATCGCCAAGAGGATAGCGTAATCGCTAGCGGGCGATGGTTGCAAAAACGGTAAGCCGACCGCATGGTGACGATGCATTCGAAAATTATCCTGGATCCCACGCTGAAACGCAGGAGACTTCACAGCCATGACGCACGAACTACCCGCCCTCCCCTATGAGAAGAATGCCCTGGAGCCGGTGATCTCGGCCGAGACCATCGACTACCACTACGGCAAGCATCATCAGACCTATGTCACCAATCTCAACAACCTGATCAAGGACACCGAGTTCGCCGACATGAGTCTGGAGGACATCATCCTGAAGTCCTCCGGTGGTCTCTTCAACAACGCCGCGCAGGTCTGGAACCATACCTTCTACTGGAACTGTCTCAGCCCCAATGGCGGCGGCGCCCCGAGCGGCGCGCTGGCAGCGGCGATCGATGCCAAGTTCGGCTCGTTCGACGCGTTCAAGACGCAGTTCGCGCAATCGGCCGCCACCAACTTCGGTTCGGGCTGGACCTGGCTGGTCAAGAATGCCGACGGCTCGATCGAGATCTTCAACACCTCCAACGCCGGCACGCCCATGACCTCGGGCAAGACCGCGCTCCTGACCGTCGACGTTTGGGAACACGCCTACTACATCGACTACCGCAACGCCCGTCCCAAGTACCTCGAAAGCCTCTGGGACAAGGTCAACTGGGACTTCGTCAGTGCCAATTATGCGGGCTAAATCAAGCGAATCCGCGCATCCATCCTTGTCAAGGGTGTAAATATCGCGTTATATTCGCTCACTTCGCCTTATACACAGAGGCGGTTTCCCGTGCGGGGTAACCGCCTTTTTTATTTTCATCCTGAACGCTTGATCGGGGTCTTTGCGCCATGAGCGAACCCTTGATGGCCACCTATAATCGCCTGCCCGTGACCTTTGAACGGGGTGAAGGCGTCTGGCTCTGGGACAACAACGGCACGCGCTATCTGGATGCGCTCTCCGGGATCGCTGTCTGCGGACTCGGCCATGCGCATCCGGCTGTGCGCGATGCACTGTGCGAGCAGGCCGGTCGGCTGGTCCATACCTCTAACCTCTACGGCATCGTCGAGCAGGAACGCCTGGGCGCGCTTCTGACCGAGCAGGCCGGGATGGATCGCGTCTTCTTCGCCAACTCGGGCGCGGAAGCCAATGAGGCGGCAATCAAGCTGGCGCGGCTCCATGCCCATCGGCGCGGCATCGAGAACCCGGCGATCCTGGTCGCCGAGAACAGCTTCCACGGCCGCACCCTGGCCACGCTCTCGGCCACCGGCAACCGCAAGGTTCAGGCCGGTTTCGAGCCGCTGGTGCAGGGCTTCGTGCGCGTGCCCTATGACGACCTGGACGCGATCGAGACCGCCGCCGTCAACCGGCCCAACATCGTCGCCATCCTGATCGAGCCGATCCAGGGCGAAGGCGGTATCCGCGTCCCAAGCGCGGACTATCTAGCCCGCCTGCGGGAGATCTGTGATCGCTCAGACTGGCTGCTGATGCTCGACGAGATCCAGACCGGCATCGGCCGCACCGGGCGCCTGTTCGCCTTCGAGCACGCGGGCATCCAGCCCGACGTGGTCACGCTCGCCAAGGGGCTGGGCAATGGCGTGCCGATCGGCGCCTGTCTGGCACGCGGCGCGGCGGCTGAGGTGTTCTCGCCCGGCTCGCACGGTTCGACCTTCGGCGGCAATCCGCTCGCCTGTCGTGCCGGCCGCGCGGTGCTGGAGACGCTCATCGCCGACGGCCTGATCGAGAACGCCGAAACTCAGGGCGCCTATCTGCAGGAGTCACTGCGCACGGCGCTGAGCGAGACCCGTGGCGTGGTCGAGATCCGTGGCTGTGGCCTCATGGTCGGCATCGAACTCGACCGTCCCTGTGGCGAACTCGTCGGCCAGGCGCTCGAAGCCGGACTCCTGATCAATGTCACCGCCGAGCGGGTGATCCGGCTGCTGCCGCCGCTGATCATCGATCGCGATCAGGTCGACGCACTGGTCGGCACGCTCACCGGACTCATCCAAGGCTTTTTGGGCGACGCCTGAAGACGACCCCGCGAGAGACCTCCCCGATGGCCAATCAACAGACAGACTGCCGGCACTTTCTCACATTGCTCGATCTGAGCCGCGACGAGGCCCGCGCCCTGATCGCGCGCGCGACCGAACTCAAGCAGCAGCGCGCGGCCGGTCAGGACGTCAAGCCACTGGCGGGCCGGACGCTGGCGATGATCTTCGAAAAATCCTCGACCCGCACCCGCGTCTCCTTCGAGGCCGGCATGACGCAGCTCGGCGGACATGCGCTCTTTCTCTCACCGCGCGACACCCAGCTCGGGCGCGGTGAGCCGATCGAGGACAGCGCGCGCGTCATCTCGCGCATGGTCGATGCGGTCATGATCCGCACCTTCGAGCAGGCGACGGTGGAAGTGTTCGCCGCGCATTCGCGCGTGCCTGTGATCAACGGTCTCACTGATCGCTGTCATCCGTGCCAGATGCTGGCCGATCTCCAGACCTTCCATGAGCATCGCGGCGACATCCAGGGCAAGCGTGTGGTCTGGATCGGCGATGGCAACAACATGTGCCACTCCTTTATGGAAGCGGCGCAATTGTTCGATTTTGAACTGCGTGTCGCCTGCCCCGAGGGCTTCGAACCGGATGCTGATCTGCTGGACGCTTGCGGCGGGCGCTGCTCCCTGCTGCGCGATCCGCGCGAGGCCGCCGAGGGCGCGCATCTGATTGCTACCGACGTCTGGGCCAGCATGGGCCAGGAAGAAGAGCAGGAGCGGCGCAAAGCCGCCTTTGCCAGCTATCAGGTCACGGACGCCATCATGGATCAGGCCAGTGCCGACGCCATCTTCATGCATTGCCTGCCCGCCCATCGCGGCGAAGAAGTTGCGGCCTCGGTCATCGACGGCCCGCGCTCAGTAGTCTGGGACGAGGCCGAGAACCGGCTCCATGCCCAAAAGGCGCTGCTGGAATTCCTGATCGCGCACTGAGATCGCTGATCGGCCACACGCGCTCGCGATCCTGTTGTGACGCGGCGCTACTCGCACCCGCCTACTGACGATGCGGATTCTTCAGGTGGCGGGTCTTTTCCACCATGCGATGGGTGGAGAGGTTGTTGTTGTAGCGCGGCACCAGATGTAGCGGAACCCAGATGACATCGTGGGACTCATCGTTGCCGGGGATAGGCAGCTGGTCGTCGATCTCGATCAGAAAACGCACATCGTAGTGGATATGGCGCGGGCCATGTTGGCTGGCCGGTATAGTGTGGATGTCGATGTCGAAAATACCCTCGCTGAGCAAGCGGATCTGCTCGGGTGCGATGCCGGTCTCTTCGTGGGTCTCGCGCAGGGCGACGCGGCGGATGTCGGCATCGCAGTCAGCGTGTCCACCCGGCTGGAACCACTGCGAGTGCTTCTTGTGATGCAGCATCAGCACGCGGTCACGGTCTGGGTTCACCACCCAGGCAGAGCCGGTGACATGGCCGGGCAGCAGTTCCGAGTGAAAGCAGTCCTCGTGGGCGTGCACGAAGCTTTTCATGCGCTCGAGGTAGCCGGCCTCGGTCATGACCTGGGTCTCATAAGCCGCCAGCAGGCTCAGCAACTCATTGCGGTGCATGGCTTTCTATCCCTCCAGCTCTCCGCGCGCCTAATGCGTGCCACGCGGACTCGCTACGGCCGCGATGGCGGCGGCGGCCGCTTCGTCGATATCGGTCTCGCTGCCGGCCAGGGTCAGGCGACCAAAGGCGCCGATGGCTTTGACATCGATCAGCGTGATGCGGGCCGCCTTCTCGGCCTGGTTAGCCGCATAGGTGATATAGCCGGCCGGCTCGGTTTCCAGGATGAACATACTCTGGCCCGGCAGGATCATGGAGCCGCGTCGCTCCTGGCGGTTGATCAGAACTGTGTGGTCCGGCGTCATGCCGCGGATGATCTCCGACCACTGCACTCGGCAGGGTTGGCGGTCGCCCTGCTGGGCCTGCATGCTGTTGAGGATGAGGCGGCCGGCTTCGATGACATCGCTCTGGTCGCGTTGGTGGATGACCATGGAGCCGTAGGCGCGCTCCACCACTTGCTGGGCCAGGTGCACCCGAGTGGCTTTCAGGGCCGTGTCGGTGAGGCGATGCACGGCCATGCCGGGCGAGACTTCGAGCCACAGGCAGGCATCACCGGGAACCGGCAGAAAGCCCTGGGATACCGTGGCGATATAGGCGGCCAGCTGCGGTTGCAGCGAGTCGATGAAGGTATAGGTGCGCAGCGAGATCTTTGGGGTCATGATGCGGACTGGCTCGGCTCCTGGTGGGGCGTGTTGCACGCCTCGAACGGGATATTACCTTGGCCGACTCAAAAATTGTCAAGCCCTCGCGATGATCACGCCCCCAAAGTGTTCAAGGATTGCGGTCAGCAGCGATATACTGAGCGACTTCGATCAGTCCCGAGGTCAACTCAGCTCATGCCCCAGTATCGCTCCAGAACCAGCACCCATGGCCGCAACATGGCCGGCGCGCGCGCCCTGTGGCGCGCCACCGGCATGACCGACGCCGATTTCGACAAACCCATCATCGCCGTCGTCAACTCCTTCACCCAATTCGTCCCCGGCCATGTGCATCTGAAGGATCTGGGCCAACTGGTCGCACGCGAGATCGAGGCCGCCGGCGGCGTGGCCAAGGAGTTCAACACCATCGCCATCGACGACGGCATCGCCATGGGTCACAACGGCATGCTCTACTCGCTGCCCTCACGCGAGATCATCGCCGACTCGGTCGAATACATGGTCAATGCCCATTGCGCCGATGCCCTGGTCTGCATCTCCAACTGCGACAAGATCACGCCCGGCATGCTGATGGCGGCGCTGCGGCTGAACATCCCAGCCGTGTTCGTTTCGGGCGGACCGATGGAAGCGGGCAAGGTGCAGCGCGCCGAGGGCGAGGTCCATCTGGATCTGGTCGATGCCATGATCGCCGCCGCCAATCCCAACGAGAGCGACGCCGACGTCGCCCAGATCGAGCGCTCGGCCTGTCCGACCTGCGGCTCCTGCTCGGGCATGTTCACCGCCAATTCGATGAACTGTCTGACCGAGGCGCTGGGTCTGAGTCTGCCCGGCAACGGCTCGCTGCTGGCCACCCATGCCAAGCGCCGCGAGCTGTTCCTCGAAGCCGGGCGGCTGATCGTGGAGCTGACGCGCCGCTACTACGCAGAAGACGATGCGCGCGTGCTGCCGCGTTCGATCGCCAACTTCGCCGCCTTCGAGAATGCCATGAGTCTCGACATTGCCATGGGCGGCTCGACCAATACTGTGCTGCATCTGCTGGCCGCCGCGCGCGAGGCCGAGGTCGATTTCACCATGACCGACATCGACCGTCTGAGCCGCAAGGTGCCGAATCTGTGCAAGGTCGCCCCGGCTACGCAGAAGTACCACATGGAGGACGTGCACCGCGCCGGCGGCGTGCTCTCCATCCTCGGCGAGCTGGAGCGCGCCGGACTGCTCCACACCGACACCTATACCGTGCATAGTCCGACCCTGGGTGACGCGCTGGCGCGCTGGGACATCGGTCGCAGTCAGGACAGCGACGCCCACGAACGCTTCCGCGCCGCGCCCGGTGGTATCCCGACTCAGGTCGCGTTCAGTCAGGACGCCCAGTGGCCCGAGCTGGACCTGGATCGCGCCGCCGGCTGTATCCGCGATCGCGAACATGCCTACAGCCAGGACGGAGGGCTGGCGGTGCTATTCGGCAATCTGGCCGAGGACGGCTGTATCGTCAAGACCGCCGGCGTCGATGCCGAGATCCTGAGCTTCAGCGGCCCGGCGCGGATCTTCGAGAGCCAGGAAGACGCGGTCTCCGCGATCCTGACCGACCGCATCCAGCCCGGCGACATCGTCGTCATTCGCTATGAAGGCCCCAAGGGCGGTCCGGGGATGCAGGAGATGCTCTACCCGACCAGCTATCTCAAGTCCAAGGGACTGGGCAAGGTCTGCGCGCTCATCACCGACGGGCGCTTCTCGGGCGGCACCTCGGGGCTGTCCATCGGCCACGTCTCGCCCGAAGCGGCTGAGGGCGGCGTCATCGGCCTGGTCGAGGACGGCGACCGCATCGAGATCGACATTCCCAATCGGCGCATCCAGCTCGCGGTCAGCGAGGATCAGCTCGCCACGCGCCGTCAGGCGATGGACGCCAAGGGGCCGAACGCCTGGCAGCCGGTGTCGCGTCAGCGCGTGGTGTCGAGCGCGCTCAAAGCCTATGCGGCCATGACTACCAGCGCGGCCAATGGCGCGGTGCGCGACATCAGCCAACTGCGCTGATCACCATCGAGGGATTCACTATGAGCGCGCATTTCACCGAGCAGCCATTCCGGCCGCTGCGACTGGCAATCCTGACCGTCTCAGACAGTCGCGATGAAGCCGGCGATACCTCCGGCCGGTTGTTGCGCGAACGGGCCGAGGCGGCTGGACACGCAGTCGTCGCGCGCGAGATCGTCCGCGACGATGTCTACCAGTTGCGCGCGGTCTTCTCACGCTGGATTGCCGATCCCGAGATCGAGGTGATCCTGAGCACGGGCGGAACCGGCGTGACCGGACGTGACAGCACGCCCGAGGCCATCGCGCCCCTGCTCGACAAGCAGGTCGAGGGCTTCGGCGAGCTGTTCCGGCAGATCTCGTTCGAGGAGATCGGCGCCTCGACGCTCCAGTCGCGCGCGCTCGGCGGGCTGGCCAACGGCACTTTCGTCTTCTGTCTGCCCGGCTCGACCGGCGCCTGTCGCACGGCCTGGGATCGCATCCTCCAGCCGCAACTCGACATCCGCACCCGGCCCTGCAATTTCGCTCAACTCATTCCGCGTCTGCTCGAACGATGATGGCTCAACCCAACGACTGCGCACCGGCACCCGCCGGTGGGAAGACTCTGACCAGAGACGAGGCCGTCGCCTTTCTGACGGCGCGCGTCTCACCCATCGACGGCACCGAGACCCTGGCGCTCGAAGCCGCCCTCGGGCGCGTGCTGGCCGAGCCGGTCATGAGCACCATCGACGTGCCCGGCTGGGACAACAGCGCCATGGACGGGTACGCCATCCGGCACGCCGATCTGGCCGCACATGACGGTCGGCTGCCGGTCGCTCAGCGCATCCCGGCCGGTGCAGTCGGTGAGCCGCTTGCGCCCGGCACGGCGGCACGAATCTTCACCGGCGCGCCCGTGCCCGAGGGCGCTGATACCGTGGTCGTGCAGGAGGTCTGCGAAGCGTCCGACGGACAGGTGCAGATTCCGCTCGACATCAAGGCCGGCGCCAACGTTCGCCGCGCAGGCGAGGACATCCGCGCCGGTGCCGAGGTCATCGCCGCCGGTACGCGGTTGACGCCGGCGCATCTGGGGCTGGCGGCCTCGGTCGGCGTGGCACGGCTCGTCGTGCGTCGGCGACTGCGCGTGGCGATGCTCTCCAGTGGCGACGAGCTGGTGTTGCCCGGTCAGCCGCTTGGACCCGGTCAGATCTATAATTCCAACCGTTTCATGCTCATGGGGCTGTTGCAGGCCTGGGGCTGTGAAGTGGTGGATCTCGGGATCGTCGCCGATGACCTCGAATCGACCGTCGCGGCGATGGCCCGTGGCGCACGCGAGGCGGATCTGATTATCGCCAGCGGCGGGGTCTCGGTCGGCGAGGAGGATCACATTAAGCCCGCTGTCGAGCGACTCGGTCGGCTCGAACTGCATCAGGTCAAGATCCGGCCCGGCAAGCCGCTGGCCTTCGGCTTGATTGAGGGCACCGCCTTCCTCGGCTGTCCCGGCAATCCGGTCTCGCTGCTCGTCACTGCCGTGCTGTTCGCGCGACCGCTGATCCGGCGGCTGCAGGGGATGGCGGATGCGCTGGATGTGCGCCCACTTCAGATCCGCGCCGGTTTCGACTGGCCGCGCCCGGATAAGCGGCTCGAATTCCAGCGTGCGCGCCTGGAACGCGGAGCCGATGGTGAACTGGAGGTCGCGGTCTATCCCAGCCGCTCATCGGCGGTGCTGTCCTCGGTCGCCTGGGCCGATGGCCTGGTCCAGCTCCAGCCGGGGCGGGTCGTCGAGCGTGGCGATCCGGTCGAGTTCCTGCCATTCAGCGAACTGCTGCACTGATTCGGGGGGCACGATGATCCGGATACGCTATTTCGCCCGTCTGCGCGAGCAACTCGCTACCAGCGAGGAACGCCTCGAATGGGACGCAGATGTACACGGCGTAACCATCGCGGACTTGCGCCAGTCTCTGACGGCGCGGGGCGGCGTTTGGGCCGAGGCGCTCGGCGCCCAGGAAACCGTGCTGGCGGCGGTCGACCAGGAACTGGCACGACCCGAGACGCCGATCCAGGATGGACAGGAAGTCGCCTTCTTCCCGCCGGTCACGGGCGGCTGAAACGGTTGGGCTGACTCACGCGCTTCACGATTCGAGATCCTGGGGTTTTTTTAGGTATGGACATTCCCGACGACGTTCGCCTTGGTGTTCGCGCTCCCACGCCTCCGCCCGCCTCTGTAACGACGACGCGGACTCCAACCACGCGCAGCGCCAAGCAGGCCGTGACCGAGCTGCTGCGCCAATTGCCCGACGACTGCACCCTGGAAGACATCCAGTATCACCTCTATGTGATGGAGAAGGCCGAGCGCGGACGCGAGGACATCGCCCAGGGACGCGGTTATCTCAACAACGAAGCCAAGCAACGGCTGGATCGATGGCTGGAGAGCTGATCTGGTCGCGCGCGGCGCTCGATGACATTGAGGCCATCGCCGCCTTCCTTGCCCGCGACTCGGCCATCCAGGCGCGGCGGCTGGTCGAGCAGGTCTTTCAGGGGGCCGAACGGCGGCTCATCCGACCAACGGTCGATCAGCGACGTGTGCTGGGTCAAGGCGAGGGGATGCGCGAGTACGGCGTTCAGGGATTGCGTGTGCTCTATGAGCCACAAGGCGATGATGTGCATATCCTCGGGGTCGTGATCGGGACGTGCGCGGTCGAGGCTTGAAGACGCTTCGATCAGGCGCCAATCAGTAGGACTGTTCGCGGCCAGGACACCGATAACATCTTTAGCGCCAACCACGCCGGCGGAGGCGACCCGATGAGCCTGATCCAACCCACCCGAGTAGCCTTCGACGACCCGGATCTCAGGACCAGGCGTGCGGCGCTGGTCGCCGAGCTTCGGACCTTTCTGCCCGACGAGGCGGTTCTGGAACGCGAGGAGGAGGTTCGCCCCTACGAGTGCGACGGTCTCTCGGCCTATCGCCAACTGCCGCTGCTGGTGGTGCTGCCGCGCACAGTCGCGGAAGTCCAGCGCATCCTGCGACTCTGTCATGAACGCCGAATCCCGGTGGTGGCGCGCGGCGCCGGGACCGGACTCTCGGGCGGCGCCCTACCCCTTCCCGACGGACTCCTGCTCAGTCTGGCGCGCTTCAACCAGATCCTGGAACTCGACCCGGTCGGACGCACCGCACGCGTCCAGCCCGGCGTGCGCAATCTGGCCATCAGCGAGGCGGCGCGTCCGCATGGGCTTTACTATGCCCCGGACCCATCGAGCCAGATCGCCTGCACCATCGGCGGCAATGTGGCCGAAAATTCAGGCGGGGTGCACTGTCTCAAGTACGGACTCACGGTCCACAATGTGCTCGCCGCCACCTTTGTCACGATGGACGGCGAGCTGATCGAACTCGGCTCGGCGGCGCTCGACTCAGCCGGCTATGACCTGCTCGCGCTCTTCGTCGGCTCGGAGGGGATGCTGGGCGTGACGGTCGAGGTGCGGGTCAAGCTCCTGCCGATCCCGGAACGCGCCCAGGCACTGCTGGCGGCCTTCGACGATGTAGAACGCGCCGGACGGGCGGTCGGCGACATCATCGCCGCCGGCATCATCCCGGCCGGGCTGGAGATGATGGACGGTCCGGCGATCCAGGCCGCCGAGGACTTCGTCCACGCCGGTTATCCGACCGACGCGGCGGCGATCCTGCTGTGCGAACTCGACGGCACCAACCAGGAAGTCTCCGAACAGGTCATGCAGGTGCGCGCACTGCTGCTCGACAGCGGCGCCACCGAGGTGCGGACATCGCAGAATGAAGCCGAGCGGCTACGCTTCTGGCAGGGGCGTAAAGCGGCCTTTCCCGCCGTCGGTCGCATCTCGCCGGACTACTACTGCATGGACGGCACCATCCCGCGTCGCGCCCTGCCCGAGGTGCTACGACGCACCGCCGAGCTGTCGCAGGAATACGGACTGCGCGTAGCCAATGTCTTCCATGCCGGTGACGGCAACCTGCATCCACTGATCCTGTTCGATGCCAACCAACCCGGCGAGCTGGAACGCACCGAAGAACTGGGCGGACGTCTGCTGGAGCTATGCGTCGAGGTCGGCGGCACCATCACCGGCGAGCATGGCGTGGGCATCGAGAAGATCAATCAGATGTGCGTCCAGTTCACGCCTGAGGAATTGCGCCAGTTCCATGCCGTCAAAGACGCCTTCGACCCGCTCAGCCTGCTCAATCCGGGCAAGGGCGTGCCGACTCCCAGACGCTGTTCGGAGTATCGACAGTTGTCGACGCCGGGCTGTTCACACGGCTGAGCGACAGCGGCTCGATCAGGGGTTGCGCCAATCGGCGCAACTCGTTATTTTTTCGATGATTCAATCGCAAATATTCTGATCGATCCATGTCATCCAGCAGACTCTTGCGTTACGGCGTGCTCTTCCCCTTACTCCTGTGTATCACGCTCGCCGCGCGGGCCGCGCTGCCGCCGAGCGTCGACGGCCAGCCGCTGCCGACACTCGCGCCCATGTTGGAGCGCGCCCTGCCCGCCGTGGTCAACATCTCGACCGTCACCCGCATCGAGACGGCCGAGCATCCGCTGCTGCGTGATCCCTTTTTTCGGCACTTCTTCGACATCCCCAGCCGGCAACGGCAGCGCGAGAACAGCAGTCTCGGCTCGGGCATCATCGTCGACGCCAAGCGCGGACTGGTGCTCTCCAATCATCACGTCATCGCCAAAGCCGAGACGATCCGGGTAACGCTCCACGACGGACGCACCCTGGAGGCGACCCTGATCGGCAGCGATCCTGAGACCGATGTCGCCGTGCTGCGCATCCCGGCCCAGGAGTTGAGCGCCCTGCCCTTCGCCGACTCCGACCGGCTGCGCGTCGGCGACTTCGTGGTCGCCATCGGCAATCCGTTCGGACTGCGCCAGACCGTGACCTCCGGCATCGTCAGCGGTCTGGGCCGCACGGGGCTGGGCATCGAGGGCTATGAGAACTTCATCCAGACCGATGCCTCGATCAATCCCGGCAACTCGGGTGGCCCGCTGGTGAACCTGAACGGCGAGCTGGTCGGCATGAATACGGCCATCCTCGCCCCCGGCGGCGGCAACATCGGCATCGGCTTTGCGATTCCGGCCAACATGGCACGCGCCATCCTGGAACAGCTCGTCGAGTTCGGCGCGGTGCGGCGCGGTCTGTTTGGAGTCGCGGTGCAGGATCTGACCGATGAACTGGCCGGTGCCCTGGGGATGAATCATCGCGATGGCGCGCTGATCACGACCGTGAACAAGGGCTCGGCGGCTGACGAAGCGGGTCTGCGTGCCGGCGATGTCATCCTCAAGCTCAACGACAAGCCGGTGCGGGGTTCCTCGGATCTGCGCAATCAGTTTGGACTGCTACGGGTCGGCGAGTCGGTCAGACTCGATATCCTGCGCGACGGCAAACCACGTCGACTGACCGGGCGCGTCGACGATCCCTATCGCCATTACATTCCAGGCGAGCGCCTGTCGCCGGCGCTCGCCGGTGCCCTGTTCGGCGAACTGGACACGGCCTCTGGTGTCCCGGCCATCCCCGTGGGGACCGTCGATCCCGAGAGTCCAGCCTGGCTCGCCGGGTTGCGTGAGGGCGATCGTCTGATCCAGATCAATGGCCAACATCTCGGCGATCCGCGCGACATCGTCAAAGTTCTGCGTGCCTCCAAGGGGCTGTATAGTCTGCGCATCCAGCGCGGCGATGATCTGCTTCTGCTCTCGCGACGCTGAGAGTCTCGGTCTCACCGATTGGCCACCAGATGACGATCGACTGGAGATGTGAAACATGAAGCTCTTTCAATCGATCTTTGGCCGCGAGACACGCCAGCACTATCCGGATTCACTCATCGAGATGGCTATCGAGCGTGCGATCGATGGCACGGATTCGCGCTTGCGGCTGCTGCCGGGTTATCGCAAGCGGTTACGCGCGCCGGTCATCACGGCGATCGATCATGTGATCGCGCTGGTCGACGCCATCCAGGCGCCGCTGCCGGCGCGCGCTCGCCAGCATGGAACCGAGCCGCGCCTGTCGACGGTCTTTTCCTCGGCGGGCGACATGCTGGAGATCCTCGCGCGCGATCCGGCCTTGACGCGTTTCCTGACCGGTTCAGAGGGCACGGGCGCCGGGCAGGTCACAGCGCTGCTGATGAGCGAGCCCGTGGAACGCAATATCCTGGGACTGGATCTGGTGGGCGATCAGGTCCGGCGCGACGTGCCGCAGGTCACGGTCAATTTCACAGCCCACCGGCTGCTCGACCCGACGACGAGCGAGTCCGAGAGCCGGCGTCTGTGGAAACGCCGCGCCTTCGATCATCTCCTGACCCTGGCCCTGAACCGCATCGCCGCGACCAAGATCGAGCGGGTTGACCTGGCCCGGCAGCGCGACCTGCTGCGCCGCAAGCTCAAAGCGCTGGAGCGCGGTGGCTGGAGCTTCGAGCCGGCCGCAGAGGGTGCGCAGGATCCGGCGGCGCTTGTGGCGGAACTGGACGCCATCACGGCGCAACTGGGGGCGCTGGGAGCGAATCAGGATGTCTTGCAGGCGCATCTGGGCATCGTCGGCGAATTGCTGGCGGATGCACCGGCCCAGCTTTGGGCCGAGCCGATTGCGTTCGTTCTGGATCCCATGAACATCCAGCGCGCACCCGATGATCCGTCGGCGCGCCGCATCGAGTTCCTGGAACTGCGCAATGCCCAGGGGCGGCGTGTGGTCGCTTTGCCGCTGACCATCGTGCCAGCGGATTTGCCCGAGCGCGAGGATCTGGTGAGCGCGGCTTCGCGTTATCTGCAATGAGCCGGCTGGGCATCCGGCGTCCCTCGCGGATACTATAGTGGCCCCCACGAAGATCACGGCCATGGGTCGGCGAAACCATCGACGACACGCTCCATCGCTTGACCTGCGTAGTCCGCCGAACCAGACAGCCCGCTATAGGGCAGGATGACATCGAACTTGCCCGATCGGCCCCAGAGGTCGAGCACGCGCGCATAGGCCAGCAGCAGGTTGGAGGTCTCGAGTTGCGGATTCGTCACCGGCAGGGCCGCATCGAAGGCGATGCCGCCCTGCGTGTAAGAGTACAGGGACGAATCAATAGGGTGAGGTTACGACCACATATTGGACACTGGTCCCGACATATTGCGGTCGATACCAGGTCGAGCCGCATTGCTGATAGGTGAGTCCGTTGACTGAGACCGTGCTGCAGGACGGCGGCAGCGAATAGATGATGGAGCCGACCACAGCGGCGGTGGTAGCGATCGCGACCCCGGCGGCGACCGGATGCGCCCAAGCGTTACCCGGAGGTGGCGGCGGACGATAGCCGGGAGCGGGTGGGCGCCCACCGCCAGGAGGCGGACCGCCGGCGGGAGGACGAGCCATGCCGCCGCCACCAGCAGGAGGGCGACCGGCCGGCGGACGCGGACGTGCGCCGCCACCGCCACCATGAACTGAGACCCGCGCAGAGGCATGAACACCGCCGCGCGCCTCGGTCTCCAGGCTGATCAGGCTCAGGCCGGTCGCCAGAGAGGCGATCACGGCGATCGGGACGAATCGTTGGATATGCGATTGCATGGGCAGGCTCTCGGGTTAGGGTGTGGCCGGGGCGTCATCCGTCGCGAGGATGGCGATGGGATGGTCGTCCTTGGTGGGCGTGAAACTGAACACGGCCTCGTCCGGCTTGGCTGCGGTGTCCCAGCTCAGATTGGCCGTGAACTGCGGCTCGCCCTCGACATCCTTGCTCGTGATCACATAGCGCAGCGGCAGGGGCGCCTCGCCTTGGGCGATCCAGATTTGCCAGTCGACATCGGTCTGGCGGAACGCATAGTGATCGGCCAACTGGCCGGCGATGCGGCTGGCGCCGACCCGCATCGCCTCCTGGATCGCGCCTGAGTTATCACCCGACTCGCCCCAGAGGAAGAGATCGGCGAGCGGAAACTCGACGTCATACTTGGCCTGAAGATATTCGAGCGTCTCGCGGATCGTGGCCGGAGCGGCGATGGTGGTGTAGTAGCGGCTCTCCGGGGCCACGAGGGTGAAATTCCGACCGTCGTAATAGAGTTCGCGCGCCTTGCGATCGGTCTCGACGTCAGCACGCAGTCGATCGGGACGGCGCGCCTGGATCTCAACCGTCTTGGTGAGCTGGATCTTCTGGCCCGACTCCAGCACCTCGTCGAGCGTATCCTCGGCCTTCACGCTGAAGGATTGCAGCCCGCGCAGATAGGCGCCCATGCGTTCCAGCGCCTGCATGGCGGCGGGATCGATCAGGGGTGTCGAGTCCTCATTCGCCGCGGCGGCCTCCTGTGGCTTCTCGGCCAGCGCAGCGCCCGAGAGCGTCAGACCGGCCAGCAAGAGCAGGACCGGACGTGGATCGATGGATTTCATACCATTGTCTCTCCTGATTGTTTCATATTGACATCTGGCAACCGGCAGGCCGGCCGCCAACCGTGCTCTCTCAATGCCCACTCAGCACCAGCGTCTTGATCGGCAGCAGCAGTGCCTGGATACGCAGGATCATGGCATGCACGATACCGACGGCGTCGATGGCGTGTAGACCAAGCCAGCGCAGCGTGCCGATATCCGGATCCGCGAGTGCTTCGTGGTTGTTGGTATAGGCGTTGGCAATACAGATACCGCCCTGTGGCAGGTCGTCGAGCTGGCCTTTATAGAGCGGCTCCATGATGACCGTGAGGGTACCGGGACGCGCGATTTGCTGGACTTCGAGCAGTTGGTCGGTGGGCCGGACCTGACCGGTAGCGATGACGTCCTGGACCTCAGTCACAACCATCGGAACGATCTGCCAGGGCTTGGCGACACAGGTGACCTCGCCGATCATACCAACTTTGAGCACCGACGCCTCGATCTGGCCGAAACCGGCCATCAGGCCCGTGACTTTGCGTTCCGGCACCAGGATGCCGGCAGGCCGCAGCATGGGATTGACCACGTCGCCCGGACGCAGCGCAAACTGCTGCACGAGGCCATCGGTTCCGGCTACGACCAGGCTCTTGTCGAGTTCGATCTGCGCTTCGCGCAGCGCGGCCTCGGCGCTGGCCTTCTGCGCCGGGAGCTTGAATTCGATCTCCGCGACTACCGACTGGCGGCTCGCCAGGGCGGCATCGAGCGCACCCTGCTGGGTCTCGACCTGTACCCGCACCCGCTCGACATCGCGTTCGGCGACCGACCCAGGACTGCGCTTCTGTACCTCGGCGCGTGCCCTGAACTCATCGAGAGCCTGCTGGAGTCCGCCGCGCGCCTGGACGATGCGCCCGTCGGCTTCCGCCAGTTGCGACTGGGCGACGATCATTGCCGCCTCGATCTCGGCGATCTTGCGCCGCGCGGTTTCGACGGCGGCTTCCTGTTCAGTGCTGTCGAGCCGGAACAGCGGCTGACCGGCCTTCACCCGCTGATTGATGTCGACATAGGTCTCGGCCACCCGTCCGCTGCGTTCCGGCAGCACGGTCACGGTGCGGAACACCGAGGTCGCGGCCTTAGTCGAGGGATGGAAATAGAAGATGGTCGTGATCAGGCTCAGGGTCAGAATCAGGCACAGCGTGATCCCCCAGCGCAGCTCGAACCAGACCGAGAACAGATTGATCTCATGTCCGAGCCGCTTGCCCTGGACGAAGCGGCGAAAGAGGAAATCGGGAAAGATCGTCAGCATCGAGCACAGAAAGAGTTCCAGCATGGCTCAATCCTCCTTCGGCTCGGCTGAATGGTCGGCAGCGCTTGGCGGCGCCTCCCGAGCGGACGTGCCGGCGTGCGCCGGCGTCGCGGCGGCTCGATGGGGCGTGCTGGGTTCAGGCGGCGGCGCGGACGCCGGCGACACCCCATCGGCCAACCGCTCCAGCGAGCGCGCGATCGAGCCGAGCGGCGTGGTGAAATCGGGCAGCGGCACCAGGGCCAGCAGCAGTCCGGCGATCCAGAAGGCGTGGTTGTGGGTGAAGAGCGCCAGCAGACCCAGCACGGCGACGAGCTGGAACTGGATCTTCTGGCCGCGATGCGCCAACTGCTCCGGTAGCGCATGGAGCTTGAAATAGAACAGGCCGATGCCGATGACGGCCAGTAGTACGAAAATACCCATGACCACGAACAGCACATCCGTCTCCCCCGGTGCCGTGACGAAGGGGGGCAGATGATGGATCGCTTCTGGATGCAGAAGGTGTAAAGAGTCCGTCATATCGATCAGGCCGTTTCAGGGATGAACTTGAACGGATAGTCAGGCTCGCGATACCCGTGCGGTTTCTGACGCTTGGGCAGGACGATGCGCTCGCGCGGCAGTTCCTCGTAAGGGATCCGGCTCAACAGATGCCGGATGATGTTGAGCCGCGCGCGCTTCTTGTCGTCGGAGCGCGCCACGAACCAGGGCGCGAACTCGGTATCGGTCGCGGCGAACATGGCGTCGCGCGCCCGCGAATAGTCGTACCAGCGGCTGTAGGATTGCAGATCCATCGGCGAGAGCTTCCAGAGCTTGCGCCCGTCCTCGATGCGTGCCTCCAGCCGTCGGGTCTGTTCTTCGGGGCTGACCTCCAGCCAGTATTTGATCAGGATGAGGCCCGAGTCGACCATCGCCCGCTCGAACATCGGCGCCAGACTCAGAAAGCGCTCGGTCTGCTCCTCGGTGCAGAAACCCATGACCCGCTCGACCCCAGCGCGGTTGTACCAGCTGCGGTCGAAGATGACGATCTCCCCGGCCGCCGGGAAATGGCGCATGTAGCGCTGGATATAGATCTGGGTCTTCTCGCGCTCGGTTGGCGCCGGCAGCGCCACCACGCGGAAGACGCGCGGACTGACCCGCTCGGTGATAGCCTTGATGGTGCCGCCCTTGCCCGCGCCATCACGACCCTCGAAGACGATGCAGACCTTGAGTCCCGCGTGACGCACCCACTCCTGGAGCTTGACCAGCTCGACATGGAGCTTGGCCAGTTCTTTGTCGTAGGTCTTGGTCTTGAGCTTCTTGAGCGTCTCGGGTTCCTGGATGGCCGCCTCTTCGACGGCGTCGGACGGTTTGGCGGTCTTGTTCTTCTTCATCGGCGGATCTCCTGAATGTTGGTCGGATGGCGCGCGCGTTCCATGACCTCGATTCCGGCGCGCCGCGCCACATCATCGAAGCGGATCACGGGCGGTCGGGTGGAGAGCTCGATCGCCGCGAGCAGCGTCTTGCAGGCATTGGATCGCAGATGCCGGTCCAGCATGGCCTGCGAGTCCCATTCCTCCACCAGCATGAACCCATTGGGGTCATCGAAGTCGGTATAGAGCTGGCAGCGCAGACAGCCCGGTGCCACCCGGACGGGTTCGAGCAGGGCGCCCAGTGTGCGCGCCAGATCGGCGTGTTGCGACGACGGAACGAAGATGCTCATCGAAAAGACGATCATTCGGAACTCTCGTGCAAGGCCACAGGGAACCGGAAATTCGTTTTCGTTTTGCTGCGGCATTGGAATCTCTCAAGGTCGCAGACTGTGCATGGCGGATGCATCAATCAGACGCCGTGACCCGAGCGCGAAACCGCTCGACGGCCAGCGGGAGATTGAACAGCAACCGCTCGCGACCCAGCGTCTCGCCGAGTGAGGAGCGCTGAACCATGCTGAGCACCTCGGGGTTGAGCGCCACCAGCCAGAGTTCGATACCGCGCGCGCGCAGCCGCTCTTCGCCCTCGACGAGCATCTTGAGCGCCGAGTATTCGATGTCGATCACGGCGCTGAAGTCCATCACCAGCACGCACGGTTCGGCGGCCTCGATCAGCGGCCAGAGCTGCTCGCCGATCCGCTGCGCATTGGCGAAGAACAGCCGCCCCTCCGGCCGCACCAGCAGCAATCCGGAGACGGTCTCGTCCTCCGGATGCTCGTCCGTTCTCGGCCGGAAGATGTCCGTGCCCGGCTTGCGCCCCAGCACATAGAGCCGGGGATGCGCGGCCTGATAGGCCAGCGACACCAGGGAGACGATGATGGCCACCAGGATGCCCTTGAGCGTCCCGAGCACCACCACGCCGGCAAAAGCGACCAGCGCCCAGAGGAACTCCATGCGCCGGATCTTGAGGATATCGAAGAGCTCGACCGGCTGGATCAGCCCGATCGAATAGATGATGACCACGGCCGCCAGGGTCGCCTGCGGCATCAGGCCCATCAGTGGGGCCAGCAGGAGCAGGGTCGCAACGGCCGCCGCCGCTGTCACCAGACCGGCGATCTGGGTGCGGGCGCCGGCGCGCCGGTTCACGGCCGTCTGCGAGGTGCCGCCGCCGCCCGGCATGGCGCCGAACAGACCGCCGACGACATTGGCGAGTCCGGTCGCCACAAGCTCGCGGTTCGGCGGCGGCTGGGGCTCGCCCCGCCCTGCAAAGGCGCGCGCGGCGGCGATGGATTCGGTGAAGCTCATCAGCGCGATGCCGAGCGCGCCGGGCCAGAGCTGCGCGATCAGCTCCAGATCGGGCAGGCTCAGGGCCGGCAGCCCCTGGGGGATGTGGCCGACGATGGCCACGCCCTGATCCTGCAAGGCGAGCAGGCCAGAGACAGCAATGCCGAGCGCGACCGCGACCAGCGGCGCCGGAACGCGCGGGGCCAGACGCTCAATCCCGAGCAGGATGGCCAGCATAGCGCCACCGACGGCCAGGGTCGCGAGCGAGGTCTCGGGCAGCTGCGCGATGAGCGCGAGGATGTCACGCAGGAAGCCGGTCTTCTCGATATGGATCCCGAGCAGCTTGGGCACCTGATCGAGGATGATGACCAGTCCGATGCCGGCCTTGAATCCGGTCAGCACCGGTTCTGAAATGAAGCTGGCGACGACCCCGAGCCGCAGGACCGCCGCCAGGATCAGCATGGCCCCGACCAGAATCGCGAGCGTCGCCGAGGCCGTCAGCAGCGCCGCCGGATCGCCGTTCGGCACCACCAGCGCGAGCTGGGTGCCGGTGAGGATCGCGAGCGTGGTGGTGGTGGTGACGCTGAGCGGTCGCGAGGTGCCGAGGATGGCGTAGATCACCAGGGGCACGAAGGCGGTGTAGAGTCCGACCTCCACCGGCAATCCGGCGATGGTGGCATAGGCCATCGCCTTGGGAATGACCACGGCGGCGGTGGTCAGACCCGCCACCAGATCCAGGCGCAGCCAGCCGCGCGGGTAGTCGCCAAGCCAGTCGCGCATCGGGATCACAGCCATATCGGAGTCACTCCGTCAGCTCGTCGGGCTCGTCGGGGACACCCTCGGGAAGCAGGAAGGGGGTGGCGAAACTGAGCGGCGTCATCATGAGCGCACCGCCGCCCGGTCGACCGATGTCGGCCTGTACGTAGAGGCGCTCGAAGAGCCCGTTTGCCTCGGCGGTCTCCACCACGAGGCTGAGCAGTCGCACCAGTGTCGGCTCGGGGAGCCGGCCATGACGTGCGCTCGTCTCCTGGAGCACCGAGTGACCGCGGCAGTAGACCGAATTCGCCCGGGTCACGCCCGGCTGGTCACGCAGCCAGGCGAGCAAGCGCCGATCACGGCCGTCATCGGGGAGGATGCAGGAGATGAGCTTGGCCGGGCCTCCGGGGACCGGAGTCGACACCGACGGTTCGGCGGCGCTCATGGCGCTGACTCCGGACCCGACACCCGCTCCAGCACCTCGCGCGGGATATAGGTCGCCAGCCGCTCGATGGGCGTGATATAGGCCAGACCGGCCCCAGGGCGACCGAGGTCGGCGGCCCGGTAGACCGCCTCGAAGACTACATCCTGATAGTCGCTCGCAACCAGGAGACTGACCACGTCCTTCTCAGCCTCGATCGCGATGCCGAGCAGACCCAGGCGCTCGCGCGGCCCGATCCCGCGGGCATGGTAGACGAGTGCACCGACTGTCCCCAGCGCCTGGGCGGCCTGGATGACGGCATCGCCGCGTCCGGCCTCGACGATGCAAGTGATGAGTGCTACGTCGGTCAAATCGATGATCTTGTCGTCGTTCATAGCTGTGACTGGATCTCCAGTGCTGGATCAGTGATCGGCGCGCGTTGGGCGGCGCGCGCTTGCAGTCCAAGTTGCAGACGTGCCCAGAGTCCGGTCAGCAGGACACTGATGATCGGACCAATGGAGGCCAGACAGAGGATGCCGAAGCCCTCGACGGCCTGTGTCGCATTGCCCAGCCCCAGCCCCATAGCGAGCACCAGGGGTACAGTGATCGGCCCTGTGGTGACGCCGGCGCTGTCCCAGGCGACGTTCACGAACTCTTCTGAGGACACCAGGGTCAGGATGGCCGCGAGCAAATAGGGCGGGACGATCAGCCACACCAGCGGCAGATCGAAGACCAGCTTGGTCAGACCCAGAGCGATCCCGCAAGCGACCCCGATCGAGACCGCCAGGATCAGGGTGCGCTTCTTGAAGAAACCGTTGGTCAGTTGTTCGGCGGTCACGCCCAAGGCGTTGAGGGCCGGCTCGGCGACCGTCGCCCCGAAGCCGAGCACCCAGGCGAAGACCACCGCCAACGTCAGCCCGACCCCATAGCGATAGAGCGGCGAACCCTCCGCCCCCGGAATCTCCATGAAGGCTGCCGGGACCAGGGAGCCAGCACTCCCGCCCAGGGCCGTCAGACCATAGGTCAGACCCAGGTTGAACAGGCACATGCCGATCACCGTCAGCGCGATGCCGAGCCAGATCTCGCGCGGATGCGGTAGCTCGTCCTTGAGCACCAGCTTAAGGATGACGAACAGAAACAGCACCAGCGGCAGGATGGCGCGGATGCCCAGCAGTACCTCCAGCCAGGGGCTGCGGGCATACCAGGCCAGCTCTCCGGTCGAGGCGCCTGCCGCTGCGGTCGCGGTGGCGAGGATCTCCGCCGGCGTGACGGTGCCGGCGATGTAGAGGACCAGCAACAGCACGCCGATGATGGGAAAGAGCGAGGCCAGGGTCACGATACCGAAGCCGGACAGACCCGAGTCGCCTCGTCCGGCGGCGGCCGCGATGCCGATGCCGAGCGCCAGCACCAGGGGCACCGTGACCGGCCCGGTGGTCACGGCTCCGGCATCCCAGGCCAGCCCCAGCACCTTGGCCAGCTCCGGATCATTCGCGCCATAGAGCGTCAGCCCGATCACCGGGACCAGCGTGGCATAGATCAGGGGCTTGAGGCTCCAGCCATAGAGAAAGCGCAGGGTACCCAGCACGGCGGCGAGTCCGACGCTGGCGCCGATGACCAGCACCAGCGCGCCCGACCAGGTGTTGAGCAGCGCCCAGAGATAGGGCGCGTGCTCGGGCGAGACGTTCTGCCCGGCGGCCTGGAGCGCGCCGATCGCCGGCTCGGCGAAGGTCACGCCGATGCCGAGCAGCAGGGTGATCAACAGCACCAAGGGTAGCGGTGACTTACGCGGCAGACGGTGGCCGATCAGCTCGCCGAAGGGCATCAGGCCCAGTTTCAAGCCTTCCATGAAGCACATCAGTCCCAGGATCACCGCGAACAGACCACCGCTGATCAGCCAGGAGTCGGCGATCAGTTGGCGCAGGATCAGGATCTGGAAGAGCGCCAGATAGAGCGCCAGGGGCACGACGGCCTTGAGCTGATCCAGGAAGCGGACCGAGACATAGGGCTGGAGCAGACGCCGGATCTCGTCCGGATGCAGCCGGATGGTTCGGGTCGCGGGCTTGGGCAGCGGACGGCCAAGTGCATCTTGACCCTCGGATGGGACGATGGCGTTGAAACTCAACTCGCGCCGCCCCGCCCCAATGGCGCGGAGATAATCGGCATAGCGAACCTGGGTCTTCGTCAGACGCATGAACCTTCCCCGGCGATATCGAAATTCTCCGCAGAAATCAGCAAAAAACTCGCCAACTACACGGCGATTCAGGTCGGGTGACAGATCGGCTGTTGAATCAGCGCCTTGAAGGAGATCGCAATCGACTCCGAACTACAGACTGGATATCGAAACTCCGATATTTCGGAATTCACACGAAACACCGATCCACCTCAACCAGATCGGCTCAGTCCCAGCCGCTTCATGCGCGATTCGAGCGTCGTCGGTTTGAGACCGAGTCGCACCGCCGCGCCGCCCGCTCCACGGATGCGCCAGCGTGTCTGCTCCAGGATCTGGAGGATATGAGCGCGCTCGTTGTCGGCGAGTGTGTCGGTCATGGTCAGGCGCGTAGTCGCCGCCAGCGCGTGATCGAGCGCCACATGCAAGGTGGGGCCACGCGCCAGGATCATGGCGCGCTCGATCAGGTTGCGCAGTTCGCGCACGTTGCCCGGCCAGTGATGGTCAAGCAGCGCCTGCATTGAGTCCTCGGCGACGTGGTCGATCGGCTTGCCCATCGACTCGCTGAACTGTTTGATGAACTCCCAGGCCAGCCAGGGGATGTCCTCGCGTCGCTCGCGCAGGGGCGGCAAGGCGATCGGGAAGACGTTCAGGCGATAGAACAGATCCTCGCGGAAATCGCCCGCCTGAACGGCGTCTGCCAGATGGCGGTTGGTCGCTGCGATCAGACGCACGTCGACCCGGATCGTCCGGGTACCGCCGACGCGCTCGAAGCTTCCGTCCTGGAGGACGCGCAAGAGCTTGGTCTGAAGCTCCGGCGGCAGTTCACCGATCTCATCGAGAAAGAGCGTACCGCCATCGGCCAGCTCGAAGCGTCCGGGCTGACGCGCTAGCGCACCGGTATAGGCGCCTTTCTCGCGCCCGAAGAGTTCGGTCTCGATCAACGAGATGGGCAGGGCCGCGCAGTTGACCTTGATCAGGGGGCGTTCACGGCGGCTGCTCAGACCATGGATGGCATCGGCCAGCACCTCCTTGCCGGTGCCCGTCTCGCCGAGCAGCAGGACAGTGGCACTGGTTGGGGCCACCTGAGCGATCTCGTCGAGGATCTGATTGAAGCGGGGTGAACGGCTCGCCAGCGCCAGGGCGGGACGGGCGCATCCGGATTGGCGCAGATAGCTGTTCTCCGCTTCCAGCCGCTCCTTGAGGCGCGTGATCTCGGCGAGCGCGGCGGCCAGCTCGGTCTCGCGACGGCTACGCGCCAGCGCCTGGGCAAACACCTCGCCAACGATCTTGAGCCGCACGATCAGATCCTCCGGCCAGTCACGGGTGTGATGGAAGGCGGAGAAGGCGATCACGCCCATGACACGCCCACCGACCCGCAGCGGGATACTCAAGTTCGAGCGCAATCCGGTCTGACGGCTGTATTCGCTCTCGCTCTGGGCCTCAGGCGGCAGATCCGTCGGGAGATCGGGCAGCACGAGCAGCTGGCCGGCACGCAGCGCGCCGAAATACCAGGGCAACGGCGGTCCCGCGCCCAGTGGACTGGGTTCGATCCCATTGCGCGCCACCGAGCAGAGCACCTCGACCGGGGACGCTTCGTCTCTGAATTCGCCGAATGAACTGCGATCAAATCCAAGAAAATCCACCAAGCGCGCCAAGGCCGCTTCGATTTCAGTGATGACCCGCTCGGGCGGGATGTTGGCGAACAGGGCCGATAGATCACCCAGCAAACGCTCGAAAGCCAGGCGCTCGGCGAGCGAGACCTTGGTCGATGCCTGACGCCTGTCCATGTAAAACCCACTATTTCGGAGGATGGTTGGCAGCGTTCGTGACCGAGCGCCAATCGTCGGTGCAACTCAAGCCATGGGCGATGCCTCGGTTCTTCCAGCGACTCGGCGAGTCTTTAGAACGGCCGGTTTCTTGCTTTGGGAATCATGTCCGGCATGATCAGCGGATGCGCGTCGCGCTGGACAGCCTCTAGAATAAACCGATCCACTCGCCTTCAACCATCCGGAGCCACGCATGAGCCAGGTTTCATCGCAAGATGGCGTCATCGTCGCCATTATCGACCGTTTCGAGAAATTCCGCCTGCCACGAGCACTCGACATCAAAGCCAAGGTCGAGCGTGGCGACTGTCTCGACGACAGCGACATCGCTCATCTCAAGCAGGTGATGGACGACGCTGAGGACATCAAACGCTTCGTCGACAAGCGGCCCGATCTCCAGCCGCTCTATATGCGCGCCATCGCGCTCTATCAGGAGATCACCCAGAAGGCGCTGGAGAACGAGCAGCGTTGATCGGTCTCCGGTGCCACCGTCTTGCCAGGTGGCACCGGAGCCTGTGGCTCACTCGACACAGCCATCAGACCTGCCCGCCACTCAGCCCGTCGGCGATGAGCGCGAGCCGATGCCAGGAGTCGCCCGGCTCGATGCCCTTGATGGCACGATCGACGCCGGCGCATTGCGACAGGAGTTCGCGCAAACGCCCCGATGACAGCCGCCGTAGAGCACGCCCAAGTGTCTCCTGCCGCATCCGTGGCACGCGATGCTTGGCATAGATCGCGTCAGGCGAGGTCCGGCGCGCGACAGCGCCCGCCGCCTCGGCCAGCATCCGCAGCTCGCGCGCCAGCACCCAGAGCACCAGCACATCGGCCGTGCCCTCGGCCCTGAGCACCGAGAGCACACGCTGCACCCGCGCCCGATCGCCGTTCAGCGCCGCATCGGTCAGGGCGAAGAGGTCGAACCGGGCGCTGTCGGCCAGATTGCCGAGCAGGTCGTCGAGTGCGAGCGGGCCTGGATCGTGCAGCAGACGCAGTTTCTCGACCTCCTGCACCGCCGCCAGCAGATTGCCCTCGGAACGCTCGGCCAGCAGCGCCGCTACACCCGCACCCGGTTGAAAACCGACCGACTGGAGCCGCTGCGCCAGCCAGGCTTCCAGCTCGCGTTCCTTCAGCGGCCAGACCTGGATCACGGCCCCGATCGACTCGACGCGCTTGGCCCAGGCCGCCTGCAATTCCTTGCGCTCCATGCCAGGGGCCAGGATCAGCAGCCGATTGTCCGGACAGGGACGCTCGCAATAGGCGCGGATCGCCTCGCTGCCGTCCTTGCCGATCTTGCCATTGGTCACGCGCAGTTCGATGAGCCGGCGCGACGAGAACAGCGACATCGAATCAGCCGTCGCCGCCAGCGCACTCCACTGGAACTGACCTTCGGCGTCGAGGATTTCGCGCTCGTCAAATCCGGCACGGCGTGCGGCCTCGCGCACCAGGCGCGCGGCCTCACCGAACTGATAGGGCTCATCGCCGCACAGTAGATAGACCGGAGCGAGTCCGGCCTTGAGCTTGCTCTCAAGCTCGTTGAAACGAATAGCCATGATATATTTTCAGCCAACCAAAACCCGTCACCCCGTGGAGAACACAGGAACATGGTCGAGATCAAACATCGCGAAACCGGGGCGACCCTGGAAACCATCGCCGCTGATTCGCTCGTCGGCGCGGATCTGCGCGACATGCAACTGAGCGGCGCGGATCTGCGCGGGCTGGATCTGAGCGGCGCCAATCTGACATCGAGCGACCTCGATGGTGCCTGTCTGGCCGGTGCGCGTCTGGTCGATGCCATCCTGATCGGCGCCCACCTGAAACAGGCCGATCTGAGCGACGCCGATCTTACCCGCGCCCGGCTCGGCTCCGAACATCCGGCACGCTCGGCGATGCTCAATCACGCCAACCTCGCCGGCGCCCGGCTCGCCCAGGCCGATCTGCGCGGCGTCGAGATCCGCTACGCCAACCTCCAGGGCGCGGATCTGAGCCATGCCGATCTGCGCGGAACCGATTTTCACGGCAGTGATCTGCGTTCGGTCAAAGCCACGAGCGCCCTCTTCATCCGGGCCAATCTGCGCGAAGCCGATCTCTCGGACGCGGATCTGCGCGACTGTCATCTCAACGACGCCAATCTGGTACGCGCCAATCTGAGCCAGGCCGATCTGACCAGCGCCACCGCCGATGGATTTGCCGTGATCAATCTGGCCAATCTGGAAGGGGCGAATCTCAATGGCGCCCGGCTGCGCGGCATCCTGGCTCAGGATACCAATTTCCGGCATGCCAATCTCACCAACGTCGACCTGACCAATGCCAGCCTCGGCGGGTCCATCCTCCATCGCGCTGATCTGACCAACGCCGATTTCTCGGGCGTCGAGTTGGCCAGCGTCACCCTGGAGTTCGCCAACATCTCCAAGGCGCGCAACGCCCAGGTTCCCAGCTACAAGCAGAATCTTCGCTAAACACCGATCGCCGCATTTGCGATCGAACCAGGAATCAGAGACATGCCGTACTTCGTCTACAAGATCTCCCCACCCCGCCAACTGGAGCATCTCGACACGGTCGATCAATATCAGCGCGCGCGCGAACTGGTGCGCGAGCGTCGTCAGAGTGAACCGCGCGAGACCGGTGTGGAATATCGCCTGATCTTTGCGCGCCAGCAGGGTGAGGCCGAGCGTCTGCTCTCGACCCCGCGTGAAACGCGCGTCATCGGCGAAGATTGAGGCGGCCTGGAAGTGCTAGCGAGCCGACATGATGAAGCTGTTCGGCCGCTCGGCGGCATAGAAGCGCAAGACCTTGCGCACATAGTCCTGAGTCTCAGCATAGGGCGGGATCTGGCGGCCATGCTTGATCACCGCGCCCTCGCCGGCGTTGTAGCCGGCGAGCGCGAGCTTCACGTCCTGATCGAACATGTCGAGCAGATCGCGCAGATAGGCTGAACCGCCGCGAATGTTCTCGGCCGGGTCGAAGCTGTCCCTGACGCCATAGCGCGCGGCGGTGCCCGGCATGAGCTGCATCAGCCCCTGGGCACCGGCACGCGAGACGGCCGTGGAATTGTAAGCCGACTCAGCGCGGATGACGGCATGGAGCAGACTCGGCGAGAGTCCGTAACGGCGCGCGTTGGCCAGAACAAGAGAATGATAGCGCTCGCGCCGCTGCGATTGCGATTGACTGAGCTTCGGGGCGGGCTTGCTGGTGATGACACGCCCGCGCGCGGCAATGCTCGACTCCACCCGTGGCTTGACCTCACGCGCGATCTTGCGCGACTCGCGATGCCATTCAAGCGTGTAGCGGCTGCCCTGTAGCGGCGCATCGGTGAAGTAAACGTTACCCGCCGCATCGACGTACTTGTAGATATCGGCCCGGGCCGTTCCCCAGGACACGAGCGCAACGGCACTGAGCATCAAGGCCGTCCTCAGCGTTTCGCGCATCCCTCACCCCCCTTCGAGATTCGAAAATCAGGTATAGCATAGTCCATTCGCGCCCCGAAATCAGCGTGCATTACTCCATCCAGGCACGTCATGACAAGTGCCAACCGCCTGATCTCAAAGTCGCTTGACGTGCAATCATAGTGTGCTCGCGGCTGATTAGGGTTTGCTTTGAATCTCGATAGTTATGATTTCTTTTTAGTGTCAAGTATAAAAAATGGACCGAAATTGAGATCGGACAAATTTTCATTTGCCTCGACCGCCGAGCGCACTATAATCGAGCCTCCAAATGACTAACGTCACCAATGTACCGGGGGGAACATGAACCGACGTTACTTCCTAGGGATGGCCCTGTCCGCGGCGGCCGCTCCTACCGCGGCCTCATCTTTTTTCTCACGCCGCTCGACTGAACGTCCGCGCGTCCTGTCGTTCCGACATCTGCATACCGATGAGCTGGTCGACATCACCTATCGCATCGGCGACAGCTACCAGCGATCCGCCCTGCAGCGACTGAACTATTTCTTCCGTGACTTCCGCACCGGCGACGTCACGAACATGGACCCGCAACTCTTCGACATCCTCTACGATCTGAAGCTGCGGCTCGGTGACAGCGACGCCCGCTTTGATGTCATCAGCGCCTACCGCTCGCCGGCAACCAACGCCCGACTCAGAAAAGCGTCCAGCGGCGTCGCCAAGCGCAGCCTGCATCTGCGCGGCCAGGCCATCGATGTGCGCTTCCCCGATCTCTCGACCCGTCGGCTGCGTGATGCCGCCGTGTCACTCGGACGTGGCGGCGTGGGTTATTACCGACGCTCCGATTTCGTCCATCTCGACACGGGGGCGGTCCGCTCCTGGGGCGCTTGATTCGATTCAACCGAGCAGACGGAAACTGGCGCTGAGATCCGCTAGATCGACCTCGTTGACGGCGATTTTGAGCGGCTGATTGAGCGTCACGGCATCGCGCACCCGCAGGCGCGTTTCCAGCGCCAGTTCCGGCACCAGGATCACAGCACGGCGCTCTTCGAGCGCCACCACCACGCCCTGACCCTTCCAACCCGGATTCTCCTTGAGATAGACCAGCTTCCAGTGCTGGTTCGAGAGCCGTTCACCCCGGCGCACGGCGATGGCCGACTGCTCGGCCTCGCCGATGCGTTCCAGCACACTCGCGCGATCGAGCGGCGGTGCACCGTCGAGCCAGGCGCGGAGCTGCTGATGGACCAGGAGATCAGAATAGCGCCGTAGCGGACTGGTCGCGCGCGTGTAGTGCTCCAGCCCCAGACTGGCATGCCGGTCGGGTTCCAGCACCAAGCGTGTAGGTTTGAATCCGCGCCGACGGGCATACATGCTGGCCAGATCCGTGCTTTCCTCAGTCGAATCGGGCGGCGGCTGGACGGCGAAGGGAATGGGAATCTCGTGCTCCAGACAGAAGCGCGCCGCCGCCTCGCCGGCCATCAGCATGGCATCGGTCACCAGCTCACGACTCATGAGTCGTGGCAGCGGGCGGATGCTGACCCGGCCGTCCTCGACGCGCACGCTGACCTCGGGCAGGGCCAGACGGCTGGCACCCTGGGCGAAGCGCCGGGTACGGAAGCGGTCGGTGAAGGCGCGCAGGGCGACGAAGGGTTGCTCGTTCAGCCGCTGCTCGACGAACTCATAGCTGAGACGCGTGACACGCACCCAGGTGCGATGGATCTCGATATCCTGGATCTCGCCATCGGCGCTACAGCGCATGGCGAACGAGAGCGCGGGTGAGACCTCTTGCAACCCCAGACCCAGACGCTCGGTCACCAGACCGGGGAGCATGTTGACCACACCCTCGGGCAGATAAAGGTTCGAGCCGCGCGCGCGCGCCTCGCGCTCCAACTCGCTGTCCGGCTGCACCAGCGCACCGACATCAGCGACATGGACCCAGAGACGGTCGCCGTCCAGGGTCAGAGCGTCGTCAGGGTCTTGATTGCCTTCGTCGTCGATGGCATAGGCCGGCAGATGGGTAAGATCGAGCCGCGTCTCTTCGTTGAGCTCCGGGACCGGCAGCGCGATGTCGGCCATCGGCGCGCCGCAGCGGAGCGGATGCGGGTTGTGACGCTCGGGCCAGTGTCCGACCTGGATCAGGGCGCGATGGGCGCTCTCCGGAGTCTGCGGATGGCCGAGCGCCTCCAGAATGCGGCTGTGCTCGGACTGACCGAGTGCCAGACGCTCCACTTCGCCGAGCCTCGGGACATCCTCGGGCGCCGGACGCGCGGCGGCCAGACGCGCCAGAAATTCGCGCCAGTCGCGCTCAGCGGCCTCCTTGGCGGCGCGCTCGGCCTGTTCGCGCTCAACCACCTCGCGCGAGCGGACCTGAATCGCGTCGGGCGTGCCGACGAACGCCAGCCCCTCGGCGACCTGCTGCCAGACAGCCCAGGCGCTTACCGGCGTATAGTCGTCGAAGGCCAGCTCGGCCAGCTCGCGCAGCGTGGTCTCGCCGCCTTCCAGCAGCTCCCAGGCCGCGTTCAGCTCGCCTGCGAGCGGCACCAGTTCGGACAGCCGACGCAGCGGTCCCGGATGCAGCAGCTCGATGTCCTTGGGCCGGACGCGCTTGGTCTGACCACCCTCCAGCTCGATCTCGATCTTCTCGCCGAGCGCGATCACACGCGCCGGTTTGGTCTTGTAGAGCACCAGGCTATCGAGGGGCGGTGTCACTTGATGTGTCGGCAAAGCGCTGTTATCTCCCATGAAACCGCATGGCATACTGGACGCGGCTTAGATGTCTATTTTCGAGGTCTATGTATTATGACGAATCAATGGCGAGACTTCCTGACGGCTGGCGCGGCCTACAGCGACGCTGAGGGGCGCCTCCAGTTTACAGAGCCGACGACACCCACGGCCTGCCGGCTGTTCGATCTCTCGCATCTGGGGCTGATCGCCGTGCGCGGCGCGGACACGGTCAGCTTTCTGCAGGGACAGCTCAGCAACGACATCCGCGAGCTGTCGGCCAGTCACACCCAGCTCAGCGCGCATTGCAATCAAAAGGGGCGCATCCTGACGCTGTTCCGCGCCATGCGTCTGGGCGAGACCGTCTATCTCCAGGCGCCGCTGGAGCGCGTGGCGGCCAGTCTCCAGCACTTGAGCCGTTTTATCTTGCGCGCCAAGGTCACGCTGAGCGACGCCAGTGACGAGCTGGTGCGCCTTGGGCTGGCGGGCGAGACGGCCCCGGATCTGCTCGCCGCTCAGGGTCTGCCGGCGCCTGAACTGGACAACGGCCTGGCTCAGTCCGACGAGATCGCCGTGATCCGGATTCCGGGTGCCACGCCCCGTTTCGAAATCCTCGGCCCCTTCGCGCCGCTGCGCGCGCTCTGGGAAGCACTCGCGCCCCAGGCCGCGCCCGCCAATGCCGCTGACTGGACCCGGCTCGACATTCAGGCCGGTCTGCCGAACGTCTATGACCGGACGGTCGAGACCTTCGTACCGCAGATGCTCAATCTGCAACTCATCGACGGTGTGAGCTTCAATAAGGGCTGTTATACCGGCCAGGAAGTCGTCGCCCGGATGCAGTTTCTCGGCAAGCTCAAGCGGCGGATGTATCTGGCCGAGGTCGAGCGCGACACGCCGCCCCAACCGGGCGAGGAACTCTTCAATGCGTCCAGCGCCTCGCAACAGACCGATGGCTGGGTAGTCGACGCCTGCCCGCTCGGTGATGCGCGTCACGCCCTGCTGGCCGTCACCGAGATCGCCGCCGTCGACGCGGGCGAGATCCGGCTGGGCGCGGATGGACCTGTGCTGAGTCTGCGCGAACCGCCCTATGGGTTTCCGGCCTAGCCACGCGGCAGGACCGACAGGCGACCATCACACTGAGTTGTGAACGTGCGCACAGAAAACAGGCGTGCGTTGACGTTATCTGTGATGGCTGCCTCTCATTCTGGTACGCTTTTCTGTACCGACATGTCTCGGAGCCTTTACATGGACGCCATCAGCTATACCGCCGCGCGCGCCAACCTGTCCAAAACCATGGAGCGGGTCTGCAACGACCACACGCCCGTCATTATTACGCGCAAAAGCGAATCCCCCGTGGTTATGATCTCGCTCGAAGACTACCAGTCCATGGAGGAAACAGCCTATCTGCTGCGCTCGCCGGCCAATGCGCGCCGGCTGCTCGACTCCATCGCCCAACTGGAATCAGGACAGGGAATCGAGCGAGACCTCCTTGAATGAAGCTGACTTTCTCCAGCCACGCTTGGGACGAGTATCTCTATTGGCAGCAGACCGACAAAGCCATGCTCAAGCGCATCAACGCCCTGATCAAAGACATTCAGCGCACACCCTTCGAAGGTCTCGGCAAACCGGAAGCCTTGAAGCACGGGCTGTCCGGCTATTGGTCACGGCGCATCAATGCTGAGCACCGAATCATCTACACAGTCGTCGACGAGGCCATCCTGATCGCTCAACTGCGCTACCACTACACCGACCGCAACACTTAAATCGACTCCGGGCGCATGTGCGGGAACAGCAGCACGTCGCGGATCGAGGGCGAATCGGTGAAGAGCATCACCAGCCGGTCGATGCCGATGCCCTCGCCCGCGGTCGGCGGCAGGCCATGCTCCAGGGCGCGGACATAGTCGGCGTCATAGTACATGGCCTCCTGATCGCCGGCCTCCTTTTCGGCCACCTGAGCGCGGAAGCGCTCGGCCTGATCCTCGGCGTCGTTCAGCTCCGAGAAGCCGTTGGCGATTTCGCGCCCGCCGACGAAGAACTCGAAGCGGTCGGTGACGAAGGGATCGTCATCATTGCGCCGCGCCAGCGGTGAGACTTCGGTCGGATAACGGGTGATGAAGGTCGGGTCCATCAACCGACTCTCGACCGTGTGCTCGAACAGTTCGATGTGCAGCTTGCCCAGACCCCAGCCCGGCTTGGGCGTGATACCGTGACGCTCGACCACTGACCGCGCGCGATCCAGGTCGTCGAGATCCGCGTCGCTCAGGTCGGGATTGAACTGAAGAATCGCCTCGCGCACGCTCAGCCGCGCGAAGGGTTGGCCAAAGTCGTAGCTCGCGCCCTGATACTGGATCTGGGTGGTGCCCAGCACCTCGGTGGTCAGACGGCGCAGCATGTCCTCGGTCAGATCCATCAGATCGTGATAGTCGGCATAGGCCTCGTAGAACTCCAGCATGGTGAACTCGGGGTTGTGCCGGGTCGAGAGTCCTTCGTTTCGGAAGTTACGGTTGATCTCGTAGACCTTCTCGAAACCGCCGACCACCAGCCGCTTGAGGAACAACTCAGGCGCGATGCGCAAAAAGAGTTGCATGTCGAGCGCGTTGTGATGGGTGATGAAGGGCCGCGCCACCGCGCCGCCCGGAATCACCTGCATCATCGGCGTCTCGACCTCCAGATAGCCCCGCCCGTTGAGATAGTCGCGGATGAACTGCACGATCGCGGTGCGCACGCGGAAGGTCTCGCGCGTGGCCGTGTTCATGATCAGATCGAGATAGCGCTGCCGATAGCGGCTCTCCATATCGGTCAGACCGTGGAACTTCTCGGGCAGCGGACGCAGTGCCTTGGTCAGCAGTCGCAGACTGTCGCAGCGGATCGACAGCTCGCCGGTCTTGGTCTTGAACACCTGTCCCTCGACACCGACGATGTCACCCAGATCCAGCTCGCGCTTGAAGTGATCATAGGTCTCCTCGCCGACCTGATCGCGCTGGACGAAGATCTGCACGCGCGCTGACATGTCCTGGATATGGGCAAAGCTCGCCTTGCCCATGATGCGCCGCGTCATCAGCCGTCCGGCCAGCTTGACGCGCACCGCGCGCGCTTCCAGCTCAGCCGCGTCGAGCGCCTCGTACTCGGCCAGCAGCTCGCCCGCCAGGGCGTCACGCCGAAAGTCGTTCGGGAAGGCGTTGCCGCGCTCGCGCAGACGTGCCAGCTTTTCGCGCCGCTGGGCGATCAGTTTGTTCTCGTCGAGCGCCTCGGTGGCGGTTGATGACTCGTCGCTCATCGGCTTGATAGGCTCCAGTTGATCCAGTGGTTTACAGCCCGCTCTTCAAGCTGGCTTCGATGAAGGGGTCGAGATTGCCATCCAGCACGCCCTGGGTGTTGGCGATCTCCACGCCGGTGCGCAGATCCTTGATGCGCGACTGATCCAGCACATAGGACCGGATCTGACTGCCCCAGCCGATGTCGGACTTGGTTTCTTCCAGTGCTTGCTGGCTGGCGCGGCGCTTCTGCATCTCCAGCTCATAGAGCTTGGATTTGAGCTGCTTCATCGCCTGATCCTTGTTTTTGTGCTGCGAACGGTCGTTCTGGCACTGGACCACGATATTGGTCGGGTTGTGGGTGATGCGCACCGCCGATTCGGTCCGGTTGACGTGCTGACCACCGGCGCCGCTGGCGCGATAGACATCGATGCGCAGATCGGCTGGATTGATCTCGATCTCGACCGAGTCGTCGACCTCGGGCGAGACGAACACCGACGAGAAGGACGTATGACGGCGGTTGCCCGAGTCGAAGGGCGACTTGCGCACCAGACGGTGCACGCCGATCTCGGTGCGCAGCCAGCCGAAGGCATGGTCGCCCTCGAACTTGATGGTCGCCGACTTGATGCCCGCGACCTCGCCCGGCGAGACTTCCATCAGCTCGGTCTTGAAGCCACGACGCTCGCCCCAGCGCAGATACATGCGCAGCAGCATCTCGGCCCAGTCCTGCGCCTCGGTGCCGCCCGAACCGGCCTGGATGTCGACAAAGGCGTTGCAGGCGTCCATTTCGCCGGAGAACATGCGCCGGAACTCCAGCTCGGACACGCGCCCCTCGTGGCTTTTGAGATCGACGACGAGCGATTCAAGAGTCGCCTCGTCGGACTCTTCGGCCGCGAGTGCCAGCAGATCATCGGCATCGGCGAGCGCGGCGGTCATTTCGTCGACCGTGAGCACCACGGCTTCCAGACTGGCGCGCTCGCGTCCGAGCGCCTGGGCGCGGCTCGGATCGTTCCAGATGGTCGGATCTTCGAGTTCGCGCAGGACTTCAGTCAGCCGATCTTTGCGTTCGGCATAGTCAAAGATACCCCCTGAGGGACTCGACACGTCCCTTCAGGTCGGCGATATGATTGGCGATCGGATTGATGTCGAGCATGAGCAGTCCCGGCCGGATAAAAGTTCGGAATCATAACCCGTTGTAACAGTGGGTTTCCAGTGTCGCCAAATCGTGGAGCCAGCGCGCCCGGCAAGGCGACGGACCTCTGAGCGCCTATCGCCTGTGAAGCCCGGATAAAATCGCATCTTATTGTGTGCGCTGAACGCGCTGACAGCGGGCCTCAACCGGGGTTGGCGTGCGCGAACCAGGGTGACTTTATATGACTCGGGCCGTGATCCAAGCCATCGTGCCATTGCCCGACCACGCCGCTACCATTAGACTTAGGAATCGACCTGACACAAACGTCGCTGGAATCCGTCGGACAGTCCGCGTTCGGACCGGACCAGCCGCCTCCCGACAGCGTTCCAATCCGCGTCGAATTTCCGAATCCATCCATACCAACGCCCCATTTGTTAGGAGCCCGCATGGCTATTGAGCGTACCCTGTCCATTATCAAACCGAACGCCGTCGCTAAGGACGCCATTGGCGCCATCCTGAGTCGCTTCGAGGCCGCCGACCTCAAGATCGTCGCGGCGCGTATGCTGCACATGAGCCGCGAGCAGGCCAGCGCCTTCTATGCCGTGCATCAGGGCAAGCCCTTCTTCGATGAACTGGTCGACTTCATGAGCTCCGGCCCGGTCATGGTCCAGGTGCTGGAAGGCGAGGACGCTGTGACCAAGAATCGTGACATCATGGGCGCCACCAACCCGGCCCAGGCTGCGCCCGGTACCATCCGCGCCGATTTCGCCGACTCCTTCACCGAGAACGCCGCGCACGGCTCGGACTCGCCCGAGAACGCTGCCGTCGAGATCGCGTTCTTCTTCCCTGAGGGCGTCTGCCCCCGCACCCGCTGATCGAGACGATCAGGACCGCCATGAGCGCCATTTCAACCAAGCCCAATCCGCTCGACCTCGACCTCGCCGGCTGCGAGTCGCTGGTGATCGCGCTGGGGTTCAAGGCGTTTCATGGCCGTAATCTCTTCAAGTGGCTGCACAAGCATGGCGTCGTCGACTTCGACGCCATGACGGATCTGCCCAAGACGCTGCGCACCGCCCTGCTCGATACCGCCGAGATCCGGCTGCCCCGCATCCTCCAGACCCATCCATCCGCCGATGGCACCATCAAGTGGGTGATGGAGCTGACCGACGGGCAGCGGGTCGAGACCGTGTTCATCCCTGAAGGCAAGCGCAGCACCATCTGCGTGTCGTCGCAAGTCGGCTGTGCGCTCGAATGCGCCTTCTGCGCCACCGCGCGCCAGGGGTTCAACCGCAATCTGAACGTCTCCGAGATCATCGGCCAGGTCTGGCATGCCGCGCGCCAGCTCGACGCCTCGCCGACCAATGTGGTCATGATGGGCATGGGTGAGCCGCTGGCCAATTTCGAGGCTGCCGTCACGGCCATGGATATCATGCAGGATGATCTGGCCTACATGCTGGCCAAGCACCGCGTGACCCTGAGCACCTCGGGCATCGTGCCCAACATCTATCGGCTGCGCGAAGTCAGCGATGTCTCGCTGGCCGTCTCGCTGCACGCGCCGACCGATGCACTGCGCGACGAACTGGTGCCGATCAACCGCAAGTATCCACTCGCCGAGCTGATGCCGGCCTGCAAGCACTATGTCGCCGGCGACAAACGGCGCAAGATCACCTGGGAATACGTGATGCTCGATGGCATCAACGACAGCCTGGCCCAGGCCAAGCAGCTCATCCGACTGCTCGAAGGCATACCCTCCAAGGTCAATCTGATCCCCTTCAATCCCTTCACCGGCAGCGACTTCGGTACCTCGCCGCCGGAACGGGTCGAAGCCTTCCGCGAGCGTCTGGCCCGCTCCGGGATCTTCACCATGACGCGCAAGACCCGTGGCGATGAGATCGCGGCGGCCTGTGGTCAACTGGTCGGACGGGTCGAGGATCGCACCGGACGGCTCGGGCGCGTGCGGATCGAAACCCACAGCCGGGTGAGCGTGCGATGAAGATACCGGGGTTGGCGGTACGCCTGTCTCTCGTGCTGAGTCTCTGTCTGTCACTGCTCGCCTGCGGCGGCAAGTCGACGAAGACCGGCGACGAGGAACTGGGTCTGAGCCAACAGGACAGTCCGGCTGAACTCTATGTCGAACTCGCCAAGGAGTACTACCGGCTAGGGCAGACCGAGGTCGCGCTGCGCCGTGCCCAGCAGGCGGTCGAGACCGATAAAACCTATGCGCCCGCGCATGTTTGGCTGGCCTTTCTGCTCGAACAGTTGCAGCAGACCGATGAGGCGAGCAGGCACTATGAGCGTGCTGTGAAGCTCGCTCCGAACAATCCCGACGTCCTCAATGCCTACGGCTCTTTTCTATGCAATCAGCGCCGTTATGCCGAGGCCGATGCTCAGTTCCTCAAGGCCGCTGGAAATCCGGTGTATTCGACGCCCTGGATCGCCCTGACCAATGCGGGCAACTGCGCCATCGAGGGGGGCGATACAGCCAAGGCCGAGCTCCACTACCGCGCGGCCATTCAGTCGAACGCGACCTTCGGCGCGCCCCTGGCCAGTCTGGCCGAACTGGCTATGCAGCGTGGCGATGCCCAAAGCGCCAAGGATTTGATCGACCGTTATTTCAAGCCGGATACGGTTCGCACACCGGCGGCCTCACGTACCGCCCTTCAGGTCGGTATCCAGGCCGAGCGTGCGCTCGGCAACCGCAAGCGTGCCGCGTTCTATCAGAACGCGTTGAAAAAGAACTTCCCTGATACGGCAACGAGCCGCGCCCCCTAGGATATGACCTTGACCAGGGCCCTCGCCCATTGGCGCTCAAAGCCACTGGATGACGTTGCGAATCGCCCAATTACGTGACATCGCCTACTGACACTCGACCACTGATCACGCCATGAGCTCATCGATCAATACCATGCCTTCAGACGATCCCAAAACGCTGGAGCCACACGACACCTCAGGCCGCCGACTGCGCGCGCTGCGCGAGTCTCGCAAGCTCGATATCGATCGGGTCGCGGCTCAACTCCATCTTCAGCGTCATGTCGTGGAGGCTATCGAGGGCGATCAATACGAGCGTCTGCCGGCCCCCGTGTTCGTCGTGGGGTATATCAAGAATTATGCCCGACTCCTCGGGGCGGATCCGACGCCCATCGTCGCCGCGTATCGGGCCGCCGTTCCAACCCGCGAGATCAGTCTGGGCGAAGCATCGAGTTATGCGAATGATGCGGCGGATTCTTCCGGACTCGGGCGCTGGGGCTGGGTGGCTGGCGTGCTGCTGATTGGCCTGGCGGCGGGCGTCGTCACGTTCTGGCTGCGAGGTCAGAGCAGTTCCGAACTGGAGTCGGGCGCGCTTGCCCTATTCCCCAAGGTCGAGGATTCAGCGAGCCTGACCCCGGATTCATCCACGGCCAAGACCACAGCCGTGCCACAACCCGAGACTAAATCGACGCTCTCCGCGCCTCCTGAGAGTATCCCGCTCAGACGCGCCGAGCCGTCGACGAGTCCCGGCACGCCCACGACCTCCGAAACCACAGTACCGGCGGAAACCCTGGTCGCCGCCAACACGCTCGTCAGCACCCCAGATACACCCGAAACGCCGGCCGAAGAACCCCCGGTTGCGTCAGATGAGGAAGACGGCGCGGACAGCCCAACCGAAACGGCCGCCGCAGACGAACCGGCGCCCCAGACAACCTCTACCGAGGTCGTGCTCGAATTCACCGGGACGTGCTGGATCGATGTGCGTGGCGCCAACGGTCGTGTGGTGCTCAATGGCGAGATGCGCTCAGGCGACCGGCGCGTGCTCGACGGCGAACCGCCCTACAAGTTCGTCATCGGCAATGCCGCCGCGACCCAACTGACGATCGGCGGCCGGCCCTTTGATCTCAAGGGCCGCGCCCAGGGCAATGTCGCCCGCTTCTCGCTCGATCCCAATGCCGTCGAATGATCCCATCGGCCAGAACAGACAGCCGCGCTGAATCCTGCTCCCATCCATGAGTAAATACATCCAAGCCATCCGTGGCATGAACGATATCCTGCCGGAGCGCATCGCGCTCTGGCAACACATCGAGCAGACCGCGCGCGCGGTGCTGGCCGGCTATGGCTACAACGAGATCCGCACCCCATTGGTCGAAGTGACTGAGCTGTTCAAGCGCTCCATCGGCGAGGTGACCGACATCGTCGAGAAGGAGATGTACAGCTTTGCCGACCGGCATGGCGACAGTCTCAGTCTGCGTCCCGAGGGCACGGCGAGCTGCGTGCGCGCCGCCATCGAGCATGGCCTGCTGGTCCAGCCGCAACGGCTCTGGTATCAGGGACCGATGTTTCGCTACGAGCGCCCGCAGCGGGGCCGTTATCGTCAGTTCCATCAGATCGGCGTGGAAGCCTTCGGGCTGACCGGTCCGGATATCGACATCGAGGTCATCCTGCTCACTGCCCGGCTGTGGCGGCGTCTGGGACTGACCGGCTTCCGGCTGGAGATCAACACCCTGGGCGACAGCGACGAGCGTCAGGTCTATCGCGAACGTCTGGTGGCCTATCTCCAGGCGCGCGCCGATCAGCTCGACGCCGACAGCCAGCGCCGTCTGACCACCAATCCGCTGCGCATCCTCGACTCCAAGCACCCCGAGACCCAGCGTCTACTGACTGACGCCCCCAGTCTCATGGATGTTCTGGGCGAGGAGACGCGCTCGCACTTCGAGCGCCTGCGGGCCGGACTCGATGCCGCCGGCATTGACTATCAGGTCAATCCGCGTCTGGTGCGCGGTCTGGACTACTACAACCGCACCGTCTTCGAGTGGATCACCGAGGATCTCGGCGCTCAGGGGACGGTCTGCGCTGGCGGGCGCTATGATGGACTGGTCGAGCAGCTCGGCGGGCGTTCGACGCCGGCGGTGGGGTTTGCCATGGGCCTGGAGCGTCTGGTCGAGATCCTGGAGCAGTCCGGCTTCGCGCCCGCGCCGCGCC
This sequence comes from Allochromatium palmeri, assembly GCF_009720725.1. GTDB lineage: Bacteria > Pseudomonadota > Gammaproteobacteria > Chromatiales > Chromatiaceae > Thermochromatium > Thermochromatium palmeri. The sequence goes on from NZ_WNKT01000008.1 coordinate 55,969, forward strand.
TCGATGCCTATCTGGTTGCCGTCGGCGAGCGTGCCGAAGCCGCCGCGCCGGCGCTGGCCGAGCAGCTGCGCGAGGCACTGCCGTCTCTGCGGTTGCAAGCGCACTGTGGCGGCGGCAGCTTCAAGAGCCAGTTCAAGAAGGCCGACAAAAGCGGCGCGCGTTTCGCCTTGATCCTGGGCGACGAGGAACTGGAACGCGGCGTCGTCGGCGTGAAGGATCTGCGCGGCGAGTCCGAACAGCGTGAGCTGCGCCACGCGGATCTGGCCGCTATTCTGGCCGAACTGATTCAACCTGAGGATTGACGGAGACTGTCGTGAGCTACGAAACCGACGAGGAAAAAGTCGAAGCCATCAAGAAATGGTGGAAGGACAATGGGCTGTCGGTGATCGCCGGCGCGGCCATCGGTCTGGGCGCTATCTGGGGCTGGCGACTGTGGATCGGCCATCAGGAAAGCACGGCCAGCCAGGCGTCACTCGCCTTCGAGCAGCTGATGATCAACGCCGCTGATCAACAGGCCGAGGCTGTCGCCAAACAGGTCAAGCGTCTTGAGGACGATTTCGGCTCCACGCCCTACTCAGCGCTCGGCGAGCTGGTCGCGGCCAAGTCGCTCTATGAAGCGGGTCAGGCCAAGGACGCCATGGCCACGTTCCAGAAGGCGATCGACACGGCCCCAGATCCGGCCATTGCACGTCTGGCTGCCGTGCGTCTGGCACGCCTCCAGTTCGCGGAGAATCAACTCGATGCCGCCGCCAAGACCCTCGATCAATACGACGTCAGCCCCGCTTTCGCCGGTGAGTTCGCCGCCGTGCGTGGCGACATCGCCGCCGCACGCGGAGACCTGGAGGCGGCGCGCGCGGCCTATCAACGCGCGATCGAGTCCGGGAGCAGTCTCTCGCAACTCATCCGTCTCAAGCTCGACAACCTGCCTGCCGCCGGTTAGGCGGACTGGATAGCGCCGTCAACTACCCCGCCCTGAAGGACGGGATTTCTCGCGGAGGAACTGATGATGGGACTTCGCTTCGGATCTTCACTTTTGCGGCTCAGCCTGGTTCTGCTGCTGGCCATGCCGCTGACTGGCTGCGGCGGTATTCCCTGGTTCGGTAAGGAAAAAGACCCGACACCGCCCTCCCCGCTGCCGCCTCTGGCGCAGGAGACGGGCGTCAACACGCTTTGGTCGGCACGCCCGACACGCGGGACCGAGGGCCGGCGACTCTATCTGGTGCCGGCGCTCGCCGAGGGCCGGCTCTATGTTGCCGACGCGCGCGGCCGGGTGGTCGCGCTTGCGGCTGACTCGGGACGCGAACTCTGGCAGCGTGAAACAGGGCTGAACTTCAGTGGCGGGCCGGACGTGGCCGGCGAACGTCTGGTCCTCGGCACCAGCCAGGGCGAGCTGGTTGCGCTCTCGACCCAGGACGGCCATGAACTCTGGCGCGCCCAACTCGGCAGTGAAGTGCTCTCGGTGCCACGTCTGAGCGCGACGGGGCAGGTCTTCGTGCATACGCTCGACGACAGCCTCCACGGCCTGGACGCGACGACCGGACAGAGCCAGTGGCGCGTGAACTATCCACCGCCGGTCCTGACCCTGCGCGGCAGCAGCACACCGGCCCTGACCGAGAACGGCGTGATCGTCGGACTCTCGGGCGGCAAACTGGTCAAGCTCGATCCCAAGGACGGTCTGCCGCTGTGGGAGGTCGTCATCACCCGACCGAGCGGACGCTCGGAGCTGGCGCGCATTGCCGATATCGATGCCGATCCGGTTCTGGTCGGTCCGACGGTCTATGTCGGCGCCTACAATGGCGATCTGGCCGCTGTGGATCGCGAGCACGGCGAGGTGCTGTGGCGTCGCGAACTCTCGGCCCATGCCGGGCTGGTGGCCGATGTCGACGGACCCAATGCTGACGGACTCTATGTGACGGATTCCGAGGATCAGGTCTGGGGCGCCAAGATGGCCGATGGTGCCGGACGCTGGCATCAGGACCAATTGCGCTACCGCCGGCTCACCGCGCCCGCGCTGCTTGGCGAGCGGCTGCTGGTCGGTGACTTCGAGGGTTATCTGCATTTGCTCGACAAACGCGATGGGCGGCTGGTGGGGCGGACGCGCCTGACCAAGACTGGTATCAGCGCCCGCCCACTGGTCGCGGGCAATCGCGTCTATGTCTATACGGATGATGGTACGCTGGCCGCGCTGACGCTCGGTGCGACCACCGTACCGCCATCCACTCAAAACACTACCCAAGGGAAGCGCTGATCCGCATGTTGCCCGTCATCACTCTGATCGGCCGCCCGAATGTCGGCAAATCGACCCTCTTCAACCGGCTCACACGCACCCGTGACGCCCTGGTCGCCGACTTTCCGGGCCTGACGCGCGACCGTCAATACGGCATCGGACGCATCGGCCCGCGTCCCTATGTCATCGTCGACACCGGCGGCATCGGCAGTGCGGCGGAGGGGATCGAGGCGCTGATGGAGCGTCAGGTCCAGCGTGCCGTCGAGGAAGCCGATCATCTGCTGTTCATGGTCGACACCCGCGACGGCTGCACGCCCGAGGATATCGACATCGCTCAGCGGCTGCGCCGGCTCGGTAAGCCGATTACCCTGGTCGTCAACAAGAGCGACACCATGGATCCGACCCTGGCCGTGACCGACTTCCATCGGCTCGGATTGGGTGATCCCTGGGCCGCCTCGGCGACTCAGGGGCTGGGCATCCGCGGACTCATCGACCATGTCTTCGAGCAACTGCCCGAGGCTGCTGACGAAGACGGCGCGGAGATTGACGACGACCGGATCAAGGTCGCGGTCGTCGGGCGTCCGAATGCGGGCAAGTCCACGCTCATCAACCGGCTGCTCGGCGAGGAGCGGCAGGTCACGTTCGACAGCCCCGGCACCACGCGCGACAGCATCTTCATTCCCTTCGAGCGACCCGGTCACGACCAGCGCTACACGCTAATCGATACCGCCGGACTGCGCCGACGCGCGCGTGTTAGTGATCCGATTGAAAAATTCAGCGTCATCAAGACCCTGCAAGCGATCGAAGCGGCCAATGTCATCATCCTGGTGATCGACGCTCATGAAGGCATCGGCGAACAGGATGCCACACTCGCCGGACATATCATCGACAGCGGGCGAGCGCTGGTGGTGGCGATCAATAAATGGGATGGGCTGGACACGGACACGCGCGATCGCGTGCGCGATCAGTTTGTGCGCAAGCTGGCCTTTCTCGATTTTGCCAAGCTGCACCGGGTCTCGGCACTCTACGGTAGCGGTGTCGGCCATGTGCTCGACGATGTCGATCTGGCCTATGCCAACGCCACCCGCGACCTGTCCACGCCTGAGCTGACGCGCCTGCTGGAAGCAGCCGTGATGGAGCATCAACCGCCGCTGGTCAAGGGCCGGCGTATCAAGCTGCGCTACGCCCATCAGGGCGGCCGCAACCCGCCGATCATCGTCATCCACGGCAACCAGACCGACTCGGTGCCCGAGACCTACAAGCGCTATCTCATCAATCGCTTCCGCAAAGAACTCGAACTGCTCGGCACTCCGCTGCGGGTGGAGTTCAAAAGCGGCTCCAATCCCTACCAGGGCAAGCGCAACACGCTCACGACCCGCCAGATCGCCAAGAAGCAGCGGCTCAAGCGTTTCACGCAGCGCAAGAGCTGAGCGCCTCCAAGTCGCTTGGTTCCGGGACGAGTGCTCGGTACTCTAGGGGTCATAAGATCTGATTGTGGAGCACATGCCATGAGTTCCGTCGTTGAACTGTATGAAGCCCTGAGCACCGCCCCCGACGAGCGTGCCCGAGCGCGGGTGATCGCCGAGGCCTTCGAACGGCTGGAGGATCGCTATCCGCATCTGCCCGAACTGGCCACACAGGGGCATGTGCGCGAATCCGAGCTACGGCTACAAAAAGAGATCGAGCAGGTACGCGCTGACCTGCGAACGACCGAGCAGCGACTGCAAAAGGAGATCGAACAGGTTCGAGCCAATCTCAAGCTCGAGATCGAGCAATTACGCGCAGAACTCAAACATGATATCGAGCAAGTGCGAGCCGACTTGCGAGCTACGGAGCAGAGGCTGCAAAAGGAGATCGAGCAGGTCCGAGCCGAACTCAAGCTCGAAATCGAACAACTACGTTCCGAACTCAAGCTCGACATCGAACGTGTGCGCGGCGATGTCGCGCGCGTCAAGGTCGATCTGCTGAAATGGCTAGTGCCCTTGATGTTCGCTCAGGTCGCCGCGATCGCGGCACTGGTGAAATTACTGTGACGCCGGAGCGGTCGCGCTGGGCCACCGCCTCGCCCCTCTCCCCTCGCGGGAGAGGGGAAGAAGAAACCGTCATAGCCAAGTTGTTTTTGAGCCGTTCCTTAGCGTTCGGCCACATCGCCCCGGTCATAGCCATCGAGCCGCAGAGGTTCGGATTCGGGATCCGGCCCGGCCCCCGGCTTGGGCCGATCCAGCCAGGGACTCGGGCGCGCAAAGCCCTGCCAGCCCCAGCGCAGCCAGTCGAGCAGGCGCACGGCCAGCCACAGCGCCCAGACGAGCATGAGTGCGCGATAGATCCACAGCGGCACCGAGACCACCCAGACTTCGGGCAGACGCGGACCGCCGCGATCCTGATACCAGTTCAACAGGGTCGCACTGGAGCCATGACCGCGAATCCACATCTCGGGATGGCCGAGCAATCCCTGCTGCACGGCGCCGATCAGGGCCGACAGGGCCAGGAGCGTGAACAGCACCAGCCCGACCTGGAGCAGATCGAAGCGCCACCAGGTCAGCGTCGCGACGTTCAGACGCTGGCGCCAGCCGAGCGCGAACAGCCAGCCGCCGATCAGCAGCGCCACCCAGACCTCGGACAGCGCCAGCCCCAGACCAAGCAGCAGCCAGTCGTACCAGCGCAGTGGTGTCAGGCGCACACGCCCGAGTACCAGCGCCAGCCCCGCGAGCACAACGAACAGCCCCCAGAACAGCACCGCCGGCCCGATCCCCGGCCCCCAGGCGAACAGCACCCAGCGGTCGTCGGGCAGACGCAGACGCTGGGTGAGATTGACCGCCGCCAGGCCCAGATCCGGACTGGCCGGACTGAAGCGCGCCGTCAGTGGTGACTCCAGGCGCCAGCCGACGCGCATCTCCTGTGTGCCGGGCACCAACGGCAGCTCGACCTGGGTTCTCTGGCCGCTCGGCAGCGGCAACGTGCGGCCATCAACGCTCAGGGTTCGGGTCTCGGCGCCATCAGGCAACTGGAGCCGATAGACCCCGCCCTGGGTGCTGCGCGCCGTCAGGGTCAGAGTCGTATCCGTCCCACGGCGTCCCGGTTCGACCTGGACATCGACCCGGTCGAGCGTCAACGTGGGTCCGGGCACGCCCTCGGGGCGGCTGATCTGCAAGCGCAGCTGCTCGCCGGGCAGCGGGCGCCAGTGCGGCAGCCAGCGTTCACCCTGGCCCCGATGATGGATCGGCGCCAGATCCATGGCGTCCAGATGCCAGATCGGACTGAGATCCAGCCACCAGGATTCGGTCAGACGCGGGTCGGTGCTGGCCGTCAATTCGAGTTCAGCCACTGGCTTGAGACTGGAGGTCCAGCGCAACTCGGTCTGTCCCGGAGCGAGCGCGGCCCGGACCTGTCCCCCTTCGACCTGGAGTGCCGCTGTCTGGACCGACTCGCCCGGCAGCAATGGCACCGGAACCAGCGCGGGAAACTCAGGCGCCGAGAGCCGGCGCACGAGCGTCTCGACCCGCCAGTCGAGTCCGAACTCGAGCCGACGCTCGACCAGGAGCAGGGGCGGCAAGGCATCCTGGGTCAGCGGTTGCTCACCCTCGGACTCGGCACTGGCCAGACGAATGAGTTGGATCTGCCGTCCAGGGCGACCATTGGCGCGGAGGCCTTCGACGCGCCAGCCATCCGCGTCGATGATCTCGACGCGGCGTGGTTCGAGCGCCAGCGGCAGGTCGATGCGCGTCTCGGCCCCAAGCGCGCCGGTCAGTTGCAGGCGATGCCGACCCACCGCAAGCGGCACCAGCAGACGGCCATCGGCATCGCGGCGCAGTCGGTCGAGCACGACACCATTCAAAACCACGGTACTCGGCGACCAGCCCGAGCGCGCATCCAACACGGCGGCCGCCATCGCGGTCGCTGCATCCAGGGTTAGATCCAGAGTCAAACGCTCCGGCTCGGCGCGCAGTGCCAGGCTGGAGAGCGTCAGACACTCGGGTAGACACTCGGGTGGTGCAAGCAGGCGCGTGCGCAGTTCCTCCAGGAGCACCGGATTCGGAAAATCAGCCGCCAGGGCTGGACGCGGAGCCAGCGTCGCGCCCAGGATCAGGGCCAGCGCCAACAGCGGAGCCTTGGCATTGACCCTGGTCTGCCAGTGCTGTTTCAGGTTCGCCCCCGAGAGCTTCAGGTCCGACAGACGCAGGCCCAGGGCCAGCAGTAGCAGTCCGACGACGAAGGCGAGCACCAGACGCCACCCAGGTGTCAGCCACCAGAGTCGTGCCCCATCGTTCGGTCCAACGGGGCCGGTCCAGCTCAGATCGACCTGACGCCACTGCCAGTCCGGGATGCCGGGCCCGGTCTGGACCAGCGCCTTGGGGTCGAGCCGTTCCAGAGGCGGCGGTGGCGCGACCGGGCGCGCCAGCGACGACTGGAGGCGTGCCTTGCCCTCGCGACGCGCCAGCTCGGGTTCGGCTGGGGCGGACAGCATCTCCGCGTCCGACAGGGCTTCATCGAAGGCGAAGCTGGGCGCCGGTGCCTGCATCCGGGCACCCACCACGCCTCCCGTCGAAGTCCAATACGGTTGGGCGAGCTGCGGATAGAGTCCGCTGCGGATCTCGGTAACCAGGAAGGGCAAGCCGATCGCCAGCAGTGCGAGGACCGCCAGCCGCTGATACCAGCGCACGAAGGTGCGCCAGCGCGCCAGCCCGCGCGATTCGCTCTGATCGGGCAGCAGGCGCAACAGCGCCGCAGCCGCCAGCAGATGCAGCCACACCAGACGCGGCGCACCAGGTTCAAGCCAGGTCAACGCCAGCGTCAAGAGTGCCAGTGCGCCCCAGCCCGCCCCCCACAGACGCCCGACACCGAGCGCCAGAATCAGCACCAGAAAGAGATCGAGCAGTGTCCAGCGCGTCAGCCAGGTGTCGGGACGATTATCGACCCCGGACACGGCCAACAGATCCCAGCCCGGTGGTAGATGCAGCCGGCTGGTCGCGCCGTCGAGCGCCAGTGACCAGCCCGAGGCCGGTATCCAGTCGGACGTGGAGTCGAGACGGCTGTCGGCGATCAGATCCAGACGACCGCGCCGTACCTCGACCCCAGGCGGTGAGTCGGCGTCGAGCCGGGTGATGAGCACCGGCTCGTCATCGACCCGTGCCTGACCCAGATCCAGACCAGGCGCCGCCTCCAGCCGCCAGCTTCGCGTCAGGTCGCCGCTCAGACGATCGCGCGCGCTATAACCCTGTCCGTCGAAGTCCAGCCAGATCTTACGCGCGAGCCGCAGTCGATCCGGCTCGGGGTCCGTATCGCCGCGTCCCTGCTCGGTGAGTATGAGCACCGCGCCGGGAGTCGCCGCATAGACCGGCAGCCGCGCCCAATCGCCCGGCAGCCCGGTCTGGCTCGGGTCGAGCATCTCCAGCCCGGACAGCTCGACCCGGCGGCGTTCAGGCTGGGCGGCAAAGGCCCAGACCTCGCGTTCGGGCCAGGGTGCGGCCAGCGTGGTCGGTCGCGCCAGTTGGGTCACATCACCTGGATGATAGCTCGCGACCTCCAGCACCCAGCGTCCGGGACGGACCTGGACGCGCAGTGTCCCGTCCGGCTCCAGGCGGGTTGGCAGGGGGCTCGTGACGTTCGAGGGGATACCATCGGGCAACAGCACCGGGCCGAGCTGGATCTCGCGTGCGCGTCCCGAGACCTCCAGTTCGAGTCGGGTCAGGACGCGCAGCGGCAGGTCGTCATCGAGACGTCGATAGACCTCCAGCCGCAGACCGTCGCCCTCCCCGTCCGCGCGCGTCTGACCGGGATCGCGCAGCCAGAGTCGCGCGTCCTGATCCAGGCGTGGCGTGATCGGCGCGCGTCCATCGAGCGCCAGGGTCAGAAGTCCGGTTTCGGGCGGCAGCGGCAATGATTCGGGACGCTCGTGCCACTGGAAGCGTCCCGTCAGACGATGCCGGCCGGCGGGCAGCCGTGCCGACGGGCGACCGGCGCGAGCCACCACCGGCAGCGGCGTCTCATCGGCACGCACGTCCTGGGGCCAGGACTCCACATCGCCCGGCAGGGCGACCCAGTCCTCGGCCTTCAGCTCCCAGACCTGCTCGAAGCGACCGCCCCCGGCATCCAGTTCGAGCGTCAACAGACCCGGCCAGGCGCAGAGTCGATTGACGCCACGCGCATCCAGCGGACAGGCGCGCCGGTCAAGGCCATTCGGTCCCTGCTCCAGCACCCAGGGCACCCAGGGTTTGAGCGATTCAGGGACAGCCATTGCGTCTGCGACCCCAGATCCGGGTTCGGCCATCTCGATCTTCGGCGGAGGCAGTGACTCGGCATCCGTCACCTCGGCGCGTGCCAGCAGTGCCGGAAGTGCCAACAGGAGCATCCATGAGGCGAGCCGTCCAAGACTGGAGAGCGACATGGCCTTGACCTCGTCTGGGGTATATTGAGCGTCGACAGGATTGAATGACGAGCATAGCATGGAGCGAGGTGATCGCTCCGTAAGCACCGTATCCACACGCATTCATGACAAACTCTGACACTATTAAGGCCGTCATCCTCGCCGGCGGACTGGGCACCCGCATCGTCGAGGAATCGCATCTGCGGCCCAAGCCCATGATCGAGATCGGCGGGATGCCGATCCTGTGGCATATCATGAAGCTCTATGCCCATCACGGCGTGACCGACTTCGTCGTCTGCTGCGGCTACAAGGGCTATATCATCAAGGAATACTTCGCCAACTATTTCCTGCACATGTCGGACGTCACCATCGATCTGGCCAACAACCGGCTCGAAGTCCACCAGCATCAGGCCGAGCCCTGGCGGGTGACGCTGGTCGACACCGGCGCCGGTACTCAGACCGGTGGGCGTCTGAAACGGGTCGCCCCTTATCTGCGCGATCAGGAAGCGTTCTGTTTCACCTATGGTGACGGGCTGAGCGATGTCGACATCCGGGGAGTCATCGCCTTTCATCGTGAACATGGACGCTGGGCCACCGTCACCGCCGTGCCGGCGCCAGGGCGTTATGGCGCCATCGAGCGCGCCGGGTCGACCGTCACCGGTTTCATCGAAAAGCCACGCGGTGGGGATGGCCTGATCAACGGTGGTTTCTTCGTGCTCTCGCCGCGCTGTATCGACCTCATCGCCGACGATAAAACGACCTGGGAAGGTGATACGCTTCCCAAACTTAGTGTTCAAGGTCAACTCATGGCCTTCGAGCACCATGGATTCTGGCAGCCGATGGACACTCTACGCGACAAAAATCATCTCGAAGCCCTCTGGGCCTCGGGACATGCGCCTTGGAAGTGCTGGACTTGACACCCGAGTTCTGGCAACAGCGTCGCGTCTTCATCACTGGACATACCGGCTTCAAGGGCGGCTGGCTGGCGCTCTGGCTGGCCGAGCTGGGGGCGGAGGTTTATGGCTATGCGCTCGAACCGCCAACCACTCCCAATCTGTTCAGCGTCGCGCGTCTGGCTGAGTGTCTGTCGGGACACGTCATCGGCGACGTGCGCGATCCGTCGGCCCTGAACCGGGCGATCCTGGACGCCGCACCCGAGATCGTCTTCCATCTCGCCGCGCAACCGCTGGTGCGCGCGGGCTATTCAGATCCAGTCGCGACCTATGCCGTCAATGTCATGGGGAGCGTGCATCTGCTGGAGGCCGTGCGCCAGTGCCCGAGTGTGCGCGCCGTGGTCGTGGTGACGACCGACAAATGCTATGACAACCGTGAATGGGTCTGGCCCTATCGCGAAAACGATCCGCTCGGCGGTCATGACCCCTATTCCAGCAGCAAGGCCGCTGCCGAGCTGGTAACCCAGGCGTATCGGAGCGCCTTTCTCGCCGAGGCCGGTATTCAGGTCGCCAGTGTGCGCGCCGGCAATGTCATCGGCGGCGGTGACTGGGCACAGGATCGGCTGATCCCCGATGTGTTGCGCGCGCTCGATGCCGGTGAAGCGGTGCGTCTGCGCGCGCCCCACGCGATCCGCCCCTGGCAGCATGTACTCGAACCGCTCGCCGGCTATCTGAGCCTGGCCGAGCGTCTTCAGGCCCAGGAGGTCGAGCTGGCGACGGCCTGGAACTTCGGCCCGGATCCGGGCGATGCCTGGCCGGTGGAGCAGGTCGTGCGCCGGCTGTGCGAGCTCACTCAGGGACATTGGCAATCCGATCCCGATCCGGGGCCGCGCGAGTCGGTGCGACTCGATCTCGACAGCACGCAAGCGCGCACCCGGCTCGGCTGGCGTCCGCGCTGGTGTCTGAGTCAGGCCCTGGAGCGCACACTCGACTGGCATCATGCCTGGCGCGCGGGAGCCGATATGCAGGTTGTCACCCGCGAGCAGATCCGCGATTATCAATCCATCAGGCTGTAGCCTCAGAAGCATCGATCAGATGCAAACGCGATGCATAGCGACAAGCACATCTACCTGCTGTTGGGAGCCGATCCTGAGTTTCTGTATCGACTGACCGGTCTGCGGATCGAGGGCCGTTATCGGTTCGACGCGCTGGATGTCAAGGCACTGGAGCGGCGCATCGACGGCGTGGTGGTTCCTGAGGATGAGGCCGAGCCGATCTGGGCCATCGAGGTACAGGCCTGGCGTGATCCGGCGATCTATCACCGCTTGCTGATCGATATGGGCTTGCTGGGTGAGCGTTATCCGGGGCGCGAGGTGCGTGGCCTGCTGCTGTTCATCAGTCCTGGCCATGATCCCAAGACACCGCCCTGGGATGACTGTCTCATCAAGGCGACGACGCATTGTCCGCTACGTCGGTTGTATCTGGTCAAGGTGCTCGATCAGCTGCAAACGAGCGACCCCGAGCATCCGCTGTTGGCGGCGTTCCTGCCCTATCTGGTCGAGGATCGCGCCCGGTTGCGCGAGCAGGTGCCCTCGGCCTATCGTCGTCTCAAACAAAGTTCGTTACCCGACTTCGCCCGGCGCCAGTGCCTGGATGTGTTTCAATCCTGGTTGCTGGCCCGTTTCGATGATCTGACCCTGGAGGAGATTCTTGCCATGCTTGGTGAACTGACCCCGCTGGAACAGACCCGCGCCTATCGGGAGATCGTTGAGAAGAATCGACCGATCTGGCACGACGAAGGCCGGCAGGAAGGTCGGCAGGAAGGCCGGCAGCGTGAAGCTTGCACCTTGATTCTGCGCTTGTTAAAGCGCCGGTTCGGGCCGCTAACGTCTGAGCGGGAGGCGCGCATCACAGCGTTGCCGCTCGAGCGACTCGAAGACCTTGGTGAAGCCTTGCTGGACTTCAGCACCAGCGCGGATCTGGATTCATGGCTGGCCCGTTACGAGTGAGAGCGCGTTTTTGTGTTCAGCCGACCGCGCTCGATGATGTCGTCGTTGTCGAGCGACAGCCGATCGTCGATGAACGCGGCTGGTTCGAACGGCTGTTCTGTGCGCGTGAGCTGGAGTCGCTGACGGGCGGCAAGCCGATCGTGCAGATCAATCGCAGCCTGACCCGTCAGCGTGGTGCTGTGCGTGGATTGCACTACCAGCGCCCGCCGCACGCCGAGATCAAGCTCGTCACCTGTCTGCGCGGCGAGATCTTCGATGTTGCGGTCGATCTGCGTGCCGGATCGCCGACCTTCCTGCAGTGGCATGGCGAACGGCTCAGTGCTGGTGACGGACGGATGCTGCTGATTCCCGAGGGCTGCGCCCATGGCTTTCAGACGCTGAGCGATGATGTCGAACTACTCTATCTGCATACGGCCGAGTATGTGCCCGCGTCTGAGGCTGGACTGCATCCCGAAGATGCCCGGCTCGCCATCCGCTGGCCGGTGTCGATCACTGAGCTTTCACCCCGAGACCGGGCGCATCCGCTGATCGACGCCTCATTCGAGGGACTGCGGCTGTGAGTAGTGAACAACGCTGCCGCCACTGTCGCGCGCCGCTCAGGCTCACGCTAGCCGATCTTGGCAGCGCGCCGCCATCCAACGCCTATCTCACCGACGAGGATCTGGAAGCGCCCGAGATCTGGTACCCCCTGCGTGTTCTCGTCTGCGAGCACTGCTGGTTGGTGCAGACCCAGGACTTTGCCCGTGCCGACGCGCTCTTTCATCCCGATTACGCCTATTTCAGCAGCGTGTCGAGCACCTGGCTTGCGCATGCCGAGCGTTATGTAGCCGATATGGTCGAGCGGTTTAGACTGGATACCGGCCATCGCGTGGTCGAGATCGCCGCCAACGATGGCTATCTGCTGCAATACGTCCAGGCACGCGGCCTCCCCTGTCTCGGCATTGAGCCGACGACGGCGACGGCGGCCGCCGCGCGTGCCAAGGGGCTGACGATCGTTGGGGACTTTTTCGGTCTGGAGCTGGCTGAAACCCTGGTTGCTCAAGGCCAGGCGGCCGATCTCGTGGTGGCTAACAATGTCCTCGCTCATGTGCCCGACATCGATGATTTCGTGCGCGGTGTGGTCCGGCTGCTCAAGCCGTCCGGTCTGGCGACCTTCGAATTTCCGCATCTGTTGCGCCTGCTCGCCGAGACGCAGTTCGATACGCTCTATCACGAGCACTTTTCCTATCTCGCGCTCGGCGTGGTTGAGCGGATCTTCCGAGCTAATGGTCTGAGCGTCTTCGATGTCGAGGAATGGCCGACCCATGGCGGCAGTCTGCGGGTCTATGCGCAGCGTGCCGACACGGGACGCTGGCCACGCCAAGCTCGCGTTGATGCGTTGCTGCAACGGGAACGGGCGGCCGGACTCGAAACGCCGGCGGCTTACTCGGATTTCCAGGCGCGCGCCGAGACGATTCGTCATGAGCTGCTAGGCTTTTTGCTTCAGGCACGGCGGGAGGAGCGGCAGGTCGTGGGTTATGGTGCCGCCGCCAAGGGCAACACGCTGCTGAACTATGCCGGTGTGCGCCCCGACCTGCTAGCCTATGTCGTCGATCGCAATCCGGCCAAGCAGGCGCGTTATCTGCCGGGGAGCCGGATTCCGGTCGTCGATGAATCACGGCTGACCGAGACCCGGCCTGAGTATGTACTCATCCTGCCGTGGAATCTGCGCGACGAGGTGATGCGGCAGCTTGCGGAGGTTCGAGCCTGGGGCGGTCGGTTCGTCACGGCTGTGCCAAGGCTTCAACTGTGGTGATTGAGCGCCTTTCACTCACGATCGTTCGGAATCCATCTCGCTATGCCCAAGACACCCCGCTCCCGTAAACCCGCCAAGCCCCGTCCAAACGCGGGCACTCGCCGCCCCCGCCATCATGACCACAGCTACAAACAGTTGTTCTCGCATCCGGAGATGGTGCGTGATCTGTTGACCGGTTTTGTGCATGAGCGCTGGGTCGCCTCGGTGGATCTGGGATCGCTGGAGGCGGTCAAGGCCAGTTTCATCACCGACGATTTCCGTGAACGCGAGGATGATGTCATCTGGCGCGTGCGTTGGGCCGACGGCTGGCTCTATGTCTATATCCTGATCGAGTTCCAGAGCCGGGTCGATGCCTTCATGGGCGTGCGTATCGCCAACTATGTCTCGCTGCTGTATCAGGATCTGCTGGCGCGTCAGGCGCTGACCGACGATGACCTTCTGCCGCCGGTGCTGCCGATCGTGCTCTACAATGGCGAGAGTCGCTGGTCGGCACCGACCGATCTGCACACGCTGATCGAGGCGGTTCCGGGCGGGCTGGAAGCCTATCGGCCGCACTGGGCCTATCTGCTACTCGATGAGGGGGCGATCATCGGGAATGCGGACTATCCGCTGGAGGTGCGCAATCTGGCGGTGGCACTGTTTCAGTTGGAGAAGGCGCGTGACGAACCCACCTGGCTGGCGGTCTATGCGCGCTTGGTCGAGGTGCTCGACAGCCAGGCGCTGGATAGCCTCAAGCGGGCCTTCGGGCGCTGGATCTACAAGAGTTTCATCCGGCGCAAGCGTCCGGGAATTCGCTTGCCGGATATCGACGATTTCCATGAGGTGCATGTCATGTTGCAACAACGGGTCGAACAGTGGAATGCGGAGATTCGCGAGCAGGGGCGTCTTGAGGGACGTCTTGAGGGACGTACTGAAGGTCGTCAGGAAAATCAGCGTTCAACGGCTCTGGCCATGCTCCAGCGCACGGCGCTCGATGAAGCCACCATTGCCGAGTTGACCGGATTATCCGTGGAAGAGGTCAGGGCGTTGCGTAACGGGCCTAGCCACCATTAGAACCGTCAGCTGCTTCGATTGAAACAGACTCTACTGAGATGCACACAATCAGCTTTTATGATGAGCGCGTCCTGAGCGACCACTTTGGAAAATGAAATTTTGAATCCTGAGTTTCATCCTGACTGAAGTCAGGGAGTTATCAGTGCTGCCGGTGAGGCGTTCATTCATGAAGGTTGTATTGACCGGCGCAAGCGGGTTCATTGGGCGCTATGTTTTAGAAACTTTGCAGCGTTACGAAATCGCAACAATAGCTGTTGGGCGGCATTCGCCGGCATCGGGCGAATTTCAAGCGATTGATCTGCTGACGGCCACGGATATCGAGTTGAATCAGCTCTGTGACCGCACGGCCGCGACGCATTTGCTCCATCTGGCTTGGTATGCCGAACATGGTCACTATTGGACTTCGCCGCTCAATCTGCGTTGGAGCGAGGCCAGCGTCCGCCTCGTCGAAGCTTTTTGCCGTGCCGGAGGACGTCAAGTAGTGGTGGCGGGCACCTGTGCGGAATATGACTGGTCTTACGGTTACTGCCGCGAGGACACTACGCCCCTGAATCCGACCACGCTCTACGGCGTTGCCAAGGATGCGACCCGTCGGCTGGTTGCGGGGGTGTGCAAACAGGCCCAGGTTCCCTGCGCCTGGAGCAGAATCTTTCTGCCTTATGGCCAAGGCGAACCCAGCCAACGTCTGATTCCTTCGCTGATCGAAGCTTTTCAGGGCAGAAGAGCACCTTTTGGCGTGAATGCGCGAGCGTATCGAGACTTTCTGCATGCATCGGATGTAGCCGAAGGATTGATCACGCTACTGATATCTGGCGCGAATGGCTCTTACAACATCAGTTCGGGGGAGCCTGTGCGGATTGGCGATTTGGTCGAAATTATGGCGCGTCATTACAATGTGGATGCACGCTTGATCCTGGATCGGATAACGGAACGTTCAGGAGAGCCATGCCTGTTGGTCGGAGAAAATCTCAAGCTTAGGGCATTAGGTTGGACGCCTAGCTTGTCGTTTATAGAACATCTGAGGCAATAGAAAATCATATGTGGTTTACGGGCTTAAATTTTAATGTATCTGATCCTGAGGCGTTTGCTCGATGTGTAGAAGGAATCCGAAAAAGCATCTCGACCCCAGATCACTTTTTTTGTTCTGACAACCTCATCACCTGGAACAAAAATCTGGGGTTCTTGGGTAACCAAAGATTTTGGGATACGGTGCGTCGCAATTCAACTAACAATATCGAGTTATCAATTATTTGGAGAACCTATATTCTCTGCTGGTTTGCGCGATACGCAAAAGCCATTAATGGCGACTTTGTAGAAGTCGGTGCTTATGAGGGAAATACTGCTAATATTATCCTCGAAGAAGCGGACCTAGCGGCAACAGGTAAAAGCTATTTTATTTATGATGCCTTTGATCACTCTGAAAAAGACATCAATCATGCGATGCCTGAACATGGGCCTGATCTTTATAATAAAGTCTGCGCGCGATTCGATAAATATGAATTCGTAAAGGTTGTCAAGGGATATGTCCCGGATTCTTTTGCGCTAAATTTTCCTGAAAAAATTGCTTTTGCGCATATTGATCTTAATCAGGCACCGGCTGAAGTCGGTGCCTTGCGGCAGATCATCCCCGTCCTTGCACCGGGTGCAGTGATTATTTTAGATGATTATGGGTGGCATGCATATCATCAACAAAAAGAAGCCGAAGATCCTTTGTTTGCAGAATACGGGCTTGAGGTTCTTGAGCTTCCAACCGGTCAAGGTCTTGTCTTGAATCATTACTCCTGAATGAGGCATCGGCCATGGCTGAATTTAACATGAGCGAATTCAAGCAGGAAGTTTCTGCCCGCATTGCGGAAAATGGAGAGAACCGCCAGATGGCAGCGGCTGCTCAGGCATTTCTTCATGTATCGACACAGCCAAAATATTGCTATAACTTCGCGTGGCTTGATCGCCCCATTATTCAATATCCGCAAGACATTGTCGCCATACAGGAACTGATCTGGTCGGTCAAACCCGATCTGATCATCGAAACCGGCATCGCCCATGGCGGTTCGCTGATCCTCAGTGCCTCAATGCTGGCGCTGCTCGATTACAACGATGCGGTTGAAGCCGGAACCCTTCTCGACCCTGCCAAGCCCAAGCGCCGTGTGCTCGGCATCGACATCGACATTCGTGCTCACAATCGTGCCGCCATCGAAGCGCACCCCATGGCTTCGCGCATTCAGATGATCGAAGGCTCAAGTATCGCGCCGGACATCGTCGAGCAGGTCAAGGCCATTGCCGCCAATCATAATCGCATCCTAGTTTGTCTGGATTCCATGCATACCCATGAGCATGTGCTCGCCGAGCTTGAAGCTTACGCTCCATTGACCAGTATCGACAGTTACTGCGTCGTCTTTGACACCATAATCGAAGACTTGCCTGCCGATATGTATCCTGATCGCCCCTGGGGGCCGGGTAACAATCCCAAGAGTGCCGTGCGGGCCTATCTCAAGCGCCACCCTGAATTCGAGATCGACTACAGCATTCAACATAAGCTGATGATCACCGTCGCACCAGACGGTTATTTGCGGCGAGTCAGATAATGGAATCCATTCGGCGCCATGAATAAAACGACAGATCGATGCAACGAAGCCCTGATTCATCATCGTGCCGGTCGTCTGGAGGCAGCGGAGAACCTTTATCTCGAGATTCTGGCGCGGGATGAAGGGCATGCCGAAGCCCATCACAATCTGGGCGTGATCGAGATCGAGCGTGGTCGACACGAATCAGGTCTGGCGCATCTTCGGCGGGCACTGGAACTGGCTCCAGGCATGGGCGGCTATTGGCTCTCGCTGGCAGAGGGTTTGCTCGTCGCGCAACAGATCGACGAGGCGCGTTCGGTGATGGAGCGGGCGAAGGCGATCGGACTCAACACTCCAGCCGCAATGGCGCTGTGTGAACGTCTCGCCATTGAACCGACGGACACTGCCGCCGGCGCGGAACCCTCATCAAGCGCTATCCCTGTGTGGCAACAGCAAAGAGTGATGAATTTACTGCGTCAGGGTCAGTTCGCTGAGGGAGAAGTCGTCGCACGTCAACTGACCGAGCATTATCCGCAAAATGCCTTCGGCTGGAAGGTGCTGGGAACGATGCTTTACAATCGCCAGCAGTACCAGGCGGCTTCGACCATGCTTCTGCGTGCCATCGACATCGATCCACACGATGTCGAATGCCTCAATACCCTCGGCAATACTCTGCACAACCTTGGTCGCCTGAATGAGGCGATTGATTATTTTAACCGCGCGTTAGAGACAAACCCTACCGCTGTGACAGAACCCTCATCGGGCACTGTCCCTATGTGGCAGCAGCGAAGGGTGTTGAATTTCCTGCGTCAAAAACAGTTTGCCGAGGGGGAAAACGTCGCCCGAAGATTGGTCGAAAAATATCCGCAAGACGCCTTCAGCTGGAAGGCAGCTGGAACCATGCTATTCAAGCGTCAAAAATACCAGGACGCACTGACTATGCTCCTGCGTGCTATCGGCATTGATCCACGAAATGCTGAGTGCCTCAATACTCTTGGCAATACCTTGCAAAGCCTTGGTCGTCTGAAAGAGGCACTGGATTGTTTTAATCGCGCGCTTGAGATCGACCCAAAATATGCGGCTGCACACAATAGCAAAGGTGTGACGTTAAAGAACTTGAAGCGCCAGGAAGAGGCTGTTTCCAGCTACCGGCAGGCGATCCGGTTCGACCCCGATCTGGCTGAAGCACATAACAATCTAGGATCCGTCTTCAGTGACATGGGGCGTCTGGATGAGGCATTGGAATGTATTCGACGGTCGCTGGCGATCAATCCTGACTTTGCCGACGCTTACAACAATCTTGCCGGACCCATGCAGGAACAGGGACGCCTGGATGAAGCACTCACGGCTTATGATCGGGCGATCAACCTGGAGCCTGATCTTGCTGCCATTTATTCCAATCGACTGTTTGTCTTGAATTATCACCCGGACACGCCGGCCGAGGAAATTTTTGCGGCGTATCGTGACTTTGATCGGCGTTTTGGCGAGCATCGATCCAGTTGGCAGGCACAACATGACAATGACCGCAATCCTAAGCGCCGGCTGCGCATTGGTTATGTCTCGCCCGATTTCAATAAACACTCCGCCCGCCACTTTCTGGAGCCGTTGCTGATCCATCACGACAAGTCTAAGGTGGAAATCACAGCTTATGCCGAGCTGACAGGCGAGGATGCCGTCACCGCGCGTTACCGGCAACATGTCGATCATTGGGTCAAAACAAACGGGATGAGCGATGACGAATTGAGTGCGCGCATCCGTGCCGACGGGATCGATATTCTGGTCGAGCTGGCCGGTCATACTGGGGGCAACCGCTTGGGCGTCTTTGCCCGGCGTCCTGCGCCAGTCTCGCTGTCCTGGATGGGTTACGGCTATACCACGGGTTTGAGCGCCATCGATTATTTTCTCACCGATGAGATTATGGTCCCGCCGGGCAGTGAGGCGCTGTTTGCCGAGCAACCCTGGCGAATCGCGGTTCCATCGCTGGTCTATCGACCAGCCGAGGAGATGAGCGAGGTTGGCCCGCTGCCGGCATTGAGTAGAGGCTTCATCACGTTCGGTACCCTTTCACGCGGGATTCGCATCAACCATCGCACCATTCGCGTGTGGGCGACATTACTCAAGCGTTTACCAGAGTCGCGTCTGGTGATCGACAGCAAGGCCTTTGTCACCCAATCGATGCAAACCCGAATGGCTGAACAGTTCGCCGCGCACGGCATCGACCCCGAGCGGCTGGAGATCGGCTACCACAGTCCGCCCTGGGATGTGCTGCGCGGCATCGACATCGGCCTGGACTGCTTTCCGCATAATTCCGGCACTACGCTGATTGAGTCGCTCTATATGGGGGTGCCATTCATCACACTCGCCGATCGACCGAGTGTAGGGCGTATCGGCAGCTTGATCCTGAGCGGTGCCGGACATGACGAATGGATCGCGACGACTGAGGACGAATACATCGAAAAGGCGCTGTTGCTGGCGGGCGATCCGGAGCGTCTGGCGGCCATCCGCGCCAATCTGCGCGATGAGCTGGAGCATGGTGCCTGGCGTGACGAGGCTGGATTTGCGCGCCGGATCGAGCAGGCCTATCGTGAGATGTGGCAGCACTGGTGTGTTGGAGCCGAAACGACAGACAGCACCATCGGACATGAAACGCACCCGTCGCCTTTAGTTGAGCATCAAGATAAAGCCGGAAAACGGCGGCCAACGTCTGATTCACGCCGAACGATCACGACGGCATCCCTGGACGAACAGCAAGCTGTGATTGCGCTGTATGAGGCACGAAGACTGAAGGACGCGCAGGTCGTCGCGCAACGTCTCACGATCCATCATCCTGACGATGCCTTTGGCTGGAAGGTTCTGGGTATCACCCAACTTGAGTGCGGCCAGATCCAGGATTCGCTCTCCGCATTCGAGCGTTCACTCGCGCTCGATCCTGCTGATGCGGCCTGTCTGAACAGCCTCGGCAATGCGCTCAAGATGCTTGGCCGACTGGACGAGGCGCTCGATCATTACCAGCATGCCCTGGCGATCAGCCCGACCTTTGTCGAGGCGCACAACAATCTGGGCAGCACACTCCAGTCCCTTGGCCGTTTTGACGAAGCTCTGGCCTGCCTGGAGCAGGCTGTCGCGCTCAACGCCGACTTTGCCGAGGCCTGGCATAACATGGCCAATGTCCTCTGCGATCTTGGACGTCACGAGGACGCCCTAGATGGTTTCAGGCGCGCCATCAGACTTAAACCGCATCTGTCCGGGGTCGAGTATGGCATGGGCATTGCTCTCCATGCGCTCGGGCACCTGGATGAGGCGTTGGCGTCTTTCATGCGCGCGTCCCAGCGCGAACCCGATTCGGTGGATGTCCTTAATCATCTGGGCAATCTGTTACGCGAACTTGGGCGTCATGATGAAGCAATAGCGTATTACCGGCAGGCGCTGGCGCTCGCGCCCGAGGATGCCTTGCTGCATAACAATCTCGGCAGCGTCCTGCGCACACTTGGTCATCTGGACGAGGCACTGGCGCATCATCTCCAGGCATTGAACATCAATCCTCAGTTTGCCGAGGCGTTCAACGATACGGGGCTGGCCATGCAGGATCTGGGGCGCCTGGATGAAGCCGAAACCCACTATCGTCAAGCCCTGGTACTCAATCCTGATCTGGCGGAGGCACACGGTAATCTGGGCAATCTTTGGCAGGAATTCGGTCGTTTCGAAGAAGCTCTGGCCTGTTATCTGCGCGTCATTGCCATCAAGCCTCACTCTCCGGATGCCTACAACAGCATGGGGTTGGCCCTGATGGCGCTCGGACGGCTTGAAGAGGCGCGCGCCTGCTTCGAGAAGGCCCTGGCGATCAAGCCGGATCATGTCTATGCGCGGATCGATCTGGGGAATGTCTTGCAGCATCAAGGCCGGCTCGACGATGCCCTGGCCTGTCTGGAT
The DNA here is from genome assembly GCF_009720725.1 of Allochromatium palmeri. GTDB lineage: Bacteria > Pseudomonadota > Gammaproteobacteria > Chromatiales > Chromatiaceae > Thermochromatium > Thermochromatium palmeri. Next base: position 76,804 of record NZ_WNKT01000008.1, read on the forward strand.
CAAGCCTTATCGCTCAAGCCGGATCAGGCGGTCGGGTGGAATAATCGCGGAAATGTATTCAGAGATCTGGGACGTCTCGATGAGGCGTTGTCATCCTTCAATCAAGCCCAACACGTTAAACCGAATGAAGCGGCCACGCTGATCAATCGTGGCAATGTCCTCGCTTCCCTGGGGCGCCTGGATGATGCTTTGGTGGATTATGCAAGCGCCTTGGCCATCGATCCGAATGCGGCGATGGCGCTGACGAACTGGCTTTTCGCCTTGAACTATCATCCGGACAAATCCGCCGAAGACATTTTTGCAACCTATCAGGACTATGACCGGCGTTTCGGCGAGCCGCATCGTGCCAGCTGGCAGGCGCATGCTAACGACCGCGACCCCGTGCGGCGCCTGCGTATCGGTTATGTCTCGCCGGATTTCCGCAGTCACTCCTCGCGCCATTTTCTGGAGCCGCTGCTGGCCCATCACGACAAGTCACAGGTGGAGGTGACCGCGTACGCCGAGCTGTCACGCGAAGACGCTGTGACGGTTCGTTATCGCCGCTATATCGATCATTGGGTCAGCACACGGGGCTTGAGTGATGCGGATTTGGCCGCGCGCATCCGCGCCGACGGGATCGACATCCTGATCGATGTGGCCGGGCACACGGCCAACAACCGTCTAGGGATCTTCGCCCGGCGTCCCGCGCCGGTATCGGTGTCCTGGATGGGCTATGGCTATACCACGGGACTGAGTGCCATCGATTATTTCCTCTGCGACCCGGTGATGGTTCCGGAGGGCAGCGAACATCTGTTTTCCGAGCAGCCGTGGCGCATCGACGTGCCCTCGCTGGTGTATCGCCCCGCTGAGGGTATGGGCGAGGTTGGGCCACTACCGGCCCTCGGTCGCGGATATCTGGCCTTCGGTACGCTCACGCGCAGCGTGCGCATCAATCACCGCACCATCCGTGTCTGGTCGGCGATTCTCCAGCAGGTACCCGGCTCACGCTTGGTCGTCAATAGCAAGGACTTCACGACAACCGCCATGCAACAGATGTTGGCCGAGCGCTTTGCCGCGCACGGCATCGGCCCGGAGCGCCTGGAGATCGGCTGCCACAGCCCACCCTGGGACGTGCTGCGCGGCATCGACATCGGCCTCGACTGCTTTCCGCACAACTCCGGCACCACGCTCATCGAGTCGCTCTACATGGGCGTGCCCTTCGTCACGCTCGCCGAACGTCCGAGCGTGGGGCGCATCGGCAGTCTGATGCTCGCCGGCGCGGGACATCCGGAATGGATCGCCGACAGCGAGGACGACTACATCGCCAAAGCGGTTGCGCTGGCGAGCGATATGGAGCGGCTGGCGACGATCCGCGCCAGTCTGCGCGACGAACTGGAACGCGGCCCCTGGCGCGATGAGGCTGGCTTTGCGCGGCGCGTCGAACGGGCCTATCGCGAGATGTGGCGGCGCTGGTGCGGGATCGCTCCCGGGCCGGACGGGGCATTCGCCCCGTTCGGAACGTTTTGAAGGCGCGCTGACGCTCTGGGGCAGTCAAACGTCCGGGACAGGGTGAATACCCCGTCCCGCTTTAAAATGACATTTTTCCGGGATCAAAACGTCATGAACTACTCTGCTGAAATCTACGAACGCGACTTTGATGCCTGGGTGCAAAGCCAAGTTTTTCTATTGAGGCAGGGCAAAACCGGCGAGATTGACGTGGAGCATCTCATCGAAGAGCTGGAAGAGATGGGTAAAAGCAACCTTCGAGAGCTTGAAAGCCGGTTCATTATCCTGATCGCGCATTTGCTGAAATGGCAATTTCAACTGGAGATGCTGGCGATGCAATGGAAGGAATTCGAGGGGAAAAGCTGGCGTAAGACCATCATCGAGCAGCGCACGCAAATTTCATTCCTGATTAAAAAAGTCCCAAGCCTCAAATCATCGCTTCATCTGGCGATGACAGAGGCATACACTGAAGCGCGGCGGCTGGCCATCAAAGAAACCGCTTTGGCTCCGGAAGTCTTCCCAATTGATTGTCCCTACTCGGTAGAGCAGCTCTTCGATGAGGATTTTTATCCCGATTGTTCGTTGTCTCAACGGGGGTGTGAATCATGACTGATCGTAATCTGCATGAAAGCCCTCGGGATGCGCTGGATGCCGCGTCCGAACGGGAGGCCGATGCCCTGCTGGCGCTGTTTGAACAGCGTCGCTATGCCGAGGCCGAAACACAGGTCAGACAATGGATCGAGCGTCATCCCAGCGATGCTTTTGGCTGGAAGTTGCTAGGCGCGATCCTGCAGCAGAGCCGGCGGAATCAGGAAGCCGCTGCCGCCCTTGAACAAGCCCTCAGGCTTGATTCGCAGGATTCCGAATCACTGAATACGCTCGGTGCGGCACTTCAGGATCTGGGGCGACTCGCAGAAGCTGGTGTGCGTTATGCACAGGCGGCCAAACTGTCACCTGGCTTTGTCGCCGCCATCTACAACCTGGCGGGCCTGTTACAGACCATGGGCCGGCTTGAAGAGTCTCAGGCGTATTACGCCCGAGTGTTGGCCATCGACCCACAGCATGTCAAAGCACTCAATAATCATGGCTCCGTCCTGCGCGAGTTGGGGCGCCTGGACGAGGCACTGGCCTGTTTTCGGCAAGCGGTAGCCATTCAGCCGAATCAGGCCGATGCCTACAGCAATCTGGGCAACGCTCTGATCGCACAGGGTCGATTGGACGAAGCCCTGGCCTGCCATGAGCGTGCAGCCATGCTCCAGCCCGGTCACCCCAAGATTTTGTCTAATCTCGGCAATGCACTCCAGCATCTCGGGCGACTCGATGAGTCGCTAGCTACCTATCAGCGAGCAATGGCGATTCATGCGGAGCACAACCCCATCGACCAGAAGGCTTTGGCATCCCAGCAGTTAGCCTCGCTGATTCAGTCCGAACACCCTGAAATGCTCGTCATTCTGGGTAATACCAATCAGTATCTTGGTAATCTCGATGAAGCAGAGTCCGCTTACCGCCGGGCATTGGCCATCAGTGTCGATTACTCGATTTATAGCAAATTGCTTTTCACGCTGAACTATTACCCGGACAAATCGGCTTCGGAGATCTTTGCCGTCTACCAGGATTTCGACCAGCGTTTCGGCGAGCCGCACCGCGCAAGCTGGCAGCCGCACGCGAACGACCCTGATCCCATGCGGCGCCTGCGCATCGGCTATGTCTCGCCGGATTTTCGCAGCCATTCCTCGCGCCATTTTCTGGAGCCGCTGCTGGCGCAGCATGACAAGTCACAGGTGGAGTTGACCGCTTATGCTGAGCTGACGCGGGACGATGCTGTCACGGCGCGCTATCGAAAATACGTTGACCACTGGGTGCCGACCAAAGGCGTGAGTGATGCCGATTTGGCTGCACGTATCCGCGCCGACGGCATCGATATCCTGATCGACGTGGCCGGACACACAGCCAACAACCGTCTGGGGATCTTCGCGCGTCGTCCCGCGCCGGTGTCGGTGTCCTGGATGGGTTATGGCTATACCACGGGACTGAGCGCCATCGACTATTTTCTCTGCGACCCGGTCATGGTGCCGGACGGCAGCGAAGGGCTGTTTGCCGAGCAGCCGTGGCGGCTCGACGTGCCCTCGCTGGTCTATCGCCCGGCCGAGGGCATGGGCGAGGTTGGACCACTGCCGGCACTGGATCGCGGACACCTCACCTTCGGCACGCTCACGCGCAGCGTGCGCATCAATCACCGCACCATCCGCGTCTGGTCGGCGATCCTCCAGCAGGTGCCCGGCTCACGACTGGTCGTCGATAGCAAGGACTTTTCCACTGAAGCGATGCAACAGATGCTGGCCGAGCGCTTCGCCGCGCACGGCATCGGCCCCGAGCGCCTGGAGATCGGCTGCCACAGCCCGCCCTGGGACGTGCTGCGCGGCATCGACATCGGCCTGGACTGCTTTCCGCACAACTCCGGGACCACGCTGATCGAATCGCTCTATCTGGGCGTCCCCTTCATCACGCTGGCCGAACGTCCGAGCGTGGGACGCATCGGCAGTCTGATGCTCGCGGGGGCAGGCCGTGCGGAATGGATCGCCGACAGCGAGGAGGACTATATCGCCAAGGCGGTCGCGCTGGCGGGCGATCTGGAACGTCTGGCCATGATCCGCGCCAGTCTGCGCGACGAGCTGGAACGTGGTCCCTGGCGTGACGAAGCCGGCTTTGCACGGCGCGTCGAGCAGGCTTATCGCGAGATGTGGCAACGCTGGTGCCTGAAGCATTCAACCGCAATCAACGAAAATCAACTTGCATGTTGAGCGAAATCTTGATCGGGCAGGAGCGCGCACCATGACCAGCGACCATGAAATGCTGCTCGAACGGCTGCGGGCCGGACAACTCGCGCAGGCCGAAACGCTGGCAAGGACATTGACCGAACGTGATCCGGATGATGCCTTCGGTTGGAAAGTGCTTGGCACCCTGATGGTGCGGGATGACCGCAGCCAAGACGCCGTATCGGTACTGGAACAGGCCAGCCGACTCGCTCCGCAGGACGCAGAGACGCTCAACAGTCTGGCGCGTGCTTATCAAATTCTGGGGCGATTTCACGAGGCATTGCAGCTTTATCATGATGCGCTGGAGTTGCAGCCTGAATTCGCCGAGTGCTGGAACAACCAGGGGACGGCGCAGCATGCATTGGGGCAGCATGATGACGCGCTGAAAAGTTATGATCGAGCCTTGGCAATTCAACCAGCCTATGTCAAGGCGCTTAACAATCGAGGAAAGTTGCTGCGCGAATTGGGATGCGTCGAGGAGGCATTAGCAACCCATGATCGGGCATTGGCCATTGCTCCCAATAATGCCGAGACACACAGTTATCGGGGCTTGGCTTTACAGGCCATGGAGCGTATCGACGAGGCTCTGGCCTGTTATGATCGAGCCTTGGCGATCCATGCCAAGATGCTCGAAAAAAATGGCACCGCAGTTCTGACTGATCGCGAAAATATACTGTTTTCCATGATCAATCGTGGCAATGCGCTGTTTTCAATGAGGCGATTGGATGATGCACTGGTCGATTATGCCAAGGCCTTAGAGTTTGATCCTGACTTTTCGATTGCGCTATCGAATGCGCTGTTCGTCTTGAATTACCACCCAGACAAACCGGCCGAGGATATTTTTGCAGCCTATCAGGACTATGACCGACGTTTTGGTGAGCCGCATCGATCCAGTTGGCAAGCGCATGGCAATACCCGCGATCCCGCGCGGCGCCTGCGTGTCGGCTATGTGTCGCCGGATTTCCGTGAGCATTCCGCGCGTCATTTTCTGGAACCACTGCTGGCACGGCATGACCGGAATGAAGTGGAGATCACCGCCTACGCCGAGCTGGCGTGCGAGGATCGGGTCACGGCGCGCTATCGCGGTTATGTCGATCATTGGGTCGCGACGCGGGGATTGAGCGACGCGGCGTTGGCCGAGCGCATCCGCGCCGACGGGATCGATATCCTGGTGGAAGTGGCTGGCCATACCGCCAGCAATCGCCTTGGGGTCTTCGCGCGTCGTCCCGCGCCGGTCTCGGTATCTTGGATGGGCTACGGTTATACCACCGGCTTGCGAGCCATCGATTATTTTCTCTGCGATCCGGTCATGGTGCCGGAAGGCAGCGAGGGGTTGTTTGCCGAGCAGCCCTGGCGTCTCGCGCCCCCCTCGCTCGTCTATCGACCCGACGAGGGCATGGGCGAGCCAGGGCCGCTGCCGGCGCTGAGCCGAGGCTACTTGACCTTTGGCACCCTCACGCGCAGCGTGCGCATCAATCACCGCACCATCCGCGTCTGGTCGGCGATCCTCCAGCAAGTAGCCGACGCGCGGCTGGTGATCGACAGCAAGAACTTCGCCACGCAGTCCATGCAAGCCCGACTGGCCGAACGCTTCGGTGCGCACGGCATTGGCCCTGAACGCCTAGAGATCGGCTGTCACAGTCCGCCCTGGGACGTGCTGCGCGGCATCGATATCGGCCTGGACTGCTTTCCTCACAACTCCGGCACCACGCTGATCGAATCGCTCTATATGGGCGTGCCCTTCGTCACGCTCGCCGAGCGCCCCAGCGTGGGACGCATCGGCAGTATGATACTGGCGGGTGCGGGGCATGCGGAGTGGATCGCCAGCACTGAGGATGACTACATCGAGAAAGCTGTAGCCTTGGCGAGCGATCTGGAGCGCCTGGCGACCGTCCGCGCTAGCTTGCGCGGTGAGTTGGAAACCGGTCTCTGGCGAGACGAGGCCGGCTTTGCGCGCCGGGTCGAGCAGGCCTATCGCAACATGTGGCAGCACTGGTGTGCGACGGTGGTTTAACATGGGTTCAGATGGACACAGCATCCTGCCCATTCTGCGAGAGACTCTGGACGCGACTCGAATTGCGTTCCCTGCGATATCATCACAATCGAGAACATTCATGAACCAACATCGCTGGCCGACCCAACTTGCCGCCTACCCCTATGCCCAACCGCTGTTGATTGGCTGGCAGATTGCTGATCGTGCGAGGGATATTCATTGGTCAGACTATGAGCAGGCACTCGATGCCTATCTGGCATCCCAAGACGAAACCTGCTCACTGAACGAACGGCATAGCCGGCTCATCAAAAGCCGGGATCAGTTTCAGGCCTTGAACGCGAACGGCGACCAGCACATTGGCACGAGTTTAGCTTTGATTCGCCTACATGCTGAACTCGGTGACTCTCAAGCCGTATTGGATGCAATCACGCAAATGCTGGAACTCATGCCCTGGCTGGCCGATTCCCTCCCGGACGATTTGCAGATTCATATCAACCGTCCCTTCCTCGCGCCAATTGCAGCGTTCGATCATCGCCAGGTTGAAGGTGATCTGGGGCAATGGATTCAAGCGGCCATCATGGAGGCGCTGGCGGCGGCGGAGCATGACCCTGATGAGGCTCGGCACTGAGACACGGCACCGGACAGACACTCAGCCCCTCAACCCACTTTTCTGCACCCAAAACGCATACATGCCGGCAAAGGTTCTTGGGTTCTGCTGCTCGAACTGGTGCCAATGCTCCAGGTCGGTCGCGGACGGGTCGTCAGGGAAGCGTTGCCGATAGAGGTCGATGACCGACTGGTCGAGGATGAAACCCAGAAAGTTCAGCTTCAGTTCGCGCAGCAACCCGGCCAGTTGCGGCAGAGTGAAGCGATGTTCGTTGACATGAAACAGCAGATCGCGACAGCCGCTCAGGGTGAAGAAATCGCTTCCCTGCGTTAAGTGACGGTATTCGGGTTCGTCGCGCCTGGCGATGAGTTCCTGCCGAAACCGGCGAATGTCTGAAACCGTTGCCTGATACCCCTGTTGGGCAATCAGCTCGCGCGCCATGACCACGGGGCGGCGTGCCGTTTCGCTATAGAGTCCGATCGACATGAATCCGCCCGGCCGCAGACGCGACAGTAGCGCCTTCCAGCCCGCGACCGGGTCTTGCAGATGATGCAACACCCCAACGGATTCGATGAGATCGAATGACGCCTCGCCGGTATCCGACGCGGCCAGTTCGCTCAAGCGCAGGATGTCCGCCTGGGCATAGCGAATGCTGGCGATACCGGCCTCGACCGTCTTGCGTTGCGCGTAAGCGAGACTGCTCAGTGACAGGTCGATGGCCAACACCCGTGCGTCCGGATAGCGCCGGGCGGTATCGAGCGAATGCAGCCCGGTGCCGCAACCGGCGACCAGAATCGAGACATCCGTCTCTTTACGCAGCGGCTGAAACCGCGCCCTGGGAAATTGCTGGCGGATATAGGCGTCGATGGTCGGTGCGGGCGGGACGATCCCGGCCTTGATCCAGCGCGGATAGGGATGTTCTTCGTACTGATGGCGCACCTGCACTGAAACGTCGTCCGCGATCCCGGTCAGACAGGGCATGGTGTGGCGATACTCGGCCTGTTCCAGCGGCTCGCGGATCTGCTGGATCAAAACACCCATGACCGGTTCCGGCCACATGCGTTCCAGCAAGGTCGCGGCACCAGGTAGCGTATCGAGCGGAACATAGGCTGCCAGCGCGAGCAGATGAGGCGCCGAGATGGTGGCTTGATGCTGGAGCGCGATGGTCAGCGCATTTTTCAGCACATCAATCCGCGCACGTTCCGCCTCGTTCACCGCGAAGACATATTCATTGAGATAGACTTGCGTGGCCAGCGCGGCGAAAAAGCGTAGCGGGGCCGCCGTTAATGGAGCGCCAGCCCCATTCAGCGCGACTGTCTCCAGCATGGCCTGCCGGATGCCGGTCAGCAGACGCTCCAGATCGACATCCGCGACCGGGACGGTTTCCAGCAGACTCATCAGTAGCGCGTCATCCGCCAGACCCAGGAGTCCAGCCGGTCCAAACAGATCCTCGGGCGACAGCGAGGCGGTCTGGTCGAGACGACGCAGGCCCGCCTGGACGAGCGGATTCATCTTGATGAAGGCGACGCAGACCGCCATGAGTTCACCCGGATGGCACCAGGACTCGCGCAACGCCCTGAGCAGGAGTGTGCGCACGCCGGGTTGATCGTGCCGGACGCTCAGGCGCTTGAGACAATGAGCGGCATTGCTCTTGGCCATGAAGAAATCCGGTTTCAGTTCCAGCGCCCGCCGATAGTGTTCCAGCGCCTCCTCGAACCGCCCCAGATCACGCAGTACGGAGCCGATGTTGTTGTGCGCCTCGGCAAACTCCGGCTTGAGCGCGAGGGCTTGGGTATAGGCGGCCAGCGCGTCCTCGAATCGTTCCAGCGCCTTGAGCACGTTGCCCCGGTCATTGTGGGCAATCGGGGCGTTCGGATTCAACGACAGTGCCTGATCGAGGCAGGCCAGACCTTCCGTGTGACGGCCAAGTCGGGCGAGTGCGTTGCCGCGATTGATCAGGGCGCTGGAATAGTCCGGCCGAATCTTCAGAGCGCGGATAAAACACTCTAGCGCCTCCTCGGCACGCCCCAGATCCTGAAGTGTCTTGCCCAGACTGTTGATGGCTTCGCTGTCACGCGGGGCGAGTGCGACCGCGCGCTCCAGGATCGGCAGCGCGTCCCGATTCCGGTCGACCGCCAGCAAAACCGTGCCCAACGCCTTCCAGCTAAAGGCCGCGTTTGGATAACGCTCGGTGAATTGTCGCGCCATCGTCTCGCCCTCGCTCAGACGCCCGGCGTTGAACAACGCGACCAGTGCGTCCTGCTCGGCTTGAGATGGCATGGACGCGATGGCGGTGGAGCGCGTTCCGAGACGGTTCGGAACGCGCGGACTGGATGAGCGTTTGTTCTTGCGCATAGTCGGCGGAAAAGCGTTTGACGATGGATCGAAGCATTCTAGCCGTGATCGCGACCTTACCCTAGAATCCAGACAACACCTATCGTCGAACACTCAACAGTCCCTGCTATGACATCACCGCGTCGCAAGCTGCCCATCGGCATCCAGACCTTCCGCGAGATCCGCGAGGATGACTGCTATTACGTCGACAAGACGCCGCTGATCGGGCGTCTGATCGATGAGGGCAAATACTATTTCCTCTCGCGCCCGCGCCGCTTCGGCAAATCGCTGCTGATCGATACGATCGCCGAACTGTTTTCCGGCAACGAGGGACTGTTTCGCGAGCTGTTCATCCACGAGCGCTGGGACTGGTCGCGCCGTGCGCCGGTCGTGCGCCTGAATTTTACCGAGGGCGTGGTGGAGAATCGCGCAGATCTCGATGCCAAGATCGATGAGCAGTTGGAGGAGAACGAACGGCGCCTGGGCGTCTATGAGCCGGGGCATAGCCGCTCTGGGCGATTATCGGGTCTGATCCGCGCCGCACATGCCGCTGCGGGCGAGCGGGTGGTGGTCCTGGTCGACGAGTACGACAAACCGATCCTGGACAATTTGCTCCACCCCGAGGTAGCGCGTGAGATCCGCGCCGGTCTGCGCGACCTGTACTCCGTCATCAAGGCTCAGGACGCCCATATCCGCTTCGCCTTGATCACCGGAGTCTCGAAGTTCAGCAAGGTCAGCATTTTCTCGGGGCTGAACAATCTGCGCGATATTACGGTATCGTCCGAGTATTCGGCCCTGTGCGGTTATACCGAGCACGATCTGGAGACGGTGTTCGCACCCGAACTTCCGGGCCTGGATCGTGACGAGATCCGTCGCTGGTACAATGGCTACAACTGGACAGGCGAGTCGGTCTACAACCCCTTCGATGTGCTGCTGTTGTTTCAGGAGCGCGAATTTCGGCCCTGGTGGTTCGAAACGGGAACGCCGACCTTTCTGATCGAACTCCTGACCCAGCGTGGCTATTTCACGCCCGATCTGACGCGACGCCAGACCAGTCTAGAGCTGTTGTCCAGCTTTGATGTCGAGCACATCGACAGCGACGCCCTGCTGTGGCAGACCGGTTATCTGACCTTCCATGCCGTCGAGCAGCCGCTGACCGGCTATTGGGTCTATACCCTCGGCTATCCCAATCACGAGGTCGAGACCAGTCTGAATGCCGCGCTGCTGATCGGCTATGGTGTCGATGGACAGCGCGCTTTCGCCAATCGGTTGCGGCTGCTCCAGTTGCTCCAGGCCGGTGACACGGCCGAACTGCGCGCGCTGTTCGAGGCGTTCTTCGCTAGCATCCCGAACGACTGGCACCGCGCCAATCCCATCGCTCGATACGAAGGCTATTACGCCAGCGTGTTCTATTCCTACTTCGCGGCGCTGGGGTTAGAGATCCGGTTGGAGGACGCCAGCCGTCAGGGGCGGCTCGACATGGCGCTGCGCTTTCAGGGCGCGGTGTGGCTGTTTGAGTTCAAGGTGGTCGAGCTTGAACCGGAGGGCCAGGCGCTGGCGCAGATCAAGGCGCGCGGCTATGCCGATAAGTACCGGAACGAGAGCGGACCCATTCATCTGATCGGCGTCGAGTTCTCGCGGGAGACGCGCACCGTGGTCGGGTTCGAGGTCGAGACGCTTACTTCAGTTTGAGCAGCGGCAGATTCGGCGATTCCGGGCGTGGTCCAAGGGAGCGGCGTGCGCAATCGACGACCAGATCCAGTTCTTCCAGCACCAAATGACCGAGCAACGGCTCGCACAGCGGCGGGCCGATGACGCAATCCGTGACCATGGTGCGTCCGAGAACGGTCACTTCCAGGCCGCGTGCGGTCGACAACTCCTCGCGGCGATCATCGGCATAGGTCACGATGACTCGCCCACCGCGCGCTAGACCGAGTTTTCCAACCTCATCGGCTGGCAACAATATCATCACGGCCCCGGTATCTACCAGACAGTCGAGTTCGCTCGTTGGCAATCGATCCACAGTCCCGCCGCCGCGTTCGGCTAAGGCGACATCGACGAAATTGCGCAATCTGGCCTTGATTCTGACTTCACCCATGGCAGGTCTCTGGAAAACAGGATCGACGCTCCAATCGCGATGAGGATAGCATGGTGCCGGCCGTCGACATCGCCCTCCGAGCACGGCTCTATGAAGCGTGATCGATGTCACAATCGGCGTGGTACAGCGGCTCAAGGTTTCATCCGGCCGGCCGATACCCAAGTCGGATCGAAGCGATTAAAACCAAGGCAGCGCTGGTGTTCAGCCGTCGGCCTGGGTCAACACAGACAGGAGAACAGTCATGGCAATGGTCATCAACACCAACGTGATGTCGCTGAATGCACAGCGGAATCTCACCAAATCCCAGGGCGCTCTGGGGCAGTCGATGGAGCGCTTGAGTAGCGGTATGCGCATCAACTCGGCCAAGGACGACGCCGCCGGCTCGGCCATCGCCAGCCGCCTGACCTCGCAGATCCGCGGTTTCGATCAGTCGGTGCGCAACGCCAACGATGGTATTTCGCTGGTGCAGACCGCTGAGGGTGCGCTGAGTGAGTCGTCCAACATCCTGCAACGGATGCGTGAGCTGTCGGTGCAGTCGGCGAACGGCACCTACACCAGCGGCAACCGTACCACGCTGAACGCCGAAACCCAGCAGTTGATCAAGGAGCTGGATCGCATTTCCGAGAGCACCAATTTCAATGGTCTCAACCTGCTCGATGGCTCGGCGGGCGATGTCAAGCTGCAGGTTGGCGCCGAAGCCAATGAGACCATCAGCGTCAGCATCGGTCAGCTCGACTCAAAGTCGCTGGGCGTGGAGGATACGGCAGGCGTTGGCTCCTTCGTTCGCACAGCGACGGGTGCTAGCAGCGATGTCTCCGCGCCGGCGGCCAATGCCACATCACTCGGCACCGGCGATCTGGTCATCAATGGCATCGCCATCGATGGTGCCGTTGCGGCCTCCGATACCGCGTCGTCGGCCGCCAAGAGTTCCAGCGCTATCTCGACGGCGGCCGCCATCAATGCCAAGAGCGATCAGACCGGCGTCACGGCCATCGTGGGCGAGACGTCCGTAGGCGGTGCCTCACAGGCGGCAGGTTCTGCAACGGGAACCATCCTGCTCAATGGCGTGCAGATCACCCTGCAGACGACCGCTGATACCAACACCACCCGCTCATCGGTCGTCGATGCGATCAACCTCAAATCGGATCAAACCGGCGTCACGGCCATCGATACCGGCACGGCTGACGGTGGCGTGACCCTGGTCGCGGCGGACGGGCGTAATATCGCACTCTCCAATGAGGCCGGTGGTCTCACGGCCGCCAACACGGGACTGGGCCTGGCGGGTGCGGCGAATGGAAACTCCTCGATCACCAGCGGCACTGTGACCCTGGTAGCCGAGGGCGGCAAGGCGATCGAAATCACCTCGGGGGCAACCGGCAAGGCGAGCGACGCCGGCTTCATGGAAGGCACCTATAACGGCACCAACACCCAGGTTTCATCGAACCTCAATGATTCGACGACCGCCATGACCGCCGGCAACGTCTTCATCAATGGCGTTTCGATCGGTCCATCCTATGCCAGGGACGACACCGCCTCCTCGGCGGGTAATGACTACAGTGCCATCGCCAAGGCAGCGGCGGTCAATGCCGTTTCCGACAAGACTGGCGTGACTGCGACCGTCAACCAGAACCGAGCGGACAACAATACCACTCAGAACACGGCGAGCGCATCGGTGTCCGGCAGTATCAACGGCGTGGCGATTACCGGATTCTCGACGATTGGAGGAGCATCGAACACGAGCGCCGACCGTCAGTCGCTGGTGAATGCGATCAATGCCATCCAGGACCAGACCGGGGTGCGCGCCGTCGATACCGGCGAGGATGGCACCACCGCTGGCGGCGGTGTCCAACTCATTGCCGAGGACGGACGTAATATCCAGGCCCAGTTGACCAATGGCGCTTCCGCTGGTTTCGGTGCGGGTGGTGCCGACGCCACCACGACCTTTGTCGGCGAGTTCACGCTTAACTCCGACAAGGAGATCGTCATTACCCGTGGCACAGACGGGGATATCGCGGATTCGGGCATGACCGTCGGCAACTATGGCGGCGGCGAGGACGGCCAAGCACTCGCCAACGTCGATATCTCGACCGTTGAGGGTGCCAACAAGGCGATCGTAGCCATCGACAACGCCCTGGAGAGGGTCAACAACGTCCGCTCCGACCTGGGTGCGGTCAACAACCGACTCGACTTCACCATCAACAACCTGACCAGCATCTCGCAGAACGCCTCGGCTTCGCGCTCGCGCATCGAGGACGCGGACTTCGCGCTGGAAACCTCGAAACTCTCGCGCTCGCAGGTGTTGACACAGGCCAGCCAGGCGATGCTCGCCCAGGCTAACTCGCAGCCACAGCAGGTACTGTCACTCCTGCGCTAAACTCATGGCCAGGTAAGCGACAGACGCGGGCGGCGCTCCAGACGGAGACCGCCCGCTCAAACCAGGAGAGCAAGCGATGGCCAGCGATTCATTCGGTGTCATGGGAACGACACAACCGATTCAACACACCGGCAACACAGGCACACGAACGCCTTCGAGTTCAGAAATACGTCCAAACGGCTTGCCGCCAGCCAGCAGCCGTACCGACACCACACCGGGCACCACCACACGCTCAACGAACCGCCTCGAATCCAATCAACCGGGCCGAACCGGCGACTCGAAAAGCGATCCGTCCCAGGGCGTCGCCGCCACCGACACCGCCATGGTCGAGAAGCTGACCGAGGCCGTCGACAAGATCAACGAAATGATGCAGCAGGGAAAGCAAATGCTGACCTTTCAGCTCGACGACGACTCAGGGCGGATGGTGGTCCGAGTGGTCGATTCCCAGAGCAAGGAAGTAGTCCGCCAGATCCCAAGCGAGGAGACACTCAACTTCGCTAAATATGTCGATGGGCTGGCGGGTCTGATTTTCAACAAGAAGGCGTGAGCCGCTTGCCGCTGATGTAACGGGCGTGGTGTGGCAGGCAGGTTCGACGAGACACTGGAGCAATAGCCATGGCCGACAACATCATCAGTTCACTGGGCGCCGGTTCCGGTATCGATATCAAGAGTCTCGTTACCCAACTGACCGCCGTCGAGCGCGCCCCGCAAGAACAGCGCCTGGATACGCGCAAGGAGAAACTAGAGGCGCAGATCTCCGGCTATGGCCAACTGCGCAGCGCCTTCGATACCTTCAAGGGTTCACTGACAGCCTTGAGCAATGGCGACCTCTTCAACGCCCGCTCGGCCACCGTGCCCAACTCGGACGTCATCACCGCCAACGCGGTCGAGCCTGGCGCTCAGACCGGTTCCTACAAGATCGAGGTACTGGAAGTGGCCAGTGCCCAATCGCTGGCGATGTCCGCACAACCCGACAATAAGGCCGCGCTCAGCAAGTCAGGCGATCTCACCATCCGCTTCGGCGACTGGACCTATGATGGCGGCACGGGCGCTCCGTCCAATTTCACACTCAATGACGACCGCGACGCCCTGACCATCAGCATCGAGGCCAGCGACTCGCTCACCAGCATCGCCGACAAGATCAACGCGAGCGATGCAGGCGTTCAAGCCGCCGTGGTCAAGGTCGACGATCAATATCAGCTCATGCTGACCGCCCCCTCGGGCCAGTCGAGCGCGATGGAGATCACAGCCAGCGCCGGTTCGGTCGGTTTGGACGACTTCGTCTTCGACGCCACGACCCAGAACGCCAACGAAACTCAACAGGGGCAGGATGCACAGTTGAAGGTCAATGGTCTTGAGGTGCGGCGCGAAACCAACGAGATCGACGACGTCATCGAGGGCTTTGCATTCACGCTCAATAAGAAGGGCACCGCCGGCGAGAGTCTGAACTTCTCGATCACCGCCGACAAAACCGCCCCCGATCAGGCGATCCGCGATTTCGTCGAAGCCTACAACAGCTTTCAGAAGACCACCGCGGAACTGGTCGGCTACACCCGCGACGAAGACGACAACCTGGTGCGCGGCGGTCTGGCCGGCGACAGCACGGCACGCACCATGATCAACCGCATGCGCGAACAGATCGGCGGCATCCTGCCCGGCGCCCAGGGCGGCTTCACGGCCCTGACCAATGTCGGCATCCGCACCGAGCGCGACGGTTCGCTCACGATCAATGAAACCGACTTCAAAAACGCCTTCGACAATAACTTCAACCTGCTCGAAGGGCTGTTCGCGAGCAAGATGAGTTCGACCAACAGCGCCGTGGAAGTCAACGCCGGCACCTTCGCCTCGCGCGCCACTGCCGGCACCTATGACGTCGAGATCACCCAGGACCCGACACGCGGCCAGATCGCCGGCAACGCCCTGACCCATGACTTCTCTGCACCGCTGGATGCCTCGGACCCGGCCGCCGATTACAGCTTCAAGATCAATGTCGATGGCACCAATTCGAGCCTGATCCAGCTCACCGGCACCTACGCCAACGCCGATGAACTGCGCGCCGACTTGCAGGCACGCATCAACGGCGACTCCAGCCTGAAGGCGGCAGGTGTGGCGCTGGACGTCAGCTATGACACAGGCACCAACCAATTCAGTTTCGTCTCGCGCGAATATGGCTCGATCTCAAACGTGAGTTTCACCGCCGCCAGCACCCAGATGGCCGAGATGGGCATCGACACCGCCCTGACCGGAACCCAGGGTCTGGACGTCAAGGGCACCATCAACGGCGTGGAGGGTTTCGGTGCCGGAAACGTCCTGCTGCCGGCCGTCGATTCTCCCGCCTATGGTCTGAATCTGACCATTGGCGAAGGCGCAACCGCCCAGGGGGCGTTTCAAATCAGCTTCTCGCGCGGCGTGGCGGGTGAACTGTCGAACATGATCGAGAATTTTATGAGCAGCACGGGGTCCATCAAGACCCGAGAGTCCAGCATCCAGAAACAGCTCGATAGCATCAAGGAAGAGCGCAGCACACTCGACCGGCGCATGGAGGGGTTCCAGGCGCGGCTCATGTCTCAGTTCATGGCCATGGAGAACATCGTCAACAGCCTGAATGATACCGGCAGCCAGTTGGAGGGCATCAACGACCGCTTGCCCTTCACCGCCTCGAATTGAGACAGCCCTGTTGACGCCCCTGGGAGGCCGGCTTCCCAGGGGCTGGTGTGAACTCGATCACAACGCTCTGCATATCCAGCCTCAAGAAATCCAACTCTGCGTCGTTATAGTCACCAAGAGCGCAGACACCCCCGTCGATTCAGGTTTGAAGCGCTCCCCCTCTTTCAACGACCGACAGTCATCCAGCATTTGTCGAGGTAGGTCATGTACGCGATGCGCAGAGAACTCAACCAATACCGTCAAGCCGGTCCGATCGCTGAGATCGCCGTAGCCGATCCCCATCGCCTGACGCAACTGCTGTTCGAGGGCGCGCTGGAGCGCATCGCCGTGGCACGCGGCGCCATGATGCAGGGCAATGTCCCGCTCAAGGGCCAGAAGATCACTCAGGCGATGGACATCATCGATGGCTTGCGCGGTGCACTCGATCTCGAACGCGGCGGCGAGCTGGCGGCCAACCTGGACGCGCTCTATGACTATATGACCCGCCGTCTGGTCACAGGCAACGCCCGCAACGAACCCGAAGCACTGGAAGAAGTCTCGACCCTGCTGCGTGAGATCAAAGCCGGCTGGGACGCCATCCCCGAGCAGATGCGTAGAGCCTCCTGAGCTGAGTATCTCCCGATTCGTTCCATCGCGGCTGCACGCCGCTCCCACGCTGGGGGCAGTTTGCAGCCGCGAAACCTTTGCGGCACCTTGACGACATGACTGCGCACCGTGATCGGCTTCGAGGTCGAGACGCTGTAGCCTGATTAAGCATCCGGCGGCAGACCGGGTGACCGACACTCGGCAGCCGTGATCAAGAGCGCACGAAAAGCCGCGAAGATCCGGTGCATGGCCGCTGGCTTGTACGGATAGAGATCGATCGGGTCCATATCATGCACGACCATGGCCGGATCGACTTCGAAGATCAGCAGGCGTCCATCAGCGGTCTCGGCGCAATCGATGCCCAGATAGTCCAAGCCAAAGGTCGCCTGGATGGCCGCCAGTGCCTCGGCATGCCGCCGGGCGAAATCCCGCTCGAAGTTGGCCATGAATTCGGCTTCCTCGGCACGCTTGGCGGCGCTGTCGTCCATGCCGGCGTTGAGATAGTGGATCATCCAGTGATCCGAGATCCCCATGTGGACGGCAAAGGGCAGACCGTCGATCAAAACGACACGGAATTTGCGAAAACGTCCATCCGGACGGCGATAGTCGACGAAGGGCGAAACGAAGAAGGTCTGGCTCGACTGAGCGTCGAGGAGACTCAAGAGCGCTTCCGGCCGGTCGACCTTGGTCAATCCCTGCCCGGCATGCGAGTCGAGCGGACGCACCAGCCACGGAACATCGAGTCCCGAACCGCCCTCCCCGCTCGCCAACGCCTGAAGCTGGCCGCGATCGAGACGCACCGTGAGTGGAACCACCAGTCCCGACTGGCCCTGGAGCCGACGGCCGGCCCAATCGCGCGCTACGTCGAGAATGCGGCGCGGATCATTCAGCACCGGACAGGGCCAGTCGCGCAGACGCGGCGCCCAGGCTTCGAGCAGCGGTCGGTTGGCCTCTGACTCACCGATGGCGACGAACAGCAGATCATGCGCGGGGAGTTTGGCCGGATCCGGTACAGCGGGCGACACATAGTAGAGATCAAGCTCGATATCGCTACCGTCGAGCAGACATTCGACCGGGACATTGGCCATGATCGCGCCCGGCGCCATGAGCGCCAGCAGGCGTAGCCGCGCGGGCGACGTCCTGGCCGGAATCCGATACAGCCGCTGCTGGCTGAACGCCTCGCGCTGGAGTTGCAAGCCCATGTCCAGGTTGCCGAGACACTGCAAGACGATGGATGCATCCAGCAGCGCCGCGCTGTCATGCGGATCGTCCGCCGCGCGTTGCAACAGCGATTGACCGAAGGGCACCAGATCCGTGCCCGACAGCGCGAGCCGCAACCATTTGGCGAGACCTGAAACGTTTGACATGGCCGATTCAGTGTCCGTTGTGCGCGAAATCGTCCATGAACTCAACCAGCCGTTCGACCGCGGCGAGCGTCATGCCGTTGTAGATGGAGGCGCGGATACCGCCGAGCGAGCGATGGCCCTTGAGTCCACTGAATCCAGCCGACTCGGCACGGCGCAGGAAATCGGCCTCGCGCTCGGGCGTCGGCAGCCGGAAGACGACGTTCATCCGTGAGCGGTCCGCCGGATTCGCCCAGCCGGCATAGACATCCGGATGCCGGTCGATGACCCCATAGAGACCGTCAGCCTTGCGCCGGTTGAGCGCGTCCATCGGCTCCAGCCCCCCGATTTCTTCACGCAGCCAGCGCAGAACGCGCGAGACCACATAGATGGCCATGACCGGCGGCGTGTTGTAGATCGAACGTGCCTGGAGATGGGCGCGATAGTCGAGGATCTCAGGAATGCCGGCCGGCACCTGATCGAGCAGCGCGCGGCGGATGACGACCAGGGTCACTCCGGCCGGTCCCAGATTCTTCTGCGCATGGGCATAGACCAGATCGAAACGCTCAGGGTCGAAGGGACGCGAGAGAAAATCCGATGACATGTCGCAGACCCGCTTGACCCCGTCGCGTCCGGGGATGGTCTGGAATTGCACGCCCTCGACCGTTTCATTCGAGACATAGTGCAAATAGGCCGCCGCCGACGAGCACTCCAACTCGTCCGCCGTCGGCAGTCGCCGAAAACCGTCGCCCTGACGCTCGCCATCCCAGAGCACGCGCACCTCGCCTTCCAGTCGGGCGGGCGGAATGGATTTGGCGCTCCAGTAACCGGTCCGCAGATACTCAGCCGTGCACCCCGAACCGCGTAGCAGCAGCATGGGAATCATGGAAAATTGCAGCGTTGCTCCGCCCTGGAGCAGGAGCACCGCGTAACTGTCGGGCAGCTTCAGGAGCGCGCGGAGGTCGCGCTCGGTCTGCGTGATCAGCTCGGCGAACCAGTCCGAGCGGTGGCTGATGCCCAGAATCGAAAGTCCGACCCCAGGCACGGCCTGGATCGCCTGCCGGGTCTCAGCCAGCACCACCGCCGGTAGCGCGCCTGGTCCACCTGAGAAGTTGAGCGCGTTGCGGTCGAAAGCGGTTTCAGGCGTCATGAGCTGTCCTGGCTAAGGTTTCAGGCCGAGCGCCGTTCCTCATCGACGATCAGATCGCGAAAGCTCCGGCGCAGCTTGGCGAGCTTGGGCGCGATCACGGCCTGACAGTAGCCCTGAGTCGGGTAACGGCGATAATAGTCCCGATGATAACGCTCAGCCGGATAGAATGTCGGCACGGGTTCGATCTGGGTGACGATGGGCTCCGGCCAGAGGCCGCCAGCATTGAGCCGCGTGACGACGGATTCAGCAACAGCGCGCTGCTGGTCGTCATGATGGAAGATGACTGATCGATACTGACTCCCGACATCCGCGCCCTGACGGTCGCGCGTGGTCGGATCGTGGAGGCTGAAGAAGACGTTCAACAGGGTCTCATAGTCGATGACCTGATCGTCGAACGCGATCTGGACCACCTCGGCGTGTCCGGTCGTTCCGGTGCAGATCTGTTGATAGGTTGGATTGGCGAGCTGTCCGCCCGCATAGCCTGAGTGCACCGACTCGACGCCTGCAAGCGCTTGAAAGACCGCTTCCAGACACCAGAAACACCCTCCACCGAGTGTCGCAATGGTTATCGCCATGATCTACCTCCATTGTTTTCCATGAATATCGAACGCCTGATATTTCAGACCACGGATCAATCCATGCAAATAAGGGCATCTATTGGTCGAGCCAAGTGTCGGCGCGCGCGCCAATGAACGCCGAGCGCCTGCGTGTCCGGGGGCTGGTGCAAGGGGTCGGGTTCCGTCCGACCGTCTGGCGTCTGGCGCATGAGTTGGGGCTGGTCGGTGACGTGCGAAACGATGGCGAGGGCGTGCTGATCCGGCTCCAGCCGGGCGACCCGACCGACACGAACGCCATCGATCGCTTCTGCATCCGGCTGCAAGCCGAATGCCCGCCGCTGGCGCGGATCGATGCCATTGAGCGCACCCCATTGGATGGCCGGCTCGACACGACGACCTTCGCGATCCTCAGTAGCGACAACAGCGACGTCCATACCGGCATCGTGGCCGATGCGGCGACCTGTCCGGCCTGTCTGGCCGAAATCCGCGATCCGGCCAACCGGCGCTACCGCTATCCCTTCACCAACTGCACCCATTGCGGCCCGCGACTGAGCATCGTGCGCGGGATTCCCTATGATCGCGCGCGCACCAGCATGGCCGCCTTCCCGATGTGCGCGCGCTGCCGGGCCGAATACGAGAACCCGGCTGACCGGCGCTTCCATGCCCAGCCCAATGCCTGTCCGGACTGTGGGCCGCGTGTGTGGCTGGTCGCTGCGGAGGGACTGGAGATCGAGCCGGCGGATCTGGACGCGCCGGACGCCATCGCCGCGGCCAGTCGCCTGCTGGCCGAGGGGCGAATCCTCGCGATCAAGGGCATCGGCGGCTTTCATCTGGCCTGCGATGCCACCAATGCCGCGGCAGTCGCGACCCTGCGCCAGCGCAAACAACGCTTCGCTAAGCCGTTCGCGTTGATGGCGCGCGATCTGGACGCGATCCGGTGCTGGGCGCACCTGTCCGGGCTGGAGGCCGAGTGGCTCGCCAGTCCGGCGGCCCCGATCCTCTTGCTCGAACGTCACTACGATGCCGACCTCGCCCCCGGCATCGCACCGGGCCAATCCACGCTCGGCTTCATGCTCCCCTACAGCCCACTGCATCATCTGCTGCTGGCCGATTGGGATCGGCCCTTGGTGATGACCAGCGGCAATCTCAGCGACGAGCCACAGTGCATCGACAATACCGACGCCCACGCGCGGCTCGCGGATCTGGCCGATTATCAGCTGCTGCACGACCGCGACATCGTCAATCGGGTCGACGATTCGGTCTGGCGGGTCATGGACGGCCAGCCACGCCCGCTACGGCGTGCACGCGGTTATGCGCCAGCGCCGATCCGGCTGCCGCCCGGATTCGAGTCAACGGCACCGATTCTGGCCCTCGGCGGCGAACTCAAGAACAGTCTCTGTCTGATCCGCGACGGCGAAGCGATCCTCTCGCAACATCTGGGCGATCTGGAAGACGCACGCACCGCGCGCGAGTATCGCGCCACGCTGGCCCTCTATGGCGACCTGTTCCAGCATCGCCCCGAGATCCTGGCCATCGACCGTCATCCCGATTATCACTCCACGCACCTCGGGCGCGACTGGGCCGAGCGCGAAGGGTTGCGGCTGATCGAGGTCCAGCACCATCACGCCCATCTGGCCTCGGTGCTGGCCGACAATGACTGGCCGCTAGAGGGTGGCGCGGTGCTGGGTATCCTGCTCGATGGTCTGGGACTGGGTGAGGACGGGACGCTGTGGGGCGGTGAGTTCCTGCTGGGCGACTATCGGCGCGTCCAGCGTCTCGCCCATCTGCGACCGGCGGCGATGCCGGGCGGTGTCCAGGCCATCCGCGAGCCGTGGCGCAATCTGCTGGCGCGGCTGGAGGACGCGGGCGGCTGGGAACACTGGCGTGCGCGTTATCCCGAGCTGGACATCGTGCGACGTCTGGAGACCAAGCCGCTCGGACTGGTCAGAGGTCTGATCACGCAGGGTCTGAACGCACCGCGCTCGAGTTCAGCCGGACGGCTGTTCGATGCCGTGGCCGCCGCGCTCGGTGTCGGTGGCGAGCGTCTGAGCTATGAGGGACAGGCGGCGATCGAGCTGGAGGCATTGGCCTCCAGGGTCAGGATGGCCGCCGGCGAGCTGGATCAAACCGGCGCGGACGCGTCGGGCTATGGCTTCGCGCTCGAACGCTCGGCACAGCCCTGGTGCCTGGACCCGGCGCCGCTGTGGGAGGCGCTCTTTGCCGACTTGGCGCGGGATGTGACACCGGAGCGTATCGCCGCCCGGTTCCATCATGGATTCGCCGCCGCCATCGTCGACACGGGCACGCGGCTGGCGCAGGATTTCGCCGTCGAGACCCTCGCGCTCTCGGGCGGTGTGTTTCAAAACAGGCGTTTACTGGAGTCGGTCGCCGCTGGAGTGCGCGGTGCCGGATTCAAGGTGCTCGTCCATCGCCGGTTGCCGGCCAACGACGGCGGACTGGCGCTGGGTCAGGGATGCATCGCCGCCGCGCGTGCTGGAGTCGCTGTCAGGCCGGAGCCGAATCGCGCGTCATCGGCGTGATCGACTCCAAACCCGAAAACCTGAGTCCTACACTCAGTCTGCGTCCGCTGGCGCGATCAGGTCGAGCACCCGGCGGCGCTCCTTCTCGTTCATGGCGCGGAAGGCTTCGACGAGTTCACGTTCCTCGATGCTGAGCGGTCCGCTGTCGTCGAGCATCAGCAGCCAGGCCGGCGTCACGTCACCGAAGGCATCAGCCAACTGACAGGCGGCTTCCAACCCCATACGGCGGATCCCCTGCTCGTAATTGCTGATCCTGGACTTGGAGAACTGGTCCTGAGTGCGCTTGGAGAGGTCGTTGAGCGACCAGCCACGACGCATGCGCTCGGTGCGAAGACGCTGTCCGATCTGAGCGGAAAGTTGAGCAAATTCTGGTTCCACGGTGCAATGACCCCGCTGTTTGTGTGTCCAACGTTCTAGTGTATTAGGCCGCCCAACGTTTCAGGCAACTGTCGCAAATCCAGCGCGAATCGCCGTGCATGTTGGGCTATGATCAGCCTGAGCCAGGCGCCTTTGGCGCGCTGGACGCTTGAGTTTCAATCCAGACTGGGTGTCACATGTTAAGAGACTGGTCCGACGTCTACTCGATCGGCATCGCCGAAATCGACGAGCAACACCGCGGCTTCTTCAACGCGGCTCACCGCTTGTACGAGGACATCCTCGATCGCGAGGGCCGTAATGCCGTTGTCGAGGCGATTGCCTTCATGCGCGATTATGCCAACCAGCACTTCCAGACCGAGGAAGCGTTCATGCGTGAGCATAACTACCCCGGACTCAAGGATCACCTGCGTCAACACACGGCTTTCTTCCGTCGTCTCGACGAGCTGGAGAACGATCTCATGATCTTCGGTCCCAGCCAGGATCTTGCTGATCGTGCGCTCGATATCACCCAGGACTGGCTCATCGATCATATCGCCGACGAGGACATGCTGTATTCACTGCATGTCAAGATGGGTAAATCCAATGCCTGAGAAGGCACCCGGCCGACACGAATCGAACTCGTGCCCGCTAGGTGGACAAGCATAGCGCAGTCCGGCCGGATTTTTTCAATGACATCGAAACTCTTCTGGAGCTGGCGCACGTCGCCTGCTTCAGGACGCTGGACGTTCGAGCGCCTGTGATTGCGGGGAAATTTTAGCGTGGTCGCCGGGTCCATCAGATAGACCCGGCACACCTGAATCAATACACGCGCTCTTTCGGCGGGAAGGACTCAACGGTCAGCGGCTTGGTGCGCACCGGCTTGTAGTCCAGACGATCGGCCTCCTGATAATAGAGACTGTGCTTGAGCCAGACCTGATCGTCGCGTTCGGGATAGTCAGGGCGTGAGTGTGCACCCCGGCTCTCCTGACGGTGGAGCGCAGAGACGGCGATCGACAGACCCACATCGACCATGTTCTCCAGCTCCAGCGCCTCGATGCGCGCGGTGTTGAAGACCTTGGAGTGATCGGTCAGACGCACCTCGGGCAGCCGGTCGCGTAGCTCACGCAGCTTCTCAACGCCCTCGCTCATGATCTCCTCGGTGCGGAAGACGCCGGCGTGGTCTTCCATGCACTTGCGGAATTCGGCGCGCAGTTCCTGCACCGTAGCCCCCTGTCCTTTCTGCTCCCAGCGCGTCAGACGCGCCATGGCCTGATCCAGGCTCGCCGAGTCGGCGGCGCGCTGATAGGGATTCTCGCGCACGAAGTCGATGATATCCTTGCCCGCCAGGCGTCCGAACACCAGGATGTCCAGCAGCGAGTTGCCGCCGAGACGGTTGGCCCCATGCACCGAGGCACAGGCGCACTCGCCGGCGGCGTAGAGTCCGACCACGACCTCTTCCGAGCCGTGCCCGGCCGGCATGGCCACGCGGCCGAAGCGGTCGGTCGGGATGCCGCCCATGGCATAGTGCGCGGTCGGGAATACCGGGATGGGTTCGATGACCGGATCGCAGCCGGCGAAGATCTTGCTCGACTCACGGATGCCCGGCAGACGCTTGGCGATGACTGATTCACCGAGATGGTCGAGCTTGAGCATCACATGATCGCCGTTCTCACCGCAGCCGCGCCCTTCCTTGACCTCGGTGACGATGGCGCGCGAGACCACGTCGCGGCTGGCCAGATCCTTGGCGCGCGGCGCATAGCGCTCCATGAAGCGCTCGCCGTCCTTGTTGATCAGATAGCCGCCCTCGCCGCGCGTGCCCTCGGTGATGAGCATCCCTTTGCCGGCGATGCCGGTCGGATGGAACTGGAAGAACTCCATGTCCATCAACGGAATGCCCGCGCGCAGGGCCATGGCGCAACCGTCGCCGGTATTGATGTGGGCATTGGAGGTGGTACGGAACACCTGACCGCAGCCGCCGGTCGCGAGCAATGTGGCCTTGGACTCGATCAGCAGCGGCTCGCCGCTCTCGATCTCCAGCACCAGGGCGCCGCAGATGATGCCCTCGGCATCGCGCACCAGATCGATGGCGAAGAACTCGTCGAAGAAGTGGGTGCGGGCGCGGATGTTCTGCTGATAGAGGGTATGCAGGATAGCGTGTCCGGTGCGATCCGCCGCCGCACAGGTGCGCGCGGCCTGATCGCCGCCGAAGTTCTGGCTCTGGCCGCCGAAGGGACGCTGATAGATCTTGCCGTTGTCCAGACGCGAGAAGGGCACGCCCGCGTGCTCCAGCTCATAGACCGTGGGGATGGCCTCGCGGCACATGAACTCGATGGCATCCTGGTCGCCCAGATAGTCCGAGCCTTTGACGGTGTCGAACATGTGCCAGTGCCAGGAGTCGGGCAGGACATTGGCCAGGGCGGCGTTCACCCCGCCCTGCGCGGCCACGGTGTGCGAGCGGGTCGGGAACACCTTGGAGACCACGGCCACGCGCAGATCCGCGCCGGCCAGTTGCAGCGCCGCGTTCAGACCCGCACCGCCGGCACCGATGATGAGGGCGTCGAAATGACGTGTTGGAAGACTCATAGCAGGACTCAACCCCCGATGCCGGCAGTGATGATCGCCTTCACGAACCAGAGTCCGGAGGCGACGATGATGAAGACGAACCAGGTCATGAGACCCACGCGCAGATTGGTGAGACGCACATAATCGATCAGCACGTCGCGAATGCCGACCCAGGCATGGGCGAGCACCAGGGGCACACCGAGCATCAGCGCCATAGCGACCAGCGGATGCGCTACCCAGGCCACCAGTTCGGCATGGTCGGCGGGGGCGTCGAAGATGAATTTGAGCAGCAGATAGCCCGCGAGAAAGGACAGATAGATGGCCGTGGTGCGCTGCAACAGCCAGGCCATGAGTCCGGATGCTTGACGGCTCATGCGTTCAGTCTCCCAGAAGGAACGACAGGATGATGGACAGCACCAGCAGCACAGGCGCGGCATAGAGCGTGAGGCGGGCGGTCTGGCGCGCCGGCGCGCGATCGAGCCCGACGCCATAGTCCAGGAAGAGATGACGGATCCCGGCGAGCAGATGATGGAACAGCGCCCAGAGCAGTCCGAGCAGCACCAGTTTGGTCAGCCAGGTATCCAGGACGGCGGCGGTCGCCGCGAAGCCCTCGGGGCTGGACAGGGCCTGATGGAACAGGATCGCGACGATCGGGATGGTCAGAACCATGACGATCCCGCTGACACGGTGGAGAATGGACACGAGACCTGAAAGCGGCAGCTTGATCCGCCACAGATCGAGAAACACGGGTCTGGGAGTAGTCATCTTGAAGGGATCCAGTCTTTTGTGCGGCGCAACAGAATATCGACTTGAGGCCCGGTCCGGCAACTGCTTTCAATGCCGAACCCGGCAGTGGGCGTTGCGCTTGAAGCACGTTGAGCCGCGCTCAGTCGCGACACCCAGGCCGCGAAGCGAGATCATTCAAGGGAGCTTGAATCTCGAATGGCTTGAGGCGCGTGAACGCGAAGGCGCTTTGGGAGAGAGTTGAGGCGAACAACTTAGACACACATCCATGTGTCGGCTAAGCCGTTGAGATCTGGTGGCTACGCCCTGACTCGAACAGGGGACCCTCGCATTATGAGTGCGATGCTCTAACCAACTGAGCTACGTAGCCAGATGAGACGCGCAATGATAGCGGCCATCACGCCACGCGTCAAACAGGATCGAGTCGCGATCAATGTCGGGGTTGTAACAAGACCGCCGATTGTCGCGACTCCGACAGCCAGCGACAAGGCGCCACGTCCGCAAAGCCGCTGTATCCTGCCGATTATTTCAATCGAATCAATCCCGTAACGGTCCGCCAAACTCAAGGCATGATTCATGCTTAAAAGCTCTCGAAACGCATTTTTTGGAGCCACGCATGAAGTCAAAAGACCTCTCCGCCCTGCTCGACGAGCCGGCCTGCGCGCATAACACCAAGTCCAAATCGGGCTGCGCCAAGCCCAAGCCGGGCGCGACGGCCGGCGGCTGCGCCTTCGATGGGGCGCAGATCGCCATGCTGCCGATCGGAGACGTCGCCCATATCGTGCATGGCTCGATTGCCTGCGCCGGCAATTCCTGGGACAACCGGGGCACGCGCTCCAGCGGTCCAAAGCTCTTCAAGATCGGCATGACCACGGATCTGACCGAGCAGGACATCATCATGGGACGTGGCGAAAAACGCCTGTTCCACTCCATCAAGCAGGCCATCGACGGCTACCAGCCAGCGGCAGTGTTCGTCTACAACACCTGTGTTCCAGCCCTGACCGGCGACGACGTCGAGGCCGTCTGCCAGGCCGCCGAGCAGCGCTGGGGCACGCCCGTGATCTCGATCGATGCCGCCGGGTTCTATGGGGCCAAGAATCTCGGCAGCCGCATCTCAGGCGAGACCATGGTCAAGCGCGTCTGCGGCGGACGCGAACCTGACCCCATCCCCGAGGGCATCGAGCGTCCCGATTTCAAGATCCACGACATCTGTCTGATCGGCGAGTACAACATCGCCGGCGAACTCTGGCACATCCTGCCGCTGTTCGACGAACTGGGTCTGCGCGTGCTCTGCACGCTTTCGGGCGATGCGCGTTTCCGCGAAGTGCAGACCATGCACCGCTCCGAGGTCAACATGATGGTCTGCTCGCGCGCCCTGGTGAACGTGGCGCGGCGGCTCCAGGAAACCTATGGCACGCCCTGGTTCGAGGGCAGTTTCTATGGAGTGCGCGATGTCTCGCAGGCCTTGCGCGATTTCGCGCGGATCATCGACGACCCGGATTTGACCGCGCGCACCGAAGCCGTGATCGCGCGCGAAGAAGCCAGGGCGGAGGCCGCGCTTGCCCCCTGGCGCGAGCGGCTCCAGGGCCGCAAGGTGCTGCTCTATACAGGTGGGGTCAAGTCCTGGTCGGTGATCTCGGCGCTCCAGGATCTGGGCATGACCGTGGTGGCCAGCGGGACGCGCAAGTCGACCGAGGAGGACAAGGCGCGCATCCGCGAGCTGATGGGCGAGGACGCCGTGATGATCGAGGAGGGCAATCCTCGCACCCTGATCGACATGGTGCACGATCAGGGCGTCGACATCCTGATCGCCGGCGGGCGCAACCTCTACACCGCCCTCAAGGCACGTCTGCCCTTCCTCGATATCAATCAGGAACGCGAATTCGGCTATGCCGGTTATACGGGCATGGAAGAGCTGGCGCGTCAGCTTTGTCTGACCATCGAGAGTCCGATCTGGGAGGTGGTGCGCCGTCCGCCGCCCTGGGCGCGGTCTGCGGCGACGACGCAATCGTCATCGGCCCAGCCGCCCGCTGTCGCAACCTCCATCGATTCCGAATCCGCCACGCTGGAGGTGCGTCATGCCTGAGATCATCAAGCGTAGCAAGGCGCTCTGCGTCAGCCCGCTCAAGGCCAGCTCGACCGTAGGCGCGGCGCTCGCCTTTCTCGGCTTCAACCGCGCCATCCCCATGATGCACGGCTCACAGGGCTGTACCGCGTTCGGCAAGATCTTCTTCGTGCGCCACTTCCGCGAGCCGATCCCGCTCCAGACCACGGCCATCGATCATGTGAGCGCGGTCATGGGCAGTCAGGAGCTGGTCGTCGAGGGTCTGCGTACCCTGTGCGAGAAGCATCGCCCCGACCTGATCGGGCTGCCGACCACGGGACTGGTCGAGACCCAGGGCGCCGATATCCGTCAGGCGGTGCGGGCCTTCCGTGAAGCGCATCCCGAATTCGCGGCCATCCCGGTGGTGCCGGTTTCCACGCCCGATTTCAGCGGCGCCATGGAATCCGGCTATGCCGCTACCGTCAAGGCCATCATCGAGGAACTGGTGCCGAGCGCCGACGAGGCCGGCACCCAACCGGGACGGCGCCGGCGTCAGATCAACGTCCTGGCCGGCTCGCACCTGACGCCCGGCGATCTGGAGCATCTCAAGGAGCTGATCGAGGGTTTTGGTCTGCGCCCGCTGGTGCTGCCCGATCTGTCCGATTCGCTCGACGGCCATCTGCCCGAAGCCGATTACAGCCCGCTGACCATCGGCGGCACCCTGGTCGATGAACTCAACACACTCGGCGATGCCCTGGCGACCCTGGTGATCGGCGACTCCATGCACGGCCCAGCCGATGTGCTCAAGGCCAAAACCGCGGTGCCCGACCATCGATTCACCCATCTCATGGGCATCGAGGCCGTCGACCGTTTGATCCTGACGCTCTCGGAGCTAGCTGCCGCGCCCGTGCCGCCGCGCATCGAGCGCCAGCGCCAGCAGCTCCAGGACGCCATGCTCGACTGTCATTTCATGCTCGGCATGTCGCGTTTGGCCATCGCTGCTGAGCCGGATCTGCTGGTCGGCCTGACCGAGATGCTGGCCGGCTTCGGCGCCGAGACGGTCGCCGCCGTCAGCCCGAGCAATGCCCCGGTGCTTCAGCACGCCCAGTGCGAGCAGGTCAAGATCGGCGACCTGGAAGACCTGGAACTGGCCGTACGCGCCAACCGCGCCGAGCTGATCATCACCAACTCGCACGGCGTCCACACCGCTGAACGGCTCGGCCTGCCGCTGCTGCGCGCCGGATTCCCCCAGTACGACCGTGTCGGCGGCTACACCCGCACCTGGATCGGCTACTCGGGTACGCGCGCCACGCTCTTCGATCTGGCCAATCTGATCCTGAGCCTGGAGAAGGGCGAGATCCATCCCTATCGCTCCACGCTCAAGCAATGGCCGACTGAGGACACACAGGCCTCAGTCAAACACGCTGCGTAAAACGCAGAACATGGCCCACGCTCAAACCCAAGCCACCAGGACCAGCCACCATGCCCTTGCAACGCCGACTGCGCCTCCTGAGTGACCCAAGCGAGACCAAACCCATGACCACGGCGATTCGGGTCGCCTTCGCGACCTCCAATCTCAAGGAGATCGATCAGCACTTCGGGGCTGCCGAGTCCTTCGCGATCCACACGATCGACGCCGAGACGGCCAATCTGCTGGAAGTCGTCCAGTTCGGCCCCGCCGACATGGACGGCAACGAGGACAAGCTCGAAGCCAAGATCGCCGCGCTCGACGGCTGCATCGCCGTCTACTGTCAGGCCATCGGTGCCTCGGCGGTCGACCGCTTGCGCCCTTACGGCATCCAGCCGATCAAGGTCGCCGCTCGCACCCCGCTGAACCAATTGATCCGCGCGCTCCAGAGCGAACTGCGCGACGGCCCGAGTGCCTGGCTGGCGCGCGCCATCGAGCGTCAGAACCCGGAGCGCGCCAACCGCTTCGATCTCATGGAAGCCGAAGGCTGGGCCGAATGAGCGCGGCGCACCGCGCTCTGGGCTCAGCCTCCGACCTCGACAAAACCGCCTACAGCTCACAACCGCAATCGTATCCATGATCCAAGAGGTCACGACCATGTCCGAGACACCACACATCGAAAATGAAGGACTTCTGCAATCGGTCTTCATCGTCGAGATGGTGCGCCAGATGCGCGCCATCGACGCCTACGGCCATTACGATCGGCTCTCGACCACCGAGATCCTGGAACCCTTCGTCCTGACCAAAGAGAAGAAACAGGAGATCCCCATCATCGGCGACCCGGACGAGCTGGTGGTGGCGCGGGTCAAGGTCTTCTACAACGCGATCTCGGCCATGATCGAGTCCGAATGCGGACTCATGGCCGTGCCGCTGATCAACCTCACCCACGAGGGCTTCGGGCGCGCGCTGATCACGGTCGGCAAGCTGGTGGTGATGGATCGCACCCTGCGTGACGTCCACCGCTTCGGCTTTCCGAGTCTGTCGAAGATGAAGGACGAGGCCGACAAGATTCTCTCGGTTGCGCTCGAACTCATCGGCGAGCATTCCAAGGTCGCGGGTCTCTGAACCCCGGAGGTACAGGCATGACACCCGAGGAACTCAAGGTCTTGGAAAAGGCCGTCAGCAAGGCCAAGCGCATCGCCAGCGAGCGGGCGAGCGAATTGCACGATCTGGTCGAGGACCGGCTGCCCGCCGCCTACGAAGACATCCCGGCGATCGCCCAGGCGACCTACGATGCCTGCCACGCCTGGGCCGAGGCCAGTGCCCGACTCAAGGCGGCAAGCGGCTAGCGCGCGCTTCCGGCCAAACACCCATCCACCATACCCTTATTGACACGGCGCGCGAGGCGCCGAATTCGGAGACCCTGATATGTCCGTCATCACTGGAATTACGCGCGGCGGCGCCGAATGGACACCGGCTTTCATCGTGGCGCTCAATCAACAGAATTGCATTGGCTGCGGGCGTTGCTACAAGGTCTGCCCGCGCGATGTGTTTGAGCTGATTGATCGCGACGATCTGGATCTGGACGACCTCGACGACGATGATGCATTCGACGATGAAGCGCCCGGCATGGTCATGAACCTCAAGGACGCGCTCGACTGTATCGGTTGCGAGTCCTGCTCGCGTGTCTGTCCCAAGAGCTGTCTGGCGCACGAGCCGCAGAAAATCGCGGCTTGAGCCGGGACAGGAGCGCCCGGTCATGGGTTCTTCGTTTGACCATTGGACCTGCGGCTGATAGAAACAGCGCCTTTCCATCCAGCCGCCGGCGATCTCCATGGTTCCGCTGCTCAAGGCGCGTTTGACAGGCTGCCATCCCGCGCTGCTCGCACTTGGCGCGGGTGCGCTGACGGTCCTCAGCTTCGCGCCCTTCTCGCTGTTTCCACTGGCGGTACTCGCCAGCGCCGCGTTCTATCAGTCGCTCGTCGACGCCAGCCCGCGCGCCGCGTTCTGGCGCGGCTGGCTGTTCGGCGTCGGGCTGCTCGGCGTCGGCGTGTTCTGGATTCGCATCAGTCTCAACGAATTCGGCAACATGGACGCCTGGGCCGCGCATCTGCTCACGGCGCTCTTCATCGCGGCCATGGCGCTCTATTACGGCACGACCGGCTGGCTGGTCCGCCGTCTGGATCCAGGCCCGGCCTGGGTCGGTCCGCTGATCCTGCTGCCGGGGAGCACCGTGCTGCTCGAATGGGTGCGCGGCTGGCTCTTCACCGGTTTCCCCTGGCTCAGTCTGGGCTATGGTCAGATCGCCGGACCGCTGGCCGGCTATGCGCCGCTGCTGGGTGTGCATGGGGTCAGTCTGCTGGTCGTGCTCTCGGGCGGACTGCTGTGGTGCGCGATCCATTGGCGTGATCGCGCGCGGCACGGCGCCTGGATCGCGCTGGCGGCACTCTGGATCGGTGGGGCCGGTCTGAGCGCTGTCGACTGGACACAGCCATCCGGCCCGCCGCTACGCGCCAGCGTGCTCCAGGCCAACATCCCGCAAGCGATCAAGTGGGATCCCGAGGCGAGCCGGATGATCGCCGAGACCTATGTCGATCTGACCCTGAAACACCTGGATTCGGACCTGATCGTCTGGCCAGAGACCGCCCTGCCCGACTTTTTGCACCAGATTCGTGCGTCCCTGCTCGATCCGCTCGCCGAGCGCGCGCGCGCCGAGGGTGCTGAGATCGTGCTCGGGCTGCCGGTGATGGATCTGGAGAGCGGACGCTATTTCAATGGCCTGCTGGCGATCGGGAGCCAGGAGGATCTCTACGCCAAGCGTCATCTGGTGCCCTTCGGTGAGTTTCTGCCCTTCAAATCCTGGCTGGGACCGCTGGTGCGGCTGTTCGAGATCCCGATGTCGGACTTCAGCCCCGGCGACAACCGCCGCCCGCTGCTCAACCTGGGCGTGCATCAGGCTGGCGTCTCCATCTGCTATGAAGATGCCTTTCCGACCGAAGTCATCGAGGCGCTGCCCGAGGCCGCCTATCTGATCAATGTCAGCAATGACGCCTGGTTCGGCGACTCGCTCGCCCCGCCGCAACATCTGGAGATGGCGCGGATGCGGGCGCTGGAGACCGGACGCGATCTGCTCCGCGCCACCAATACCGGGATCTCGGCCATCATCGATCATCGCGGCCGCTTGATCGACACCCTGCCCTCCTTCGTGCGCGGCGCGGTCACGGCCGAGATCCAGCCGCGCCAGGGAGCGACGCCCTTCAGTCAGCGTGGCAACTGGCCGACGGTGGGTCTGGCGTTCGCTCTGATACTGCTCGGCGGCTGGCGCCGGCTTCAGTCGACCTTCAGTAAATGGGTTCGGTAGTGACGCAGTTCGTCGATGGACTCGCGGATGTCGTCGAGCGCCAGATGGCGTGATTCCTTCTTGAAACTGCTCGCCACCTCGGGCGCCCAGCGCTGGGCGAGGATCTTGAGCGTGCTCACGTCCAGGTTGCGATAGTGACAATAGGTTTCCAGACGCGGCATCCAGCGCGCCAGGAAGCGCCGGTCCTGACAGATGCTGTTGCCGCACAGAGGCGAGGCACCGGATGGAACATATTTAGCAAGAAAGTCGAGCGTCGCTACTTCGGCATCACGCACGCTGTGCTGGCTCAGACGCACGCGCTCCAGCAGTCCGGACGCGCCGTGATGCTCGCGATTCCAGTCGTCCAGACCAGCCAGGATCGCCTCATCCTGATGGATCGCCATCACCGGCCCCTCGGCCAGCACCCGGAGCTGACTGTCGGTGATGAGGGTCGCAATCTCCAGGATACGATCCTGGCCGGGGTCCAGCCCGGTCATCTCCAGGTCCATCCAGATCAGGTTATGCTCGCTCTTGCTCATAATCTCTCGTGCCCGTTCGATTGTTCGGTTTCGCGCATATTGTCGCATCATTGTCGATCGAGCTATGCGCCTTGATCGCGCTTGATTCGGCCTCAAGCGGCCGAATGGCGTGGCACGCCGGGAGTTTTACTGAAATTGGACCGAAAATTGCTTTAATCCCTGGCGTTATATCGTCTAGGATATAACCCCCGACTCGGAGATCGATCACATGACGCCTACCCTGGAGCAAGGTCTGGAAACCAGCAGCTCGCTGCAACTGGAACTGAACCAACAGCGGTTCGCCGGTCATGGCCGGATCGATCTGTTGCGCCGCATCGCGGAGACCGGCTCGATCTCGCGCGCGGCTAAGTCGCTCGGCCTGTCCTACAAACAGGCCTGGGACTCAGTCGATGCCATGAACAACCTCTCGCCCCAACCGTTGGTTCGGCGTCAGGTCGGGGGTCGTCATGGCGGCGGGACCGAACTCACCGAGGAAGGGCAACGCCTGATTGCGGTCTACGAGGCCGCCGAACGCGAACACCAGCGCTTTCTGGAGCGCTTGAGCGCCGGTATTCAGGATTTTGATCATTTTCACGCACTCTTGGAAACACTTAGCATGAAAGTCAGTACACGCAATCATCTGTGCGGCACCGTCTCCGCGATCAAGCCCGGCGCGGTCAATGCCGAGGTCACGCTCGACATCAACGGCGCCCCACTGGTCGCCATCATCACCAACGACAGCGTCGGGTCGCTGGGTCTGACAGTCGGTGCCGAGGCGTTTGCGCTCATCAAGGCGTCTTTCGTCATCCTGGCCACCGAGGACGGCGGACTCAAGACCTCGGCGCGCAACCGGCTGTGCGGGGTCATCGAGCGCATCGTCACGGGTGCCGTCAACACCGAGGTGGTGCTGGCCCTCAATGGCGGGACGCGCCTGACGGCCATGATCACCAACGACAGCGCCACCGAGCTGGGATTGACGGTGGGTGAGCGGGCCTGCGCCCTGATCAAGGCGCCGCACGTCATCCTGGCCGTCAAGGATTAAACGGACGACCGTAACGACTCATTGTTGCGCCAATCGTTATATCCATATCGATACAACGATTGGTCGCCCCAACAGATCACCCATGATTCGGAGAACCCCATGAAGACTTTGACGACGACATTCAGTGCCTTCGCGCTAATCGCGGCGACCTTTGCCACGCACGCCGAGACCGTCCAGGTCGCGGTCGCGGCCAATTTCACCGCGCCCATGAAACTCATCGCCGAATCCTTCAAGCAGGACACCGGCCATACGGCCGAGGCCGCCTACGGGTCCACCGGCAAGTTCTACGCCCAGATCACGAACGGCGCCCCCTTCCAGGTGTTTCTGGCCGCCGATGACAACACGCCGGCCAAGCTGGAAGCCGAGGGTATGACGCAGCCCGGAACCCGTTTCACCTATGCCACGGGCACCCTGGTGCTGTGGAGCGCCGATCCCGCGCTGATCGAGGATGGCGCCAAGGTGCTGGGCCGCAACAAGTTCCGCAAACTCGCCATTGCCAATCCCAAGACCGCGCCCTATGGCGCGTCCGCCGTCGAGACCATGAAGGCGCTCCAGGTCGATCAAATGCTCGCACCCAAGCTGGTCCAGGGCGAGAACATCGCCCAGACCTATCAGTTCGTCAGCACCGGTAATGCCGAACTGGGTTTCGTCGCTCTGTCGCAGGTGTTCAAGGATGGCCGGATCGCCGAGGGGTCGGCCTGGATCGTCCCGGCCGAGATGCATGAGCCGATCCGCCAGGATGCGGTGATCCTGAAGACGGGCGAGGGCAATGCGGCGGCGAGCGCGTTGGTGGACTATCTGAAGACCGACAAGGTCAAGGCCATCATCCGTTCCTTCGGCTACCAGATTCAGTAAGGGACCACACGCCATGGGCTTCTCCGACGCTGACCTTCAGGCCATTTGGCTGACCCTGCGCCTGGCCAGCCTGGTCACGATCCTGTTACTCCTGATCGGGACACCGATCGCCTGGTGGCTGGCGCGGACCAGCTCGCGCTGGAAAGGGCCGGTCGGCGCCGTAGTTGCCCTTCCCCTGGTGCTGCCGCCGACTGTGCTTGGCTTCTACCTGCTGCTGGCGATGGGGCCGCATGGTCCCGTCGGGCAGTTTACCCAGTCGCTTGGCATCGGCCTGCTGCCCTTCACTTACTGGGGATTGGTGGTGGCCTCGGTGTTCTATTCCATGCCCTTCGTGGTCCAGCCGATCCAGAATGCCATCGAGGCCCTGGGCGAGCGCCCGCTGGAAGTGGCCGCGACCCTGCGCGCCGGTCCCTGGGATCGCTTCTTCAGCGTGGTGCTGCCGCTGGCCAAACCGGGCTTTTTCACCGCTGCTATCCTGGGTTTCGCGCATACGGTCGGTGAGTTTGGCGTGGTGCTCATGATCGGCGGCAACATCCCGGGCGCGACCCGTGTGGTCTCGGTGCAGATCTACGACTATGTCGAGGCCATGGAATACGGTCAGGCCCACTGGCTGGCCATGAGCATGGTGATCTTCTCGTTCCTGGTGCTGCTGGCGCTCTATACCCTCAATCCCAACCAACGCCGTTTCTGACCCCATGAAGACTGATCGCATCGAGGCTCGCTTTCATCTCGACTATCCGGAGTTCTCGCTTGACGTGGATCTCGACCTGCCGGGACGCGGAGTCACGGCCCTGTTCGGTCATTCCGGTTCGGGCAAGACCACGCTGCTACGGCTCATCGCCGGGCTGGTCCAGGTCCGCGAGGGTTCGCTGCGGGTCCATGGCGAGGTCTGGCAGGAGGGTCAGCACATTCTGCCAACGCACAAGCGCCCGCTCGGCTATGTGTTCCAGGAGTCGAGTCTGTTTCCGCATCTGACCGCACGCGGCAATCTAGCGTATGGGATGAAGCGTGTCGGCAATGCCATGAATCGGCAGGCGCTCGATCAGGCCGTTGAGCTGCTCGGCATCGGCCATCTGCTCGACCGACGCCCGCATCAGCTCTCGGGCGGCGAGCGCCAGCGTGTGGCGATTGCGCGCGCGCTGGCGGTCCAGCCGCGACTGCTGCTGATGGATGAGCCACTCGCCGCGCTCGATCTCAAGCGCAAGCAGGAGATCCTGCCCTATCTGGAACGGCTGCACGATCAGCTCGAAATCCCCGTGCTCTATGTCAGCCACTCGCCCGACGAGGTCGCGCGGCTGGCCGATACCGTGGTGCTGATGGAACAGGGGCGCGCGCGTG
The DNA here is from genome assembly GCF_009720725.1 of Allochromatium palmeri. GTDB lineage: Bacteria > Pseudomonadota > Gammaproteobacteria > Chromatiales > Chromatiaceae > Thermochromatium > Thermochromatium palmeri. Next base: position 113,561 of record NZ_WNKT01000008.1, read on the forward strand.
CTATTGGTCCAGCGGCCGAGGTGTTCAGCCGGCTCGATCTGGCGATCGCCCTGGATCAGGACGCAAGCGCCATCATCGAAGGGGCCATTCTCAGTCATGACGATGCCTATGCTTTGACACGGCTGGAAATTCCGGGCGGACATCTGACCGTGGCGCGGCTCGATCATGACATTCATGATCTGGTGCGGGTGCGCATCCATGCCCGGGATGTCAGTCTCGCTTTGGACGAACCGGGCGCGTCCAGCATCCTGAATATCCTGCCCGCGCGCATCCTGGAGATGCGTGAGATCGAACAGGCGCAGGTGCTGGTCAAGCTCTGCACGGGGGCCGGAGGGAAAACGCCGCTGCTCGCGCGCATCACCCGCCATTCGCGTGATCGCTTGCAGCTCCAAGAGGGACAGAGTGTTTTCGCTCAGGTCAAGGCGGTGGCCTTGATGGATTGACGCCTGGGGGCCGAGCGGTTCCCAGGCTCAAGCATCGTCCAGAGTCTGAGTCCGCCAAGAACTTTGCGAGATTCTTGGCTGCGGCTGAAGCCAGAGCGATCCTGGCGTAAGCGTTCAGAGTCCCCCCGCCGGAGCGGGGAATAGAGCCGGCAGCGGAGCGGCTTGGCGCCCGGCACGGCGATC
>NZ_WNKT01000090.1 GCF_009720725.1 Allochromatium palmeri
TGGCGACCACAGCCCCCTTAGGGTTCGATGGCGATTCCAGCCCTTTCGGACTGGGCCTCAGTTCGACTCCCATAGGCACACGGACCGCTCGCGAGACAGATCTCCCCGGATAAGGACATGAACTTTCTCTGCACAACCTCGCCATTTACCGTACCCACGTCGGATCACCGGGCTTCGCTATCTGTGGCTAGCTCGCCCCCGGGCTCAGCCTTCTATGACGTTTCTGTTCGTAGGCTCGCAGATTTGCTCCAGGCTTCCTTCAGACCTCGCCTCGCGGCTCGGCCCTTGCCCTTCGCTAGTAGTTGTCGCCTAGTCAGGGACCAGACGGTGATCCTCCCACAGGGGACTTTCACCCCATTAGTTCATGCCCATGCCGGGCGTACATCGGGTCGCCGGGGGTTTTTCTCCCCCGGCTCCCACAGCACCCCGCATGCGGGTCCGCACGGGGCGCGTCCTCCGGATTGGAAAGGAGAACCATTGACTGGCCGCCTTCAACGCTGGTTACACAATGCATCGCCAAAATCATTTCACCCGGTCGGGTGCGGTAGGATCATTGAGACACAAGTGGCTCACTCGTTGCCGAAGGTTCAGGCCTTCACCTTGTCCCACCCATTACGGTGGGCGTTTGGCTACTATGCCGTCTGCTGACTTCTGTCCCGTCACGCCGAGCGTTGCCGCCCGACGCGCTGTCCGAGTCACGGTAAGGTCCGGTGGTCATTCCGGCGCTTTCGCACCGGCCCTCAGTCCGGCTCCCTTGGCGACCACAGCCCCCTTAGGGTTCGATGGCGATTCCAGCCCTTTCGGACTGGGCCTCAGTTCGACTCCCATAGGCACACGGACCGCTCGCGAGACAGATCTCCCCGGATAAGGACATGAACTTTCTCTGCACAACCTCGCCATTTACCGTACCCACGTCGGATCACCGGGCTTCGCTATCTGTGGCTAGCTCGCCCCCGGGCTCAGCCTTCTATGACGTTTCTGTTCGTAGGCTCGCAGATTTGCTCCAGGCTTCCTTCAGACCTCGCCTCGCGGCTCGGCCCTTGCCCTTCGCTAGTAGTTGTCGCCTAGTCAGGGACCAGACGGTGATCCTCCCACAGGGGACTTTCACCCCATTAGTTCATGCCCATGCCGGGCGTACCACGATGGCCTCCAGTCCGACCGCTCGCTTCGCTCGCGGCGGCTGAGGCTGGCGTTAGGCTACAAAACAGATCGAAAACGGGCGTGATACAAAATCATTTGGGTTCGAATGAAACGTGAAAGAAAATCTATTTCAAAACCATTCTTGATAGTGGTTTTATATATCGGGTTATGGTCAGTACTGAGTTTTCCGATATTGATTCTGTTGATTTTTTTGGAGATTTTTATCCACGAAAATACTTTAACATCGGCGTTTGTTATGCTGTTAAATAACCCATTTCTATTATTTAATAACTTTCTGGCTTTTGGGTTTTTAACAAAATATTTTATTCCAAAACTTGGACTGTCGTTGTCATCTGTAGACAGATTAACCTTAATAATCGTTTTTTCATTAACGTTCATGATGACATTAATTCTTATGAGTGCTAAGAATGTTATTATGGAGTCCAGCGAAACTGGGGCAAATATTTCTGAGAGGGTGAGGTACGAACCCCAAAAAAATAAACCAGGACAGACCACGTTTAATTGCGTGAGATTAAGAATCGCCTAACACGCCCATAAAGCCGAAGTCATACTGCGCCGCTGAGTTCGTGCCAATTCTGAGCATTAACAAGTGGCGCAGTATGACCCGGCTTATGGGTGACGTTCGACCACAGTAAGAGATATAAGGATGTCAGTATGATTCAAAATGGCATAGTTACACCCTGGAGTATATTTACTCCAACAGTCTTCAGGATGATGGAGCGTCAATATGTGGATCGGTTTTTTGAGACTGGTGAACTTATGCTCAGCTCTTTCAACCGGTTTTCCTCACACACAGACGAAGAAAGAAAAGACCAAGAGGGCAAAAACGTCATCGTAGGTCGTGGGAACAGTTCTACCGTATTTGCCGTCACTGGACACGGAGATGATGCCTTTGTGTTATGTTCAACTGCCTGTCAGCCAACAGAAGAACTATTGCAGGCTTTTAAAGCCGATGCAGCCATCCAGATATTTGACTCGACAGGTTTTGCCGCTGTCGTAACGAAACACATACCGGGCGTTCGCCAGGGTTTTGAAGGATATTGCTACTATATTGATGGTAGCGTCGAGTGCAAAATCGGAGACTTTAATATTGAACATTTGAAATCACATCCCGAAGCTAAAAATCTTGACCTAAACAAGCTTGGCGGGTTTGTCTTGAATATGGCTGGTCTATCAGTATTCTTTAGAAAAAACACAAGGTTTAGGCATCAGTTAGAGTATCGGTGGGTATGGATTACATCCCAAAAGGTAACGGGGACCCAAGTTGTTTATGTCCCAGAGGCGAGGGAATTCTGTCTTCCATACTATCGCAATTAGAAAATGGTCGAACAACCGGCTTCACCCGGAACCGGCAAACAGCGCCGGTCCGGTGAGCCGGAACGTTAGGCAAAGGAGAGTTTCCATGTTTGATACTAGGTTGCTTTTAACCTCAATTCTTACTCTAACTTCAGCACATGCATATGGTTTTTATAAGTGTGTTGGTGCAAACGGCGATGTTACCTATGGCTGATTAATATAATATCCAGGCATTCCTATTGGGCAGCATATTGAGTTTCAGGAAGATGAAAAAATGAGATCACGCGTTCAGCATGATCTTTTAAAGACTTCAATGCGGTATTTGTACGTTGTTTCAAGTCGCTCTTGTTTTTAATGGGCTTTCGTCCGAGTTGCTTATCTTTAATTTCCTCCCAAACATGTTCGTCAGGATTCAGTTCAGGGCTGTATGTCGGAAGATAATAAAGACGAATTTCATCGCGATGACGCCAAATAAATTTGCGAACTTGTTTTGAACAATGGAAAGAGGCTTGATCAATAATCAAAAAAATCGCGCGATCACGTTCATCAATCAGCTTCTCGAGGAATTGAATATACTCTTCTGAGTTAATGGATTTTTCGGTGACGTAATAATGGAGATCGCCTTTAGCTGTGACAACAGAGAGAATATTGACGCGGCCACGTTGACCAGTCACATAAACATTCGGTCGAATGCCGCACTGCCCCCATGTTGTCCCTGAGCGGTCTCGAAGGTCAACAGCGGCTTCATCTTCAAAGCCAATGTCCGCTCCAACTTTTTTGCAAAACTCTGAATTTTAGGGAATTTTTCTGTGAGAAATTGTTCAACAGCCGCTGGATCCTGCTCGTGAGCAATGTAGTTTGGTTTTTGGCTGGTCAACCCCAATTGATGCAGGTGATGATTCACTGTTGACCCAATGACATTTACACCATATTTCTCGGCCAGTAGCTTTGCCAACAGGTCACACGTCCACAGCGTTGTGTCGTATCCGAAATCTTCAGGAGTGCAATTAAGAACAGTCCTTTTTAACCACGCATCCATCTCTTCGGTCACAGCCGGAGACACTCCAGGAGCTTTTTTCGTGTCCAGGCCCTCATAACCATTTTCTTTATAACGATGAAGCCAGTCATACATGCAGCTTCGACTGAAACCCAAAATTTTGATGACATCTTCAGGGCTATAATGGTTTTCCTCAACCGCATGAACCGCGATTTTCCGAAGATAGCTCATCACCTCATCAGGGATCAAACGCGCATCGGATAGCCAGTTAGGTTTCATGGCGAACCTCTATGATTTAAATGCCTTATATGAATTTAGACAGCTTGCCATGCTTTTAGTTTTAAATGTGTCTGGAATATTAATGTAGTGGCTATATCAGACATCGGCTTGTCCTTCCGTTGATTCCGGATCAAGAGTCATAATTAATAGAGACACCGATTACAACGGACAAGCCCCAAGTATTCAAGATCAACTCCAGAATTTACAAGAGCAAAAAAGAGTTCAAGCCGGGAACCGTGAGATCGCTCCAGCACATGAGCAACCACAGCAGCCAAACAATGCTGAATATGTCGTTGACGACGCTAATGTAATGTGGCATGGAAAAGAAGGCATTATTAGACTAAGGAATGGAAATTTATACACGCCAGACGGAGCTATTTATTTCACATCAAAAAGTAAATCTAATATGTGGTCCGGCAAGGATGGTTTTATCAATCTTCGTGATGGGAATCTTTACACTCCAGACGGATCCATCTATTTTCCTTGGAAGAAATGAATCCGCTAAGGAAACGCTGAACAATTCCGTTTTGGCGAAGGGGTCTGAGTGATACCCTTGTTCCCTGTGTTCTCCACCGCCCTCAGCCTGACGACGATGCCCAAGAAACGCGCCCCGAAGCCGAAGTACCAGACCCGCCGTGAACGGTTCCTG
>NZ_WNKT01000091.1 GCF_009720725.1 Allochromatium palmeri
TGCCAAAATCTCGCCATTTTTCGCCCCTAAAGGCGCTCAAAAGGCGACTCTGCCCGTTAAGTCCGACAGGCTGCTAGTAGATGCTCACTGACCTGTATCAGCGCCTCGCCATGGTTAGCGCACGATTCCCGGGCTAGGCGACGACGATAGTCTGGCGTGTGCGTCTGTGGCGCAAGCAGCTCGCGCAAACTGTTGACGTAGCGGAGGCTGGTATCCCGTAACGTCTTGGCCGTCCATGTGAGGCCGCCGAACATCTGGCCGTGATCGATGAGCAGATAACGGTGTTTCCCCAGGCGCAGCAGGTTATCCAAGTGACGATCGGTATTCGCAATCCAATCATCAAAAGCCATAAATGAAATCAATTTATCGGTTTTACGAAGTTCGTCGACGAGGGGGTGCGAGGTATCCAGGGGTTCATCATGAACCTGAGAGAGCAGGAACCTGAGACTCGGTGCCGCCATATCCAGGGTGCACCAGCCCGGAATCGATTCACCCGGAACCGTGTCGGCCCAGGCCGGACACGCCGGCAGCGCGATCTTCGGCACAAAGATCACCGCCGCGTGTTGGGGCACAGGCAAGCCGATGGCCGCTGCGAGCAAGTGTCCGGTGATTTCGTTGACGAGACCATGATTGGACTCTGGATAGAACTTGACGTAGACCCGCCGGATCTCACCGTCGCTGAAACAGACCCGCGCCAAGTGACTGGCCTCAACTCCGGCCTCTGTTGTAGGTTCGAGATAGCTGCGATACGCGCCTTCAGTCAGCAGCTCGATCGCCATCCCTGGCCCTGAGTCGCAGTCGGTCGTATTTGCCGTTCGAGCTGGCAAGGCGTGTGGCAATCTGCTGAATGAGTTCGAGATCGATCTCGCTGAGCCGTCCCTCTTCAGCGGCGCGCACAATCTGCTCCAACGCGCGCCGGGCGCGTGGCGAGGTCTGCAAGAGCCGCTGATCGAGCGATGACGGTGTCGCGGTGGCGGCTGGCGTGTCTTCCTCGATGCCGTGAGGATGGTCCATCCAACCATGCGGCAAGCCGAGTTGCGCCTCGATCCGGCGGGCCACCTCGTCGCCCATCCGGCGCACACCATTCTTCATCTGGCTCACATGCGAAGAGGCGAGCTCCGTGCGCTCGGCAAACACCCGCAATGACGGGTAGCGACGCAAGAGCGTCTCAAGATTCTCGGTGCGGGCCTGTCGGACGTCCATAATCTCAGAATAGTAGCAGATTGCTAAGAAAGCGGCCTGTTGCAATCAGCTATTGTCAGATCAGTAGCATGTTGCTATCTTCTCGATCAGCCAGACCGGCAACACGACGGCCCGCGCGCGGCGCCGACCATCTGACCGAGGAGACCACGATGAACAACCGTGAGGGTTTGTCTGTTGGGACGATACTGGGGTGGGATCACGATTCTGGCCCTACTCGATACTGGGCGCTACCGCGTGCGCTACGCCTGTTGCGGGCGCGCCGGGATACTGACGCGCAAGCAGATCATCACGCGCCTCCATCGCCCCCAAACGCAGTGCCATGCCTGTGGCTGTCGTCGCCGGCGGGCCGTCTCGCGGTTCATTCAACACGATGACCTCCCGGAACATCCAGGCGAGCAGCCGCCCAGTGCCACCTGGCTGCTGGCCATCTACGCACGCGCTGAGGCCGCGGTTCGACGCCGGGCGCTTGACTGAGCCACTGTCCGGTTCGCGACCGCACCTGATGCGGTGCGCTCGATTTCTTCACGATTCGCGGAGAGTGGCATGGATGACGACGGTGTTGACCGGGGCGTGCAGTCCTCGCGTGTTCGAGCAGTTGATGCGGCGCTGGCCGCCGATCCGCCTGAGGGTCTGCTTCCTGTCGCCTTTCATGGCCAAACCCTCTTCATCGCCGAGCATGAGGGCGAACCCTTCACCCCGATGCGCCCGATCGTTGAGGGCATGGGCCATGCCTTTGAAGGTCACAAAAAGTGACCTAGCCCATGCCCTGGATTGTCTGGGGCCGACCTGAAACCGAAGCGTTGCGGACGGCCGCTGCAGCGGTCCACCCTGTACACTCACGGCTTTGTTCACATCTGAATCGGGCTTGCCATGTTGACGTCGCTGCTGGACCGTTTTGCCGAACACTTTCCCATTCCGACGATGGCGCGCGCGCTGTTGGAGCGTAGCTTTCACCCCGAGCAACTCGACGCGTGGTTCGAGCAGCAGGCCGAAGGGCAGTACACCCGGAAACTGCTGTTCTCGACGCTGTTCGAGCTGATGATGCAGGTGGTCACACGGCGTCAGCCGTCGGTGAACGCCGCCTATCAAGGGATGGGGGAGTCGATCCCGGTATCGCTGAAGGCCGTCTACGACAAGCTCAATGGGCTGGAACCGAAGGTGTCGGCGGGACTGGTCGGCTACAGCGCGCAGCAGGCGCGTGAGGTCATCGAGGCGCTGGGGGCGCCGCGCCCGGCGAAGCTGAAGGGCTACCGGATCAAGATCCTGGATGGCAACGCGCTGGGCGGGCGCGAGCGCCGCCTGGCCGAGACGCGTGGGAAGCGGGCCGCGCCGCTGCCGGGCAAGACACGGGCGGTGCTGGAGCCGGAGCTGGAACTGATCACGCACCTGATCGCCGAACCCGATGCCTATACCCAGGAGCGTGCCTTGCTGCCCGAACTCCAGGACGCCATCGAGGCGGGCGACCTGTGGATCATGGATCGTAATTTCTGTGTCGCCTCCTGGATCGCGACGCTGCATGCGCGCGAAGCGGCGGTGCTGGTGCGTGAGCATCAACAGATCCCCATCCGCCCGCTCGAACCGATGCGCCTGGTGGCCACCACCGAGTACGGCCAGCTGAGCGAGCAGCGCGTCACCCTTCCCGGCCTGACGAAAGACAGCCCGCGCATCGAGGTGCGCCGCGTGCGCCTGGACCTCAACATCCCGACGCGCGAGGGTGAAACGCGCCTGACGTTCTTGACCACACTGCCGCCTGAGGTGGCCGACGCCGTTGAGGTCGCCGCGCTCTACCGCGAGCGTTGGACGGTCGAAAAAGCCTTCTTGCATCTGACCACCCAGTTGCGCTGTGAACTCAAGACCCTGGCCTATCCCTCGGCCGCCCTGTTCGGCTTCGCCCAGGCCGTGGTCGCCTACAACGCCCTGGCCGTCATCCGCGCCGCCTTGCGCCGCACCTATGACGCGCACACCATCGACACCCAGGTCTCGGGCTACTACCTGGTCAATGAAATGGCGCGCGTCACCGACAGCCTCGACGCCCTCGTCGCTCCCGAGGAGTGGGCCGTGTTTCACACCTTCACCCCACAGGCCATGGCCGAGTGGCTGCTCTCGACCGCTGAGCATGTGCAGCTGGGCAAGTATCGCAAGCATTCACGCGGCCCCAAGAAACCCGCTCCGCCACGCACGCCTCAGTCCAAAAAGACGCACCTCTCCGTCGCACGCCTGCTGGCCCAGCGTCGCACAACCACGGCGACAGCCGACTGAGAGCACGGAATGAAAAGCCTTCGTCCGGTTACAAATCGTGACCTTCAAAGCCATGGCCAACATAGCCGCCAGCCCTTGAAAATCAGTGGAGAACCGCGAGCTGTTAGCGCTTTGCCACCATCTCCCCCGCATCCCATGTCCCAAGCATCCCAGCCCATTGATCTTGCGTTTGAAGCGTTTCTGAAGGAGTTGCCACCCGAGTACGCGGAGATGGCGTATGCGTTCAAGGCGTTCGCGCGCCCGCGCAAGGTCAAGACGCCGGCGCACCTGCTGCAAATCGTGATGCTGTATTGTGGGTTGGATCAGGCGCTGCGAACCACCGCCGGGAGCTTCACGTTGCTGGAGGAGCGGATCACGGATACCGCGATCCTCCAGCGTTTACGGGCCTGTGGCCCCTGGCTGAAGGCGTTGCTAAAGGCGATGTTGCCCTCCACGAAGACCGCGTTAACCGCGTTGCGGTTGCTGATCGTCGATGGGTCCTCGCTGCAAGGACCGGGCGCCAAGGGAACGGACTACCGAGTGCATTTGGCGCTGGATTTAACCCATATGACCGTGCACGCGGTGGACGTGACGGGGGTCGATGGCGGGGAAAGCCTGACGCGCTACCCGTGGCAGGCCGGCGACATCGGGCTGGTGGATCGGGGCTACAATCAACCGCGCGTGATTCTCGACCTGTTCGCGCGTGGCGTCGGGGTGATCGTGCGCTTGAACCCAACGGCGATGCCGTTGTTTGTCCGCATCACTCGATGCGGAGGCGTTCGATCCCACGGCCGCGCGCTTGGATGTCGCGGCGCATCTGCGCGCCCAATCCAGCGACACGGTCAGTCTTGCGGTCTGGTTGCGCGCGCAG
>NZ_WNKT01000092.1 GCF_009720725.1 Allochromatium palmeri
GTTCAACAACGTCTCAAGCGTCCCGGGGCGTGGTGGCGCCTTGAGCAGGCCGAGGCCATGCTGGCGCTACGCCTCAACCGCGTCAATGGCCACTGGGAGGACTATTGGCAAGACCTGATTAAACAAGCGGCCTGACAACGACGTGGCGCGCATCAGTTATGGTCGCACCCTCGATCCAGTGGTCGGTTGACGCGCTGTAAAGAGCCCATCTATACTCCGAGCTATGTTTGCCTAAAACTGCCTGTGCCCACCGCCACGGCTGGTGTCGTAGCCCAACTGTTTAGAGGAAATTTCGATGTCCGCAATTGCCATTTACGGGAACAACGACGCCAATCTCATCGAAGATGGCTACTACGATGGTACCACCACGCTCAGCGGATCCGGGCCTTGGCTGATCTTCGGCAACGGCGACAACGACACCATCAATGCCATCAACGCCCTGGGCGGTGCCGACAGCCTCATCGGCGGCAACGGCGACGACCTCATCTACGGCTACGGCAACGATGACCTCATCTACGGTGACGACACCACCGGCGGCGGTCTCAGCGGCGACGACACGCTCTACGGCGGCGACGGCAACGATACCCTGATCGGCGGCGGGAATGACGACGACCTCTTTGGCGAGAATGACGACGACTCGCTCATCGGCGGCGCTGGCAACGACAGCCTCGTCGGCGGTGCGGCCAACGACACCCTCGTCGGCGGTGCGGGCAAGGACACCCTCGACGGCGGTAACGATGACGATCGGCTGATCGGCGGTTTAAACGACGACAGCCTCTATGGCGGTGACGGTGACGACACCCTGATCGGCGGTGAAGCCAACGACACCATCAATGGCGGCAACGACACCCTCATCGGCGGCCTCGGTGACGACAGCCTCGTCGGCGGCGTCGGCGATGACAGCCTCGACGGTGGCGACGGCAACGACAGCCTCTACGGCGGCGGCAATGACGACAGCCTCATCGGCGGCGATGGCGATGACAATCTCATCGGCGGCGAGGGCAACGATACCCTCGAGGGCGGTGCCGGCTTCATCGACAGTCTCGAAGGTGGCAACGGTGACGACTATCTCGATGGCGGTGCGGGCAGCGACCTCCTTGACGGCGGCAATGGCGACGACACCATCTACGGCGGGCTCGGCAACGACACCCTCCTCGGCGGCGATAACGACGAGGGCGCCGACAGCCTAGCCGGCGGCGACAATAACGATGACCTCTACGGTTACGCGGGTGCCGATACCCTGTACGGCGATGCTGGCGATGACACCCTCGACGGCGGTAGCGGCAACGATATCCTCGACGGCGGCAACGGCGATGACAGCCTCGACGGCGGCGCGGGCGCTGACAGCGATGACAGCCTCGACGGCGGTGCGGGCAACGACACCCTCATCGGCGGCGATGGCAACGACTACCTCGACGGCGGCGCCGGCAACGACTACGCCTACGCCGGCAACGGCGACGACACCCTCACCGGCATCGAACGCGGCCCCGACGGCCTGCACGTCCTCGACGGCGGCAACGGCGACGACAGCATCCTCGGCAACAACGGCGCCGACGAAACCCTCATCGGCGGCCTCGGCAACGATGACCTGATCGGCGGCGACGGTGACGACAGGCTTCTCGGCGGCGACGGCAACGACGACCTCATAGGCGGAGACGGCGAAGACTACCTCGACGGCGAAGATGACGATGACAGCCTCGACGGCGGCACGGGCAACGACACCCTCGACGGCGGCTATGGCGACGACAGCCTCGATGGCGGCGACGGCGACGACGACCTCGACGGCGACAATGGCGAAGACTACCTCGACGGCGGCACGGGCAACGACAGCCTGTACGGCGACGACGGCGACGACACCCTCCTTGGCGGCGACGGCAACGACACCCTCGACGGCGAATATGGCGATGACAGCCTCGACGGCGGCGACGGCGACGACACCCTCGACGGCGGCAACGGCAACGACGTTCTGAGCGGCGGCGCTGGCGAAGACTCCCTCGATGGCGAAGACGGCGACGACACCCTCGACGGCGGCGACGGCGAAGACCACCTCGAGGGCGGCCTGGGCGACGACAGCCTCGTCGGCGGTGCCGACAACGACTACATGGATGGTGCGGCGGGCAACGACAGCCTCGAGGGCGGCAGCGGCAACGACTGGCTCATGGGTAACGAGGGCGAGGACTCCCTCGTCGGCGGCGCCGGCAGCGACACCCTGTTCGGCGGCGACGACGACGACGTCCTGATCGGCGGCGCCGGCAACGACGACACCCTGAGCGGCAATGACCTGCTCTACGGCGACGACGCTGACGACTCGCTCTTCAGTGGTGGTAACGGCAACGACACCCTGAGCGGTGGCGACACCTTGGACGGCGGCCTGGGCAACGACTCTATCGTCGGCGAAGACAGCGGCGCTCTCCTCTTGGGCGGGCGCGGCGAAGACTACGTCGCTGCCGGCGGCGAGGACAACACCCTCGACGGCGGTCAGGGCAACGACGCACTCATCGTCTATTACGGTGAAGACAACCTCGCCTTGGGGGGCGAGGGTAACGACACTTTGGGTGTGTATTCCGGCGACGACAACACCCTCGACGGTGGCGAGGGCCGCGACACCCTGTTCGGCGGCGAGGACGGCGCCGACGGTAACGTCTTGATCGGCGGCAATGACGACGACCGCCTCGAAGGTGGCGACGGCGACGAAATCCTCTACGGCGGCGATTTGGCCATGCTAGAGTTCGGCGGACCTCCCACAGCCTGGAAGGATACCGTCTTCAGCCAAAGCGGCCACGACATCGTCAAGGGCGGCTGGGGTAATGACTATCTAATTGCCGACGGTGGCGACATCCTCAACGGCGGCTACGGTGAAGACTATCTGGCCATTATCGGCACCGGCGACAACAGCCTCGACGGCGGCTACGGCAACGACATTCTGGTCGATTACGGCAACGGCAACGACCGCCTCTGGGGCGACGACGGCGACGACGTCATCATCGGCGGCGACGGCGACGACTCCGTCTACGGCTACGACGACAACGACACCGTGAGCGGCGGCAACGGCGACGACTACGTCGACGGCGGCTTCGGCAACGACGCCGTTCTCGGCGAAGACGGCAACGACCAACTCTACGGCTACACCGGCGAGGACACCCTCGACGGCGGTGCCGGCAACGACACCATGAACGGCAACCTGGGCAATGACTTGCTCTACGGCGGCGACGGCGACGACGCGATGGGGGGCGGCAAGGACGACGACACCCTGTATGGGGAGGATGGCAACGACGAGATGCGCGGCGGCCTCGGCGACGACTACGCCGACGGCGGCACCGGTGAAGACACGCTCGATGGCATGGACGGCGACGATAGCTTGTTCGGCGGCGACGGTGACGACAGCCTGGTCGGCGGCGACGGCAACGACTACGTCGACGGCGGCAGCGGTCAAGACACCGTCGAAGGCGGCGAGGGCAACGACACCATGCTCGGCGGCGCCGGCTTCATGGACGGCGGCAACGGCGACGACAGCCTCATCGGCGGCGCGAGCGACGACAGCCTCTACGGCAATCGCGGCGACGATGAGATCTACGGTGGCGACGGCAACGACTACCTCGACGGTGGGGAGGGCGACGACAGCCTCTACGGTGGCAACGGCAACGACACCCTGGTCAACGGCGAAGGGCTCATGGACGGCGGCAACGACGACGACAGCATTATCGGCGACGACGACAACAACACCTTGCTTGGCAGTGCCGGCAACGACACCCTGCTCGGCAACGGCGGCGACGACAGCCTGCTGGGTGGCGACGGCGCCGACAGTCTGATCGGCGGCGACGGCGACGACTACGTCGACGGCGGCGACGGTCAAGACACCGTTGAAGGCGGCAATGGCAACGACACCCTGCTGGGTGGCGACGGCTTCATGGCCGGCGGCAATGGCGACGACAGCTTGCTGGGTGGTAGCGCGGACGACACCCTGCTCGGCGAGATCGGCAACGACGACCTCATCGGCGGCGCCGGCAACGACAGCCTCGACGGTGGCGAGGGCAACGACAGCCTCGATGGCGGCGACGGCGACGACACCGTGAGAGGCAACGATGGCGCTGACAGCGTCTTTGGTGGGGCAGGTAACGACCTCGTCCTTGGCGGGGCAGGCGACGACCGTGTTGTCGGTGACGCCGGCAACGACGACGTGCGCGGCGGCCTGGGCAACGACACCCTTGAAGGCGGCGACGGCGGCGACATCCTGGACGGCAAGGACGGTGCCGACAGCCT
>NZ_WNKT01000093.1 GCF_009720725.1 Allochromatium palmeri
GGCACCGGCGATGCCGACCTGATCGCCTTGGGACGGACCATCCTCTACGACCCGCGCTGGCCCTGGCACGCTGCGGCTCATCTCGGCGCCACGGTCTCGGCTCCCGTCCAGTATCTGCGCTCCCAGCCCCAACGGTATCGCGACCTGTTTACGATGTCAGCGCCGAACGGGAGCCGGACCAGCCCTGGGCCGCAGTCGAGTCGGCGACACTGAGGCGGCTCGATACCCTGCACGCCGAGGCGGTCGCCTTGGCCACCGATTGCATGGACGCCCTGCTCCAGGCGCGCGAGGCGCATCTCTATCACGCGCGCGGCTCGGTCGGGGTGCGGGTACGCCGTTCCCCCTCGCCGCGCTCGGCTCCGGGGTGTTCCTGATCGAATGGTTTCGGGTCCGGGGACAGCAGCGGACCGACTACATCGCGCGCGACACCTGACCGTGCTCCTGGAGCGACGCGAGAGGTCCGACAGCGAGCGGGAGTTGGAGATTCAGCGTCCTCACCCAGGTTCAGTCGTAGCGGCGTGGCACTGGATGCCCCCCGCCTGGCGTCCTATCATCGCGTTCACGATCCTCAGCCGGATTGTCATTCCCCAATCCCATCCACCGCCTGCCATGCGGAGCCCCCATGCCCACACTCGGAACCGCTTTGACCCCCTCGGCCACCAAGGTACTGCTCTGCGGGGCCGGTGAACTCGGTAAAGAGGTCGTGATCGAACTCAAGCGTCTCGGCGTCGAGGTCATCGCCTGCGACCGCTATCCGAATGCCCCGGCGATGCAGGTGGCCGATCGCGCCCACTGTTTTTCCATGCTCGACGGGGCCGAACTGCGGCGGGTGATCGAGCAGGAGCGTCCCGACCTCATCGTCCCCGAGATCGAGGCGATCGCCACCGAGACGCTGCTGGAACTGGAGGCCGAGGGATTCCGGGTCGTGCCCACCGCCCGCGCCGTCCAGCTGACCATGAACCGCGAGGGCATCCGTCGTCTGGTGGCCGAGGAGTTGGGACTGCCGACTTCGAACTACCGGTTTGCCGACACCTACGCTGAGTTCGTGCAGGCGGTCGCCGAAATCGGCCTGCCGTGCGTGGTCAAGCCGATCATGAGCTCCTCGGGCAAGGGCCAGAGCCTGGTGCGCCACGCCGACGACCTGCCAGCGGCCTGGGACTATGCCCAGGTCGGCGGACGCGCCAGCGGTGGCCGGGTGATCGTCGAGGGCTTCATCGACTTCGACTACGAAATCACCCTGCTGACGGTGCGCCATCGCGACGACACCACCTTCTGCGAGCCGATCGGCCATCGCCAGGAGGAGGGCGACTATCGCGAATCCTGGCAGCCGCAGCCGATGGCGCCGCGTGCCCTGGAGCGTGCCCAGGCCATCGCCGCCCAGGTGACGGAGGCGCTGGGCGGGCAGGGGATCTTCGGCGTCGAACTCTTCGTGCGTGGCGATGACGTGATCTTCAGCGAGGTCTCGCCGCGTCCCCATGATACGGGGCTGGTGACATTGATCTCACAGGATCTCTCGGAGTTTGCCCTGCACGCCCGTGCGATTCTGGGGCTGCCCATCCCCGCCATCCGTCAGCTCGGGCCGGCGGCCTCGGCGGTCATCCTGGCCGAAGGTGTGTCCACACAGCCGCGCTTCGGCAACCTGGCCGCCGCCCTGGCCGAACCCGGAACCGATCTGCGGCTGTTCGGCAAGCCTGAGGTACAGGGGCGACGCCGACTGGGCGTGGCTCTGGCACGCGGCCAGAGTGTGGAGGAGGCCACGGCGCGGGCCGTGCGCGTGGCCGCTCAGGTGCAGGTCAGGCTTGACGAGGCGGTGGGCGATCGGTGACAGAACGGAGCTTGGCCGTCTCCGGTCGGCGAGCCCTCAGCGAGGCGACGTTTGCTCGGCTTCCCAGCCCTTGCACGCGAGCGCAATATAACAAGGCGTCTCCCGCCTCCAACCTGGAGACAGCGGATGCCGAGGAGGCACTGATCAGGCGAATCGACGGGGCCGCCTGAGCGGTATCCACCGAGGACGACCCGTTTCAGTCTCGACTGGAGCGGGCCGTCGTCCCCGGTTTACTTGGCTGGAGTTTGACGACTTCAGATCAGATCCAGTTGAAGCGGGTTCGGTCTATGTCGGCCGGTTCTGGAGGTTCAAACGGCCAGGCGTCGCTGACTGGGCTTAGGTGCACTCAGGACAAACGCCATGGTCGCCCTCTTCGCCGACGTACTTGAATCGACGCGGGAACCTGGTACGTCGCGATTCTCAGCCTCGGGCGTCGCTCACATTCTCGGCCTGCAACAGCAGAATTTGGCCAAGCTGGCCGGAGTCCATCGCAACACCCTGCGCACCTACCCGGAATCGCCGAGACTGCAATCGGCACTGCGCGACCTGATGCGTGTGCTGTCGGCCGCCACGGCGATACAGCCGGATCCGCAGCGCGCCATCTTCCTGATCAAGAACGAGCCCATTGCGGCGTTTCGTCACCAGACCCTGTTGCAGCTGGTCCAGCAAGGTCGAACCGAGGACGCGATTGACTATCTGGAGTCGATCCGCGCCGGGTTCGTCGGATGATCCTCTTCGACGTGCCGCCCGGCACCACCGTATTACGTGCGCATACCCACAGTGGGCCAGTCGGCCGACCAACGGTGCCGGTGCCGCGGCCCGAGGTGGGCGCTTCTTGTGGTGGCCGACGGCGACGAACCCAGGCTGATCATCGAAGCGGTATCCAACAGGCCCTGAAGCTCCTGCTCCCAGCACTCCAGGCCATGCCGTGCGCAGAGACGTTCGATGGCCTGAGTGACGCGATTGTCTTTCAGGATCGGACGGGCATCTTTTTGTAGCCGCCGCTCGATTTCGTCGCGCGTCGTCGGGTTGTCGAGTGATGCCAGATAGACGCGCACCAGATCTTCGTAAGTCGCCGTCGCCGGGGACGTGGGCGAAGGCAGGACGTCGTTGGCCGCGCAAGGTCCAAGCGACACAGGCGCGTTCGAGGGCCTCCTGATCGATGGGCAGGCTCAAGACTCAAGTGTTGGATAGTCGGTGTAACCCTTGGCGTCAGCCGTGTAGAAGGTCGCCATGTCGGGCGTATTCAGTGCGGCCCCGGCGCTCATCCGTTCGACCAGATCGGGATTGGCCAGGAAGGGACGGCCCAAGGCGATGAGGTCAGCGCGATCCTCCGCCAGTGCGGTTTCCGCGCTCGCCCGGTCGAAACCGCCCGCCAGGATGAAGGGACCATCAAAACACCGGCGTAGCTGCATTTTGAGCGTATCCGGCACCGGTGGTGTCCCCATCGACGAGTGATCCAGGACATGCAGATACAGTAGTCCGAGCGCCGACAAGGTCTCGCACAGCGCGAGGTACTGGGCATCCACATCCGGGAAGGCTCCTGTGCCGTTGAACACCCCGTAGGGCGACAGCCGGATCCCGACCCGGTCGGCACCGATTGCCGCGCAGACCGCTTGCGTAACCTCCAGCGCGAACCGGTTACGACCGTCGATCGTCCCCCCGTAACCATCCGTGCGCTGATTGACGTTGGGATTGAGGAACTGCTCGATCAGGTAGCCATTGGCCGCATGCAATTCCACGCCGTCGAATCCGGCCTCGATCGCCAGAACCGCTGACTGGGCGAACTCCTCGATGGCCTGGGCGATCTCGCGCTCGGTCATCGCCCGGGCGGGAGTGAAGGGTTGCAGACCCAGGGTGTCGGTGTAGATCTCCCCAGGACACACACAATCAACCGGAGCCAGCACCTCGGCGCCGGCGGGCAGATTCGCCACATGCGCCACACGCCCGGTGTGGATGAGCTGCGCCACGATCTTCCCGCCACGCGCATGCACGGCTTCGGTCGTCAATCGCCAGCCCCGGACATGCTCGACGTCGTACAGTCCAGGGATGCGCGGATAGCCGAGTCCATTGGGCGAGGTCGCGGTCGCCTCGGAGACGATCAATCCGGCTGAAGCGCGCTGGGCGTAGTATTCGGCCATCAGGGCATTGGGGGTGTTGGCCTCGATGGCACGGCTGCGCGTCATCGGGGCCATGACGAGGCGATTGTTCAGTGACAGCGAGCGGATACGCACGGGTTCGAAGAGCATCGGGATCTCCAGCAGGTCGGTGGCGGGCGGCTAAGACTGGTCTGCCTGACAACAAACCAGCGTCTGAAGCGTAGGGTACGAGTCCATCAGCGTGTTTTCCATTTTTGGACTTTGGACAAAGTATCTTACCAGCTGGCAAAAATCGTTCGCTCACATACAGTTGGAGTAGACAAGTCCTCT
>NZ_WNKT01000094.1 GCF_009720725.1 Allochromatium palmeri
CAGGAACCGTTCACGGCGGGTCTGGTACTTCGGCTTCGGGGCGCGTTTCTTGGGCATCGTCGTCAGGCTGAGGGCGGTGGAGAACACAGGGCACAAGGGTATCACTCAGACCCCTTCGCCAAAACGGAATTGTTCAGCGTTTCCTTGATACGTGCCATGCCGCAATCCGGCATGGCTCAGCTGGAAGCGGTGTATGAGGCCGGCAGAATGCCAGCCTCATACCTTGCTCTAGTTCTGAGAGAAGCGCTCAGCGAGCGGATTGGGCAGTGCGATCAATTGATCCTGGCCGCTTTGATACCAGTATAGTGTGCCACCATCCGGGCTGAACGTCGGGCGCGTCCAATCGCTAGCGTCGAGCAACTCCGCCGGGCAGGCCTGGCGGTGGTCGATGCCGCTGACGAGATCGCGGATGGAAATTGCGCAGAGCTGGGCGCCATCTGCGGCGACGGACTGGCTCAGATAGGCCAGGAATCGCCCGTCGGTGCTGAGCCCTGGATGATGCGCATCAGCTAGGGCCTCGCCTTCGCTCAACGGCACGATCTCAGCCGCTGGACCATCGATCAGTGCCTGGCCGAGGATCTGGCGTGGGCCTTCAAGGCTCGCCTGGTCATAGACCAGAACGGTGCCCTCGGCATCGACCGCCGGATGGGCCGAAGCCTGCTCAGCCTGCGTCAGCCGCTCCGTGACGCCCAGCGCCAGATCGCGCAGGAACAGATCACTTACGCCGTTGTCATCACCGGGCACCAGATCGCTGGCGGCACTGGAAAACACCACCCGCTCGCCGAGCGTATCGGCGGCTGGATCGCGGCTGGCGCCGTTGCCGGCTGAGCCATCCTCGGTGACGCTGATCAGCGCGATGTGGTCGGTCAACAGATCGAGGCGATACAGGTCACTCGCTTCGTTGCCATCCTCGGGATGCAGCGTCTGAGTGGTTTCCAGGATCAGCCAGCGTTCATCGGCATCAAGCAGACCGCCGGTCAGGGCGTCAGTGTCGATGCTGAGTTCAGCAAGATGCTCCTGTAGCCAGGATGGCAGGGCATCCTTGCCGGCGATGAACCCGGGCGCGACCGCTGCCGGCGCGCTGGCGATCAAGGCCGCCGTGTTCTGGGCCGAGGCCGCTGCCGTACAGGTCACCGGTGCCGAGGTCGCCATGAGCCGCCCGCCCGCCTCGACTCGGAAGCTGGGCGCGAAGGTGATGCGCGGGGCGGTAAGGTCAAGCGTGGCGCCGCTGGCGACCGATACTGAGCCGGCGACCTGGATGCCGATCTCGGAGCGCTGGGTCAGGGTACCGCTGGTCACCGAGGTGGTCAGTGTGGTTGCGGTCGTGGCACACCCGCCAGTCTCTTCGGTATCGCCGATCACGAGCGGATTCGGCGTCGGCGTGGCACTGGCCTCATTGATCATACCGAGGCGCTGATAGGTGAATTCGGCGCTGATCGCTTGCGAGCCGCTGGCCGTCTCTGGCACCTGAACGCTGTAGCTGAAGGTCAAGGGCAGCGTCAACTCACCGCTCGCGGTGAAGAGGATCTCCGTGCCGGCGGGGCTGAGTTCGGGACTGCCCGAGCCACTGACTCCACTCAGAGTCCAGCCACTCGGCAGGGTCGGCACCCACACCAGCGAGAGCAGCGGATCATCGCCGGTCTGGCCGAGGGTGTTGACGATGGTCAGGGTCTCGCCGGGGGTGTAGTAGCCCACACTCGCCGCTTGGGTAGCCTGTGGGGCGGTGGTGTCCGCCGATATGGCCGCCGCCCGCTTGGACGCGGTACCCGCGACCTGCTGACCGCCGGGCGCGTAGCCGTCGTCGCCTTGCGGCTCGACGTAGTACGAGGGCGCGCGCCAGTAACCGAGGACGCGATTGACCTCGAAGGTATCGATGCGCCATTGGGGTTCGCGATAGTCGGCGCTATGCGGCGCGCCTTCGGTGTTGCCGCTGCCAAGGGCGTAGCCATCCGGGTTGGAGGCGTCGACCTGATAGGCCTGCTCACGCCAGTAGGCGAGCACCCGACTGGCTTCCGTGGCGTCGATGTTCCAGGCCGGATCCTGGTAATCGGCGCTGTGGCGGACGACCCCTACCTGTCCGATCAGGAGCGGGTCCGGCTCGACGAGCAGCGTGACGGGGTTGCCCATGTCCGCTGACTGGTAGTTGAGGGTGGCACCCATTTGCTGATCGCCGCGTGCGTCCTCGGGCACCCGGATCTGGTAGCTGAAGTTGATCGGTAGTGTCAGGGTGCCGGTGAACAGGATCTCGTTGTTGGAGACCTGGGGTGAGCCACCCCCCGTGGCGCTGATGACTGTCCAGCCCGAGGGTAGCTCGGGTAGCCAGGTCAGGCCGCGTGCCTCCGCGCCGCTGATGTCGTTGAACTGTGCGGTGACGGTCAGCAGGCCGCCGGGGGTGTAGCTGGTTGCGACCTCTTGGGTAGCTGTAAGGTCTGCCGTGCCGGTAAACTCGGCGGTGACAGATCGAGTGCCAGTGACGGTCGTCAGCGTACAAGTGTGATTGTCGGTGCTGTTGCAGCCGCTACTCCAGGCGGTGAAGCCATAACCGCTGGCCGGCCGCGCGATGCAGAGACTGCTCTGGCCGCTGGGCACCGGATTGGGGTCGCACACGATGGTGCCGGCACCGCTCGGAGTGACCCGGGCGTTGATCGCATAGCCTTTCACGAAGGTGGCGATGACCACCGTGGCCTCGTTCAGGGTGAGGGTGCAGGTCGGGTCAGCGCCGGAGCAGGCCCCGCTCCAGCCGGTGAACACATCATTATCGCTAGCGGGTGTCGCGGTCACCGTGACCTCGGTTCCGGCCGCAAACACCGTGTTGCAATCGATTCCGCAGTCAATGCCCGCTGGCATTGAGGTCACGGTGCCGTCGCCATCCCCTTCCAGGCCCACATTAAGTCCGGCCAGGGACGGATCACCGGTCGGGTTTTCGTACGCGCCGATATCGACGATCTCACCCACCAGGCGCGGATGGCCGGCAGCATCGGTGGCAGGCAGTCCGCTGGTCATCGGGTCGCCAGCGTTGATCATCGGGGAGTTGCTCAACAGGCTCAAATCGTCATTGGCCATGTCGACGAACAGGGGATCGACGGCATTTTGATTGCTGGGATCAATGAGCATCCCGATGGTCATGGTGATGCCGCTGCCGAGGGTTTGATCGAAATTGTTATAGAGCAGCGTTAAGGGGTAGTAGTCAAAATCGCCATCGACATCGTTGTTGATTGAGAGATCCTGACCGGGCGAAGCTCGATTGGCCCAGAACAGATTGTTGCGCAGCACCCCTCCGACCGAATCACCTTGGCCAGACAGCCGTAGCGCAACGCCGCCACCGGTCGGCGCGTCATTTTGCACCAGGGTGTTGTTGGTGAGTGTCAGAGTGCCATCCGTCGCGGCTAGATAAAGACCGCCGCCGAGCGCATCGGCGGATGCGGCGGTTCCGGCGGTTCCTGCCGAATTACCGAACAGCGCGTTGCTCACGATACTGGTCTGGCTGCTTCTACTTAAAGAAACACCAAAACCGCCGCCGGAAAGTCCCGCTTCATTCTCGATAACCCGATTATTGACGAGGTTAACCAGACCGTTAGCTAAAGAACCCAGGCCGATCCAGACGGCCCCGCCGTATTCTAACGCTGAATTCGTCAGAAACTCGTTTTCTGTTAGAATAATGTTGTAATTATCAACTTGAATTCTATATTGTCCGTTTCCAGATATATAAGCACCGCCTCCGGACTGCTGTGTCGTATTATTCGAGAACTGATTCCGCAGAAGATTAATCGCGTTATTCTGTGCCATGTATTCGTTCTCAAAAGTAACTCTAAGACCACCACCAACTTCTGTTGCCGTATTCCCCAAAAATTCATTTTGGCTCAGAGTCGCAGAACCGTTAGGGAAACGCTGAACAATTCCGTTTTGGCGAAGGGGTCTGAGTGATACCCTTGTGCCCTGTGTTCTCCCCCGCCCTCAGCCTGACGACGATGCCCAAGAAACGCGCCCCGAAGCCGAAGTACCAGACCCGCCGTGAACGGTTCCTG
>NZ_WNKT01000095.1 GCF_009720725.1 Allochromatium palmeri
CAGGATGCCATCAAACATGTCTAACAACGACCGCGTGTCAAGTTTAAAATGACTATATTTTACAAAAACTTGAAGTCACCTTAAAAGGGCTGATCACTTGACGCCCACCCCGGCACAGGATACTGCCACATGGAGTCCTCCCGATGTCCAATGAACCCAACACCCGCGTCACTGTCGTCGACATCCAGATGCCGTTCTGGTCGATGGTCGTCTTCATGGTCAAGGCCGCCATCGCCTCGATCCCGGCCGTTTTCATCCTGACGGTCATCGCCTCGGTGTTCATGGCGATCCTGAGCGCCCTGTTCGGCTCAGGTCTGCGCTGACCGATGAAGCCCGCCAAGGAACCCGTCACCCAAGCCGTGCGCGTACTGCGCACCGCCGGCGTGGACTTCGATGGCCACCCCTACACCTATGTCGAGGGCGGCGGCACCGCCCAGTTCGCGCGTGAGCTCGGAGTCGACGAACATCTGGTCATCAAGACCCTGGTCATGGAAGATGAGCAGCGCCAACCCATGCTGGTCCTCATGCACGGTGACCGCCAAGTCTCGACCCAAACACTGGCTCGTGCCATCGGCGTCAAACGGATCAAGCCCTGTGATCCCAAGATCGCCGACAAGCATTCGGGCTATCAGGTCGGCGGCACCTCGCCGTTCGGCACCCGCCGTGCGATGCCGGTCTATTGCGAGCAGGGCATCGCCGAACTGCCGCGCCTCTACATCAACGGCGGCAAGCGTGGCTATATCCTCTCGCTGGCGACGGCGGATCTGCTGCGCGTGCTCCAGCCGACTCTGGTTGACATGGCCGTCTGACGCCGTGGAGCGCGATAGATCTGGTTCTCGGTTAGCCTACCCACTCACCCAAAGGCAACAACAGCCCCTATGAATACAAATCTCGTCATCAGAAACGAAACCGACGCTGATGCCACGCCCATCCACGATGTCACCGTCGCCGCGTTCGAGACTCTGGAGATCAGCCGCCACACGGAACAGTTCATCATCGAGGCGCTGCGCGCGGCCAAGGCGCTCTCCGTATCGCTCGTTGCTGAACGCGATGGACAGGTCATCGGGCATATCGCGTTTTCTCCCGTGGTCATCTCGGACGGAACGCCGGATTGGTATGGCCTCGGACCGGTGTCCGTCTTACCCGCCCACCAGCGGCAAGGCATCGGAACAGCACTGATCCGGGAGGGACTCTCACGGCTGAAAGCCATGCATGCCCGTGGATGCTGTCTCGTCGGGCACCCGGATTACTACCGAAAGTTCGGGTTCAGGACAGTTCCGGGGCTGGTTCATGAAGGAATACCACCGGAGTTCTTCTTCGCACTGTCTTTCGATGATCAGTTTCCGCAGGGCTCGGTCACGTTCCACGAAGGATTCAACGCGGATGGCTCCTCTGCCGGCTAACCTGATGGCGCTGTTCGGGGCAAGTCCGCGCTGACCGTTCACCATGACCTGACCTGAAACCATGACCGACACGCCCAACCCAGACTCCGCCGTTGCGCCCGACGCCAAGCCCCAGAAGCCCTGGCTCGACCTCGCCACCCTCTACCCGGCCTGCTTCAACTGGAAACAGCCCCGCCCGCTCAAAATCGGGATTCGTGAGGATCTGCTCGCCGCCGGGCATGACCCAAAAATGATCCATCGCACCCTGGCGAAATACTGCGCACGCCGCCTCTATCTGAAGGTGACGCTGGCCGGAATGCCCCGCCTCGACGCCGCGCAATCTTCAGCCCCAACAACTACTCCGAGCTGTTCTTTCTCGACGAAGCCACGGCTTTTGCAGCCGGTCATCGTCCCTGCGCAGAGTGTCGGAGAGCGCGGTACAAGGCGTTCAAGGAAACCTGGTGTGCCGCCAATGGGGTGGAGCTTTCGACGCCGATCGCGCAGATCGACAAGCAACTCCATGCCGAACGTGCCGCGCGGGGCGGGGGAAAGATCACCTTCAAGCTCGACTTCGAGCGAGTTCCTGATGGTGCGTTCATCGACGGCAATGGCCACGCGCTCCTGAAATGGCGCACGGCGCTGAAGCGTTGGTCACCAACGGGCTACGAGGACGCGCACGCCATGCCGGATCCACAGGAGTCTGTAACCGTGTTGACGCCACAGTCCATCGTGCGCCTGTATGCGGCTGGATTTTCACCGCAAGTCCACGCCTCCGTTGAAGCGTGAGCGGGCGGGGCACTGTTCGTTTGCGGGGTACAATACGCCCGTGCTGGCGAGCGGCCGAGGATACTTTAGCCTGAAGACCGCGCGCGACTCGGCCAAAGAGGACGACGGCCTGATCGGTACAGCCTGAAACCGGAGACCATGATGACCCTGATCGACGAAACGCCGGGCCTGCGCCGGTACCTGACAACAGCGCTGGAGACTTCAACCGGTGAGGACGAGCAGCCGCTCGATGAGCGCTATACGCTCGACAACTTCGCACCGATCGCGCTGCTTCAGGCACACCTCGATCTCACCCAAGCGTGCAAGCTGGCCGATGGGCTTGTGACGGACTGGCCGAAGTATTGGGACGCCGACCAGTTCGCTGGTGACTTCTGGCTGAACGCAAACAATCGCTCAAGGCGGCGCAGCGGCTGTGGATTCAGTATCGCGATGCGAACTGCGACTTCTACCATGATCCCGAAGGTGGGTCGCTCCATCGTGTGATGTCCGCCGACTGCGTGCTGCGGGAAACGGCCGAGCGCGCGAAGGAGTTGGAAGGTCTGGCCGAGGTCTACGGTTACTGAGTGGCGTGCGTTTCAGCAGTCGTCGCCAACCGCTCCATCTGCCGCGCGAGTGCGATATCGCGCTCGGTGATCCCGCCGGCTTCATGCGTGCTCAGTGCAACGCGCACCTGTCCGTAGACGTTGCTCCAATCGGGATGATGGTTCATAGACTCGGCGATCAGGGCCACCTGGGTCATGAAGCCGAAGGCGCGCACGAAGTCGGGGAAGACGAAGGTCTTGCACAACTGGTCGCCGGAGAGCGACCAGCCGCCCTGACCCAAGGCGTTGAGGTCGGCGAGGGCGGTCGTCAGGGCGTCGGTATCGAGTCGTGTCGCGGACATGGCTTGATCTCCCTTTGGTCTTGAGTTTCTTGGGTCTGAAGGCGTTTTGGCAACGGGATGCTCCAAACGGTCTCGAACCTGAATCGCTGGGTTTTCTGTCACGCGCGCTTGAGATATGATAGCACGTTCCGTGAAATATGTTTGGATTGGGATGATAATGAAGTCTGTTCTGTGTGGTGTGGCCCTTGGCGTTGTGAGTGCCCCTGTGTTTGCTGAGGTGATGTGTCCCGAGCTGCTGGGTGCCTGTGTTGGAGAAGACCATGTTCTTAGAGTCGTCGATCGCATGGAGGACTGTGGACCGAACAGTGACTGGGTGCAGATTTCGGCTTTGAAACCTTATGATTCTGTGCGCCTTGTCGATGCGGATGGATTTGTGATTCATGAATATGGAGCATGTGTAAGCGATAGCAGCCCGCAAAATGGATTTCCCCCGATGTTGCCAAATAATTGGCAAAGCATTACGACAAGCCAGGGATATTTTTATAGCATCGCACAAGATACTGGAATGCCATCGACTGGATGGTCTGTTTATTTTGAGTCAAATGATTGTACGGGATCTGCTTGGCAGGTTGAAATGTATTCATATGATCCGTTGCCGGATGGGGGATGTTGTGAGGAATTTTTCTCTGGAGAAACAACGGCATCTGTCAGGTATATTCCAGGAAACTATGTTTATTACACACCGCCTGGTGAAACAAAAATACGCATGACAGAGGAATCCGTTGGAAGTGCAATCAAATCCATGATGAGCAGTAGCACTGATTATGTCTGCTCTGAGTTTTCTGCTTCACCAAACATGATTTATTATCTAAGGAAACGCTGAACAATTCCGTTTTGGCGAAGGGGTCTGAGTGATACCCTTGTGCCCTGTGTTCTCCACCGCCCTCAGCCTGACGACGATGCCCAAGAAACGCGCCCCGAAGCCGAAGTACCAGACCCGCCGTGAACGGTTCCTG
>NZ_WNKT01000096.1 GCF_009720725.1 Allochromatium palmeri
TGCGCCCGCTGCACCAGGCTGTGGGCGGTTTCGCGGCTTCGCGCCAGACCTTCCAGGACGGTGCGTGGTTCAGGGGGTAGCTCAATCAACGGGGCAGGACGGGCCATGGGAAGCGACTCACAATCAGGCTGTGGGAGAATGATGAGCGATTATCCCGAAAATTCACAGTGCGCGGTACTAGCCGCTTTCCTCTGGACTCATAGCCCGTCGCAAGACGCTAACCGGGTGCCAAAAGCCACCAGCGGGAGGGTTGATGGAATTCAAGGATTACTACGCCGTACTCGGACTGGAGCGCACGGTCGCTCAGGATGAGATCAAGCGCGCCTACCGCAAGCTGGCGCGCAAATACCACCCCGACGTCAGCAAGGAGCCGGATGCCGAGGCGCGCTTCAAGGAAGTGGCCGAGGCGTACGAAGCCCTGAAAGACGTCGAGAAGCGTGCGGCCTATGACGAGGTGGGGAACCGTTACAAAGGCGGTCAGGACTTCAATCCGCCTTCGGGATGGAATCGCGGCTTCGAGTTCAGTGGCGGCCCCGAGGGCGACGGCCACGACTTCGACCACAGCGACTTCTTCGAATCGCTCTTCGGGTATCAGGCCGCGGGCGGGCGCGGAGCGCGTGGGCGAGGCCAGCGGGCGGGCGAGGACCATCACGCCAAGGTCCAAATCGACTTACAGGACGCCTATCGCGGGGGGCGCCGCAGCATCTCGCTGCGCGTCCCTCGCATCGATGCGAGCGGACAGGCGACCATTGAGGAGCGGCACCTGGAGGTCAACATTCCCAAGGGCATCCGCGACGGACAACACCTGCGACTCGCTGGTCAGGGCGGACCAGGACAGGGTGATGGCCCGGCGGGTGACCTCTACCTTGAGATCGAGCTCGCGCCGCACCCGATCTTTCGGCTCGACGGTCGCGACGTTTACCTCGACCTGCCAGTCGCGCCTTGGGAAGCGGCCCTTGGTGCCAGTGTCACCGTCCAGACCCCCGATGGCAGCGTACAACTGAGGGTTCCGCCCGGCTCGTCGCCGGGTCGCACGCTGCGCCTCAAAGGCCAGGGGCTTCCCAGCGTTCCCCCCGGCGATCTCTATGCAGTGCTGTCGATCCGCTTGCCGCCCGCCGACACGCCGACGGCACAGGACGCCTATCGCCGGATGGCCGAGGCGTTCGGCGACTTTCAACCGCGACCCGTCTTGGAGGCTTGAGGCTGATGAACACGACAAACAGGACCGTGACGCCGTGCGTTGTTGTTGAGGAAGAGGTCCAGTTCACGCTCGTCGAGTTGAGCCGGGTGTGCCGGACTGACGTCGATCAACTGGTGACATTGGTCATGGAAGGCGTATTGACGCCGAGCGGCGAAGCCCCAGAGCGTTGGCGTTTCGGCGGGGCGACGCTCAGACGCGCACGGGTGGCATTGCGTCTCTCACGCGATCTGGAATTGAACGCGGCCAGCACGGCGCTTGTGCTCGACCTGCTCGATGAAATCGATGCGCTCAGATCACGACTACGGTGCCTCGGCAGCGACTGAACGACCACCCGAATCATCTCTGCGGGCAATGCTGACAATTTTGTGCGCGATCGCTTCCGGCGACAGGATGAAATCGATACAGCCACTCGCGATGGCGCTCTCCGGCATGTCTGGCTGCCCAGCGGTGTCGGGTGCCTGCGCGATGGTGATGCCGCCTACGTCCTTGATCCCACACAGCGCCTCGGCGCCATCGAGCACATGCAAATCCCGCTGCGCCGGGATGATGAAGACCTGATTGGGCCGGATCTGGTGGTGGTCGTCTCACGCGACGAGTGGCTGATCGGAGCGGCGGAGGCGGTGCGGGCCCGGTTCCTGAAGTCGATACCTGGATTGCGGGAAGCGGGTGCAGGCGAGCTTTTAGTGGATACGTGGCTTCGAGGATTGAGGAAAAGCCACATCGACCCAATTCATTACAGAGCCATTCCAGGATCCTCAGTGCCGAACTCTGGAATATTAAAATCACGTTGGCGAAAGGCAAAGCGCCGAGGGTTTTGATCGCTGCCCGTCTGGCAGGATGTTATAGAGTACACGATGGCCAGTCCCCGCGCCTGAAGCTTGACCTGGGCAGCTTCGTCAATGAAATGACGCTGATTCGGTAGATCGAGACAACCGCCATTGCCGGGCGCGACAACGCGCTGACGGTTATGGCTATGCCATTAACCCACCCTACAGGAGGACGCGAGCTGGGCGGCCTAACCGCGCTCCGCGCGGTGCGCTATCATCCCTCCCTGTCCGTCAAGGACAGGGTCTCTCGCGCAAGACTGATGAAACAGAAACATCGCTGGCCGCTTATCGCACTTGGTTTGAGCACGCTACTTCAGGCTGGACTAGACAGCCAGGCCGCGCAGGCTCAAGACCTCACACGTGATCCACTGAGGTCTGGTCCTCCAGACCCAGCGGATGAATCCATCGTCCTCGGCATGGGCTGCTTCTGGGGGGCAGAAAAGCGTCTGAGCGAGCTGCCTGGGGTCATTGATGTTGAAAGCGGCTATGCCAATGGAGAGATTGAAGGCACCTACGACACCATCCTCGCGCACGAGCGCATACGACGCCGTGGTGCCAGCGACAAACGCAACCATGCCGAAGTCGTGAAGGTACGCTTCGATCCGAGGCGCATCACCCTTGAACAGGTGCTGGTGAAGTTCTGGGAGAGCCACGATCCCACCCAAGGCGACCGTCAGGGCAATGATGTCGGCAGCAACTACCGCAGCGCCATCTACACCAATAGTCCCGAACAAACCGCGGTGGCCGAGCGCATGCGCGCACACTATCAGGCAGCGCTCACTCAGGCCGGACGCGGCACCATCACCACCGAGATCGCCCCGCTTTCGGTCTATGTCCGCGCCGAAGAGGAACACCAGGACTATCTGCGCAAGAACCCTCATGGCTACTGCGGCCTTGGCGGTACGGGCATTGCCTATCCAGGCACGACATCGGACATCGATAAAGCCGCTGCGCTGCCTTCACCGGCGCCCTTGGATGGCGCGACACTGGCGCAGGCGCGACAGTTGGTGGTCTTCGAGGCGGAGGACTGCGGCGCCTGCCAGCACTTCAAGGCTGAGGTGCTGGATCACTGGCAATCCCCGGTTGCGGTCGCGCGCAGCCTGAGTTTTAGTGCACCAACTGGCTGGACGCTGGACAAACCGCTGTTTGCCACGCCGACGCTGGTGCTCTTCGAGGATGGTCGCGAGGTGGCGCGTTATACCGGCTACGATGGCGACTCGGGGCGCTTCTGGGCCTGGCTTGGTTTGCAGATCCTCACTCCCGAGCAACGCCGGGTCGCCTTCGAGCAAGGCACGGAGCGGGCCTTCACTGGCTCGCTGCTCGATGAAAAGCGCCCTGGAACCTTCGTCGATCCGATCACAGGCGCTCCACTGTTCCGCAGCGAAACCAAGTTCGACAGCGGCAGCGGCTGGCCAAGCTTCTTCAACCCCGTAGACGGCGCCATTACTTTCCACGAGGACGTGAGTCATGGGATGCGGCGTGTGGAAGTGCGCAGCGCGAGCTCTGGTATCCACCTCGGGCATGTGTTCGAGGATGGACCCCCACCCACCAAGCGACGCTACTGCATCAACAGCCGTGTGCTCACTTTCGTGCCGGATCTCTGAACTGGAATGCTTCTCCGGAGTTGACAACAGTCTGCTCAAAATCTTTTAAAGCACATTCCGCACCTCACGATAGCGCCGACTTCGTATTTTTCAGCGGCACGGGCATGCATGAATAAAGCGTTCCTCTGGTATCTTGAGCGTCCGCACAAAAGCGGCTCTTTCAGGGTCTAGCCGTGCTTGCATTTTCAGCTTGGTTGCTGGTTCCATGACCACCGTAATGCCAGCGGTTACGGCCGTCTTGCTTCGCGCGATACATCGCTTGATCAGCCACTTGTCCCGGATGTTTCATAAACCTGTGACCAGCCCCAGAAATCGACGGTTGTAGTCGGATTCAATGGCGATTCTGCCCGTA
>NZ_WNKT01000097.1 GCF_009720725.1 Allochromatium palmeri
TACCAAAACATGGCTATTTTTCGCCCCTGAGAGCGCTCAAAAGGCGACTCTACCTGTTAAGTCCGACAGGCTGCTAGCGTGATCTTTCTGCATCATTCAAAGGCTTCATCCCGCAATAGAGCCGCGGAATCGGGATCGGATGCAGCCGCCCACCGCCTTCGCGGTCGGCCTTGCGCGGATAGTGACCATGGGCAACCGAGCCCGGCGCGCCCGCAGTGTGGACAGCGCGCCGGGCGGTAGCGTTCAGGATTCAATCGGAACTCAGCGAGGACTCAGCGGGACAGGAAGCCGTGCTGCCGCATCCAGTCGTAGTTCATCAAGGTGTCTGGGTAGTTTTTCGCCGAGTCGGGCAGAATGACGACGCAGCGCTGTTGGAGCGTCAAGCTCTGGAGGATCCGCGATTGCAGTGCACCGGCCACGATGGCACCACTGCTGCTCCCACAGAACATCCCGTGGCCACACATCAATCCATGGGCGGTGGTGAAGGCCGCCGCGTCGCTGACCCTGATCCACTCATCCACCCGCTCTACTTCACACAGCGGGGGCGCATACGGAGTGCCGATTCCCTCGATTCCCCAGCAACCCACCGGTTCATCCGCAACCAGCCGCGCCCCTTCGGGTGAGACGCCGATGATCTTCAGCGCGGGATTGCGCTCCCGCAGCCCCCGGCACAGACCCATGAGGGTCCCCCCCGTGCCACACCCTGCGACCACCGCGTCAACCCGCCCCCCGCATTGACGCCAGATCTCTTCCGCCGTGCCACGGCGGTGAATCTCCGGGTTGAGCGGATTGTAGAACTGGCCGAAATGAAACGCTCCCTCCTCCTTCGCCAGCCGCTTCGCCGCAAGTTGATCGTTCTGATCGTCGGGTACCCGAATCACCTCCGCCCCGAGCAGGCGCATGGTGTTGGCCTTCAGCTCGGAGAATTTCTCCATGAGCAGGATCTTGCCCTTGAGCCCCCGGCTGGCTAGCGCGGCCATGAAGGCGATACCGGTGTTGCCTGCGGTGGCCTCCACCACCGTATCCCCCGGTTTCAGCACACCCTCGACCATGGCGGCATCGATGGCGCGGATCAGACGGTCTTTGATCGACCCCATGGGGTTCAGATACTCCAGCTTGAGGAGTGTCTCGCAGGGCAACCCCAGATCGGCGCGTACCAGGGGCGTGTTGCCGATAAGTTGGGTGACGCTGTCGGCGATCGCCGGCAGTGGATTGGGGTTCCGGGGTGCCGAAGGGGAGAGAGCGCCCGGGGGAGCGCCACGCATCGTCTCTCCGTCCCGTAGCTGCAGGGCGGCATCCGCATTGGGCTTGGACCGGCGTCTCGCCTTGACGAGGAAGAAGCTGGGGTGATTGACGTTGGCGACGTTGGGCGAGGTGAGCTGCTTGGCCTCACTGAAGTGCAACAGGTCGAAATGGCGCAGAAAGCCCTCACCAATATAGGCATCCATGCTGTGATGCATCTCCTCCACATCCACACCGTATGAGAGCCTGTTGATGAAGGTGTCGTGGCCCCAATAGTCGGTAAATTCTCGGGTTCCGCTCACCACCTCCTCATGTAGATGCATGAGCGACTGGATCGGATGGAACAGGCACAGTACCACATGCCCACCGGGCCGGGTGGTGCGGGCGATTTCTTGCATGGCCTGCTCCACCTGTGCGCAGTGCTGCAGCGCCCAGGTGCTGACCACCAGATCGAACGTCCCGTCCGGGAAGGGAATCGTGCTGGCCTTGGCATTTCTGAATACACCCCGGGGCACAGCCTCCCGGGCCATCTGTAAAAATTCGTCGCAGATATCCACACCCGCGAGCACGGCTTCGGGATTGCTTTCCGAGAGGCGCTTGAGGAGGGTGCCCGCGCCACACCCCACGTCCAGGACGTTCTGAACGGGACCGATGGAGGAAATCAGGCGCAGCACCAGATCCCGACTCAACTGGTCACCAGACAGGCTGGCCGAAGCATAGCGACCGGCCTGCTCCGAATAGGTGGGGGTATGAGACATCAACGTACCTCTTCCTCTTTGAAACCACAGGAGGGGATGAACGCTCTCACTGCGTCACACATCTGCTTAGGGAAGGCATCCCGGACCACCTGGCCGGCATGCCGTTCGACTACGGAGAGCCACGTTTCCGGCAGGGCCGAGGGGGCGACCCAGGCGCTTTCCACCCGATCCACGGGCAACCCTTTGTGCAGGATCTCCTCTGCGGCCACGATCATGAGACACCTCTCCACCCGCTGATTGCGCAGCACCGCATGCAGTCGTGCCCACCCCTGCCGACCCACGGACAGCGGCAGGCTGCCGACACCCGCCTGCCCGCCATACACCCATCCTAAGGACTCGGTGGCCCAGTCCAAGGGCAGTTGCCACCGGAAACCGGGCAGGGCCTGCTTCGGCAGGATCATCAGCAGGGCGGGAATCCGACCGGTGCCATCCTGGAGCAACAGTTCCCCCACCTCGGGCCAGATGCCGGGGTTGATATTGACCTCAATGAAACACCCCCCGGACTCCACAAAATTTTTGGAGATATCGGTGGTGATGTAGTCAAAGCCGGCGGTGTCGAGCCCCATGCTGGCGGAGAGGGCTTCGGTGAACGCCATTAGTTGCGGGTTGGCTTGGTCGGTTACTTCTTCCCACCTTCCGCCGGCAGCGATATTGGCCACGCTGGAGAGTGCCAGCGTCTTCCCCATTGGGAGGATCTGCTCCAGTGTCACCTTCCGCTGGCGCAGATGTCGCTCCAGGTTGGCGTCGAAGGGGATCAGGCAGAGCCCCTGATCCTTGGCGGTGGGTAGGCTCCTCTCCCGGTTCAAGCGTTCGACCAACTCTCTCACGCTGTCGCGACCGTTGCCGGTAATGGTCGGCAGCAACCGCTTCACAACCATCTTTACCTCGCCGCCCACCAGGAAGATGCGGTGGTCGTCGCCCTCCACGTGCCGCTCGATCAGAACGGTCGGGCAGAATCGCTTGGCCTGCCGAAAGCCGGAGAGCAGTGTCTCCAGGTCCACGATTCCCGAGGTGACACCCTGCCCCTGCGAACCGTCCACGGGTTTGGTCACACATGGCCAGCCGAGTGTCTCCAACACCTGCTCCAAATGCGTCTCTTTGGAGGCCAGCTTGGCTATCGGGGTCGGAGCACCTAGCGCTTCAAAAAACTGCTTGGCCCTCTTTTTGTGCCGACAGATCCTTAAGGCCACGGCACTGTCCCGCGTGGAGGAAGAGAGGTAGTGCCGCTGTGCCTTGCAGCCCCATCCATACTGGAAAAACG
The DNA here is from genome assembly GCF_009720725.1 of Allochromatium palmeri. Classification (GTDB taxonomy): domain Bacteria; phylum Pseudomonadota; class Gammaproteobacteria; order Chromatiales; family Chromatiaceae; genus Thermochromatium; species Thermochromatium palmeri. Next base: position 3,262 of record NZ_WNKT01000097.1, read on the forward strand.
GCGTTCCCGGAATCAGGGGTAGAGTCGGCAACCCAATCGCCCGGGCCGCAGAGATTAGAATCCGTGCTTGTGAATCTATCCTGACTTGGGAGCAGTGTTGCCGGATCTCGTCCATCTGTTGGGCGGAGAACCGATCCAGTCCTCTGTCACCCGCAGTGGCCCGGCTCAGAAGTATGAAGCAGAAACGCGATACACTCAGGACTGCTTCCTGGTCGATCCACTCGATCCACACACCGATCCGCTCTCCATCGGTAACCACGCCGTGCGGATGGGGATGGGACAGCTCCTGCTCCAGAATGGCCGCCACATGAGTCATGACATAATCGGCAACCGCCTTCCTTTCAGAAGGGATCGCCGCGTCCTGCGGGATACCGACGTGCTCCCCGAGCAGCCGGGAGAACCGCTCCAGGCCCAGAGGGAGGTCCGCCGGTGCGAACTTAGCAAAGGGAAATTCCAGCAGGGTCACCGGGTCCGTTGAGTACGGATTGGGCCCATGAAAGAGCAGTGGCATCTCGTTAACCGACATTCCGCATATCATTATCTCGACTTTGGCCATTTTAGCCTACATTCCGCGCGCTTAATGAGACTATCGGTAACTTCTCAATAACTCACGGCACAGCCTGAGCGGCCAAGATCCGTTCGCGCACGATTTGCGGCAAGGGCGGGATG
>NZ_WNKT01000098.1 GCF_009720725.1 Allochromatium palmeri
CCGTTTCGTTGGACCTATATCGGCAAGCCGCTGATGGCATGAAATTGTCCAGTCAATTTAGGGTGCGCGGTACTAGATTTTCCAGGCCTGCCAGGTAGGCCGGAGAGCTGAAAGGGCATCTCGTGTGACGGATTGCCGTGGTCATGATCGAAGGGGCGACATTTAGGTGTTTTCCAGAAAATATTCTCCCCCAAAAGGTCAATTCTTTCGCGGAAATCACCATCGATTGTCTGAAGTATCTTCGATTTTGCGGTGCAGTGGCGGGGCGCCGCCAGCGCGATAGCCCAGCCGCTCCATTAGCCTGCGGTTACGCGGGTCCTCGAGCAGTGGCGCGATGATGTCGTAGCGCTGCCGCCAGCGCTCGGGTGCGGGCTTGGCGGTGGCGAGTTGCAGCGGCAGATCGTTGTCGCGGGCGTAGGTGAGCGATTCGTCAAGCTCGATGCCCAGCCAGTCGGTGAGACGGGCGTAGGCCTCGGCCTTTTGCGCCGGGCTGCCGAGCAGATCTTCGAACTTCAGGCGCAGGGCGTCGGTGCGAATCTCGGGGTGGCTGTCGAGCCAATCGAGGATGGTCTGGTGGCAAGTGCGCCAATGGTTGGCACAGACCTGCTCGAGAGGCTTGTCGGTCCAGCGACGCCAGCCCGGAATCAGTCCGAACTTGAGCCATTCGCCTCCCCACTGCGGAAAGCGATCGGAATAGCCGGGGATAGACAGCGGTTGATCGACGCGTGCGGCCCAGAAGCCTGGGAACAGGTAGCCGTCGTACATGCCGTTGGCGCTGGCGGCGACGCTGCGCGTGAGGTGCAGGATGCGGAAGCGGGCATTCGGGAACAGGGCCTTGAGGAAAGGTAGCCTGAAGGTATTGGCGACTGTCTTGATGATGAGCGGCTTGCGCGCGAGGTCGTCGGCGCTGGGAGCCCGCCAGGGACGAATGAGGATGAAGGGAGGCATTTCGATGAATCGCTCTGACGGCAGCAGGTTCGTGGGTATGGCATCCGGGATGATCTCGTGGATGAGCGCTTTGTCGAGATCGTAGAGGTAGGGATTGACCCCGGGGTAGGTATGGCGAAGCTGGCGCAGGAAGACCGCATGGAACAAGGGTAAGTCCAGGAAGCGACCGCGGGGCCAGCCGCGCTCGCTGTAGAGTTGCTCGAGCGCGGCGCGCGTGGCGGCGCCGACCTGGTCGGGATCGAAGCGTAGCTCAGGCCACTGCATGCTGAGCCGAATGCTGAGGTCGATGATGAAGCGGTCCAGACTCTCGGGAGTGTGTAGCTCATCAGGGGTGCCACAGTCCTGCGCCAGCAGCGCGGGCAGGCCGTTCGCTTGGGCGATGGGCAGGTGGCTTTCATCCAGGGCATCTGAGTCACCGCTCTCCGGATAGCGTAGGTTGGCGAGCCCGAGGAAGGGGGTAATCGCGCCCTGAAAGGTGAGCAGTTGGTCTGTGCGCCGAAAGATGGAGGCGAGCAGGCTGGAGCCGGAGCGCGGGCTGCAGACCACCACGACGACTTGACCAATCTGTTCGCAGAACTCGGGGTTGAGCGGCTTGTTGCCAGGCCTTTTCATCAAGTCGGTGACGGCGTTGGCCTGCTGGGCAAACGGGTGAGGACGATCGGCGCTTTGGCTGCGGTGTAGTGTGTGCATTTGGATATGACTGGCCTCGAGGAGTGGGGCTATTCTGCCATGATTGAGGTCGCTATTGGTCGAGAGTGAAAGTGCTAATAAGATACATCATTCTCGCCACGCACAACGCACTCATAGAAGGGCAGCACGCCATGGCTTTCAGTCACATGCGCCGTATTGCAGCCTTCGGACAGGTCGATATTGGTGCGGTCCGGCCAGGAGGCGAGACTGACTAGAATAGCGTTGCTCTCGGCAGTAGGGGCGTAGAAGGAATCGAAGGACGCATCCGTGCGATACCAGGCTGGGTCGCAATCGACGTAATCCAACTCCAAGCCACTTTTCCCCTCGCGCAGATGGGCCACGGCCTTGAATGATAGCGCGGTGCGATAGCCGCTGCCGCGGGCATAGCCTTCGCGCAGCTCTGTCGATTCGATGCCGAAAGCTTGCGCCACCAAATTAACCAATTCCGATAAAAAGATACGGGGAATAGTCTCCCCGCGCACCACATTCGCGGATGAGCGTACCCGAAACGATGTGATGATGTCAGCATAGTCAAGGCATAAGCGCCACAAAGGGCCTAGCTGGTTGTCGTTCTGCCCGCGCGTAAGGGTGGCGGAAATACTGCCCTGTAAATTGACCGCGCGCATATTATCCAAAGCCATGAGCTTGCGATCTAGGTGGTTATGTCCTTCCCATTCCTCATAAAAACACGGTTCCAAGCTGCCGATGGAAAGCACCACCCGATCCAAACCGGATTCTTTCAACGCCTTGACATAATCAGGCTTCCCCAACTTTAAGCCATTGGTCAGCAGTACCACGGTCTTGCCCATGGCTTTGAGATCCTGGATTATCTCCGGCAAATCGCTACGCATCGTAGGCTCCCTGCCGCCCAAGGCGAGAATGCCTTGCAAATCGCGGCAGCGCTCTAGGATGTCGGTTCGCTCAGGATCCGGGCGCTCGATCTCGGGCACATAACAAAAGCGACAGGCAATATTACAGCGGTGTGTTATCGGGACGATAGTGGTATCCAATGGCAATAATGGATCTAACCCCGGCCGGTAGGTATGACGGCGGAAAAACTCCGGATCGCTCTCCACCTGCCCTTCGCTGTCGCCATGCTCGGAACAATGCTTGCGGATGAATACCTCGCCGTCGCGCTCGAATACCACTGCGTCCACCACCCGGTAGCAGTGAGAGCAGACGCCTTGGGTAGTCTTGATTAAATTTTCGACATGACCGGTTTGGACCGAGTTGCTCATAGCTATAAGCTCCTAGAGATTAGGAAAATGCCTTTCAGCCAGATTTCAAGCATGCCGCTCTGGCTGTCGTGGATGGGTGAGTGAGTAATCGCGGTCAGACACAAGGTTAGGCACACGGTCAGGCACGGCACAATGACACCGAATCTTGCTCAACTCAGTCTTATCCGAGATCCGGGGGAGGCTGTTTCTTCAACCTTTGATATCGGATATAGGTATCCAATAACTGGTATTGCATCCGCTCCTCCTGGGTTAACTGTTGCAGGAAAATCTCCATTTGCCCCTTGGCAGCCCGACCGTCATACCCCCTCTCCCGGGGATGGAAAACCCGGATGCCTTCATCGACGACGGCGATGAGTTGATTGGCGTAGGCAAACGCCAGTGCGGCCCAGCCTATTCCCCAGCCGTACTGGTTGTGCTCGTAATCCATGCGCATGAGCCGGGAGATCACGGCGGCGGACAAGGCAAGAACGATTCCGTCGGTTTGGGTAACGATGTTGAGAGACGTAGATTCCACTTTCTCCAGAGCCGTCGTGTCGAGATCGAAGGGGGTGTAATGAACGAGAGGCGCCCATACCGCTACTTTGCTCGAATCGGCGAACGCGGCCCGGCATCTTTCGATCAGGGTCGGCCAGTCGGCGCACTCTGCATCACCCTGGACGATTAGCATCAGGTCCGATTGGCAGGCATTTAGCCCGAATTATTCATAAAAAAGGGCGAATCTCGTTTAACCAATTGATAAAATTGGTGTTCCGCCAAGAACGCTTCGGAGAAGCTAAACGAGGTCGCCCATGCCCGAG
>NZ_WNKT01000099.1 GCF_009720725.1 Allochromatium palmeri
GATGGTATAGGTGACGGTGCCACCGGTCGCGACCGAGGCGGCGTTGACGGTCTTGCGGGCATAGAGCGCACCACCGCCACCGCTGATCGGCTGGCCGACGGTGACCTCGGTCGGCTGGTCGCCGTTGGTATCGTTATCATCGACGTCGGTCGGCTCGGGGACGGTTTGATCGGAATCGACCGATCCTTGGTTGCTGATGACGGTGCCGGCGGGGACGCTGCCGTTGATGGTGACCTGGAAGGTGAGGGTGGCTGTGGCACCAGCCGCCAACTCGCCGACAGTGACCGTCAGGACACCGCCGCTGACGCTGCCGGACGTCTCGTCATTGAGCTTACTGCTATTGTCGACATAGGCGGTATTGGCCGGGATCGGGTCGGCAAAGACGACGTTGGTCGCCGCGACGCTGCCGGTATTGGTCAACACCACGCGGTATTCGAGCCTGTCGCCTGCGAGCGCATCCCCGCCATTGAGGTCGCTCACCGTCTTGACCGCTTCGATCATCGCGTTGGTGGTCGGGGTGAGGCTGACCGATTGGCTGGTGGCGTAGTTGTTGAGTCCCTCGCCCGCGCCATCGCTGCCGGTGCGGCCATCGTCGGGCGTGCCATCGGCGTCTGGAATGGAGCCCCAGGCCAAGGTCGCCTGATTGGTTTGACTCACATCGACCACGGCATCCGCACGCAAGCGGGCCATGATGGTGATCTCGTGGCTGGCGCCCTGTGCCAGTTGCGCTAGATCGAAGGTCAAGGTTTGATCTTGGATGCTCGGCGTCCCGCCGGTCGCGGAGACATACGCCAAGCCGGGCGGCAGGGTATCGACCAGTTGCACGCCGTAGGCGGTGGCATCGCTGGCACTGAGGGTCAGGGTATAGGTGACGGTGTCGCCCAGGGAAAGGGCCTCGACGTTCTGATCCAGGTTCAGGGTGACAGTCGGTTCCACCACTGTCAGGTTGAGCGGCTGGAGACCGTCATTCGCATCGCCATTGGCGTCGAAATCGAGGGTCTGAGCACCGCCAGCATCGAAATACTCGAGTTGGGCGTGGTTGCCCAGCACGGTTCCAGCCTGATTGGCGGTGATGTTATCGACCCGCGCGATCAGATCGACGGTCAGGTAATCGTCATCACGCTGAGCATTGGGTGTGTTGACGACCGTGCCCAGATCAAAGACGACGACCTGCCCGGTGGCGCTCGGGCCGGTGGCTGGCGTAACCGTCAAATCGGTGTCGGGGTCGAAGGGGATGGTCAGGCTGTCGCCCGATCCCGCGCCCAGGGTGTAGCCCACATAGCTTAGGCCGGCGGGCAAGGTATCGGTGAGCACCAGATCCTCGGTGGTGCCTTCGATCAGGCTGACCTTCAGCCGGTAGGTGACCTCTTCGCCGACGGCGAAGTTCGTCCGGGTGTTCGGCAGGAACGTCTTGTCGAAGGCGACGGTGCTGTCGATGGTGAGCGTTTGGGCGCTGTCGCTGGCCTGATAGTCGTTGACGGCCGGTTCGCCAGATCCGGTGCGCTCGGTCGCGTCCGCGCCATCGAGACTGGTGTAGGTGACGCTGGCGGTGGTGACTGAAAGGGTCTCGCCGGAGAGCACGCCGGCGTCCAGGGTAGCCTGGAAGGTCAGCGTGACAGCAGCGCCGGCGGGCAGGTCGAAGCCACTATCGGCTGTCGTCAGGCCGTCGGCGTCGACACTGAGGGTGGCGAGCAGCGCGGTCAGTGCCTCGGAACTCAGGTTGCTGCTGGCGGTGTTGACCAGCGAATCGGTGACACCGGTCAGGCCGCTGGGCAGGACACTGGACAGCAGGCTATCGAAGGCGGTGGTCACGCCCGCGCCGCTGGCATTGCTCAAGGTCAGGGTGTAGGTGATGACATCGCCCGCCTGCAAGCCGGTGAGCACACTGCCGGGACCAGCGGCATCGAGTGTCAGGCTCAACTGGGGTTCGCCCAGTTGCAGGCTCGCGGTATCGGTGCGGGTCTTCTCGGTGTTGCCGTCGCGCGGATCCTTGAAGGTCAGGGTCGCGGTGTTGGCCAGCGGTGCCGTATCGAACTGATTGCCCGCGACGTTATCGACTCTTACCTCATATTCCAGCGACAGGGTCTGGGCCGTGGCGGCGCTGTTGCTGAGGGTGCCGAGGCTGATGGTCAGGGTTGGCGGGGTACCGCTGGCGCTGGCGCTGGCCGTCAGCGTGGTGTTCGTCAGGTTGACGCTATTGCCATCGACACGATTCACCGGTCCGACATAGAGCAGACCCGATGGCAACGCATCTTCGATCACGGCGTCGGTGACGCTGTAGCCGGCAGGCACGCTGATGTCGAGCCGATAGGTGGCTAGTTCGCCAATGGCGTAGCGGCGGGTGTCATCGACGCTCTTGGTCAGGTTCAACTCATTGATGGTGACCTGGGCGCTGTCGCTGACAGTGTAGAGGTTGACGCCACTGCCGGCGCCGGTGCGTTCGCCATCGCTGGTGCCCGCTGTGCCGGCCGCGTCCAGTCCAATTCCAGAGCCGGTGGCACCGGGCAGGCTGGTCCAGGTGGCGCTGGCGGTGTTGTTGAGCTGCTCGTTCGGCGTGCTGCTCAAGTCGGTGTCGGAAACCGGAAGGTTGAGTGTCAGCACACCGCCGGCCGGGAAGACACCAACCTGGAAGCGCAGCCGGTCGCTGCCGCAGGCGGCCGCATCGAGCGTGATGTCGGTCGGCGTGTTGGCGTCTGAGGGCGTCGCGGTCACCGTGCCCAGGGTCCAGTCGGTGCTGAGCGGATCGGTGATGCAGACATCGTAGGCCGGTGCGGTGCCGGTGTTGGTGACGACCAGGGCGTAGGTGGTGGCACCGCCCGTGGAAAGCAGCGCGGCTGGGGTGACTGATTTATCGAGCGTGAGGCTGGGCTCGATGATCGATAGAGCAACCGTCTCTGGCGTCAAGGACTGTTCGACGCCGAGCGTGTTCAGGGTGCGGATGGTGGCGCTGTTGGTCAGCGTCTCACCCTTGGCGTTGCCCGCTAGGTTCTGTACCCGCGCCCGGTATTCGAGGACGTACTGTTCGGTCGTCCCGGAATCGGCATCGGAGTTGATGATGTTGCCAAGTGCCAGGCTCAGGGTCTGGCCGCTCGTGAGCAGATGGGCGTCATCGACCAGGGTGACGGGGGCATCGGCATCGGCGCTGTTGATGCCGCCTGGATTGAGGGCCGCGTTTAGGCTGGTGCTGGTGCGCCGCAGACGCGCAGAGTCGGCGACGTAGGCCAGTCCGCTCGGCAGGGTGTCGGCAAAGGTCAGTTCGCGCGTGGTGCCGGACGGGACGCTGAAAGCGAGTTCGAAGGTGACGACTTCGCCGATCAGGACATTGGACCCAGTGCTGTCGGTTTCGCTGCTGGCCGCCTGGGTCTTGCCGAGCACGGGCGTGGGGGCCTCGGTGTAGACCGGGGTCAGGGTCGGGTTGAGACCGTCGCCGCTGGTGCCGTTGTCGTCGGAGGGGACGCCGGTGGTATCGCCGGTGCGGGTGACGGTGGCTTGATTGCTCAGTACGGTGCCGTTGGTGGTGCCGGCATCGATAGTCACCCGGAAGCTGACAGTGGCAGTCGCGTCATCGGCTAGAGTGCCTAGAGTGCCGAGGTTGACGGTGACGGGTGAGGCCGTGGCGCTGATCACCGCACCCTGGCTGGTCACC
>NZ_WNKT01000009.1 GCF_009720725.1 Allochromatium palmeri
CTTCGTGCGGGTGGATTCACTGCAGTTGGCGGACAAACAGGCCGTGCGCGGTTGGCTGAAGGGCTTCGAGCATGAAGTGCTTCTCGTTGGCCGAGTCTTTACAACTCGATCTTCGAGTTTTTTGTTCTTGACTTCTGCTGTTGAGAGGCGCTAAGCGCTCGCCATGGCCTCCAGCGCCCGGTAGCGCAAGGACGCAGTGGGTTCCTGTCGCCCCAAATCCCGGCCACTCATGTGTTTGCTCGATGGGGGCAGGGCGTAGAGGGCTTTGACGTGTTCAGCCCATTGAGCCACAGCCGCGACCGGATCCTCGGCACTCAACAGGTCACGGACCATCGTGACGATGGCCTCGGCGCGGCAGGCCTCGCGGAGGCGGCCCACGGTGCACGCGGGAGCCGACTGTTTCAGGCGGGCGGTCTGTTCGGGGTGAAGGAGGAGGGCGTGGTCAAGCAATAGACTCAGGATCAGGCTTCGGCTTGATCCCTCTTCATCGGGTTGCTTGGCCAACGTCCCCCAGCCTTCATAACGCTTCCAGTCCGCCAGAAACACTTCCACGAGCCAGCGCAGTGTGGCCACCTGGAGAATGTCCTGGGTGCGCCAACTCAGATCGCTGGCCACCAGATACCGGGGTTCGCTCTGGCCAGGATAGGTCAGGGCGATGACAAAGCGCTTGGTTTCATGCGCACACACATGCAGACGTGCGCTACTGACGCTGACGGCGATCTCCTCGCCGCCGCGTACGCGCAGGCGCTGCGTGACACCCGGATAGGCCTTGAAGTATTCGCTCAGCGCGCGCTCGCGCCCACGAAAGCGCACCGTCTGGTTGTGGCGTAGCTGACTGATCGTCTGCGCCCCCTCACACAGCGCACTGGCCTGATCGAGAAACGCCCGGGGGCCATAGAGCGCATCGGCCACGACCGCCTTGACGCGCACCCGCGCGTGAACCTGGCGAAAGGTCGCGATCAGCTTCAACGCCAATTCCACCTTGCTCGGGTAGGCCGGATTGGGGGCTGGTCGCTTCGGGCGCTGCGCCCGCACGACGCCCTGGGCCTTGAGCCGCGCCTCTTCGCGCCGCCACGCTGACTGGGCCGGATCCGGGGCATAGAAGGCCCAGCCAACCGGGAGCGTCACCTTTGACGTCACCAGCACCAGGAACACCAGCGACTGACCGTTGAAAGACCCACCGGTCTTCTTGTCGTGAAGACGATAGGCACGATGAATCCGTTTGGTCTGCTTGGCCCGTTGCTCATCGCTGTCATCGACCACCAGTACCCCATCCGTGATCCCATGAGCGACTAGCACCACCGTGATACTCGCCTGCCACAGCCGCTCCCAATCGATCTTGCTGTGGCGAAACATCCACGACAGCGCCGAGAATCGGTAGCCCCTCAACCCCGCCCGCTCGAACCCCTTCCAGCACACCGTATTGGTCATCAGCACGCCCATCAGGCAGAACTTCAACCACGCTCGCTGGAGACGACTCAGGCCTCGGCCACCGCCCTGGCTTCGCAGGGCGGCATCCAGATCCTCGACAAACTGATCGATCACCGGCAGCGGGGCTGAAAACATGGCCGTGTCTACTCCTCAGGCGCAAACTGTCAGTATCGTCGACTTGTCAAGCAGAAAAAACTCGAAGATCGAGTTACAAACAAAGATGGCAGCACGGGTCGGTTGAGCCTTGTCTGTAGTGATCTGACGTGCGATGGCGAGCGCGTCGCCGATCTCCACAAAAAACGGTGGAAGGTCGAGGAGTATCACAAATCGCTCAAGTCCAATGCGGCCTTGGCCAAATCACCGACACGCACTCTGCGCACGCAGTCCAATCATGTGTTCCTATCGATCTGCGCTGTCTTCAAGCTCGAATGCCTCAAGCGCGTCCATAAGCTCAACCACTTCGCGCTACGCGCGAAGCTCTATGTCGAGGCGCTTCAGCATGCCTTCGGCGAGCTCAGGCGACTGAAGGCGGCTGCGTAACATCAGTGATGAAGAAAGAGCGTGGTCACAGCGTTACCGTAAAGAGTGATAAGGGTAAAACGGATTGGGAAAAGCTGCGCGCCCAACCTGATTCGGAGGTTGTCTTTACAGAGGATGCTCCGGTTACTTCACCGGAAGATTGGGCCAACGCGATCGCTCACAAAGGCTTGCCGGTTCCGGCGCGTAAGACTCAGATTGCGCTCCGAGTCGATGATGATGTTTTGACGTGGTTCAAGGCTCAGGGTGCTGGGTACCAAACCCGGATGAACGCCGTATTAAGAGCTTTTCGTGACGCCCACAGTCGTAGCACCGAGACCCAACAATAGCCGCTCAGGCGGCCAACTCGGTCAACACCTCTCGGCCTTAGACACCAGCGATTCGCAGGACCAGGGGATAATATAACTCTGTCCCTGATGCTCTCCAATCACCGCGCCGATGCCATAAGCCAGGCGCAAATGGTCGGCGCTCAAGACCCTCTCAACCGTCCCCGAAGCCACCGTTCGCCCCTCGTGCAGCAACAGCAGACGGTCGCAGAAGCGGCTCGCCAGGGTCAGATCATGCAGCACCACGATCACGCTCGCGCCCTGATGCGCCTGAGTGCGCAGCAGCTCCATGACTTCGAGCTGATGGCGCGGGTCGAGTGCGGCCACCGGCTCGTCGGCGAGCAGCAGCGGCGCCTCGACCGCCAGCGCCCGCGCCAGCCGCACCCGCGCCCGCTCGCCGCCCGAGAGCGTATCTGAGGCGCGCGCACGCAGCGACCAGACATCAGTCGCGCGCATCGCCGACTCGATCGCATGCTGATCCTCGGTACTCGACCGCCCGGCCCCACGCCACCAACCGCCGCGATAGGGATGACGCCCGAGCGCGACCAGATCAGCGACCGAAATCGGCCACTGGACGCGATCATCCTGGCTCAGATAGGCCAGTTGTCGTGCCCGTTCGCGCGCCGGGATCTGGTCCAGTGGGTCACCGTGCAGCCGGATCGAACCTCGATAGGGCAACAGCTGCGCAATCGCCTTGATCAGCGTGCTCTTGCCAGCCCCATTGGGGCCAATCAGGCCAACCAGCTCGCCCGCGCCGACCTGGAGCGACAGCGCCTCGACCAGGAACCGCCCCCCCAGATGCACCGCGACTTCGACCAGTTCAAGCCGGCTCACAGCAGATCCCTCCGCGACCGCAACACCAGGGCCAGAAAGAAGGGCGCGCCGATCAGGGCCGTCACCACGCCCAGCATCGGCTCGCGCCCGGTCTCGGGCAGCCGCAGTGCGATATCGGCGGCGAGCACCAGCACCGCTCCACCCAGCGCGCTCGCCGGTAGCAGGGGTCCGGGCCGGAAGCCCACGAACCGGCGCAGCAGATGCGGCACTACCAACCCGACAAAACCGATGGCCCCAGTCACGGCCACGGTCGAGCCGACACTCAGGGCCGACCCCAGAATGATGAGCGTGCGCAGACGCCCCAGATCGATCCCCAGACTGCTCGCCTCGGCCTCGCCGAGCGCCAGCGCATCCAGCGAAGGCGCGCACCATAGCAACAGGGTCAGACCCAGCAGCACGAAGGGCAGACAGAGCCAGATATCATCGAAACTGCGATCACTGATCGAGCCAAGCAGCCAGAGCACAATGTCCTGTGCGTCGCTCGGATTGGGTGCGAGATTGAGCGCCAGCGAGGTCAGCGCGCCGGCCAGCGAGGACAGCGCCACGCCAGCCAGGATCAGGGTCAGATTGTTCGAGCCGGCGCGGGTCAGCGCCTGAAGCACCAGGGTCGCCAGCAGGGCACAGAACATGGCCGCCGCCGGCAGTATCCAGGGATTGACGAGCGCCAACCCGAAATAGAGCGTCAGCACCGCCCCCAGGCTGGCACTCGCCGAGATTCCAAGCAGCCCCGGTTCGGCGAGCGGATTGCGCAACAGCCCCTGGAGCGCCGCGCCCGAGGCGCCGAGTGAGAGGCCGACCAGCCAGGCCAACACCACGCGCGGCAGCCGGATCTCGCGCACGATCACCTGGTGGGTCTCGGGTCCGATGCCGAGCAGACCGGCGATCACCTCGCCGGCACTGAGCGGCGCCTCACCGAACCCGAGCGAGAGCAGACTGAGCAGCGCGAGCGTGAGCAATAGGAAGAGGTTCAGCATGTGGTCAGGGGGATGGCGTCCGGAATGGGTTGCGCTCGATGTCGGCGAGTTGCTCACTGATCTGCTCGGCGACGTCGAGCAGTTCCAGTCCGCCGCAGCCCCAGGCCTGGCCCGGAAGTTCGATCACTGGGGTACGCTCCAGGAGCGAACGGAGCAGCGGATGACGACCATAGGCCGAGCGCGCGGGTGACTGAGCCTGATCGAAATAGCCGAGCAGGAAGACATCGGGCGGTGTGTTCGCCAGACGTTCGAGCGGAAAACGGCCCCAGCCTTTGACGCCCTGTTCGGCGGCCAGATTGCGCAGACCGAGCTGCGCGATCAGATCGTCGACATAGGTGCCCTGCCCCGCTGTGCCGCCGCTCGGACGCAGATAGAGCAGGCTTGGCGCCCGTTCGTGCCCGGACCGGGCGAGCGCCTGCATCCGGCGCTCGAACTCCTCGGCCAGCGCCTCGCCGGTCTCGGCACGCCCGATGCGCGCGGCGATGGTGCGCGCGGTCTGGAGTGCGTCGGCCCAGTTTTTGGTATAAGGCAGCGCGATGACCTCGATCCCCTGCCCGGCCAGCCGCTCGGCGTGACGTCGCCCCATCCAGCCTTGATAGACGAGCGCGATGTCCGGCTTGAAGTACAGCAGATCTTCCACGCCGCCCCGGTTGGGCGGATAGGCGCGCGCCCTTTCAGCGACGGGTGAGATACGCGCGTCCTGACTCTGACGCGAGACCGAACGAATCTGTGCTGGATCGGCGATCCGCAGCAGCAGGAGATCGGCGCAGAGGTTGGTGCTCATCACGGTCGGGCGTTGCGGTTCGGCCAGCACCAGAGCCGGAGTGATCCACAGCGCGACACAAAGCCACAGAATAAGAACCATGACGTCTGAGGTGCCTCAGCGATCGATGGGGACGCCAAGCCGGCGCAGATCGAGCGCGTGTCCCCCGGCTACCAGATAGGTCGCCGCACAGCGCGGACCAAGTCGACGCACCAGTCCACCGAGCCGGTCACGGAACAGCCGCCCGATCGGATAGGCGGGTATGACGCCCCAGCCGGTTTCCTCGGCGACCAGGATGACTTGAGCGGCTGGGCGATCTTCGAGCGCGTCGAGCAGATGCGCACAGCGCGCGCGCCAATCCGCGTCACTCAATTCAATCAGGTTCGCCACCCAGGTGCCAAGCGAGTCGACGAGCAGGCAGACGTCACCCGTGCCTGCTGTCGCGATGGCTGTCTCCAGTTCAGTCGGCGCGCACCGAGTCGACCAGTGCGCGGGCCGGCGCTGGCGATGCGCGGCGATGCGTGCCATCCAGTCGGCGTCCTCGGGATCCTCGCGCGCGGTGGCGATATAGACGACGGATCGTCCCGACTCATGCGCCAGACGCTCGGCCCATTCGCTCTTGCCACTGCGCGCTGGTCCCGTGACCAGAATGGTGGCCCTTTCGTTCTCTTTAGCCATCGCTCGTCAATGCTCCTCGTGGATCAAGGGTACGCGCCGACCGATTCCGGTGAAGAGCTGATAGGCGATGGTGTCACTCGACTCAGCGACCGTGCTGGCTGGGACGGTCTGGCCCCACAGTTCGACCGGATCGCCGGGCCGAGCCTCGTAGAGTCCGGTGAGATCGAGCGTAATCATGTCCATCGACACCCGCCCGATGATGCGCGTGAGCCGCCCGCCGACGGCGATCGGCGTCCCATCGCGCGCATGACGCGGATAGCCGTCGGCATAGCCGATGGCGGCCACACCGACCCGGGTCGGCCGCTCGCAGATGAAGCGCCCGCCATAGCCGATCGGCTCGCCCGCCGCCAGGTCGCGGATAGCGATCAGGGCTGATTCGAGCGTCATCGCCGGGCGCAAGCCGCTCGCGCTCGCCTCCGCCGCCGCTCCAGCGAAGGGCGAGACGCCATAGAGCATGATCCCCGGCCGCGTCCAGTCGCCATGGGCCTGGGGCCAGGCGAGTACGGCCGCCGAGTTGGCGAGACTGCGCCCGATCCGAACGCCGCTCAGTGCCTGCTCGAAGGTGACGATCTGCGTCGAGGTATAGCGATGCGCGGTTTCGTCGGCACGGGCGAAATGGGTCATGGCCACGCGCTCGCCGACATGCGGACAGGCCGCCAGACGCGCATTGACCTCGGCGAACTCAGACGGCTCGAAGCCAACCCGGTGCATTCCGGTATCGAGCTTGATCCAGCAGTCCAGGCGCCGGTTGGGACGCGCCCTCAGCAGCCAGTCGAGTTGTTCACGACAATGCACCACTATGGCGAGTCCGGCGCGATCGACGAGTGCGAGCTCATCCGGGCTGAAGACGCCCTCCAGCAACAGCATCGGCCCCTGGAGACCGGAGTCGCGCAGTTCCAGTGCCTCCTCGACACAGGCCACCGCGAACCCATCGGCCTCACCGGCCAGGGCACGCGCCACGGCGATCGCGCCATGCCCATAGGCATTGGCCTTGACCACCGCGAGCGCGCGCGAACGCGGCGCCAGCGACCTGGCGCGACGATAGTTGTGGCGAATCGCGTCCAGATGGATACGGGCGCGCAGTGGACGGGCGGAGCGGGTCATGAGTGCAATCGCAAGCGGGTAAAAACGAGGATGTTCAGTGTCGCATAAGCCGGGCGCGAATGCGCAGCGCACATCATGGCGAATTCAATTATATGATTATATTGATATTTTAGATTCGATCTGTTGTGCTGACAGGCGGCGCTTGGGTATATTGCAGCGCACAATATAATAGGGTGGCTCGCATGGCTCGGATCAAGCTCGAATTTCCCAACGCGAACGGACAAACCTTGGTGGGTCTCCTGGAGACGCCGCCCGAACGGGTGCCGGTGGTCCGTTACGCCCTCTTCGCCCACTGTTTTACCTGTAGCAAGGACGTGGCCGCGACCAGTCGTATCAGCCGGGCGCTCGCCGAACGCGGCATCGCGGTGCTGCGCTTCGACTTCACCGGCCTGGGCAACAGCGACGGCGATTTCGCCAACACCAACTTCTCGTCCAATGTCCATGATCTACTGGCGGCGGCGCGCAAACTGGAACAGGATTTCGAGGCTCCAGCCCTGCTCGTCGGGCACAGTCTCGGCGGCGCGGCGGTGCTCGCAGCCGCGCCGCAACTGCCCTCGGTGCAAGCCGTGGCGACCATCGCCTCACCGGCCACGGCGGCGCATGTCAAGCATCTGCTGACCGGCGCCCGCGATCAGCTCGCCGAGCGCGGCGAGGCTGAGGTCCAGATCGGCTACCGGCGCTTCCGCATTCGCCAGCAACTGCTCGATGACCTGGATCGCTATGCGGCGCCCGACCACATCCGCCAGCTCGGACGGCCGCTCTTGGTCTTCCATTCGCCGCTCGACACCATTGTCGATATCAGTGAGGCGGCCAAAATCTATCAGTCGGCGCTGCATCCCAAGAGCTTCATCTCGCTCGACAAGGCCGACCACATGCTCACCAATCGCGAGGATGCCGAGTATGTCGCCGAGACCCTGGTCGCCTGGGCCAGCCGTTATCTCGGGATCAAGCGGCATGGCTTCGAGACGAGTACCGGCACCGCGCCCAAGGTCGCCTCCGGCGAGGTCGTCGTGACCGAGATCGAGACCGATACCCCGTTTCTGCGCGGTCTCTATACCCAGCGTCATCAGTGGCAGGCCGATGAACCCAAGCCGGCCGGCGGCTCGGATCTGGGGCCGACGCCCTATGAGTTGCTCTTGATGGCACTCGGCGCCTGCACCTCGATGACCCTGCGCCAGTACGCCAAGCGTCAGGGCCTGAGTGTCGACGATATCGAGGTGATCCTGAGCCACACACGCGACCATGCCGAGGATTGCGCGGCGAGCGCCGAGCGGCCGGTCAAGATCGACCGCATCGTCCAGCGGATCGACATCCACGGTCATCTCAGCGCCCTGGAGCGCGAGCGCCTGCTGGAGGTCGCTGAACGCTGCCCGGTGCATCGCACGCTCGACGCCAATCCGCGCATCGAGACACGCTATGTCGAGGACGATCCCAAGGCGTGAGCGTGTTTCAGCGCGCGCCGTCACGCTTGTAGCGGTAGAGCGACCAGCGATGCAGCGGACGCCGACAGGGCGATTCACGCCCTTCACTCAGCGGCTGACCCGGACAGTCGAACAGACGTCGCTCGGTCGTGAGGCTGAAGCCGGGGATCTGGGGAGGTGCGCCAAAGCGGGTCAGCAACCAAAAGGGCGTCGTGACCGTCTGCAGATCGATCCGGGGTGCGATCCGGCCGCGCAGATACTCCGAAGGCCGCGAGAGTCCCGGCCATTGGCTGGTGGCGGCCAGATCAGGTCGATAGAAGCGCAGCATGGCCGTGAGCTGATAGCGATCCGCATAGACCGGCGCATCGAGTCCGGCGGCAATCTCGGCCAGTTCCGCGAAACCATGGGTCTCGCGCAGGATACGGTTGTGACTGTCGGGAAGCGGCAGCGCGACGGTTACGGCATGGATGACATAGAACGTGGCCAGCGCCAGGTTGGCCAGGGCCGCCATCCAGGCCCAGCGGCGCACCCGACGTAACCAGAGCGCCGCCAGCGGCGCGGCGCCGAGCAGATACATGGCCGGCCAGTTGGCCTCGACATCGCTGATCAGGGCCACCAGCGCAAAGAAGCCCAATGGAAACAGGCTCGCGGCGAGCAGCAACGTCCGTCCAGGCAGCGTCAGCCGCGAGTCGGACATCGAACATGGCGTCGCCGCGCCCGTCTCACGGCGACCGAGCCAGGGTGCCAGCAGGATCGGCAGCGCGATCAGGCCCCACAGAGCGATCTGGACCCCAACATACTCCAACAGACTCGCGGCACGCTCCCCAGACGTCTCGGGACCGGACTGCTCGATCGTCGCCGCCTCGGGTGCGACCGCTCCACCGATCTCGGTGGCGAAGCCGTGTCCGAACTGAAAGCCCAGCGTCAGCCAGTCGTTCTGCGCGTTCCAAATCAGATTCGGCGCAAAGACCAGCAGTGCCACGCCCGCTCCCAGATAGGGCCAGCGCGTCAGCAACGACCGCCAGTTCGCGCCCAGGATCGCCAACAGCAGCACCGGGCCGATCAGGAACATGGTGTACTTGCCCAGCAAGCCCAGACCGATGGCGATCCCGGCCGTGATCCAGCGACGCGGATCGACGGCGAGCGCGCGCTCGGCCTCGTGCAGGGCCAGCGCCCAGGTAAGCGCCAGCACGCTGTCGGGCGTGGTGATGACGCCACTGGCGATCCCGGCCAGGGTCGCACCGGCCAGCATCAGCGCCAGCGTCCGATCACGGATGTCGGTCAGGCCACAGTGGCGATAGAAGCGTTCGAGCACCACTAACGTTGCCAGCCCCGCCAGCAGGCCGCCGAGCCGCGCCATGAACACCGATCCAGGCTCCAGCCGCACGCCCAATCCAAGCAGCGCCACGCCCGGCGGATGGTCGAAATAGCCCCAGGCCAGCGCGCGCGCCCAATCGAAGTAATAGGCTTCGTCCTGGGTCACGGGCATCAGGGCGGCGATGGCCAGGCGCCAGATCGCCAGGCCGCCGAGCACCAGAAGCAGCAGCCACCGGCCATCCAGGCGTGAAAGGGAATCATCGGGGAAGTGCATCATGAAAACGTCGTCGGTTATAGAATGGCGGACCAAGCACGCCGCACTGTCAGCGCCCATTGTCTACCAGACCCACCCAAGGTTGCACCCGATGTCCGATCGCCCTACCCCGCCCACTGGCCACCGTCCACCCGAACTAGCCGTGATCGTACCGACCTACAAGGAAGTCGACTCGGTTGACGAGGTCGCACGCCGGGTCGCGGCTGTGCTCGACGGGGTCGATTGGGAGCTGATCTTCGTCGACGACGACTCGCCCGATGGCACCGCCGACCGAGCACGCCAACTGGCCAGCCAAGACGCGCGCATCCGGGTGATACAGCGCATCGGCCGGCGCGGACTGTCCTCGGCCTGCATCGAGGGCATGCTCTCGACCTCAGCGCCCTATCTGGCCGTGATGGATGGCGACCTCCAGCACGACGAGATCCTGCTGCCCCGGATGCTCCAGACCCTCCGCGATGAGGGGTTGGACATCGTGGTCGGCAGCCGCTATGTCGAGGGCGGCGACGTCGGCGACTGGAGCGCGCGGCGCCAGGGCATGAGTCGACTGGCGACCCGCTTGGGCCAGATCCTGATCCGCGCCGAACTCAGTGATCCCATGAGCGGCTTCTTCATGGTGCGCGAGCGTGTCATCCATGACTGTGTCCGACGTCTGACCGGAGTCGGCTTCAAGATCCTGCTCGACATCTTCTCAGCCGCCGAGACGCCCCTGCGCTTTCGCGAGCTGCCCTTCAGCTTCCGTCAGCGTCAGGCCGGACAGAGCAAGCTCGACAACGCGGTGCTCTGGGAATACCTGCTGATGCTGACCCAGAAACTGATCGGTCCCCTGATCCCGCTGCGCTTCATCGCCTTCTCGCTGATCGGCGCCTTCGGTGTACTGGTACACATGAGCGTGCTCTGGCCGATCCTGCACTTCTTCGGTGAAAGCGCCTTCCTGGCCGGACAGGCCGCCGCGACTCTGGTCGCTATGACCAGCAACTTTTTTCTCAACAACATCCTGACCTATCGCGACATGCGTCTGCGCGGCCGTCAGCTCATCTGGGGCTGGTTCAGCTTCGTGCTGGCCTGTAGCCTGGGGGCGCTGGCCAATGTCGGCATCGCGGATTATCTGTTCCAGAGCGGACGCTCGGGCTGGGTGCTGTCAGCGCTTGCCGGCATCCTGGTCGGGGCCGTGTGGAACTATGCCGTCACCGCTGTCTATACCTGGAAGCGCCCGGCCAATCCGATCTGAACCCACGTCGAACGCGCGGCTGGCGCTAGCGACCAAGACCCGGATGGGTTTAAGCTTGGTTGCATTGGCTGGTTCATGACCGCTTGGGTCGTGGACGCTCGAATACGCTTGCAACACTCCGGGTGACAGCGATGGATGACACACTCAAACGTTTGCTCGACGCCGAAATGCGCGCCGAACGGCTCGCCCAACAGGCCGAAGCCGAACAGGACAGCCTGATCCAGCAGGCCGTGGCCGACTCCAAGGCCGAAAACGAGCGCTTGACCGCGCGGATCCCGGAGCTGCAACGCGCCTTCATCGCCAAGGCCGAGGAACGCGCCGAGCAGAACATCGCCGAACTGCGCCGCCGCTACGACGAGCGTCACGTTCAGTTGCGCGACCAGGCCGAGCAGCGCGAACCCGAGGCGCTGGAAGCCGCCTTTCAGCTTCTCATCGGTCTGGAACACTAGGCCCAGCCTGGATAGCGCGGAGCCACTCCATGAGCCAGGTCGCTGATCAAGCGTATCTCAACACCCGCGTCTCGGTGATGGCCACGCGGCTCTTTGACCCGAGCCTGATCGAGCGTCTAGCCCATCTGCCGCTCGCGGCGCTCGCCGACGAATTCGACCTCGCCGCCCTGCTCGATGAGCACATCACGCCGGCGGTACGCCGCCGCGCCGCCGAGCAGAGCCTCATCCAACTGCTGCTCTCGGAGCTGCTGATTCTCACCCGCCCCATGAATGTCAACGAGCGCGCCCTAGTGCTCGACTGGGGTCGCAAATACGCGCTCTACAACCTCAAGACACTGATCCGCGGCAAACTCCGCGAACTCGACCGCCACGAAATCAACGACAACCTCTTCGAGCTACCGGAGCACATCCGGCTGCCCGACAAGGAGCTCTTTGGGGCCGAAAACGTGCTCGAACTGCTGCGGCGGCTGGAGGTCGGGCCGCAACGCCAGATCGCCCGTCAGGCGCGCGAAGTCTACGAACAGCAACGCGAACCCTTTGCACTCGAGGCCGCGATCGATCAGCGTTATTTCATCGGTCTGGTGCACCGCGTCCAGGTCTTCGGCGCACCGCATCAGGAATGGCTACGGCGGCTGATCTCAGCAGAACTCGACAGCATCGGACTCATCTGGCTGTTACGCTTCCGCTTCACCTATCGGCTCTCACCGTCCGAGACCTATTATTGGCTGGTGCCCTCAATGCGGGTGCTCACGCGCGAGCGTCTACTGCGCCTGGTTGATCTCGATAGCTTCGAGCAGGTACTTGATGCGCTGCCGGAGCCATTGCGCACCCGCTGTGCCGATTGTGGCTCGATCGCCGAGGCCCAGCCGCGTCTGGCGCGTCATGCCATCGACGAAATCCGTCTGGTGCTGGCGCGCAGTCCATCGGGCGTGGCGCGCGCCCTAGCCTATCTGATGCTGCGCGAGACCGACCTGCTAGGGTTGTTTGCCGCGATCCAGGGACGTTTGCTCGGATTCGACGACCGGATCATCCAACACGCGCTCACGCAGATCGAGCCGGGTGTGACGGGGAGCTGACTTATGTGGATGCCGATGTCGATGTTGAAACACAGACTGATGAAGCACATCCATTCGTGGATGGCGCTGTTGCAGTGGCAGCCCGAGCGAATGATGCCGCGCATCCGCTCGTGGTTAGCACTGTTGCAGCCCGTGCTGATGATGCAGCGCATCCGCTCGTGGGTGTCGATGCTGAAACCCACGCCGATGAAGTACATCCGTCTGCTGGTTCTGACCGACGACCTGCCGTGTGCCTCGCTGGCGCTCGCCGAGACCCAGTGCGTCCATCCCGATCAGCGCGCACCCGAGTCCGAGCAGCTGGACACCCTACCCGGTCGCCCCTTCCACGACATCCACATCCAGGCCCAGTCGCGGCTCGACAAGATCGCGCGACTCATTCACTTTGCGCCACCGGCAACCATCGAGCCGACGCGCGTGATCGAGCCGGATGAACTCGCGCAGCTCAACGATTGGCTCGGTCGGATCTGGGACGAAACCTCGAGTTATGAAGAAAATTTCAGACAGCTCGCCGATCAGGAACGTCTGATCGACGAGCAGCAGGCCGCGCTGGAGAACTTCAGTCATCTCAACATCGACCTCGGGATGCTGCGCACCAAGACGCGCTTTCTCGACATCCATGTCGGTCTGGTGCCACGCGAGAACCTGCGCCAGCTCGAAGGCGCGGTGACGCTCGCCGGACACATCCTGCATGTCTACATGGAACGCGGCGACAACACCCACGTCGTCATCGTCGGCGCGACCGATGCCAAGGAGGCGAGTCTCGACTCGGTGCTCACCGCCGCCGCCTTTCAGGCAATTCCCATCCCCGAGGAACTCAATAGCGAACCGGCGGAGCTTCAGCGCGAATTTGCCAGCCGACTCGACGCCATCGTCGAGGAACGCACCACGCTCACTGAGACCTTGCGCCACTGGTCGGAGCCATATCACGCGCGTCTGCGCGAAGCACAACGTACACTGATGCTGGCCGAGCCACTGGTGACGCTCGACAACGCGCTGCGGAGCACCGGACATCTGGCGCATCTGGCCGGCTGGGTGCCAGCGCGGGCGATCGACTCCGTGCGCCAGCGGCTCGACGCGGCGCTGGCTGGACGCTACGACCTGACTGTGCGCGATCCCTTGCCCGAGGAGCGGCCACTGGTACCCACCGTGCCCGCCAAGAGTCGCTGGCTCACCCCCTTCTCGCTGCTCGTCAACCAATACGGCATCCCGGCCTACGGCGAGGTGGACCCAACGCCCTGGTTTGCGGTCACCTTCCTGCTGATGTTCGGGATGATGTTCGGTGACCTGGGACACGGTGCCGTGATTGTACTGGCGGCTGTGCTGGCGCGCCGCAAGCTGCCGAAGTTCTATCTGTTCGGTGTCTTTGCCGGGATCTCGTCGATGGGCTTCGGGCTGCTTTTCGGCAGTGTCTTCGGTTACGAAGATATTCTACCCGCGCTGTGGATGTCGCCCCTCAATGACCCGATTCTCATGCTCAAAATTGCGCTCGGCTGGGGCATTGTCTTCATCCTGGTCGCCTGTTTGCTCGGCATCTACAACCGACTCATGATTGGTGATCGTGCGGGCGCGCTGTTCGAGCGTCACGGGCTGGTCAATCTACTGTTCTATCTGGCCTTTCTCTGGGGCGGCTATGGTCTGGCGACGGGCGCGGGGTTCGGTATCCTGCCGTCTCTGTTGGCGATTGGTTCACTGCTGGCACTCGCGGCCTTCCAGTGGCGTCATCTGCACGCTCCGACGGGCGAGAAAGCACTGGTGGTCGTTATCGAGACGCTCGACACCGTCATCGTTTATCTCTCCAATACCCTATCCTTCCTGCGTGTCGCGGCCTTCAGCCTGAACCATGTCGCCCTGGCGCTGGCCGTCTTCACGCTGGCTGACATGATGGGCCAGTTCGGTCATGTTGTGACCATCCTGCTCGGCAATGTCTTCATCCTGGTGTTGGAGGGCGGAATCGTCATGATCCAGGTGATGCGACTGCAATACTACGAAGGCTTTTCGCGCTACTTCTCCGGCACTGGACACCAATTCCTTCCCTTGCGCCTGCGGCGTAGAACGGCCGCGTCGTAGAGTTCAGGCCAACGGCATCTCACTCTCTCAAGGAGCATTTCATGTACTGGCTCGTTGCACTCATGTCCCTGGCCATCTTCGGCCTGATCGTCTCGGGTCTCCTGCTGGAGATCCGTCCCGCACTCGTGACGCATATCCGTCCCTGGCACAAACCCGCGCTGGGCACGCAACTGATCGTTTTCGTTGGCGCTCAGTTCGGACTGCTCCTGATGGGCCTCTCGGATGTCATGGCCTCAGAGCCGGCGACCGGCGGCCTGATCGAGATGACGACCGGCATGGGTCTGGCCATCCTCGGCGTCGGCATCCCGACCGGACTCTCGACCATCGGTGCCGGCATTGCCGTGGGTCCGATTGGTGCAGCCTCGCTCGCTGCCGTCATGGAACGCCCTGAAGCACTGGGCCGCACACTCATCTTTCTGGGATTGGCGGAAGGTATCGCCATCTACGGTCTGGTGATGAGTATCCTGCTGCTCAATCGACTCGGCTGAGCGCCGGGATGGACAGCGCGATCGAACAGGATCGTCATCCGACCCGATTGCTGTTTCTCGGCGAGGAAAATCTCGCCGACGGCTTTCGGCTGATCGGATTCGAGACCTATCCAAATCCGACCCCGGAGGATGCTGACCGACTGCTGCGCGATCTGCGCCGCGATCAGGCCAAGGCCCTGGTCATCGTCGACGACGCGCTCATGGCTCAGAACATCCCGAACCTGCAACGGGTGCGGCAGGAAGGCGGACGCATCGTGGTGATCGCCGTCCCTGCGCTCGGCGCCCACCCCCGGCTGACCAGCGAGGTCGCCCAGCGGCTGGCCACGCTTTTTGGAGCCGCGACACTGGAGACCGCCCCGAGCGGCGAGCGAGACTCATCGTGAATCAGGTCGAAGAACTCGAACGCGCCATCCTGGCACGCGCCGAACGGCTGGCGGGTGAATATCGTGAACGCGCCGCGCGCAGCCGTGACAGTATTTTGCGAGAGGCGGCCGAGCGTCTGCGCTTGCGCGAAGCGCGTGAGGACGGCCTTGCCAAAACACGCGCTGAGCGTAGCTTCCGTCAGCAAGTGCAGGCGAGCGAACTCAAGATGCAGACCCATCTCGACCGCATGCGCTGGAATCTGGTGCTCGATGTCGAGCAGCGTCTGGCTGATCGGATGCGCGTCTTCATGGAGGACGAGCCGACCTATGACGCCTGGCTGGTGAGTCTGATCGTCGAGGCCGCCGGAGTCATCGAGTCGCCCGAGATTCAGATTACGGCCAACGCCCACGATCAGCGCCGGCTGTTCATGAACTGGGATACGGTTGTCGCCGCCCTGCCCCACGGCAGACTGGCCGCGCTTGCCCCGGCGCCCGAGGCGATCGATACGCTCGGCGGTGTGCTGGTGACGAGCGTCGATGGACGTATCCGCGTCGACCACACCTTCGAGGGCCGACTCGAACGCCTGCGCCCGCGTATCCAGCAAACCATCCTGGAGCGCCTGCTGCCCGGCGGCTTCGACACTGGCAGCCTTTTCATCGGATGAGCGAGACAGCGAGACCATGAGCGAAACCAACAAGATCGGCGTCATCCGCGACATCAATGGCCCCATCGTCACGATCGAGCTGCCGGGTGCGCGCAGTGGCGAGCAGGTCAAGATCGGCGAACTCGGACTCTATGGCGAGATCCTCTCGCTCAATGGCGAGCGCGCGGTGGTCCAGACCTATGAGTCGACCGATGGGGTGCGGCCTGGAGAGCCGGTGGTGGGGTTGGGCTGGCCGCTCTCAGTCGAGCTGGGTCCGGGACTCATGGGTGGCATCTTCGATGGCGTGCAGCGTCCGCTGTTGAAGCTCGCGCTCCAGTCGGGTGACTACATCCGGCGTGGTCTGAGCATTCCGGCGCTCGATCGCGACACGCTCTGGGCGTTTGTGCCTAACAGTGAGTTGGAGCCAGGGGCGAAGGTTGGTCCCGGAACCGTGTTGGGTACGGTCCAGGAGACTCTGACCATCGAGCATCGCATTCTGGTGCCGCCGGGCATCGCGGGTGAGTTGGAAGAGATTGCGCCGGCAGGTGAGTACAACATCGAATCGAACATCGCGCGGGTGCGCGATCATAAAAGCGTGAGTCATCGGCTCAGCCTTTATCAGCGCTGGCCGGTGCGCAAGCCGCGTCCGTATCTGAAGCGCGATGATGGTATTTCGCCGCTGATTACCGGGCAGCGGGTGATCGATACGTTCTTTCCGCAGCTCAAGGGGGGCAAGGGCGCGGTGCCTGGTCCGTTTGGGGCGGGCAAGACGGTGGTTCAGCAGCAGATTGCGCGCTGGTCGAATGCGGACATCGTGATTTATGTCGGCTGCGGCGAGCGCGGTAATGAGCTGGTCGATGTGCTGGAGACCTTTCCTCAGCTCGATGATCCCTACTCGGGGCGCAAGCTGATGGAGCGAACGCTGTTGGTGGCGAATACGTCGAATATGCCGGTCGTGGCGCGTGAAGCCTCGGTCTATGTCGGGATCACGATGGCGGAGTATTACCGCGACATGGGCTATGACGTGGTGATGCTGGCAGACTCGACCAGTCGTTGGGCCGAGGCGTTACGCGAGGTTTCGGGACGGTTGGGGCAGATGCCGGTTGAGGAAGGCTATCCGGCGTATCTGGCTTCGCGGTTAGCGGCGGTGTATGAGCGGGCTGGGCGGGTCGAGACCTTTGGGGCGGGGTCTGGTTCGGTGACGCTGATTGGGGCGGTGTCGCCGCCGGGCGGGGATTTCTCGGAGCCGGTCACCAGTCATACCAAGGATATTATTGAGACCTTTTGGGCGTTGTCGAAGGAATTGGCAGATGCGCGGCATTATCCCTCGATTGATTGGGTGACGAGCTTTTCCGGGCATGTCAAGACAGCGGCGGAATGGTGGCACAAGGAGGTTGATCCGGATTGGGAGAAGCGGCGCGGGGCGGCGTTGGCGTTGCTGGCGCGGGATGCGGAGTTGTCGCGGATCGTGAATCTGGTTGGGCCTGAGGCGTTATCGGATGCGCAGCGGTGGGAGTTGGAGGGGGCGTCGCTGATTAAGGAAGGAGTGTTGCAACAGAGTGCGCTGGATGAGATCGATACCTTTTGCTCGCCGGCGAAGCAGTATGCGTTGCTGGATCTCGCGATTACGATCTATAAGCGTGGTGAGGCGTTGATCAAGCTCGGGGTGCCGGTGACTGAATTGCAGCGTCTGCCGTTGCTGGCCAAGATGCGACGGATCAAATCGATGTATTCGAGTGAGCAGTTGGAGCAGATTCAGGCGTTTAGGAATGAGGTCGATCAGGCGATGGAGTCGATACGGATTGAGTATGCGAAGCAGGGAGAGGCTGTGTAGCCTCGTTTGCTTGGCTGCATTCTCGCGGTCTAGCTCGTGCACTAGGCGGCGTTCAGTCTAGAAAATTAGCGCTCTAGTGCGGCCTAGATTCAGTGTTAGCCGTTAGAAAGGAATGCTATGTCCCGCAAGTCAAAAGCTGAGTTCGTGCAGTGGTTTGGGCCACTTCTTGATGCTCTTCGTGACCTTGGTGATTCAGGTAGGCCACATGAAGTGTCTAGTCGAATCGCCAAAAACCTTAATCTTTCAGATAGTGTATTAGATGAAACTCTCAAGTCAGGGGGCAGTAGGTTCCACAACCAAGTTGCCTGGGCTCGGCAATATTTAAGTTTGGGAAGGCATGCTTGATTCATCAAAGCACGGCACTTGGACCCTAACGGATAAAGGTCGGAACGCACACATTACCGAAGCTGAGGCAGCAAGTATATTCAAGAAGTGGGTTGCTGTTCACGCTGAGAACAGAAAGCAAAAGACCGTCAATGAGCCTGATACGATAGATGACGAAGTTCCAGCTCCAGACAGCCCGTCTGCTGATGAAAAACTCAATCTGATAAGTGTGCTAAGGGCCTTGAGCCCGGTTGGCTTCGAAAAAGTATGCCGGGAGCTGCTACGTGAATCCGGTTTCGAGAATGTAGAGATCACAGGTGGATCTGCTGACGGAGGCATTGATGGTTTCGGCACCCTTGAGATCAACCCCTTCGTGAGCTTCAAGGTTCTGTTTCAGTGCAAACGCTATGCCGAAGGCAATTTGGTCGGACGCTCTCAAGTTGGTGATTTCAGAAATGCCATGATTGGACGGGCCGAAAAAGGAATAATCATCACAACCTCGTCTTTCACCAATGCGGCCATCTTGGAGGCAAATCGCGAGGGTGCGCCAAAAGTTGAGCTTGTGGATGGAATCAAATTAGTCGAAATGTTTCAGCGTGTCGAACTTGGTGTAAAAAAGCGCATAGTCTATGACTTAGATCCAGCCTATTTTGAAAAATTTAAGGCATGACATGAGGAGGATTACATGGAATGGAACCAGGTTTTGGAGGATCCTGTACTCAAAGAGCTTCCATATAAAATCGAACTCAACGAGGATGGCCATATCGTCATGAGTCCGGCGTCTAACCTCCATGGATATTTGCAATCGCGACTAGTCATGGAACTTGCGAAAAAAATCGATGGCAGCGGCATCCTGGTCGAGACGAGCATCCAGACATCCAAGAACGTCAAAGTAGCGGACGTATGCTGGGCGTCATCTCAGTTCATCGAAAAATTTGGATTCGAGACGCCTTACCCGAAAGCCCCTGAACTGTGCATCGAAGTTCGATTACCCAGCAACACCGAAAGAGAGATGAGTGAAAAAATCGAACTCTATCTTGCCAAGGGCGCTCTGGAAGTGTGGATTTGCGATAGCGAAGGGCTAATGAGATTTTTCTGTCATGAAGGCGAAATTGCGGAATCTAGGCTTGTCCCTGTATTTCCAACACATGTTCGCGTCTGATCAGAAGAAAATAGGGATCAGCTTTCTTTTTTTCTAATTTTTTACGCAATTTCAATTGAAAAACATTGAAGAGATTCCAATGGCAAAACTGGGCTCGCAGAAAAGACCGATCATCGTCCGCACCAACTCTGAAGAAACGGCCAGATATGTCGCTGAAACATGTGCCGAGCATGGCTGGCATTACATCATCGGGCTTGAGCCGGATAAGCCGGAAGACATCTCCGATTTGGAGCGGATGCTGAATCCGCCCAAACCCATGCTATCGGATAAAGTAGGCCGCAACGATCCCTGCCCCTGTGGCAGCGGCAAAAAATACAAAAAATGCTGCGGCGCCTCCGATGCCTTCTTCGCCTGATCAAGTCTTCGATAACACAATCCAGCCGGGCAAATAGTTCGTCAACGACTGAACCGGATCCAGACATGGTCATATCCGCTCATCCGCCAAACACATCACTCCATGAACAGGATTTTTACGCCTGGACGCAACAACAGTCCGAACTACTCCGCGCCGGCAAACTGAGCGAAGCCGACATCCTGAGCATCGCCGAGAAAATCGAGGACATGGGACGGCATCAAAAGCGCGAACTCGAGAGCCGATTGAAGGTACTCTTCATGCATCTGCTGAAATGGCACTACCAACCCGGCTATCGCGGCAATAGCTGGAGATACGGCATCGAAGAACAACGCGCGGAACTGCGCGACCATTTGAGCGACAATCCAAGCCTCAAAAACAAGCTTCCAGAGGCCATCGAACGCGGTTACAAGTATGCCATCATGGGCGCGGCCAAAGAGACCGGCTTTCCCAAGAGCACCTTTCCCGAATCCTGCCCCTGGTCGTTCGAGCAGGCCATAGACGATGAGTTTTTCCCCGATTGACTTTGATTGCTCTATATAAAGTGAGGAGGATGACATGGAATGGAGCCAGGTTTTGGAAGACTCCGTACTCAAGGATCTTCCATACAAAATCGAACTCAACGAGGATGGCCATATCGTCATGAGTTCGTCGCTCGAATCATCAAGGGCGACACTTGAATCACGTCCAGTCGATGGCTATTTTGAATAGCCACAGGCGCGTTTCCATACCAAGGACCGCGAGCGAGCGCGGCACGGACGCCCTCTCACACGATTTCCACTACTGCTTTCCAAGTTCCAGATATTGCTATGAGCCATTCCCCGCACGTCGTCACCGTCACTGCCGCTAACTTTCAGGCCGTCGTCATCGAGGGTTCCTACGAGCGCCCCGTACTGGTCGATTTCTGGGCCGACTGGTGCGCGCCCTGCCGGATGCTGATGCCGATGCTGGCCAAGCTGGCCGAGCAATATGATGGACGCTTTCTGCTAGCCAAGGTCGACACTGAGGCCGAGCAGGCACTAGCGGCCCAGTTCGGCATCCGCAGCCTGCCGACAGTGCAGCTCTTCCGCAACGGTCAGGCCGTCGATCAGTTCATGGGCGCCCTGCCCGAGCCGCAGGTGCGTGAATTTCTCGACCGTCATCTCCCGCGCGCGTCCGATGGAATGCTCCAGCGGGCTGAGGCGGCGCTGGCGAGCGGCGACCTGGCGGGGGCGCGCGCACTCATCGAGCAGACGCGCGCCGAGGATCCCGACAATAAGCGTCTACCGCTGATCGAGGTGCAGTGGCTGGCTGGCTCAGGCGAGGTCGCCAAGGCCCTGGAGGCGATCGACAGTCTGCCGCTCGAATTCGTCAACGATCCCGAGGTTGCGGCATTGCGCGGCCAGCTGAGCTTTGCCAGCGCCATTGAGGATGCACCGGGCGAGGCCGAACTGAGCGCACGGCTCGATACGGATCCGCGCGACAGCGAGGCGCGCTATCAGCTTGCGGCTCATCGGGTCTTGCGCGGTGATTATGAGACCGCGCTCGAACACCTGTTCGAACTGATGAAACATGATCGTGCCTATGGCGAGGATGCCGGTCGCAAGGGGATGCTGGCGGTGTTCGATCTGCTCGGCGGCGGTAACGATCTGGTCGCACGCTATCGGGCCAGGATGATGAATGCGCTCTATTGATGCAACGGATGAACAGCGTCAGGCTGCACCAGCTCCAATGTCGTCAATCACCCGGACGTCCAGTGGGCGACTGAGTCCTGGCCAATCCGGCTCCCAGGTAAATCCAGACCACAGAAGCTCGAAGCTTAGCCCGATCCCGTCAGCCTGACCATGGCAAGCCCCAACTCCAGCGATGGCGATGAGCCGTTCACCCTGGAAGATCATGGGCAGATGACGCCGGAGCCAGACCGGCACACCAGCGGCTTGGAAGCACTTTTTCAAATTTTGGCGTGGGCGGTTCGCCCCACTCCGGCAGCTGTGACCGAACTGACCGAAGCGGATCTGAAGCTCGATCGTCGTCATCGCACCGATCGATGCTGGACGCATATTGCGCTCTGGCGCCGGGATGGTCCCAACGCGCGACATTTCCTCAGGGCGCAGGCGCCATTCCAGTTGCCCGAATCCAGTCGGCAGCTCCAGGACGCCCTGTTCCGCCGTGATCGGCCAGACGATGCATGTCTCGCTCGGTAGCAGCGGCGGCAGCGGACGAAAGGCCAGCAGCTCGCCACGATAGCGCCGTACCTCACACCCCTCCCAGACGACGCCCGGATTGGCATCGTCTCGGGCGGCAGGCAGTTCATCGAGCAGACGATCGAGACGCCGTGCCTCCGGCGCTCTGAATCCGCGTTCCACCAGCCAGCGCCGGACTACAGCCTTGCGCAGCGGACGCTCAAGACACCCGAGCGCGGCCAGCGAGAGCGCGCCCGGCTGGCGACCGCGCACATCGGCAAGCGCCTGCTCCGCGTATTGATCGACCAGCCCAGCGGCCTCAGCGCAATGGCGCGCACTGCGCGACAGGGTCGTCGCGACCGACGGCCAGCGCGCGCGCAGTAGCGGCAGCACGCGATGGCGCAGATAGTTGCGGTCGAAGGCGGTGTGGTCGTTGCTGGGATCCTCGATCCAGTCGAGACCCTCGCGGTGCGCATAGTCGGCGAGCGACTGGCGGCTGAAATCGAGCAGAGGTCTGACGAGCCGTCCGGCGCCGAGTGGGGCGACGACCGGCATCGCGGCCAGACCGTGCGGGCCGCTGCCGCGCAGTAGCGCCAGCAGGAGCGTCTCGGCCTGATCGTCACGATGCTGAGCGGTGAGCAGGCATTCGCCCGGTGCCAGCAGACGACGGAAGATAGCGTAGCGGGCCGCGCGCGCCCAGGCTTCCAGGCTCTCGCCGGGGCGGGGTGTCGAGGTCGGGCGTTCGACGTGCAGCGGGACGGCGAGCGCCGCACAGCGGGCGGCGCAGTGCCTGGCCCAGCCGGCTGAGTCCGCGTGCAGACCGTGATCGACATGCACAGCACTGAATCGGTCGAGCGCCGGTTCGCCCGGCAGCCGCTCGCGGATTGCGACAAGCGCATCGAGCAGGACAGTGGAATCCAGCCCCCCGCTATAGGCGATCCAGTAATGCGGGATCGCCCCACAGGGGGCGAGCCATTCCAGCAGTGCTTCAGGCGAAAACTCGGTGGTCACGTCGTCGCTGTCTACGGACGCCGCCAGCCGGCCCCAACCGCCCGGATCAGGCTTCCTTGAAGCGCCCGAAGCCCATCAGACGCTGATAGCGCGCGGCGATGAGTGCCTCCATGTCGATTTTTTCCAGCACGTCCAGACGCGCAAGCAGCGCGTCTTTCAGGCTCTTGGACATGGCATCCGGGTTGCGATGTGCGCCGCCGAGTGGCTCAGGGATGACCTCGTCG
Source organism: Allochromatium palmeri (assembly GCF_009720725.1). Taxonomy (GTDB): domain Bacteria; phylum Pseudomonadota; class Gammaproteobacteria; order Chromatiales; family Chromatiaceae; genus Thermochromatium; species Thermochromatium palmeri. The sequence continues at coordinate 23,043 of NZ_WNKT01000009.1, forward strand.
ACCAGCCCCTGCTCCATCAAGCGCTCGGAGGTAATAGCCATGGCCTCGGCCGCCAGTTGCGCCTTGTCGGCGCTCTTCCACAGGATCGAGGCGCAGCCCTCAGGCGAGATCACCGAATAGGTGCTGAACTGCAACATGCCGAGCCAGTCGCCGACACCGATCGCCAGCGCGCCACCTGAACCGCCCTCCCCCACTACAGTGCAGAGAATGGGCGTGCGCAGACGCGACATTTCGCGCAGATTGCGCGCGATGGCTTCGCTCTGGCCGCGCTCCTCGGCACCGACGCCCGGATAGGCGCCGGGCGTGTCGATGAAGGTCAGGATCGGCAGCCGGAAGCGCTCAGCCATTTCCATCAGACGCAGCGCCTTGCGATAGCCCTCGGGACGCGGCATACCGAAGTTGCGCAGGATTTTCTCCTTAGTGTCGCGCCCCTTCTGATGACCGATGACCATGACCGAACGCCCGTCGAGCCGCGCCAGTCCGCCGACGATGGCGTGATCGTCAGCGAAGGCGCGATCACCATGCAGCTCGTGGAATTCATCGAAGACCCGCCGCACATAATCGAGCAGATAGGGGCGCTGCGGATGGCGCGACAACTGCGAGATCTGCCAGGGCGTGAGTGAGGAGAAGATCGACTCGGTCAGTGTCCGGCACTTGGCCTGCAAGCGCTCGATCTCCTCCTGGATGTTGAGTTCGTTGTCGTGACCCACCAGCCGAAGCTCTTCGATCTTCGCCTCAAGTTCAGCGATGGGTTGTTCAAAATCGAGAAAATTAAGATCCATAGCCCCGAGATCGTCTGTCTGAATCGCGCCTGCTGGAGGCTGGTAATGCCGTGGTCAGCCCGCGACCGCGTGCCGCGAGGCAAAGGGTCGATAATCTAGCGCACACCGGCCCCTGAGTACAGCACCGCGCGCCATCGAACGTCCGCCATCAGCCGCGCGACGCCTGCATTGCGAGCGGCTGGCTCAACCGCTCCCACCACTCGCTCAAATGACCGACCGCCCAGCGCGTCCCCTCGCGCAGCCAGGTTTCCAGTTCGACCAGCGTGGCCTGCGGATCGAGGTCAAGCTGCTCCAGCACCCCCTCGACAGGCGGCGCGACCGAAATCAGCGCCGCGAGCACGCCAGCCATGGCGATCGTACTCCAGGGATATTTCAGACTGATCGGCTTGAGCGCGGTGCCGAAGGAGCGCTTGATCTTGGCGTTGAACAGATCGACGCTTGAAAATTCGTCGAGCACCAGATGGGTCAGATAGCCGATGCCGACCATCAGGCCGGCGATCCAGGCGCGCTCGGCCGAGTGCTCCCACCCCCAGTAGGCAAGATTGGTCGTGGCCAGCGACACGGCGGCGATGGCCAGCCAGGAATGCCAGACCCCGCGATGGATGGTGAAGCTCGAAAAGACCTTCAGGACGCCATAACGCACCGCCAGAAAAACGATGGCCCAGATCGCTGCCAGAACCAGCGGCTGAAAACGCGCCGTCAGCGGCAGCGTGACGGCGAAGGCCAGCACCGCGCCCAGCACGTTAAACAGCAAGCTGGTCGGCTTGGAGCGCTCCAGGTCGATGTCCGGCAGCAGACTGCCGGCCACACCCAGCACGAACAGCACCGGCATCGGCGACTGCTCGACCACACCGGCCACATGCAGCGAGAGCGTGGCGGCGGCACTGACGAGGATGCCGACATTGAGGTGAGTTTGAAAATTGGCCATGTCTCTCGCGCCCTATGAAAAACGTCGCGTCCCGGCCAATCCCAGCCTTGCGCCCGCGCTGTAGATCACCGAATGTTCGGCGCAATGTTATAAACAAGGCTGCGCTCCGAATCAAAACATTCCGAGGTTCGACACCATGCCCCGCTCGTCCCTGACACTCGCGCTCGTCCAGCAGTCCGATCAAGGCAGCACCGCCGCTAATCTGGAAGACGGCGAAGCGGCCATCCGCGCGGCCTCGATCCGTGGCTGCGATCTGGTGCTGCTCCAGGAGCTGCACAACGGTCCCTACTTCTGCCAGACCGAGAATCCGGATCTATTCGATCTGGCTGAGTCCATCCCCGGCCCGACTACGGAGCGTCTGAGCGCGCTGGCGCGCGAGCTGGAGCTGGTGATCGTGGGTTCGCTGTTCGAGCAGCGTGCGCCCGGTCTCTATCACAATACCGGCGTGGTTCTGGATGCCGACGGCGCGCTGGCCGGGATCTATCGCAAAATGCACATCCCGGACGTTCCCGGCTGTTACGAGAAATTCTATTTCACGCCGGGTGATCTGGGCTTCAATCCGATCGACACCGCCGTGGGACGTCTGGGCGTGCTGATGGGCTGGGATCAGTGGTTTCCGGAAGCGGCGCGCGCCATGGCGCTCGGCGGCGCTCAGATTTTGCTCGCGCCGAGTACCATCGGCAGCAATCCCAACGACACGCCGGAGGAGCAGCAACGCCAGATCCAGTCCTGGGTCACCATCCAGCGCGGGCACGCCATCGCCAACAGTCTGAGTCTGGCCGCCTGCAACCGCGTCGGCTATGAGTCCGATCCGAACGGCCTCACGCCGGGGACGCGCTTCTGGGGCAGTTCCTTCGTCTGCGGACCCCAGGGCGAGATCCTCGCGCAGGCCGACGATCAGGCACCCAAGCTACTGGTTGCCGAGGTTGATCTGGCACGCACCGAGCCGGTCCGGCGACTCTGGCCCTTTTTGCGCGACCGGCGCATCGATGCCTATGATGATCTGGCGCGACGCTTCCGCGATTGAGAATTGAGAATTGAGAATGCCGCTTGGATTCACAATATGGTTTGCTTCGAGTGAACTCACGATGACAATTGACCTCCTGGAGGACAGATCATGACCCAGACTGATGACCCCAAGACCCAGATGCGCTCGATCATCCAACGCATCGCCACCGGCCCCGAACTGTCCAAGGACATCTCGGTGGAAGAGGCGCGCGCCGGAATGCGCGCCATCCTCGACAACGCGGTCGATCCGGTTCAGGCCGGAATTTTTCTGATCGCGCTGCGCATGAAGCGCGAGACCGACGACGAGATGAAGGGCGTACTGGATGCGATCCGCGAAGCGACCGGCCATGTGGTCGCCGGGGTCGACGAGGTGGTCGACATCGCCGATCCCTACGACGGCTACAACCGCTGTCTGCCGGCCGCACCCTTCCTGATGCCCGTGCTGGCCGAGTGCGGCGTGGCGAGCATCAGCCATGGTGCGCACGCGGTCGGACCCAAGTTCGGTGTCACCCATCGGCATGTGCTGGAGGCCGCTGGCGTGCCGGTCGATCTGACCCCGGTCGAGGCCGCCGAGCGGCTCGCCGAGCCCGAACTCGGCTGGAGCTATGTGGATCAGCGCGCCTTCTGCGCCCCGCTGCACAATCTGGTCGACCTGCGCTCGACCATCGTCAAGCGTCAGGTCATCACCACCACCGAGGTGCTGGCGCGTCCCATCCACGGGCGCAAGCATACGCATCTGGTCACTGGCTATGTCCACAAGCCCTATCCGCGCATCTATGCCATGCTCGCGCGCCATGCCGGCTTCGACTCAGCACTCCTGATCCGGGGCGTCGAGGGTGGCGTCATCCCTTCGCTGCGGCAGAAGGGCGTCTGTTTCAGCTATCAGCATTTGGCCGAGGAGCAGTCCTTCGAGATCGATCCGACCACGCTCGGCATCGAGCAGACCGTGCGCGCGGTGCCGCTGCCCGATGATCTGCCGCAGACGCTGCGTCCGGGCGATGAAATCGCGGTGGCGGTCGATGTCGAGGCCACCGCCCAAGCCGCGGCCGAAGCAGGGCTTGCCGCACTCACCGGCGTCAAAGGAGCAACCTACGACAGCCTGGTGTGCACCGGCGCGCTCATCCTCTGGCATCTGGGACGCGAGCGTTCACTGGAGGTCGCTGCGGATCGCGTCCGCGACGTGCTCGACTCGGGTCGCGCCGCGCGGAGGATGCGCTGATGTCGGAGCATTTCGTTGCTGTCGCGGCCTGCGATACCATTCCCGAAGGTAAATTCATCAAGGTTAGCATCAAGGGGCACGATATCATTCTCGCGCACGTCGAAGGGCGTTATCATGCCGTCGAAGATAATTGCAGCCATGAAGACTATCCACTGTCATTCGGCTGTCTCGACGGCCACCGGATCAAGTGCTCGCTGCACGGCAGCCGCTTCAGTCTGGAAACCGGCGAGCCACTCGATGAGCCGGCTGATTGCCCGATCCGGGTCTTTCCGGTGAAGGTCATGGATGGCCAGGTGTGGATCGACCCGAGCGTCTGAGGCGCTCGCCCTGGATGCGCTGTGCTTCGACGAGCGGCTCGAACGCCTGGATTCGGACGCTTGAGATGACCCCCTTGAGCATCGCGTATCCAGACCGCGCCCGACCGAATCGGGGCTTGGCAAAGACTGGATGCGCGGCACTGCTCGGTTTCCTCCTCTGTGTTCAGATGCTGCTCCTGCCCGAGGACGCTCAAGGCCAGGGCCGTGGTCAGACCCTGTGGCACGAGGACGAGCAGCGGATGCAACTGGGTCTGAAACTCTTCCCGGTCAGTATCGGCGCGTTGGAATCGCTCGAAACAGCACTCGGCCCGGACGGACGGTTGCTGGTGCTGGTGGTCTACGATGGCCCCAGTAACTCCGCGCTTCAGGCGGCCGATTATTTCAAGTCTGCGGCGAAGGTCCGGGGACATCGGCTCCAGGTCGAAGTGCTCACAGCGGCGGATCTCGATGCCTATACCGGCCCGCATCCAGGCGGCATCTTCATCGCCAGCGTCGGTCTGAACCCCGGCCGCCTGCGCGCCTGGTCCGAGCGTCAACGCACGCTGGTCTTTTCGCCCTTCGATGGCGCCGTCGAGGATGGCGCCGTGGTTGGCCTCCATGTGGCCGAGCGCATCCTGCCCATCGTCAACCTGACCCAGGCCGAGCGCGCCGGCGTCCAGTTCAAGCCTTATTTTCTTGAAGAGGCGCGCTACTATGAGTCCTTCCAAGACATCGACCGACGCGCGAATTTTCTACTCAACTTCGCGTTCTTCATGCAGTGGCCCGCCTCGGCGTTCGACTCGGCGTCCGCGCCGCTGCGCTATTGCGTGCTCGGCAGTCCGGAGCTGTCCTCCAGTCTGAAACGAACCCTGGCCGGCGAGCAGGTCGCGGGCCGGCCATTGCAGCTTGCCAACGACCAAGAACAGATACCGTGGCGCCGCTGCCACATCCTCTATCTCGATCATCGCGCGGCTGAATCCGCATCTCGGGTGCTTGCTGAGGTCGATGGCGCGCCCGTGCTCACGGTCGGCGATACGGAAGGCATGGTGCGGGCCGGCGGGATCCTGTCCATGGTGCGCGAGAACGGGCGGCTGCATCCCATGATCAATAGCGAGGCCGCCGCGCGCGCCGGCATCCAGATCAGCTCCAAGCTGTTGCGTCTTGCAACCCTGGTCCAGGCGTCAGGCACCGGGAAGACGCGCTAGCGCCATTGGTAGGAGAGCTGTATCCACCAAGTGCGCTCCTCCAGCTGCGTATAATCGTCCATGTACGTATAGGCAGCAGCGGGCGACTTGATCTGCTGTCCCAGGAGGTTGTCGACACCCGCGCGCAGTGTCAGACCGGGCGTGCCGACGTCGAACCAATTCAGGGTCAGTGACACATTCTGATAACCTGGGAGCCGGTCGCGTCTTGGATCGTCCACCGCGCGATGACGGTCGCCGACAAAGCGCCAATGGCCGCTCAGCAGGATGTCGGCGCGCGGACGATAGAACAGATCGAGGTTGCCCAGCCAGTCGGCCGCGCCGGTCAGCGAAGCGCCGGTCTCCTCGTCCAGGGTGTCGCTGTAACTGAGGTTGGCCGTCAGTTTCCAGGCCGAGTTCAGCCGCTGTTCCCATTCCGCCTCGACGCCCTGGAGCCGCACCTGGCCGCGGTTGGCATAGAGGTTGCCGTTGCTGTTGTTCTCGAAGACGATCAGATCCCTGACCCTGGAGTGATAGAGCGTGGCGCGCCCGACGTGGCTACCACGCCGGAAGATGTAACCGAGCTCGGTGGTGGACACGGTCTCGGGGTCGAGCGAGAAGGTGCCGCGCACGCCGGTTCTGGCGTTGCCGTAGACCTGATACAGGGTCGGCGGAAAGAAAGCCTCGGCATACTGCGCCTTGAGGAGGTGTTCGTCGCTGAGGGTCCAGACGGCCGCCAGGCGCGGTGAGAGATTGTCGCCGGTGTCGCTGTAGTTGTCATAGCGCAGACCGGCCGTCAGGGCCAAGCGCTCCAGGAGTTGGAACTGATCCTGCGCGGCGATGCTGTAGATCGAACGCCGCGCCCCCTCGTCGATGAAGTTCTGGTCGCCGCTGTAGCGATGCACGGTTGGGAGCGGCTCCAGAGTCTCGGCATCGCCGTTGAAGGCCCACCAGGCGTCATCAATGCGTGCCTCGGCGGCCGAGAGGCTCAGTTGCCAGCGATGCCCGCTCCAGCCGAGCCAGTCGAAATCGAGCTCGGCCTCCTGGCGAACGATGCGCACATAGTCCTCCAGGAAGACGCCGTCGGGATAGACGTTCTGCGATCCCAGCGGGAAGGACGTGCCTGCGGGCAGCGCCTCCAACCCCCAGTTGCCGATGAACTCCGACCAGGTGAGCTTGAACTCGGCGCCGAGCGTCGGCGTCGGATCGAAGCCCTGGCGAATCTGGACCAGAGTCTGTTCGGTCAGAGAGGCGTTCGCGCCCGTGTTCGGCTCGGGCAGCACGTTGAATGTCCCAAAAAACGTGCCGCCCTGGCTGCGGCTGTACTGAGCGAGCACGGAGAGCGTCTTGTAATCCAGGGCAAAGACGGCCAGCCGGTAGTTTTCGGCATTGTTGATCCGGCCCGGCGCCTGGGAGAGCTCGCCCTGGCCCAGGAGGTAGAGCCGGTCGGGTCCGGCCGTGATCGCAGTGCCCTGCCGGTCCCAGCCCGAGGCGTTCAGGTTGAGACGCCAGTCCCCGTCAGGCGATCGCGCCGATAGCACGGCGCCCGTTCCATAGGTTTCACCGCTTCCAGCCTGCACGTAGACGCGATTCTCATTCTGGCGGGTGATGACGTTGATGACGCCGGCGAAGGCGAACTCACCATGCACCGCCGAGCCGGGACCGCGGATCACCTCGATGCGCTCCACCTGCTCGATCGGGATGTAGAGGATGTTGGAATAGCCGGCGTAGGCATTGTTCATCGCCACCGAATTGAGCAGCAGCTTGACGTTGCCGTTGCTGTGCTGGAAACCGCGGATCGCCACGCGCAGCCCGCCATTGTTATTGCGGTCGATCTGCACGCTGGGGACCAGCTCCAGAGCCTGCCAGACGGTCCGTACCCCCAGCGCGATGAGTTCATCGCCGTTCAGGACGCTCAGAATCCCCGGAACATAGTCGGCGTTCAGGCGTGTCTTGGTCGCCAGGGTCGACATATCATCGAGCACGGACAACAAATCCGCCTGCGCGTTTTGGTCGCTCTCGAGGCGACCCCGATCAGCACCGGCCCATGTACTCAGCGGCGCACTGAAGATCGCAATGACCAGAACGGATCCGATTCGCAGGCACGGTGCCGTTGCCATGAATGTCGTCTCTCCACGCTAAAAGCCCAGCCCACACTGGAACGTATCACGGGTCGTCGAGGTCCAGGTCGATTCTGAAACGCGGCTCGTCATCGAACACGGGCGGCTTCGTGAGTTCGGGTTCCAGCCGTAGCGAGGATTCGGACGGCTGGGCCGAACCGGACAGGGCCTCACGCAGTCGCGCCTCGACCTCGGCGATCGCGTAATGCGGCTGCTCGATCAAGCGCACCAGCGGCAGATCGACGGCTTTACAGATTCGATCCAGGCCATCCGTGCCTGGCGTCTTGCGCCAGAGCCGGCGCGGTGCCAGATTAACGGCACAGCGCAGGCTCAGGGTCTCGCGCTCGCAGATCAGGAAATCGAAGCGATAGCGTTCCAGCCGCTCGGCAGCCCGCTCACGCTCGCGGCGCCTGAGACGCGGCGCCAGATCCAGCACATCGGCCGCGCGCACCCGGACCAGAAGGCGGTAGTCCGCGCCCAGGACATGCTCCAGCACCGACAGCAGGGCGCGCTCGGGCACAGTGAGCAGCGGCTCGGGCAAGACATAGGGGCGCGGCCGGCGCCAGCCAAGCGTGCGCGCCAGTTCGATCAGCATGGCCAGCAGGATCAACCCGCCGAGGCCGAGTAACACCTGGAAGTGAACCATTCACTTCACCCCGTGTCGTTTTACTTCGGCAGCGGGACGCGGTTCTTGTGATACCAGGCCCGGTCCAGTGCCCAGACCACCGAATCGACGTCCGGCAGACTGATCATGACCTTGATCGCCTGCATCTCGATGGCGCGGAACCGGCGCTCGGCCTCGACCACCTCGGGCGCGTCAGCAGGCTTGTCGGCCAGCGACGGATCGATGCGGTTCAGAAAAGGCCGCAGCGGCACATCCGACGACCCCTGGGGACTGGTCAGGGTGGCGACGCCATTGAGAAAGAGCAGCACCTTGAAGTCATAGGGATAGTCCGCGAGTATCGGATCCTGCTCCAGGATCTCGTTGAGCTGCCAGACACGCGGACGCAGCTCGTCGTTGTGCCAGGTCAGGGTCACGATCAGGAAGACCAGGAAGGCGGCAGAAGCGATGATGGCACTCAGTGTCAAGCGATCCATGGTTAAATGCTGGCCTCTAGATACATTGCAAAGCCCGACATGATGCTTGCGGGCACTATGGGACGCAAGCCGCGTGATCGAGCGATTGAACCAAGATACTGACTATCGACCCAAAGCCGCTGTGAACGATTCCAGCCAAACTGCTCTCGACACGACGGGAAACCAAGCCAGCCCGCCCGTCCCCGCGCGCCGCGTGTGGGATCATCTGCGTCTGAAACCCTATGGCGACAGCCTGCTGACACCCGCCGTGCAGGTTTGGCTGGGCTTTGCCTGGACCATCATCCTGCTGATGGCGACCCTGGAGGGTCTGGTCTGGGGACTGGTCGGGGCGAGTATCGTGCCCCAGGACAGCGCCTGGCTGCGGCCCTTCGCCGGGCTGCTGCTGTTCGTGCTGATCTTCTCGGTCGTCTGGATCATCGATGCCTCGCTGGTAATGTCCGAGCGTCCCATGGCGCGCGCGCGGCGCTGGAATCCGGGCGCCAATCAGGGCTTCTTCGCCCTGGTGCGCTGGATGTTCGGCTTTCTCGCCCGGCTGGCCATCGTCGCGCTCTCGCTCTATGTCACCGCGCCCTTTCTCGGCAAGCTCATCCGTGCCGACGACATCGCCACCCACCATCAGCAGCGGGTCGAACAGTATTACGCCGAGCGCGACGCCCAGCTCAAGGCCCGGATCGCCGAACGCACGACCCAGATCGAGCAGAATTATCGTGCGCGCGTCGAACCGCTGGCGCGCGAGATCGAGCGTCTGACCGAATCGATCAGCCGCGAGCGTCAACGCCGCACTGAGATCGAGAGCGAGTTCGCGCCGGAACTGGAGCTGCTGCGCCGCGATCTGCTCGCCGCCCAGCAGCGCGTCGGCGACGAGATCCTCGGCCGTGACGGACGTCCTGAAGGGCGTGGACGCGAGGCGCGCAAATGGGAGGCCAACGCCCAGTTACTGGCGGGCCAACTGGAGGCCAAACAGTCCGAACTCGACAGGCGTGTAGGCGAACTCGACCGACGTCTCAACGACTGGGAGCAAACACGGCGCGAACGCACCGAGACCCTGCAACGGCTCGGCGAGGAGCACCAGGCGCGCATCGACGCGATTACCACTGAGCTGGCCGCCCAGCAGCTCGAACCCAATCCGCCGCGCCTGACCTTCGCCGCCCGCTCCAAGGCGCTCCAGGCGCTCCAGGACAGTCCGGATGAACAGGGCGTACCACACTTCGAGACGGTCGAGGGCTTCGCCCAGGCCACGCTCGGCGTGCTCTTTCTGTCGCTGATCGCGCTCAAGCTGTTCGAGCCGGGGTCGGTACGCGCCTATTTCAGCGAAACCCTCCAGATGCAGTACCGCAAATATCTGGACGGTGGACTCGACGACATCCCCGGATTCGCACCGGCGGAGGCCGGGCACAGGCTCAACTCGGTCGAGTTCACCCGACTGTGGCTGGCGTATGAAAAAGACCCCACCGCCTTTTTCGCCGAGCGTCAGGCCATCGTCGAGGTCCGCGAGCCGCTGTTGCACTATCTGGCCGAGCGCGAGCTGGAGCGCGACCGCTTCGCCCATCGACGCGAGAACCTGGAAGACGAGCTGCTGTTTGCGCGGCGGCGGCGTGAACGCGAACTGGCGGCCTTTGAGCGCGAGCTGGAGGTGCGGACCAATCAGCTCCAGGCGCAACTGGCCACCGAGACCAAGGCACTCAAGGATCAGCGCCGCATCCAGCTGGCTGTCGAACTCCAGAAGGCGCGTCAGGACTGGAATCTGCGCCGTCTGCACGAAGAAGATGAGCTGCGCCGCGAGCGTGAAAAGCTGGATCATGAACACCAGCAGGCGCTCGAAGCCATCCGTCTGCGCGAGCAGGAAATCGAGCATGTGCGCGAACGCAGTCAGGCGCGCGTCCGTCAGGCCGAGGTCGCCGAGCAGCTGGCCCATCAGCGCCAGCTCGCCGAGCTCGAACAGCGCCGCCAGCGCGAGAACCGCAAGGCGCTGATGAGTGCCGCACGCGACGAACTCGCGCGTCTACGCGGCATCGAGACCAAGCAACGCACCGAACGCCAGAGTCTGCGCGAGACTGGACGCAAGCTGGAGGACGAGATCGCCGCGACGCGCTCGGGTCTTGCAGTCTGCGAAGTCGAGCTAGCCGAGCGCCGTCATCGGGCCACGACTCTGCGCGAACAGTTGGCGTGGCGCCAAGCCGAAACCAAGGCGCACGAGACGCGCAAGCGCCGCTTCTGGCCGCGCTCGGAACATCGCACCGATGGTCCGCTCCTGCGCGAGATCGAGCGCGAACTCAAGGCCGTGGACAAGTCCGAGCGCGCCGAGGCGGAGCAACTGGCCAAGCTCAAGGACACACTGGGCTTACTCGAACGGCGACTGGAAGCCAACGCCGGTGAACGGCGCGAAGCCGAGATGCGCCTGTCCGCGACCGAGGCCCGCATTCAGTTCCATGAGGACAGCCTGACCACGCTGCTGGCGCCCGCCCCGATCACAGAGACCTGACAGTCAGGAGACGCACGACATCGCCTACAACTGGACCAGGATCTCCGAGTCAACCGGCAGCACATCGACCTCGGCGCCTGAGGCGATGAGCTGCTCGGTCTCCATGACCTCCATCACCGCGTTCAGCACCTCGGAATCCTGCTGGGCGATGGTGTTGAGTGCCTCGCCGACGATCGCCGGACGCGCGGCGGCGGCCTCGGCCATCTTCTGCGACACCTTGTAGGCCGTTTCGCTCTTGATGAGTCCAACGCGGTTGTCGCCGTCCTGCTTCATGGCGCTCGTGACCTGCACCAGGCGCTTGACCACTTTTTCGGTGATGTTGTCGACCATCTGGCGGTCGGTGAATGCCACCTTGCGGATATAGACCGAGCCGAGCGCATAGCCCCAGTGTTCCGAGAGCGGCGAGACGGCGGCACGCACCCGGCGGCTGAGCTGATGGCGGTCCTCCAGCATCTTGTCCATCTCCAGATTGCTGAGCGTCGAGATGGTCGAGCTGGCGACATTGGCCTGGAGCGAGCCTTCGGGGTTGGCGTTGCTGAACAGATAGCTGACCGGATCGCTGACCTGCATCTCGTACCAGATGCCCACGCCCATGGGCGTGCCCTCTTCCGAGTTGACCATCTGGTCACGCAGATAGTGCTGGCGCAGACAGGTCGGAACCTTATAGAGCTTGCCGAAGAAGGGCACCAGCAGTGCCTTGGCGCCAAAATAGCCGAGCGGAAAGCGGAGTCCCGGCTCGTCGAGCGTGCCGAGCACCTTGCCAAACAGCGTGAACACCAGTGCCTCGCGCTCGCGCACGATGGCATAGAGTCCGAGCGCACGCGCGATGGCGAGCAGGATCGGGATATAGAGCACGCCGATCACGAAGGCGAAAATTGGACCGAACGAAAAATCAAGATCGAAGAACATGACGAGGGCCTCCGGGGTCGCGTTACTTGGGCGCGGCGGTCTGCACGATGCGCGTGGCGCGACCGAGCAGCGGTACGCGCAGATTGCGGATATAGGTCCGCAGTGCGCCCGGCCCGCCGGTGGTCTTGATCTGGACGAGCGTATTGGCCAGTTCCTTCAAGGGTGCGACCTCGGCCTGAGCGTTGTTGCGGGCGATCTCCACGGCGCGCTTGCTCATGGTGATCTGCTGCTCGGCATCGGCGCGGGCCGTCGAGATGTCAGCGGCGACCTGGTTGCGCGTGGTGTTGATGGCTGAGAGCGCGCGGTCGACCTCGGATGGCGGGTCGATCTGGGTGATGAGCGCGGCGTCGAGTTCGATGCCATAGCGGGCGCCGGTCGAGCGGCACTGCTGTTCCATGTAGTCGTTGAGGAGCGGCAGGTTCTTACGCAGGTCGTTGATGGAGACGCCTTCCGAGAGTTCGGCCACCGCGCCGCCCGTGCTCAGCTCAGTGTCGCCGACCAGGCTCTCGCCCTTGGGATCGACGAAGTTGGCGATGCGCTCGCGCAGCACCGAGATGAAATAGCCCATGACATGCTCCAGCGGTTTGTCGACGCCGAAGAAATAGGCATAGAGGTTGTTTTCGGAGACGCGGAAGCGGATCTGACCGCCGACGCCGGTGGTGAGGTTGTCCTTGGTCACGGCCTCGATGGTGTGCTGGGACTTGGTCGGATCCCAGGTCAGGTCGATGGCTTCGGTCACGACCCGGACCTTGTGGACCTCCTGCCAGGGCCATTTGAAATAGGGACCGCCGGGGCCGATGACCTGGAGACGCGGGAAGCGGTAGCGTTGCTTCTCCTCGTCGTTGAGCGAGTCGTCCTCGACCATGAGACGCCCGATCCGCTGGGCGCGTCCGAAGGAGGTGAGGATGGCCCGTTCATCGGGCTTGACGGTGTAGAAGGCGCGGATCAGGACCGTGTAGACGACGAAGACGAGCATGCCGAGCAGAAAGGCGGTGACTTGCATCGCTGACTCCCGTTGGGTGGTTGGCGAGAGTCAGCATAGGCCATTCGTGCGCGTTGTGTCTTGGCGCGTCAGTCCGACTTGAACCCGGCCGCGCGATGGCTGGCATCGCAGAACGGCTTGTTCTTGGATGCGCCACAGCGGCAGAGCGCCGTCTGCGTCCCCTCCCAGGCCTCGCGCCCGGAGCCGGCGAGGATGGTCAGATTGCCTTCGAGCTTGAGCGGACCATCGGGCATCGCCCGCACCTTTAGCGGACCGCCGTGCTCGCTCAGTCCAGGTCCGCGTACACCGACCGCGCCGCTGTCCTCGAAACGCGCCTCGACATGGCTGTTGTCGCAGAACGGCTTGTTCTTGGACGCCCCGCAGCGACAGAGTGCAACGCGCCGATGCACGCCTGGCATGTCTTCCGAGGCGCCCTCGATCTCCAGATCGCCGCTGAGATAGAGCGGACCATTGTTGGCGACCATGACGCGATTCTCGCTCGGCGCCGGCTCAGACTCGCCGGTCTTGTCGCGATAGCTGAGCGCACCGGTCGGGCAGCGCTCGACCACCTCACGCACCTCGGCGCGCGACACGGCGTCAGGTTGGCACCAGGGGTCGCGTCCGCCCACGAACAGATCCCCCTCGGCCTTACCGCACTCGCCGTGATGGATACAGAGTCGTTCATCCCAACTGACGTCGATCTCCTGACCCTCAAACACGGTGATTGGCTCGTTGCTCATGGCGTATTCCCTCAGAGTTGTGGACGCGGTGTCGCGGCGGTCTCGACCGGCAGTTCCGGATACAGGATCTGGGGTTGAGACCCCAGACTGAATCGAAGTGGAAATAATGTGCGGTCAGAGCGACATTGCGCAAGGGTGCGGCTCAAAAACAGCGATGGACACCTATTGAGTTGGCTCTCACCCATTGGCCGTTCCTTCTCCGATCATTCATCTTGGTCGATCACGACATCGGTAACAAACCGAAGCAACGTGCAGCAATTAAATGGGCTATCCTGATCAAGATCATGCGCATCCTGATTGTTGAAGACGATCCTTTGCTCGGCCCGGGACTCAAGACCGGACTTGCCCAAGACGGCTACGCCGCCGATTGGGTCCAGACGGCCGCTCTTGCGGAGCATGCCCTGCGGGTTGAGCATTTCGATGTCGCCGTGCTCGACCTGGGGCTTCCCGGTCGAGACGGCCTGTCCCTACTGCGCGATTTGCGCGCCGGCGGCCTGATGATTCCCGTTCTGATCCTGACGGCGCGTGACACCTTGGCGGATAAGGTAATCGGACTCGATACGGGGGCGGACGACTACCTGGCCAAACCCTTCGATCTGGACGAACTGACCGCCCGCATCCGTGCCTTGACGCGCCGAAGCTGCGGCCATGCGGCCCCAATCCTGCGCGCGGGCACCTTGGAGCTCGACACCCAAGACCGTTGCGTGAGCCTGGACGGTGAGGGCGTGCCGCTTTCGCCGAAGGAGTACGCCTTGGTCGAGACGCTGATCGCACGGGCTGATCATGTCGTTCCGCGGGCGCGACTCCTGGCCGCCGGTTATGGCTGGGAGGATCAACTCGAGAGTAACGCCCTTGAAGTGCACATCCATCATCTGCGCGCCAAGCTCGGTAAACAGCGTATCCTGACCGTGCGGAGCGTCGGCTACACCCTCGTCTCTCACCCGTCATCATGAATTCCATCAGACATCGACTCCTGCTCTCGCTGCTCGTCGTCTGGGTGACAATTTGGATCGCCGTCGCGTTCGTGTCCGTGGATCGCTCCAATCACGAGGTGGGGGAGCTGATGGACGCCCAGCTCGCCCAAACCGCGCATGTGTTGGGACAGATCATGCAGGCCGGCAATCTGCCCGATGTCGTCAGTGCCTCCCAAGCACTCTTGCCGATCGGCCACGCCTATGAGTCGATGATCAGTTTTCAGTTCTGGCGTAACGATAGACTCATCAGTCGTTTTGGCGCGGCACCGGACGAGCCGCTTGGCCATGCGCCGGGCTTTTCCAATCACATGATCGCCGATGCGCTGTGGCGCGTCTTCGGACTGCCGACAGACAATCCTGGCGAGATGCTTTACGTTGGCCAGAGCTACGCCATTCGTTCGGAGCTGATCGAATACCTGACGCTCCATGCGCTGCGCCCGATTCTCTGGTCGATGCCGCTGGCCGTGCTTCTGATCTGGCTGGCGGTGACCGAAGGGCTGCGTCCGCTGCGGCGTCTCAGAAGTCAGATCACCCATCGCTCGGCCGACCAGCTCGATCCCATTGAAATGCGCTACATCCCCGCTGAGATCCGCCCGCTGACCGCCGCGCTGAACGGACTCATGAAACGGCTGGATCGGGCGCTGAGTGCTGAGCGGCATTTTGCTGCCGACGCCTCTCACGAGCTGCGCACCCCTTTCGCCGCCATTCGCACCCATGCGCAGATCGCCCAGCGCAGCAAGGATGCGCAAGAGCGAAATGAGGCCCTGGCGCAGCTCATCTGCGGTATCGACCGGGCGAGTCACTTGATCTCGCAGTTGCTCATTCTCTCGCGTCTGCACCGTCGGGGCAGCGATGATGAGACAACGCGCTGCTCGCTTGTCGCCATAGCCACTCAGGTCGTCGAGGACATGTTGCCGGTTGCGCGAACCGCGAAGATTGCATTGACGCTTAAAACACCGCTGGACGAAGACGCGCTTGTAGACATTCCGCCGTCGCTGCTCGCGATCCTGATCGGCAACCTTTTGGACAACGCCATCAAGTTCACCCAGGCAGGTGGGCAGGTCCGGGTGATCGTCATAGGGAGACGCGACCATCTCCTGCTCCATGTCCTCGACTCCGGGCCCGGCATACCGGCCGCGGACCGCACGCGCGTCTTCGACCGCTTCTATCGACCAGTCGGCCAGAGCGAGCCCGGCGCCGGGCTGGGTCTCTCGATCGTGCGCCGGATCTGCGATCTCTTCGACGTGGACATCGAGCTGCTCGATACCGATTCCGGCTCGGGGCTACTCGTCGAGGTCCGATTTCGCCGATCGGCTTGAACCACAGCCGCTCGCCAAAAAGGTGTCTGGAGCTGCGAGCGCCTGCACGCCACCTCAAATTAATGTCCGCCTCTCCGACATTACGCCCTTCGTCTTAAGGTTTTCTTAAGGCGTTGCTGGTTAGTGTTACAGCTTGGAGAAGACTCTGAAATGGCACTCCAGCTGCAGCACCGACTCACTGACGCCGGCCCAGTCGCCGGTCTCGCAGGCCACGGACGCCGCCATCTGCGATGGGTGTGCATAGAGCCGCTGCGGCGTTAACGATCAAGAGGGTGGCGTGATGAAGACAGTCAAAGACCAACAAGTTCCGGGCGCGCGGCCCTGGCACCAGAAGCGATGGTTCGTGCAGGCACGGCTCATACTGGCGGCGCTTGCCACGGCGGCGTTTCTATCGCCGGCCATGGTCTATGCCGATGACGACGACCGCAACAATGGTGATTCCAGAGGTCAGATCACCATCGAGCGAGCCTCCTGGGACCGCGAAGAGCGACGCCTGAATGCCTCCGGCACGGCCACCTCCCGATCACGCGTCACCTTGGTCAATGCCTATGATCCCGAACAGCAGCTCGGCCGGGACGAGGCCGAGGGCCGCGATGGTTCCTGGTCGATTCGCGAGGAGCGCCCCAGGCCCGTGCCATGCCGGGTGCGTGCCATCCAGTCCGACGGCCAGACGGCCGAACGCGACGTCTATCGCGCCCCCTCTGATTGCGCGCCCAAGGGTTCCGGCGGCGGAGGCAATCAAGCCCCAACGGCGAATGCCAACGGCCCCTACAACGGCTTGCCCGGCACGGCGATCAACTTCAGCCATGCCGGCTCGCGCGATCCGGACGGCAGCATCGCCAGCTACGCCTGGACCTTCGGCGACGGCGGCACCAGCACCGACGCCAATCCAAGCCATGCCTATGGGACAACCGGTAGCTACCAGGTGACCCTGGTCGTCACCGACAACGACGGTGCGACCTCGAGTCCGTCGACCACGACGGCAACCGTCTCCGACACGCCTGTCGCCGGCTGCACCTCCCCCATTTCCGAGCACTGCAACATCACCGCCTACTCAGGCCCCGAGGTCTGCGTCGCCTGCCATAAGGACGAGGCGCGCGATATGCACGGCTCGGTGCACTACCAGCAAGGCGGCGCCTTCGACTTCGTCACCAACATCCCAGGCGACTTCACGGCGGCCGGTGAGCGCCCGGCGAAGGCTGCTGGCGAGTTGGTTGCCACCGGCATCAACACCTACTGCGGCACGCACGAGAATTCGCCCCGCTTTACCTGCGCTGGCTGTCATGTCGGCAACGGCCGTTTCCCGATGGCGCAGTCCCAGTTTGAACGGCTCCCCCCAGACTCCACCGAGGCCCATGCCCAGCTGGCTAACATCGACTGCCTCACCTGCCACCAGGAGGTGTACAAACGCTTCCCGGACTGGACCGCGAGCGGCCTGGGCTTCTCGGCTTTCTCGCTGCTGAACATGGTTGAGGACAGCGATGGGCATCTGGCCCGATCCGATTATGACTCCGTCCTGCGCACTGGCTTCTCCGGCATTCCCAATGTCGACCCCGTCACCGGCGACTTCCAGTTCCTGCCGGCCGGCATCGACACCCTTCCGGGCGATGTGCCAATGACACCCATGCCCATCACCACGCTGCAAGCGGCCCAAAACGTTCACGCCACCACACGGATGTCCTGCCTCAACTGCCATGCAGGTGCCGGCGGCGGCGACGGGACTAAGCGCGGCGACATGTCCAAAGAGAACGCGAACCCCAGCGTCACGCTCGACATGCACATGAGTCCACAGGGTGCGGATCTGACCTGTTCGGATTGCCACAACGCCGTCGGCACCAACGGCGAAGGTCATCGGATGCGCGGCCGCGGACTCGATCTCAGGCCCAATGACGTGGCGGACCGCTTTACCTGCGAGACAGGTGGCTGCCACGACGCTCGCCCCCACGGCGACTTCAGCAGCACCGATGGCGCCAGTCGCGACAAGCACGCCATGAAGGTCGCCTGCCAGACCTGTCACATCCCGTCTTACGCCAAGGCCAGCGTCGGCACCGAAGTTGCGCGTGACTGGCAGGATCCGCATCCGTCTGCAGCGGCCTGCAACGGGCGCGGCGGTTGGCTGCCGCGTGAGGACAAGGGCGGACTCGGCGCCGAGTCGCTGATCCCGACCTATGCCTGGTTCGATGGGACGAGCGAGGTGCTCTATCTGGAAGAGTCCCTGGATGGCGTGCCAACGGTGCCGCTGGATGCGACCATTGCCGCAGGTTTCGCTGGCAACTTCAACGCCGGCGACCCCGCTTACGTCCTTGGTCAGCCCAACGGTGATGTTTTTAGCTCGACAGCCAAGCTCTATCCGATGAAGCCGCACTGGAGCAAGTTGGCCCGCAATGACTTGGAGAACAAGCTGGTCGGTCACTCAACCTTTGAGTTCTTCCGCACCGGGAGTTTCTGTCGAGCCGTAGCGGTGGGTCTTGGCCTGGACGCCCCCAACGCCGTTGCCAGCAGCGTCTGCAATGGCCTGCCGGGAGACCTGGAAATGCCACTGAATACCTCGATCGTGCCAGTGTTCACCTACCAGACCATTAACCACGGGGTCGAACCCGAGGACAATGCCCTCGGCGGCGACGCACATGGCTGCGGATCCTGTCACAGTGCGCTCCGCGGTGGTCCACGTCAGCTCGATCTGGCCGGTCTGGGCTACGAGCTCAGAACCCTGCCAAGCGTGGTCATCGGTACGCGCACCACCAGCCTGAACGGTAATCCGGACGCCATTTGTAGCCAATGTCACGAGAACGAGCGAGAAGACCGTGACTTCAGCGGAGTTCATGAGCGCCATGTGGACAAAGAAGGCAAGGACTGCGCCGCCTGCCACAACTTCTCGCGCCCGGAACGAAGCCTGGCCCTGAGTCGAGGAGAACAGGGCGACTAAGCCGCGACTCGGACCCCAGTGTCGGGATAGTCGACGTCTGTCCCGGCGATCCTGACACTGGGGGCGGTCATTGTTAGCGGGTCATGACGCGATTCTCGCTCGGCACTGGCACCAGGGATCGCGTCCGCCGACGAACAGATCCCCTTCGGTCTTGCTGCACTCGCTCAGATGGATACAGCGTCGTCCATCCCAACGGGGATGGACTCGTTGCTTATGGCGTATCGCCTCAGAGTTGCGGACGCGGTGTGGCGGCGGTCTCAACCGGCAGTTCCGGATACAGGATCTGGGGTGCCACGCCGGTAAGCGACGTGAGGAAGGCGACGATCCGGCCTGCCTCCTCGTCGCTGAGTTCGGTGCCGAGCTGCGCCGTGCCCATCACGCCCACCGCCTGCTTGAGATCCCAGACCTGACCGGAGTGGAAATAAGGTGCGGTCAGCGCGACGTTGCGCAAGGGTGCGGCGCGGAAGACGTATTCATCCGAAGCCGAGTGCGTGACCTCGAAGCGACCCTTGTCCGCCGGCGGCAGGATGTCGGCCCCAGGGCGCTTGATGAGTCCAAAGGGGAAATAGTTCTGTCCACCGACGTTGACGCCGTTGTGACAGGCCGTGCAGCCACGATCGACGAACAGTGCCAGTCCGTCTTTCTGCTCAGCGGTCATCGCGGTGTCAGCCCCCGTCATGAAGCGGTCGAAGGGCGCACCAGGCGTGACCAGCTTGACCTCGAAGGCTTCGATCGCTTTGACGACGTTCTCGAAATTGACGGGATCCTCCTCGCCGGGGAAAACGTCGCTGAACCAGGCCACATACTCCGGCAGGCTCTTGAGCGTGGCTACGACCTGCTCGGGCTTGTTGGCCATCTCGACCCCGGCCTGGATCGGTCCCTTGGCTTGTTCCTTGAGGTCGGCCGCGCGTCCATCCCAGAACTGTGCCCGGTTGAAAACCGCGTTGTAGACGGTCGGCGCATTACGCGGTCCCTTCTGCCAGCCGTGACCGACCGAGGTCGGCAGATTGTCGTCACCGCCCATCCCGAGGTTGTGGCAGGTGTTGCAACTGATAAGCCCGCTGGCCGACAGACGCGGCTCGAAGAACAGCTTCTTGCCGAGCTGGACCTTCTCGGGGGTGACCGGATTGCCGGCCGGATCGGGTGCCGTCGCCGGCAGCGGGGCCAGTCCGGCCCGCGCGGCCTTCTCGCGCAGTGCCTGGTCGTCGGCCAGAGCGCTGCCCGACAGCAGCAGTGCCAGTGAAATGACGGTTGTCAGGGGCGAGCGTTTCATGCAGGAACTCCTTTGCTTGTGCTGAATTCAGGGCCGCTGCGACCCCAGGGTACCGATCGAAACGGGTCCGGGTTCGAGCGCGTCGGTCAACTCGGCGATCTCCGAAAGTGCACGCGGGTCGAGCACGTTCACCAGGCTGCCGTCCATGCGGATGATACCCTGCTCGCTGAGCGATTTGATGACACGCGAGAAGGTCTCGGGCTGTACCGACAGACGCGAGGCCAGCACTCCCTTGCGCACATCGAGTTCGAGTGACGGCGCCCCCGACGGCAGACGCGAGGCGAGATAGCGGGCGACACGACTGGTCGCGGTGTGCAGGGTCAGGTCATCGATCTCGCCAATGAGACCGCGCAAACGCTGGCTCAACGCGCCGAGTAGCACGAAGCAGGTTTCGACCGATTCGCGCAGCATGGCGGCGAAATCCGACGCATCGATGGCGATCAGCTCGGAATCGGCCAGCGCCGCCGAGCAGACCGGATAGCGGGGGGCATTGAGAAACATCAGCGCCTCGGCAAAGGTCTGGCCGGGGCTGACGATCTCGATCACCTTTTCAGCACCCTCGGGCGAGAGGCGGAACAGCCGCATCTGGCCCGAGAGCAGTAAATAGAAGCGGGTAGCCGGGTCGCCCTGATTGAAGAGCAGTTGCTCGGCGTTCAGTTTGACGCGGCTCGCGTGCCGAGCGACCCGTTGGAGCTGGGCCGCTTCGAGACGCGAGAGCAACGGCGCACGACGCAGTTCATCGATCATGCAAGCGGTTTCCCATCACTGGTGTGTCTGGATGACGCTGATCGGACAACCAAACCGCCCATGACGATCGACACCGGACGCCGCTCGCAGACCCTCGTCTCAATCCTGCTGATGATAACTCAGGATGCGCTCGACCTCGTTCTTGGAGCCGAGGATGACGGGCACGCGCTGATGCAGGGATTCGGGCTGGAGTTCGAGAATGCGCTCGGTGCCGGTGATCGAGCCGCCGCCGGCCTGCTCGACGATGAACGACATCGGATTGGCCTCATAGAGCAGACGCAGCTTGCCGCCTTGTCCCTTGGCCTGCATCTTCGAGTCCATGGGATACATGAAGACGCCGCCACGGGTCAGGATGCGGTGCACCTCAGCGACCATGGAGGCGATCCAGCGCATGTTGAAGTCCTCGCCGCGCGACCCCTCCTTGCCGTCCAGGCACTCCTGCACATAGCGCTTGACCGGCGGTTCCCAGAACCGCATGTTGGAGGCGTTGATCGCAAACTCACGGGTGTCGGCCGGGATCTGCATCCTGGGGTGAGTGAGGATGAACTCGCCGATGTTTTGATCGAGCGTGAAGCCGTTGACGCCATTGCCGGTGGTCAGGACCATCATGGTCGAGGGGCCGTAGAGGGCATAGCCGGCCGCGACCTGCTGGGTGCCGGCCTGGAGAAAATCGCGCTCGGTGGCCTCCTCGCCGCCACCCGGACAGCGCAGGATCGAGAAGATGGTGCCGACCGAGACATTGACGTCGATGTTGGAGGAGCCATCGAGTGGGTCGAAGGTCAGCAGATACTTGCCGCGCGGATACTTGGTGGGGATGGGATAGATCTCGTCCATCTCCTCGGAGGCCATGGCCGCCAGATGTCCGGCCCATTCGTTGGACTTGATGAAGACCTCATTGGAAAGCACATCGAGCTTCTTCTGAGTCTCGCCCTGGACATTCTCGGTTTCAGCGCTGCCCAGGACGCCGACCAGGGCGCCGTGGTTGACCATGTGGCTGATGACCTTACAGGCCGTGACCACATCGTTGAGCAGCGAGGTGAAATCACCGGTAGCGCCGGCGATGTGGCGCTGCTCCTCGATGATGAATTGGGTCAGGGTGGTGCCGTTGTGCATACTGCTCCTCGTCTCGAAATTCAATCTGAAGTATTGTTTTGTCGGCTGTGCAGTATAAGGCCCTTAGCGGCCAGACAGAAACCCAAGCGTGCGTCTCAAGGAACAGCGAGCGTATGGCAGATGCATGTGTGTACTTTCCGATGCGATCCATAGGGATATACTTGAGCTCTCGTCCTGAGTGAACGCAACAGCGGCACAATCGCTCCATCTCTTGCCATCGGTACCTCGACTCGAATCCATGCCAGTGTATGCCGCGATGCCCGATCATGACGAAACCCGCTCACCAGACGATTCGCTTGGTCTCGACGTTCAACCCACGGACGCGCGAGGTTTGGCGCATTACGCCAATATCGTTGCGGCCCTGCCCGATCGCATCGCCCTGGTCGATCGCAGCGGTCGACTGCTGACTGCCAACGTCGCCTTTCTCCAGTCCATTGGTCGCCAGCTGGATGACGCCATCGGCCAGCCCTTCATGAGTCTGTGTGGCGAGAGTCCGCTCACGACCCTGCTCTACCACCATCTCAGCGCCTGTCTCGATCAGGCGCAAACCATCGTCGAGGACTGGCTCGAAACCCGTGAGCACGATGAGCCGCGCCAGCATGAAGTCCGACTGCTCCCCTGTCGTGACGCCCAGGGAGAACTCGTCACCGGCATCGTCATCGAGGTGCGTGACGTAAGCGCCATTCGCGATGTCGAGCGCCGTCTGCTGCAATCGGCCGCCGTCTATGCGGCAACCTCCGAGGGCGTCCTGATTACCGACCCGGCGGGGATCGTGGTCGCCGTCAACACCGCCTTCACTCAGATCACCGGGTATGCCGAATCCGAGATCCTGGGACAGAAACCAAGCCTGCTCAACGCCCAATGGCATAGCCAAGGCTTCTTTATCAGCCTGTGGCGGCGCCTGCTCAGACAGGGAGCCTGGCAGGGCGAGATCTGGAACCGGCGCAAAAATGGCGAGATTTACCGCCAGCGCCTGACCATCCGGCGCGTGCTCGATCAGCGTGGTCGCCTGGTCAATTTCGTCGGTCTGTTCGCCGAACGCACGGCCTCCCCGGAGACACCGCGCTTGGCCGAGCATCTGATTCATTACGATGCCCTGACCAAGTTGCCCAACCACCTGCTGTTCGAGTCACGTCTGGAGCATGCCATCGAACTCGGTCGGCGTAAGGAATCGCTCCTGGCGCTCTTTATCGTCGATCTGGACCATTTTTCGCACATCAATTCCAGTCTCGGCTATCAGATCGGTGATGATCTGTTGCGTACCATCGGACTCAAGCTGCGCGAGACGATCCGCCCTTCAGATACCCTGGCACGCTTGCGCGCCGATCAATTCGCGCTGCTGTTCGAGGATATCGAGGACAGCGACGAGGTGCCCCAGATCGCCAACCGGCTCAAAACGCTGATGAGCAAGCCGATCTGGATTCGTGGCCATCAATTGCATGTCAGTTTCAGCGCCGGCATTGCCCTGAGCACCGAACTGCTGGAGGATCGCCGGGCACTCCTGACCAATGCCGAATCGGCCTTGAGGCAGGTCAAGCGCCGGGGTGGCAATGGGTTCCAGATCCTGTCGAGCGCACCGGAGCAGGTCGCGCGCGAGCACCTGCAACTGTTGGCGCGACTGCGTGCGGCGCTCGGTACATCTGAAATCCAGCTCCAGTACCGTCCGAGCATGGACATGAGCACGGATGGCCTCGATGCGGTTGCGGTGTCAATGCATTGGGAGCTGCCTGAACTGGGCCTGATCACACAGGAGCGGCTGCTGGCGCTGGCCGAGGAGAGTGGTTTGATCCTGGAACTGGGCGACTGGGTGCTCACCCAGGCCTGCCGGCAGGTCCAGGACTGGATCGACCGTGGGCTGACGATCAAACGGCTGGCCATTGAGATCAGCGAGGCGCAACTCACGCGCGGTGATCTGGCGCGCACCCTGGCCCAACGTCTGGAGGATTATCCAGCCGTTGCCACGCGCCTGGATCTGGAGTTCAGCGAGCGACTCCTCGTCAAGCACCGCGAACAGATCGCCGAGGTCTTTCAGGGGTTGAACGAACTGGGCATCGGCATCTGTCTGAGCGAGGTCGGTATCGGATGGACCGCGCCGGCCTTACTGCAACGACTGCCGATCCGTGGGCTTAAAATCCATTCGAGTTTCATCGAGGCGCTGCCCAATGCCCATCACGAGCTAGCCGTGGTCGAGGCGCTGATCGCCATGGCGCAAGCCCTGGGGTTAGAGATCAGCGCCGATGGCGTGCGCACCAAGGATCAGCAATATCAGCTGCTCAGCATCGGCTGTCTGAAGGCACAAGGGGATCTGTTCGGCGAGCCGCTGAGCGCGGCCCAGTTCGAGTCCTGGCTCAATCCACCGCCGGCACTGAAACAGCCCGCGCCGCTCAGTAATTGAGCCGGCTGGACGGGCCGATGTCCAGCCATCAGGCCCACTGGTTTTAGAGGAAATCGAACAGCGAGAGCCGGCTGGTCTGGGTGTAGGTCTGCTGGGCGGCCTGGAGCACGGTTTGCTGGAGCTGAAAACGGCTGATCGCCTCGGCGTAGTCGAGATCCTGAATATCGGACAGGGTGCTGTTGAGATCCACCAGTCGCTCGTCGTTGAGTTCGGTCTGGGTGTCGACCGTATCGAGCCGCAGACCGACCGAGGTCCGAACCTCGTTGATACGGTCCAGACCTGAGTCGAGGTTGCGCAGGGCCATGCTGGTGGCCTGCGACAGGCTCTCGCGGGTCGTATCGTCGGTGGCGGGCGTCTCGAAAGCGGTGGCGATGTCATCGAGCGTCTTGAAGATACTGACCTGGGTGATAGGGCGCGAGTAGATCTCGTCGCCATCAGCCGGCTCGGTCGGCGGCGTGGTGTTCGGAACCGTCAGGGTGACACGCCGGCCCGCAAAATCGATCGGCTGGTTGGCGACATAGGGACCACCGATGAGTGCGCCATTCTGGTCCTTGACCGAATTGCCATCGAGGTCGAGCACCTTGTACATCAGGGTTCCGCCGTCGTCTTCGAAGCGGATACGGAACGTCTGGCCGGCGCTGTTCAGGGACCGTTGTAGATCAGCGACCTCGGTTTTGAGTTCGACCCCAGGCGTGCCATTGAGACTGTTGCCGGGCGCCAACACTGACTCGGTCAGCAGACCGCTGCGCTCCGGGATGTTCATGAAGACATGAGCGCCAGTGTCCCCGGTGGCGATACGGCGGTTGCTGGTGATGTCGACCTCGCGGACAGACCCCGGCCCCTCGGCGCCGACATAGGTGATCTGCCCCTCATCGCCGACGACAAACGGTTGGCGCTGCGAGCGCGTACCGGCGAAAAGATACTCGCCATTGGCATCCTCGCTGTTGCCCAGATCGAGGATGTCCTCGCGTAGCTGGCGAATCTCGCTGGCAATGATCTTGCGGTTCTCGGGGTTATAGGTGTCGTTATTGCCCGCGACCACCAGTTCGCGCACGCGCTGCATGGCATTACCCAGGGCGACGAGTTGCGACTCTTCATATTCGAGCTTGGGCTTGGCGTAGTCGGTGTTGCGCTGATACTGCTCGGTGGTCTTGATAGCGGCCTTGAACTGCACCGATTGCGTGGCTCCGCCCGGATCATCGGCGGGCGTCAGGATGCGTCGGCCCGTGGCCAGCTGCAGGCCGGTCTTGTTGAGCTTCGACTGCGCGCCCTGCATGGCCGAAAGACCCGACTGAAAGATCTGGCTGGTTGAGATTCTCATCGGCTCACATCCTCCAAGTGCGCCTTAGCGACGCACTGCATTGAGCAGGGTATCGAACATGGTACTGGAGGTCGCGATCACCTGAGCGGCGGCCTGATAGGCTTGCTGGAAGCGCATCATGTTCGCCGCCTCCTCGTCGAGATTAACTCCCGAGAGTGCCTCGCGTTGCTGCTGCGCCGATTCCAGCAAAGCCTCGCTCGAATCACGGCTGATCTGAGCACGACGCGTCTGGGTTCCGACGTCGGCGAGCAAGGTGTTGTAGCCGCCCTGGAGAGTGGTTTTCCCTTCGATGAGACGCTCACCCTGGATACCGGCCATCTCCAGCATATTACGGTTGTCGCCCGGACGATCCTTGCTGAGTTCGACCGTAAACAGATCACCCGCTGCCGGCGTGCCTTGAAGATCCATCTCCCATCCTGGACCTGTGATGGTGGTAACCGGCGGTTGAGTCGTCGCAACCGGGAAGTTGTCGACCTGGATATCGATCACCGTACCCGTGCCATTACTGGGCGTGCCCTGGACCTTCAGCTCCCAGCCATTGGCCTGGATGGTGGTGGTTCCTGTCGGGTCGAGCGCGAAGCGCTCCTCACCGACCACGAACTGACTCTTGGCCGTGTCGAAGGTCACGGACACGGGCGTCGACAGATCGGCGTTCTCGGCGTCGAGTACGCGGAAAGACTCAACCTTGGCCGATCCGGCATCCGTGCCATAGCTCGGCGTCAGCAGATCGAAGCCGTCTCCCGTCGCGTTGCCCACCACGGCGGCGGGCAGATAGGTCTCCGGCGTGGCGGGATTGGCTGGATCACTGCTCATGCGCAGGTCGACGGGTCGAGCATCGCCCGTGTTGCTCGTCTCGGCCAAGGCACCCGAGATCGCGGCGATCTTGGCCGGATCGGTCATGGCCATCTTCAGGTTCGTGGCAGCGAAACGAGTCGGCTGGATCAACCAGGCATCACCACTGGTCGCGCCGGCGAGATCTGTAGTATCGATGCTCAAGCCATCGGCAAGCAGGATGTTCGAGTCGGTCGCATCCGTGTCATAGGGGACAGACGTATTTTCGGGCAGGCGTAGCAATTGAAATCCGCTGTCGGTTTGACGCAGCCGATAGTCGCTGGGGGGGAGCTGGCCGACATCCTCAATCGTTACGTCCGGCATAGCGTTGACGCTATTGCCGATGGCTGACCTGACCATGACGTTCGGCAACTCGAAGATGTCAGTGCCCAGTTCCCCGTTCAGATCCAGGCCAAGCCGGTTCTGTTCGTTGAATCGGGTTGCCAGGTTCAGCGCGGTGAGACCCAACTCGTTCTGCGCCTTGTCGAGCAGATTGGTCCGGGTCTCCAGTAGACCACCGACCTCACCGCCAGTCACGAAACGGGTGATATTGATCGGCTGGCTGTTGCTTGCCGTCGTTGTCCTCAGACCGATATCCCAATTGACGGGATCGCCGGACAGATTCGAGAAGGTCAGTTCGCTGGCATTACCACCGAGCACCAGCGCCTGCCCATTGCCAATGAAGACACTGACGGAGCCATCGTCCTGCGTGCTGAGCGAGACGTCGACCTTTTCGGCCAGATTTCTCAGAACGGTGTCACGCCGATCGAGCAGGTCGTTGGGCGGAGATCCGGCCGTGGATCGAGTAGCGATCTGTTTGTTGAGATCGGCGACGGATTTGGCGTATTGATTGATCTCCTCAATGGAGGTTCCAATCTGCCCATTGACCAGACTGCGCTGTTCGGAAAGCCGTTCATTGATCGACTCGAAACGCCCCTCCAGTGTCTCAGACTCGTTGAGCATCACCATGCGCGCCGGAAGCGCCGTTGGGTCGCTGGCGACGTCCTGCACGGAGGCAAAGAAGTTCTCGAGCGTCGGTGCCAGCCCGGTGCTTTGATCCGCCAGCAGGTTATCGATGCGCTCGGCGAAGTCCGCACGCGTCGTGGCATTGGCATTGGTGCTCAGACTGGTGCGCAGTTGCGCATCAATCCACTCGTCCTGGAGCCGCCGAATGCCGGAGATCTGGACTCCCTGTCCCACATAACCCGGACCCAGCCGCTGTGGATTGTTGGTCGTCAGTTCGACCCGCTGACGGCTGTAACCCTCGGTGGCTGCATTGGCGATGTTGTGGCTGGTCGTCGCCAGGGCGCGCTGGAAGGCCAGCAGACCGGTGACGCCGGTTCCCAAGACGCTCATGGCTTCACCCCGTTCGTCGTTGATTCATGATGGCTCTGCCGTGGTTCCGATACGCCAAGATCGGCTGGAGCGCCTGGCTCAGCCCTTTGCTGGGGTATCGGCTTGGGCGGCGGAAACTTGAGTCTCGCTCTTGGTCTGTGGTGTGGCCGGTGACTCGATAGCGGCACCGATCGCCAGCACCCGGTCGCGAATACCCAGGATCTTGTTAGCATAGCGCGGATCCGTGGCATAGCCGGCCTTTTGCAGACCACGAATGAACTCCTCGCCGGTGCGGCTATTGAGTGCCTCGCCATAGCGCGGATTGCGCTTGAGGAAGGCGACATAGTCGACAAAGGAGTCAGCCGGGGTCTCATAGGCGCGAAATTTGGCTTGCTCGCGCTGCGCCACACCGTTGCGGTATTCCAGCGTGCCCACGCCGACGCTGTCGCCCTTCCAGCTCCGATCGGCCTTGATGCCAAAGAGATTGAAGCTGCTATTCCCATTGGCACGGCGCGGGATGTGTTTGCCCCAGCCGGTTTCCAGTGCGCTCTGCGCCAAGAGCACGCTGGTATCCATGCCCAGGATCTCGGCGGCCTGCTCGGCATAGGGTTTGAGATAGGCGACGAACTCCTCGGCATTGCGCGGCGGCCAGCGTCCTCCGCCGCTGACCAGGGTCGAGCGGCCGACACGGGCTCCCGTGGTCGTCGTCGCACTCGTCGTCGCGGCGCCGGCGGATGTCTCGGACGGATTCGCCACCGCGTCCACGGGCTTGGAGTCGGTCTTCTCGACCGCCGCCTCGATCTGGCGCCGCTTGAAGCTCTTGAGCAACGGGTTGCGCTCTGGAACCGTCAGCGTGGCCGGATCGCGCTCGGCGCGTCCCTCGTTGCTCAATTCGGGCGCCAGCTGACGCAACAGCGCCTTGCGGATACCCAGTCCATCGCCCTCGCTCAGGACGGTGGCGATCTGCTGATCGTAGAGATCCTGATAGAGCTGGGTTTGGGCCGAGTCGAAGAGTCCTCCGCCGAGAGTGGTCGAACGCATCTGTTTGAGCATCTGCCCGACCAGGAGCGATTCGAAGGCACGCGCGGCCGCTTCCAGCCCCTCGGCACCACCGTCACGCGCGACTCGCGAGAGTCCCTGATAGGCGTTCGGGTCCGCAACCAGTCCAGCCGTCGACGGCTGACTCGAACCCAAACCCAGTGATGAGGCGCTGCTGGAGAGCATGTCCGGCTCAGATCACGACCAGTTCGGCACGCAGGGCACCGGCCTCACGCAGGGCCTCCAGGATGGCGACCAGATCGCCGGGCGCGGCGCCGACCTCGTTGACCGCCTCGACGATGTCGCCGAGCGCGGTTCCGGGCTCGAAGAGAAACATGCGATTTTGATCCTGTGCAACCTCGACATTGCTCTGAGGGCCGACAAGCGCACCCGGTGTGGCGACGGCTGGATTCTCGCTGATGGTGACCGTGAGATTACCGTGCGAGATGGCTGCTGGACGCACGGTCACGCCCGCGCCCATGACCACGGTGCCCGTGCGCGCGTTGATGACGACCCGCGCCGGCGGCTCAGCGGCTTCGAGCGTGAGGTTTTCGAGCATGGAAACGAAGGTCACGCGCTGATTCGGGTCACGAGGGGCACGCACCTGGATCGAGGAACCGTCAAGTGCCCGGGCGAGTTCATCGCCGAAGCTGGCATTGATGACATCGGCCATGCGGTAAGCGGTGGTGAAATCGGGACGGCGCAGATTGAGCGTCAGATGATCGCCCTGCGTGAAGCTGGTTGGCACCTCGCGCTCGACCGTAGCGCCGTTGGGGATACGCCCAACACTGGGTATGTTGACCGTGATGCGGCTGCCGTCGGCGCCGCCGCCCCCAAAGCCACCGACGGTGAGATTGCCCTGGGCGATAGCATAGAGCTGACCATCGGCCCCCTTGAGCGGCGTCATCAGCAGGGTGCCGCCGCGCAGACTCTTGGCGTTGCCGAGCGATGAGACGGTGATGTCCATGCGCTGACCCGGCTTGGCGAAGGGTGGCAGGTCGGCCGTGATCATGACGGCCGCCATGTTCTTGGTCTGGGGGTTGACGCCCTCGGGCAGGGTCACGCCCAATTGGTTGAGCATGTTTTTGAGACTCTGGGTGCTGAAGGGTGCCTGGGTCGTCTGATCGCCCGTGCCATCCAGCCCCACCACCAGACCATAGCCGAGCAATTGGTTATCACGCACGCCGGCGATGGTCGCGAGATCCTTGATTCGCTCCACGCCACCCGCGTTCCAGTTGCCGAAACGATTGAGATCGGATGTCTCGGCTTCGTTTCCGGCCAGGGTCACGTTCATGGTGAGCAGGGAGCCAGCCATCAAGAGAACTAGGCTCGTGCGTGTCAGTCGGCTGTTCATCGAAATCCCCTGTATTCGTCAAATGGGCCAAATCGGGGTGTTGAAGAAGCGCGTCAACCAGCCCGGTGTATTGCTGTCCCGCAGGACGCCCGTGCCGCCGTAATAGAGCTGAGCATTGGCGATCTGGGTCGAATTGACCTTGTTGTCTCGCGTGATGTCGACCGGACGCACGATGCCGCGCAGACGCACATACTCGTTGCCCTGATTGATGCCGAGCCATTTCTCGCCCTGGATGATTAAATTGCCGTTCGGCAGTACTTCGGCGACCGTGACCGTGATCTCGCCGCTGAACTGGTTACTCTGGCTGGAGTCGCCCGAACCGTCGAAGGTGCGTCCGGCTTCGCCGGTGAGACCGACTAATTTGGTCTCACCGTCGAGCAGACTCTGACCGGCGATCGTAATGTTGCCGAAGTCCATATCGGCGCTCGAATCCTTGGAGGTCGAGGTGGCCGACGATTTCTTGGCGTTGGTCTTCTCGTTGAGGACCACGGTCACCAGATCCCCGACACGATGGGCTTTGTTATCCTCGAACAGCGCCGAGCCCAGGGTGGGCTGAAAGATGGCTCCATTGTTCAACGCCGCCGGACGCGGCTCAAGCGGCGCGGCCGGCTGGTACTCGGGCGAGTCGCCCGGCTTGGGCGGGTTGAGCGTGGCACAGCCGGACAGCGTGAAAGCGGCCAACAAGGCGCTCAGGACTTTCGATCCAGGGTTCATGATGACTGACGACTCCTAACCTTGGGACTCGCTCCACTCGGCACCTAGCCTGAGTGCTCGTCGAAGGCGCGCCGCGTTGGCGATCCGAATGCTTCGCGCATAGGTGATTTTATAAAAGCATGAATCAGGCCAAAAAATACTGATCAACGCGCCAGATTATTGTTGACGAACTGGAGCATCGCATCGGCGGCGGCGATGGCCTTGGAGTTGACCTCATAGGCCCGCTGGGTCTCGATCATGTTGACCAGTTCCTCGGCCATATTGACGTTACTGGTCTCCAGCGAGCACTGCACCAGCCCCCCGAAGCCGTTCTCGCCTGGATTGGACTGCTGAGGCGCTCCAGAGGCCGTCGTTTCGCGAAAGAGATTCTCGCCGACCGGTTGCAGGCCGGCCGGATTGACGAAGTTGGCGAGCTGGATCTGGCCCAGTTCAACCGCGTCGACCTGATCCGGCAGCTTGACCGTGACGGTGCCATCCTTACCGATCGTGATTTTTTCGGCGTTTTCCGGCACGACGAGGCCGGGCTGCAGGGCATCGCCATTGGACATCACCACCTCGCCATTGGCATTGAGCTGAAAGCTCCCATCACGGGTGTAACCGATCTCGCCACCCGGCATCAGGATCTGAAAAAAGCCTTGACCCTGGATAGCGATGTCGAGCGAATTGCCTGTCTCGACGAAGTTACCCTGCGCGAACAGCTTTTGCGTCGCCACGGTGCGTACACCCGTGCCGATCGTCAAGCCCGAGGGGAGCTGTGTCTCTTGGGTGGCCTGGGCGCCATGCTGGCGGCAACTGTGATAGATCAGATCCTCGAAGACGGCGCGTCCCCTCTTGAAGCCCGTGGTATTGACGTTGGCCAGGTTGTTGGACACCACGGACATTCGGGTCTGCTGGGCGTCGAGTCCGGTCTTAGCGATCCAAAGCGCTTGGTTCATGATCTGCTCCCAAATACTCCGCCAGGTTTAACTGACCGCCAGTAGGCGGTTGTGGTTTTTTTCGTTGCTGCTGGCGGTCTCCATCATCTTGATCTGAGTCTCGAAGGTGCGCGACAGCTCGATCATGCGCGTCAGAGACGCCACGGTATTGACGTTGCTGGTCTCCAACATGCCGCTGACGACCCGCACACTGGCATCAGGCACCGCCGCCTCTCCATCTTGAGCACGGATCAGGCCATCTTCGCCACGGAGCAGATTCTGGGTATCCGGTTTGACCAAGCGCAGCCGATCGACGGCCGCCAGTGCGTTGGGCGCGGCGCCTGCCGGGCGGATGGTGATGGTGCCATCCGTGCCGATGCTCAGGCTCTCGTACTCCGGGATCGTGATCGGGCCACCGTCGCCGAGCACCGCGAGTCCGCGCGCATCGCGCAGCACGCCCGTAGCGTCGACCTGTAGATTACCGGCCCGGGTGTAGGCTTCGCCGCCATCCTCGGTCTGGACCACCAGAAACCCTTCGTCCTGGATGGCGACGTCGAGATCCCGCCCCGTGGCCTGGAGTGTGCCGGGGCAGAAGTCGATGACCTGATTGCCGACCTGCACATAGTCGCGCGAGTCGTAGACTGGACCACGCACCGGTGCGGTGTAGGCGTAGGCCAGGGCCTGGCGAAAGCCGGTCGTGTTGGCGTTGGCCAGGTTGTGGTTGTTGATCGACTGCGCATAGGCCGTCTCCTTGGCGCCGGACATCGAGAGATAGAGAAAGCGGTCCATGGTTCAGCCTCCGCGCGATCGAGACCTCAACGGATGTTGAGGATGGTCTGAGTCATCTGATCAGCTGTCGAGATGGTCTTGGCGTTCGCTTCATACGCGCGCTGTGCCGTGATCATGTTGACCAACTCTTCGGTCAGGTCGACGTTCGAGCTTTCGAGCGCGCAGCACTGGACGCTTCCCAGTCGACCATCTCCAGCTCCGCCGTAGACGGGATCTCCAGCACCATAGCTTAACGCCCAGTTGTTATCACCAATTTGCTGCAAGCCTTGAGGATTTTTGAAGTTGGCCATGGCGACTTGGCCAAGGATGAACGACTGACCGTTCGAATAACGAGAAAACACGATGCCTTCGGCATCTACATCAAAACCACTCAACGTCCCGGATGAGTAACCATTTTGCGTCAAATCAATGACAGAGTTCTTAGATGATGAATACTGAGTTGCATTGTCCAATGTAATCGAAGAAACCAATGCATCAGCGCCATTGTCAGTGAATGCCGGCATATTTATTGGTATCACTGCCGCTGGATCAGGAACCGTAGCGCCATTAACCGTATCGATCGTACCATCAGCTTTGAAAACCACTTCAATAGGCCCGCCAGTTCCTGTTGCATCAATCATCAATGGTGGATCCGGGGGCGTCACATTATTTGCATCATACATTCCAACATTGACATCCCAGGTCAGAGCTCCTGTTTTCACGAAATACATGGTGACATCACGTGGCGAACCAAGCGAATCATAGACTTGATACGTTGTAGACCAGTTGTAAGAATTCGGATCTGGAGTTGTCTCAGGAAGTGCAGCAGGCCATGCAAACGCAGGCCCGCCGACAGCGGTAATCACATCTTCATCCGCATTCAAATTAAAATTGATGTCGACTTCGGTCGTGGATTTGGCGCCCATATTATCCAAAGGCAGCTGCAAATCAGTGAGATTGCCTGAGTCAAAATCAGCGATATCGCTATTCGGTATTTTTGGAGGATAGACCTGCAGTCGCTTCCCTGCCGAGCTAACGACATAGCCATCCCGATCGACTTGAAAAGTACCATTACGCGTGTAAACCATCTCGTTCTGCCCAACGTCGTTGCGCAAAACAAAAAAACCCTCGCCATTGATAGCCATATCCAATGTGTTATCGGTCAATTCGAGACTGCCCTGAGAAAACTGCTGGGTCACCGCCGCCAAGCGAACACCGACAGCCGAGTTATTAGCACAGGTGCCAAAAGAAGAGGCATAGATATCAGCAAATTCAGCGCGTGACTTCTTGAAGCCGATCGTCGATGAATTGGCGATATTGTTGCCGGTGACTTCGAGATCTTTTGCTGCTGCATTCAAGCCACTCAATCCGATACTAAACATGATGTCATCTCCTGGCTGAAATCTGAAGAAGGTCTGTGCCCACTAGCTGACACGAAGAACATCTGAGAATGTAGTGTTACCGATCCCCTGAACGTTGAGCATGAGTCCGGCGCCCGTGCTCTCGGCTGATACGCTCTTGACTTGACCATTGAGATAGGTCGTCAGTGCTTCGGTCATGCCGTTGGTTTGAGCGGTGACTTTGAATTCGTAGTTGCCGGCGGGAGCTACAGAACCATCCTCTAGCGTGCCATCCCAATCGAATTCCTGAAGACCCGCGCTCAATGCCCCTAAATCCAGGGTACGGACCACTTGACCGCTGGCGTCATAGATATCGGCCCTGGCCTGAGTCGCGGACGTAGATAGCTCCACCGCACCGCTTGCACCCTGCCCTTCGGAAAGCTCCATCTTGCTCGACGGTACTAATACGCTCTTCCCAACCAGGGTCGCGGCTTCCAGGGCTTGACCTTGCAACAGTGTCTGTGACAAAGACTCGAACGAACTCGTCAGCTCCTCAATTCCGGTCAAGGTCGAGAATTGCGCCATCTGCGCGACAAAATCCTCGTTTTCGACCGGATTGGTCGGATCCTGGGTCGTCAGCTGCGTGGTCAGCAGCCTGAGAAAATCTTCTTGTCCAAGCTCGTCGTCACCTTGCGTGGTCGAAGCTGGAGAATAGGCATTCAGGCCTAGCCCATTCAAATATTCAGTGCTCAGTTCAGCCATGATGTTGGCTCCTAAATAGCATACATATCAACGAAGAATCAGCCCTGACCCACTTGCAAGGTTCGCTGTAACAGGGAGCGCGTTGTCGTCAGCACCTCGACATTAGCCTCATAGCTGCGCGAGGCCGACATCATGTTGGCCATCTGCTCGACCATATTGATGGCGGGCCGAAACACATAGCCTTCTTCATTGGCATTGGGGTGATTGGGTTCATAGGTCGGAATCGGCTCGCATTCGTCATCGACGATGCCTGCAACTCGCACTGGCATGGCTACGCCATTGGGATCTTCCTGATCGATCACGGTCTGAAAAAGTACTTCTTTGGCGCGATAGGTATCCTCGGGTGTCGAGGCAGTGGTGGCGGCATTCGCCATGTTGGAGGCGACGGTATTGAGCCGCACGGATTGCGCCGTCAGCGCCGAAGCCGAAGTATTGAAGATACGAAACAAATCGCTCATGACATCACTCCTTACGCAAAGCCTTACGCAGACCCGCGACGCGACGATCGAGGAATTCGAGCGTGCTCTGATAATGCGTGGTATTTTCGGCGAAGGCCGCGCGTTCGAGCTGAGGATCGACCGTATTGCCATCGAGCGAGGGCTGCGACGGAATGCGATAGAGCAGATCCGGCTCCAGCGCCTTGGATTTATCGATCTCGTTCGTCAAATGATTGGCGCGCGTCGTCGCCAGCTTCATCCGATTGCCCATCCCCTCGACCTCGGCCAGTACTTCGGTGAAATGGAAATCGCGCGATTTATAGTCCGGTGTATCGGCGTTAGCGAGATTGGAGGCCAGCAGCTCGGCACGACGCGCTTTGATCAGCACCGCCGACGGCAGGACTCCAAAGGCTTTGTCGAGCGAGAGACTCATGGTGCTGGCATCCGCGACTAAGGGCTGCCTGCTGAGATGCAACTGACATGCCAGCCGCTTAAATCACATAGACGCCCGACCCGAACCTGATCCGGTCGAGCCATGGGCCATCAAGCGGTGGTGCTGGCAGAGGCCGAGCCTCTGACGTGCTCGGCGCGAGGCGCTACGAACGACGCCGTAGCAGGCTGCCTTGCGGGGTACGGACGATCTCGAAGGCGTCGGTGTAGGAGCTGACCGACTCCGAAGCGCCGACGAACAGATAACCACCCGGATTCATCTGCCGGGCCAGGCCGTCAAAAATCTGACGTTTGGTTTCAGCCGAAAAATAGATCAGAACATTGCGGCAAAAGATGACATCGAACTTGCCGAGCATGGCGTAGGAATCGATCAGATTGAGTTTCTGAAAGCGCACGCGACGCTGGATCTCAGGCTTGATGCGATGGCCGTTCTCGATCGTGTCGAAGTATTTCTGACGCCGCTCGGGCGTCAGGCCGCGCACGATACTCAGACCATCGTAGACGCCTGACCGAGCCTCGGCGAGCACGCTCTCAGACAGATCGGTCGCCAGAATACTGACGGGCGTGGACTTGGGTGGAAAGCTCGCCTCCCACTCAGAAATCACCATGGCGATGCTGTAGGGTTCCTGGCCGCTGGAGCAGGCCGCCGACCAGATCCGGACCGGTTTCTTGCGCGCGTCCAACTCCGGCAGCAAGACCTGGCGCAGGATCTCGAAGGGATAGACGTCGCGAAACCAGGAGGTTTCATTGGTCGTCATGGCATCGATAACGCGCGACTTGAGCGTCGGATTGCCCGACTGGCGCAGCGCTCGCAACAGATCCTCAACCTTGTGGTAGCCGAACTCGCTGAGCAGACGTGACAGACGACTGGAGACGAGATACTGACGGTTCTCGCCTAACACCAGGCCACAGCACTCCGAGAGAAACCGAGCGAACTCGGCGTAATCCTGCGCGTCAATCACGAATGAACCCCATCATATCAGTCATGCCGCGCATATTTGAGCACGGTTGACGCCAGTTCGTCCGGATCGAATTTGGCCAGAAAATCATCAGCTCCAGCCCGCTTGACCATATCGACATTGAATTGACCGCTCAGCGAGGAATGTAGAATCACACATAGATGCTTGAGTTTGGCATTTTCGCGGATCTTGCGCGTCAAGGTATAGCCGTCCATGCGCGGCATCTCGATATCGGCGATCACCATCTCGATGGAGGAATCGACCATGTCGGCAGTCGCCAGTTCTTCCAGATACTCTAGCGCCGCCTTGCCGTCGGAGCGGCTCTCGGTGCGAAAGCCCAGCTCCGTGATGGAACGCTCGATCTGCTTGCGCGCCACCAGCGAGTCGTCGACGACCAGGATGCGCCGGTCGTGTGGAAGCTCTTCGGCCTGGGTGCGCACCGCATCTGAGACATCCGTCGGGAGATTGTTGATCTGGGCAAAGACGCGCTCGACATCGATGATTTCGACCAAACGGCTATCGACTTCGGTGACCGCGACCAGATAGCTCTCACGCTCGGTGCCGCGCGGCGGCGGTTTGACCGTCTCCCAGTTGACATTGACGATGCGGTCGACCGCCGATACCCAAAAGCCCTGCACCGAACGGTTGAACTCAGTCACGATCACCTTGGCGTCGTTGTCCTGATCGACCGGCAGCGGCTCGAAGCCGATGGCGCGCGCCAGATCGATCACCGAGACGGTGCGTCCGCGGATATTGGCCACGCCACAGACCATCGGGCTGGAGCCTGGAAGATGTCTCAGGGTCGGCTTGGCGATGACTTCGCGGACCTTGAACACATTGATGCCGAACATCTGCCGACTGCCCAGATAGAACAGCAGCAACTCCATGCGGTTTTGCCCGACCAGACGGGTCCGCTGATCTACATCGGCGATAAACTGACTCATCTCACCCACACCCTCTTGATGTCATCGGTAAAGGCCCGGCACGCAAGCACCGGTGGCCAGTGTAGCAGTCGCACGCCGATTCGAGGCACTCGGCATCGACCATTCGTCCGCTGAAGGTGCGGCTCAAAACGGCGCGTTTCATGCATGATTCTCGCCAAACCCGCCACGAGAGGAGTCCGATCGATGACACTGACAACGCCCAAGACCTCTAGGCACCGCGGCGCGCGGCCCGCGCTCGGATACGCGCTGCTGGCCCTGAGTTTGTCCCAACCAGCACTGGGGGCCGACATCGAACCCGTGGAGCGGATTCTGAATACGGCGCGCGCCTTTGCGGCCACGGCTGTCGATTCATCGTCACCCGATCAGGAAACCCACATCGAAATCGGCAAACTGGACAGCCGACTGCAACTGACACGCTGCGCACATCCGCCGACCGCTCAACTCGCCCCAGGTGCACGCACTGATGGCCATACCACCATCAATGTCCGTTGTTCCGAACCTGTGAGCTGGTCGCTGTTCGTCCCGGCCCGCATCGAGCGCCATCTCCCGGTCGTCGTCCTCGACCGACCGGTCGCCCGCGAGCAGGTCATTCGTTCCAAGGATGTCAGAATCGAGCCGCAATCCGTCTCGACCCTGACCAACGGTTATTTTACCGAGATGGACGCTGTGGTCGGAATGGCCGCACGCCGGCGCCTGATGCCCGGACAGGTGCTCACCAGCGCCCATATCACCCAGCGCCAGATCATCGAGCGCGGCCAGGAGGTGACACTGTTCTCGGCGCGTCCCGGTCTGGTGGTGCGCATGAAAGGCGTTGCTCTGGAGGATGGCGTCGAAGGCGAGCGCATCCGGGTGCGTAACAGCGCCTCGAAGCGGGTTGTTGAAGGGTATGTCGAACCTTCCGGCGCGGTGCGCGTCGCATTATGATGACCAATCTTCACCATCGAACGCCAAGGACATGAACATGTCCTATAGTTTTCCACTCAAGCGCCGATATTCATAGGCGTACCCCAATCGACTCTGGACCGAGCCCATGGATATCAAGCTTCCTATTGGAAACAACCTGCGCACCGACGGGACGGTAGCGGGGGGCAAGCCGCGTAACGCGCCCTCGTCGACCGAGCCGACCGAGACCAGGCCCAAGGGCGTGGCGGGCGAATCCGTCACACTCACCGAGACCGCTAAGACCCTGAGCGCCGCGCGTGGAGATGCCCAGGAGGCGCCCGTCAACAATACGCGCGTGGCCGATATCAAGGCGGCGCTCGCCGAGGGGCGCTATGAGATCGACAACCAGCGTCTGGCGCAACGAATGCTCGCATTCGAGGGAGCCTTCGCTTGAGCACCACGGACATGCAGACGCCGATGCCGGGTGCGAGCGATCTCACTGGACTGGTGGCCTCGCTCGACCGCGCCATCGTGGACATGCATCAACTCGCCGAGTTGATGTTCGATGAGCTGCGGGCGCTCGAATCCAGGGATCTTGATGGACTCCAGCAGGTCGTCACCGAAAAGCAGCGTCTTGTGGCCCGCCTCGAAGCCGAGACCGCTCAACAGCGGCACTGGATCGAGGCCGCCGGTTTCAGCTTCACGCCCGTAGGCATCGAGCAGTTCATCCAAGGTTTCGACCAGAACGACCAACTCAGCACACGCTGGTCGACACTGCTCGACCACACACGCCGCTGTGACCAATTGAACCGCGACAACGCCCGCTCGATCGAGCGCGACTGGCGGCGTGTCACCGTAACGCTGCGTCTGCTCAAGGGCGAGGATGCCAGCACAACGACCTATGATACACGGGGTCGGACCGCCTCCAGCGGCCAGCGCGGACGCAGCCTCAGTCAGGCGTGAAGCGCTTGGAGCGTCCGTTATTTTGATGAGCGAGCCACCGCGCCTCCCGCCGTCCGGCTCTGGCGCGAGTGTTGCCAGTGCGGCCGCGAGCGCAACGCGCGCACAGGCGTCAACGGCGGCGGCGCTCGCCGAGCGACTCCAGGTCGGGATGCAGGTCGAACTCAGACCCAGCCGCTCGATTACGCCCGAACTGATCGAAACGCAGCTACGCCCCCTGGGGAGCACGACGACCTGGAGTCAAGGCATCCAGGCACGGCTGACTTCCCCCATGCTCGCCAATTCGCTTCCAGCGCCCGCCGTCGGTGAACGTTCGGCGACAGGCGGCGCCATGCCAGCACTGCGTGCCGAGGTTGTCGCCACCAGTCCGGCACTCGTGCTGCGGCTCATCTCCACGACGGCAGACCGCTCGACGCCGATCCCGAATCAAACCGCCGTGGCCGGCTCGCGCGAATGGCTGGGGCAGCAGTTCAAACAGCACTGGCCTGAATCCCGGCCGCTCGCGGCCACACTGGACCGCATCCTGGTGCAACTGGCCAGCGCCAGCACACCCCCTATCACCAACCTCACTCACACAGATCCGACGAACGCCACGCCAATCCAGCGTGCCGTTGACAGCTTGATCGGCCAGCTCGCGACCGTGACTGAGCTGACCGACCCCGAGCAGTTGGCCGTCGCTGTCAGCCGCTCCGGACTTTGGATGGAAGCGCTCCTGGCACAAGCGGCGATCACGCCAACTCAGTCGAACGAACTGGTGCTCGATCTCAAAGCACAGTTGCTCGTGCTCGCCCAACGGCTTCGTCTCCCGGGAGCCGGAGCGCCGAGCGCGCCATCCAGTGCTCAGCCAACAGCCGGACAGCGCGTCGACTCGCCCGTACAGGCCCTCCAAACCGGCGCACAGATGGAGCGCTCCGGCGCATCCGCTGGAGCCGAGCCGAGACCGGGGGCGACGCCCGAACCGGCTGGACCAGGCACCAGCCGCGTTGCCGCGCCTGAATCGGGATCGCCTCCCACGAGCGACAACGCACCGCCGGAAGAGACGCGCACCGCTGAACAGAACAACTCGCGCACCGCGAGCCTGGCGCGCGACGTGGAAGGCATGCTCAAGCAGGTGGTGACAAAACAGCTTCAGTCGCTCGACAGCCCGGCGGGGCAGAACCAGTGGTTGCTGGAACTGCCCTTCCGGACTCCGACCGGACTTCAGGCGCTGGAAGCGGACATCCGCCGCGAACAGGCGCGGGACGGCAGCGAGCACGAGACCTGGAGCATGCGACTGCGGCTCGATCTGCCTAAGCTCGGTCCACTGAACATTCTGCTGACACTGCGCAACGAACGGCTCAATGCCAGTCTCCAGTCGGCCGATGCCGATGGCGCACAGCAAATCCGACAACACCTGAGCGAACTGCGCGCGCGTTTGGAGGCGCGGGAGATCGAAATCGCCAGTCTCCACGCCGGCCACCGGCCGCTCGATCGCCCCGTTCCACCCTTCACGGATCCACTGGTGCGTGAACAGGCGTGAGCGCGTCATCCACACCTCCCCGGCCCAAGACCACCAAGGCGGTCGCGCTGTCCTGGGACCGTCAGAACGCGCCCCGCATTACGGCCACTGGAACCGGGCTGACCGCCGAGCAGATCCTCAAGATCGCCGAGGAGCACGATATCCCGCTGCGCGCCGACCCGGTGCTGGTGGAAGCCCTGGCACAGATTCCGCTCGGTGCCGAGATCCCGCGCGCGCTTTATGTGGCCGTCGCCGAGGTGCTGGCGTTTGTGTTCATGCTGGAAGGGATCGATCCCAGACAACCGACGCTCATTCCAGCCGAGCGAAACAAACAGCAGACAGAGTGATGTGGTTGGCGGCGTGGTTCAGATCGGCTCCAGCGCCAGACCGCCATGGGATCTCGGGTCATCTCGCGTCTTCGACTCGGCCCAGTGCGCGAGCTCGACCTCGCCGGCCCAGAGCCGGGACATGAGCCCGTGCATCCTCGCCGGGTGCGCACTCGTCCAGAATCGATCACGTCCAATCCGATCCTCCGGAGCCAGCAGTTCAGCCTCGCTCAAGCGACGGTGCACCTGACGCGCCACCCCCATCCCTGAATCCAGGATGCGTACATGCGGCCCCGCCAATTCCTGGATCAAGGGGGTCAGCAGCGGATAATGCGTACAGCCCAGAACCAGAGTATCGGCCCCGCGCTCCAGCAACGGCTCCAGATAAGCGCGTAGCAACTCGCGCGTCCCCTCCCCCGCCAAGTCACCCGCCTCGACCCGCTCGACTAAGCCAGGACAGGGCTGCAACAGCACCTCGGCATTGGTTTCGAGCCGCCCAAGCAGCACCGAGAAATTGTGACTGGCCAGCGTCTGGCGCGTGGCCAGCACCGCCACCACGCCCGAGCGCGAGTGCTCGACCGCTGGTTTGACAGCCGGCTCCATGGCAATCAAGGGGACACTGTACCGCGTGCGCAACAGCCGCGCGGCAGCACCTGTCGCCGTATTGCAGGCCACCACGATCGCTTTGGCGCCGCGTTCGAGCAGAAATTCGGTGATGGCGATGGACCGCGACTCGATGAAGGCCACGGACTTGTCGCCATAGGGCGCATGGGCCGAATCGGCCACATACAGCAGATCCTCGCCCGGCAACAGACGGCGGATCTCGCGCAGCACGGTCAGTCCACCCAAGCCTGAGTCGAAGACGCCGATCGGATGATGAGAATGCATGGTTGATCGTTGAGGGCGCGATTATGCTGGCGCGATTTTCGTCAAACCGCTGGGCGATGGAGCATCGCCGGAACCGCCAGCTCGATCACGTCGACTTCTTTGCCATTGGAATCAGCCGGAGAGGCTCTCCATGCGGATGCGCACCACCGAACCCTGAACCGAGTCGAGCGCCTCGATGCGGGCGATGGCCCGGTTCATCTGACCCTCGATCACGCGATGGGTGAGCATGACCAGGGTCACCTGGGTCTCGCCCTCGGCGGGCGCCTTCTGCTTGATGGCCTCGATGCTGATGCCCTCCTCGCCCAGGATACTGGCGATGCGTGCCATGACACCAGGACGGTCGAGCGCAGTGAGACGCAGATAGTAGGAGGTCTTGATGGCCTCCATCGACAGCACCGGCGTATCGGCCAGCTCGTCGGGCTGGAAGGCCAGATGCGGCACACGATTGTTGGGATCCGTGGTCAGCGCGCGTGTCACGTCGACCAGATCCGCAACCACGGCCGAGGCGGTCGGCAGCGCGCCGGCTCCGGCCCCATAGTAGAGCGTCGGACCGACTGCATCGCCCTTGACCAGCACCGCGTTCATGACCCCATCGACATTGGCCAGCAGCCGCCGCTCGGGGATCAGGGTCGGATGCACGCGCAGCTCGATCCCGCCGGGCGAGCGGCGTGCGATGCCCAAATGCTTGATGCGATAACCGAGTTCAGCGGCATTGGCCACATCCTGGGCGTCGATGCGCGAAATACCCTCGGTGAAGCAGCGCTCGAATTGCAGCGGGATGCCGAAGGCGAGCGAGCCGAGAATCGTGAGTTTGTGGGCGGCGTCGATGCCCTCGACGTCGAAGGTCGGATCGGCCTCGGCATAGCCGAGCGCCTGGGCCTCGGCGAGCACCTCGGCGAAGTCGCGCCCCTTGTCGCGCATCTCGCTGAGGATGAAGTTGCCGGTGCCGTTGATGATGCCGGCGATCCATTCGATATGGTTGGCCGCCAGCCCCTCGCGCAGCGCCTTGATGATGGGGATGCCACCGGCGACGGCAGCCTCGAAACCGACCATGACGCCCTGTTCGCGCGCGGCGGCGAAAATCTCGTTGCCGTGCTTGGCGATCAGGGCCTTGTTGGCCGTGACGACGTGCTTGCCATTCTCGATGGCGCGCATCACCAGTTCCAGCGCCGGCGAGTAGCCGCCGATCAGCTCGACGACGATCTGAATGTCGGGATCCTCGACCAGGTCGAAGGCGTCATCGCCAATGTGACCGATCTGGTCCAGGCCCTCGATCAGCTCGGGACGATAGTCACGCGCCGCCGCGCGGGCGATCTCGATACCGCGACCGGCGCGGCGGGCGATCTCGCGTGCATTGCGCGTCAGCACCGTCACCGTGCCGCCGCCGACGGTTCCCAAGCCCAGTAGACCGATCTTCACCGGATCCATGCGATTACCTCAAAGCTGTGTCAATTCCAGGATTCGGATCAGGCGCCCGCGCGCGAGTCGCGCCGGAACATCTCCTTGATGCCGCGAATCGCCTGGCGCGTGCGGTGCTCGTTCTCGATCAGACCGAAGCGCACATGGGTGTCGCCGTACTCGCCGAAACCGATGCCCGGCGACACCGCAACCTTGGCCTCGCGCAAGAGCTTTTTGGAGAACTCCAGCGAACCCAGGTGACGGTATTGTTCGGGAATGGGCGCCCAGGCAAACATGGTCGCCTTCGGCGGTTCGATCGGCCAGCCGGCGGCGTTCAGGCCGGAGCACAGCACATCGCGCCGACTTTCGTACATGTCGCTGATCTCGCGCACGCAGTCCTGCGGTCCTTCCAGCGCGGCGATGGCCGCGATCTGGATCGGAGTGAAGGTGCCATAGTCGAGATACGACTTGATGCGCGCCAGAGCCGAGACCAGGGTGCGGTTGCCGCACATGAAGCCGACGCGCCAGCCGGGCATGTTGTAGCTCTTGGACATGGAGAAGAACTCTACCGCGATGTCCTTGGCGCCTGGGACTTGCAGGATCGAGGGTGCCTTGTAGCCGTCGAAGACGATATCCGCATAGGCGATGTCGTGCACCACCCAGATGCCATGCTCCTGAGCGATATCAACGACCTTCTGGAAGAAGTCCAGCTCCACGCATTGAGTCGTCGGATTACCGGGGAAGTTGATCACCAGCATCTTGGGCTTTGGCCAGGACTCCTGAATCGCTTTTTGCAGCTCCTCGAAGAAATCCACCTCGGGTGTCAGACGCACATGACGCACATCGGCCCCGGCGATGATGAAGCCATAGGGATGGATCGGATAGGCCGGATTGGGCACCAGCACCGTGTCGCCCGCGCTCATGGTGGCCAGCGCCAGATGCGCCAGACCTTCCTTGGAGCCGATGGTGACGATGGCCTCGATTTCAGGGTCGAGATGCACGTCGAAGCGGTCGCGGTACCAGTTGCAGATGGCGCGGCGCAGACGCGGGATGCCGCGCGAGACCGAGTAGCGGTGCGTGTCGCGGCGTGAGGCCGATTCGACCAGCTTGTCGACGATATGCTGGGGCGTACTCTGATCCGGGTTGCCCATGCCGAAATCGATGATGTCCTCACCCCGCGCTCGCGCCTCGGCCTTCAACTCATTGACGATGTTGAAGACATAGGGAGGCAACCGCTTGATGCGGTGAAAGTCTGACTCGGGGGAGACCACGGCGAAACCTCATGGGATGGTGGATGGGATGAAAGCCGTCAAGTCTACCGCCGCGATCAGTAGAAATCAT
Source organism: Allochromatium palmeri (assembly GCF_009720725.1). Taxonomy (GTDB): domain Bacteria; phylum Pseudomonadota; class Gammaproteobacteria; order Chromatiales; family Chromatiaceae; genus Thermochromatium; species Thermochromatium palmeri. Next base: position 67,995 of record NZ_WNKT01000009.1, read on the forward strand.
CACCTCAAAATAGATCGTCCGTGACACGGGGGCCCGAGCGCTGACTCGATGGGCCTCGCTTGCGTGTCGAAGGTCCGGCGACCTTGACCGGCTCAGGACCAAGCAGGGCGTCGCGATACTCTTCCTGCACGAATTCCACGACCCCGCTCTTAGCCTTGGTCTCAACGCCGCGCGCCGGATCGACCCGCACCTCGACGAGCCCGGATGGCGGCTCCAGGGTGGCGACGGGCCGCCCCTTGAGTGCCTCTTCCATGAAATCGATCCACATCCCGATCGCCGCCCGGCCGCCCTCCTCGCCGCGACCGAGCTTGCCGAAGTCGTCGAAGCCCATCCAGGCGATGGTCACGAACTCGGCCTGATAGCCGGCGAACCAGGAGTCGCGGATGTCGTTGGTGGTGCCGGTCTTGCCGACGATGTCCGGTCGGTTGAGCTTCTTGGCACGGGTGCCGGTGCCGCGCTCAACAACTTCGCGCAGCAGCGAAGTCATCTGATAGGCCGTGCGCGGATCGATGGCAGGCTCGGCCAACCCCTGTGAGGCGAGCGCCCGGGTGGTGGCGGACGACTCTCCGGTCTTGTACCAGCAATCCGTGCAGGCACGCGCCGGTTTGGCCTCGAAGACGACCTGACCGTCGCCGTCTTCGATACGCTGGATGAAATAGGGCGTGACATGGTAGCCACCATTGGCAAAGACGGCGTACCCCTCAGCGAGCTTGACCGGAGAGAGTTCGCCCGTACCCAGCACCATGGAGAGTCCGAGCGGCAGCGCCGGTGTATCGAAACCGAAACGGCGGATGTAGTTCTGGGCCTCTTCCAGACCGACGCTCTGCAACAGATTGATGCTGGCCAGGTTGCGCGAGAGCGCCAGCGAGCGGCGCAGACTGATGGGGCCGAGTTCCCTGTGGTCGGCGTTCTTGGGGTTCCAGCGCTCAGACCCCTTGAGCTTCACGGCCTCGTCGCGCAGCAGGCTGGCCGGCGTCCAACCCTTGTCGAGTGCGGCAGCATAGACGAAAGGCTTGAAGCTGGAGCCGGGCTGGCGGCGCATGTCGACGGCGCGGTTGAACTTGGAGTCGCTGAAGGCATAGCCACCGACCAGCGCCCGGACCCCGCCGTCCAGAGGATCGAGCGCGACCAGTGCCCCTGAGACGGCCGGAATCGGGGTCAGTACCCAATCCCCCTTGGATGAGCGTCTGAGTCGCACCAGATCACCGACCGCGACGGCGTTCGGACCACGCCGCCGTTCGCCGCGCCAGCGGGCCAGATTGCGCTGGGTGCGCGCCCAACTGAGCGCCGTGCGCGGGAGTTCGACCCGCTCGCCGTGCCCGAGATAGATCTCGGCGCCGCTCGAGGAGACACGGGTGACGAGTCCGGCCACGAGTCCTGGAACGCGCACGACCTCGTCCAGAGCGTCGTCCAGCTCGGACTCGGTCAGTCCAGCGATGTCGAGCGTGGCTTCCGGGCCGCGATAGCCATGACGGCGATCGTACTGGCGCAGTGCAGTGCGCACGGCCTCCTGCGCGGCGATCTGGAGACGCGGTTCGAGTGTGGTAGTCACGCGGTAGCCGCGACTGATGGCCTCCTCGCCATAAAAACGCACGATCTCAGCCCGCGCCATCTCGGCGACATAGCCGGCTTCCAGATCAGGCAGACGCCAGTGCGCGCGCGCCATGTCGGGCGTGGCGATCGCGGTGGCATGCTGCCCGGCGTCGATATAGCCGAGTTCGAGCATGCGCCCGAGGATATAGTCGCGCCGCTCAAGTGCGCGCGCCGGATTGGTGATGGGATTATTGGCCGAGGGCGCCTTGGGAATACCGGCCAGCATGGCCGCCTCGGCGACCGTGAGCTGATCGAGCGGCTTGTCATAGTAGAGCGCGGCGGCGGCCGAGATGCCATAGGCACGATGCCCGAAGAAGATCTGATTGAGATAGAGTTCGAGGATCTCCTCCTTGGTCAGGGCCTGCTCGACATGCAGGGTCAGCAGCACCTCGGCGAGCTTGCGCTGAAAGGTCTTTTCGGGCGAGAGAAAGAAATTGCGCGTGAGCTGCATACTGATGGTGCTGCCGCCCTGGGACTTCTCGCCCGTTGTGGCGTAACTCAGGAGCGCGCGCCCCAGACCCTGAGTATCGATGCCGCGATGCTCGAAGAACCGGCTGTCCTCGGTCGCGAGGAAGGCCTGGATCACCAGCGGTGGGATCTGACGGATCGAGACCGGACGGCGCCGTTCGATGCCGAACTCGCCGATCAGGAGTCCATCGGCACTGTAGACCCGCAAGGGTTGCTGGAACTGGACGTCGCGCAATGTCTCGACGTCCGGCAGATCAGGAAGCGTCACACCGACGAAGATGGCCGCGCCCGCCAGACCCAGTGTTAGTACCTGCAGTGGAGCGCCGAGACCCGAACCGACGAAATGCAGAAACCAACGGGTCACCGAGCGCGATCCTGGACGCGCGCCCTCGCCCTTCACCGGCTCGGGTGGCGGCCGATCGGGCGCGTTCGTGTTGACGGCGTTTTTACTCATGTCCAAGGTTCATACACCTGTCGAAAAGCCGGAGATGGCCCAGGCGACGTCGGCCGCCTGACGGTTGGCGGCCACATCGTGCACACGAAAGACCGCTACGCCCTGCATGACGCCCAGTGCTGTGGTGGCACAGGTCGCCGCCACCCGCTCATGCGGCGCGACATGACCGCACAGGGCGCCGAGAAAGCCTTTGCGACTCGTCCCGAGCAGCACCGGCAAGCCCAGCTCGACCAATCGCCCCAGCCCGGCCAGGAGCGCCAGATTGTGCGCCTGCGTCTTGCCAAAGCCGATGCCTGGATCAAGCAGGATATCGCACTCGCGCACACCGGCAGCCAGTGCGGCCTCGGCGCGCGCGGCCAGATGATCGCGCACCTCGCCGACCACGTCCGCATAGCTTGGCGCCTGCTGCATGGTCTGTGGCGTCCCGCTCCGGTGCATGAGCACGATCGGGGCGTGCTGCTCGGCGGCCAGCGGCAGCATCCCAGGGTCGTCGAGTCCGGCCGAGGTGTCGTTGATCCAGTCCGCTCCAGCCGCAAGTGCCGCGCGCGCCACACTCGCCCAGGTGGTGTCGATACTCAGCGGAACCCCTTGCGGCAGACGTTCGCGCAGGACGCGAATCACATCCAGAACGCGCCGCTGCTGCTCCTCGGGCGGAACTGGAGCCGAGCCTGGACGGGTCGACTCGCCGCCGATGTCGAGAATGTCGGCGCCCTCCTCCAGCATCCTGAGCGCGCGCGCGACAGCGGCCTCTGGCTCCAGATAACGACCGCCGTCGGAAAAGCTGTCTGGCGTGATGTTGAGAATGCCCATGAGGCGCGGTGGACGTGAGACAGGCAAAGTGGACATGGTGTCTGAAAATGCAACGGCTAAATGGCTGGATCGTCTCTGAAACGGCGGGGTGGATCTATACTAAAGTATCGAGTTTGAGTCGGGTGGTACGCCTTGCGTGCTCTACTACAGAGACTTCGGGCGCGCAGGCGAGGTTCTTTTCGAGGCGATGAGGGTCAAACAATGGTCTCCAACACGACAGTTGATGAGCGGCGGTATTTTCGACGGGCGTCCTGGACAGGTCGGGCGCGCATCTTTCCGCTGAGCCTGGAATCGCTGAGCGCCGTTCCGAGCATCCAGGACGTGACCTCGCAGGATATCAGCGAGGGCGGTATTCAGGTACGCAGCGCGCAGATGGTGCCGATTCATTCGCGGTTGCTGGTGGAGCTGGAGTCGAGCGAGACCTCGGCCTGGATCCAAGCCGTCGGCTCGGTAGCCTGGATCTCGCCGGCGATGAACCAGGAACCCTGGTGCCTGGGGATCGAGTTCTCCGATGTCGGCGATCTGGCGCTGGCGGGCATTCGTCATATCGTGGACGAGGCCGACCCCGCAAACCCCTGAGCCTGCCGCGCGTACGCATAGAGACCGAGATAGTCTCGGGCTGGCTGGTGCCACGAATAGTCGCCGCGCATCCCGTTGAGACGCAACTGACTGAAATAGGACGGAAACGTGCGCCAGAGTTCGAGCGCACGGTTCATAGCCCCTTCCAGGGCCTCAGCGGTCGGTTCGTCGAAGAGATAGCCGTTGCGTGACTCAAAGGGCGCCGTCGAATAGTTGGCATCCTGGATGGTGTCAGCCAGTCCGCCGACGCGGCGCGCAATCGGCACTGTGCCATAGCGCATGGCGATCAGCTGCGTCAGCCCACAGGGTTCGTAGAAACTGGGAATGAGGATCATATCGGCCCCGGCATAGAGCAGATGGGCCAGCGACTCGTCATAGCCCAGTTCGAGATGCGCATGCGGACTGGCACCCAGTGTCGACTTCAGATGCGCGAAGCGCTCGGCGATGGCCGGCTCGAGCGCCGTCCCCAGGAGCGCGATCTGAGCGCCCGACTCCAGCCCATGCTGGATACCGTGCGCGATGAGTTCGACGCCCTTCTGCCGATCCAGACGGCTGACGACAGCCATGATCGGTCGTTCTACCGCCGTCTCCAATCCAAGCCGTGCGCGCAGCGCCTGACGATTGAGCGCCTTGCGCGGCAGGGTCTCGGGGCCGAAGTTCGCCGGGATCAGTGGGTCGGTGCGTGGATCCCAGACCGTCTCGTCGATTCCGTTGAGGATACCGCCGAATTTGTCGCGATAGCGCTGCACGCAGGCTTGCAGACCCTGGCCCTGCTCGGTGTTCTGGATCTCCCAGGCATAGCGCGGAGAGACGGTATTGACGACATCCGCCGCCACGATGCCGCCCTGCATGAGGTTGACGCGAGGCGGATCGCCTGGATCGGCGGGCAGACAGGCCGCGTCGAGTCCGACCCGCGTCAGGAGATCGGCCTCGACCCAGCCCTGATAGCCGACATTGTGCAGTGTGTAGCAGACCGGAATCCGCGTGGGCGCTGTTGCGCATGCGGCGAGCAGCACCGGCACGAGACCGGTTTGCCAGTCATTGCAGTGCAGGACGTCCGGGCGCGCCTCCGGGCGCGAGACATATTCGACCACTGCGCGCGAAAAGAAGGCGAAGCGCTCGGCATCGTCCGGCTCGCCATAGAGTCGCCCACGCTCGAAGAAGCCGTGCACCGAACGCGGTGCGATCAGACGGCATTCATAGCCGTCCAGACTCAGCGCGAGCACCTGGCAGGCAATCGATTCACCGGCGAATGGAACCTGCAGCGTGCACTCGATGACGGACGGAGGCGCCCGGGCGTCGAGCCGCAGACTGTCGTAGGCCGGCAGAATGACTTCGACACGCTCGCCGACCTGGGCCAGTTCGCGCGCCAGCCCCTGAACGAAGTCACCGAGGCCACCGGCCTTGGCAATGGGCGCGCATTCGGCGCTGACCATGGCGATGTGCATTGTTCGAATCGACGCGGCTGTTATCGCGGATCACCCAACTCGGGCGGCGGATGCCGTTCCAGGGCGCGCCGGATGAGTTCGGGATCATCGACCTTGAGACTGAGCTGAAAGCGTCCGCCCGGACCCACGCGATAGCGATGTCCGAAGAGATCGATCTCGGCGTTGGGCGCGCTCCAGCCATGAATTCGCAGCTCGGCTTCGATGACCACGCCGGCCATCGAGGGTGCGGGATCGGCATAGGTCAGCACCGGAATGGCGGTTGCGACATTGACGGCGCCCCGGTGTTCGGCATCGACAGGGACTGCCTCGGGTCTTGCCGCGCCCTGTCGTGTCTCGATGAACGAGGCATTCACAGACCCGGTCTGCACCTTCGTGGATGTCGGCACAGGCTCGGCCGGGTGGCTTCGGACATCGCGATCACACCCGAACTCAGGACGCGCCGATGGGGCCGACTGGCGCAACGACTCCAGACCCAGTCCACGCGCCTGCTGGAGCCGATTGGAGCGCGCCAGCAACAGCCAGCCGCCCTCGGGGTTCATCAGTCCCAGCTCGGCCTCGAACAGGGCGACGTCGTCATCGACCTGGAAGGCCGCCTCACCACTCCCGCCCAGCCCGGACAGACGCAGACGCCGCTCACCGATCGGCTCCGATCCGCCCTCGACACGCACACGCCCAAGCCGCAGCACAGGTGACGGCACGCCATCGGCGCGCGGAAAATCGGCGCTATATGCCACAACATCATTGGCACGCAAATGCCAGCGTACCCGAATCTCGCCGGTGGCCCCTGGATAGAGCGTCAGCGGTTTACGCGCGCCGCCAAGCGGAAAGACGGGATCCAGGGGCCGCGTGGGCGGTAACAGATCGGGCGTGACACTTGGCATCAGCACGTCTAACCGGTTTTCCCGGCTGTCGGCCCCGGCTCAGACTGGCTCCGCTCCAGCCGACCCTCGAGAACGAGGATACTCCTGGAACGGACCAACGGGCGTTCGTCGTCGACAGGGTGCTGATCTTCAGGCGCGACGACATCGGACGGCGACGCGCAGGCCGTATCCAACGCCAGATACCAACGTGCCGGGGCGATCTCAGGATGCGCAAAGCGCCGTGCTCGATCGCTCATGTTGATCATGATATGCAGGAGCGCCTCGTCGGGACAGACCGGAGCGAGCGTGAAGGCCAGGATCTGGCTCTCCGGGTCGTCCCAGGGCGGGGCGTTGAGTTCCAGTCCATGCCAGACGACGTCGGGGATGTCCCCGCCCGGCAGCGGCTGGCCGGCAAGAAAGTGACGATGACGCAGATTGGGATGACGCTTGCGCAGCGCGATCAGTCCACGCACGAACCGCAGCATGGCCGCGTTGCGTTCCAACAACGACCAATCGAACCAACCGATGTCGTTGTCCTGACACCAGGCGTTGTTATTGCCCTTCTGCGAGCGCAGCACCTCGTCGCCGGCGAGCAGCATGGGGATGCCCTGACTCAGAAACAGCAGGGTCAGCAGGTTCTTGGCCTGACGGCGGCGCAGGGTCAGCACCTCGACGTTCGGGGTCTCACCCTCGGTGCCGCCGTTCCAGCTCAGATTGTCATCGGTGCCGTCACGGTTGCCCTCGTGATTGGCCAGATTGTGCTTGCGGTTGTAGGAGACCAGATCCCAGAGCGTGAAGCCGTCGTGACAGGTGACGAAGTTGATGCTGTTGATCGGCTTGCGCAGATTGGCTTCATAGAGATCACTGCTGCCCGAGAGCCGGGTGGCGATCTCAGGCACCAGACCGCGATCGCCGCGCACGAAGCGCCGAATGCTGTCGCGATAGCGTCCGTTCCATTCCATCCAGCGATAGCCGGGAAAGCTGCCGACCTGATAGAGCCCGGCGGCATCCCAGGCCTCGGCAATGATCTTGGTGGCGGCCAGGGTATCGGACAGCTCGATGCCCCAGAGCACCGGCGGATTGGCCAGGGGACGCCCGTCACCGTCACGCGCCATGGCGCTGGCCAGATCGAAGCGGAAACCATCGACATGCATCTCGCGCACCCAGTATTCGAGCGCCTCGATGATGAAGTTGGTCACCAGCGGATGATTGGCGTTGACCGTGTTGCCGCAGCCGGTGAAATCGAGATAGATGCCCTTATCGAGCATGTCGAGACAATAAAAGGTCTCGTTACCGAAGCCCTTGAAGGTAAGCGTGGGGCCGGCGGCTCCGCCCTCGCTGGTGTGGTTGAAGACCACGTCGAGAATGACGCCGATGCCGGCGCGATGCAGCGCCTTAACCATATCGCGGAATTCACGCCGATGCGTGCCCTGCTCGGGCGTGACGCAAAACCCCGGATGCGGCGAGAAAAAGCCGAAGCTGCTGTAGCCCCAGAAATTGTGCAGATCCGCGTTCCAGACCCCCTCGGGCACGTCCTGCTCGTCGAAGGCCATGACCGGCATCAACTCGACATGGGTGATGCCGAGCGCCTTGAGATAGGGGATCTTCTCGATCAGGCCGAGAAAGGTACCCGGATGCCGGACGCCTGAGCTGGGATGCCGAGTGAAGCCGCCGACGTGCAGCTCATAGATGATGACCTGTTCGGTCGACATCCAGAGCGGCGTGTCGCCCTCCCAGTCGTACTCCTCGGCGAGCACGATGGCGCGTGGTGAGTCGTGCGGCTGAACGCCGGCCTTCAACCGCCGCCAGCGGTCCCAGCCGGCGACATTGACCGCGCGCGCCCAGGGATCGACCAGCTCGACGTTCGGATCGAAGCGCCAGCCGTGACCATGCGGATCGTTCGGTCCTTCCAGACGCCAGGTGTAATGGGTGCCCGGCGGCAAATCCTCGACCATCACATGCCAGGAGAAAAAGGTGTGATTGGTGCGTGGATCGAGTCGGATGATCTGAAAAGGCTCGGGACTGGTCGCCTCCGTGTAGAGCAATAGCTCAGCGCCGGTGGCATGCCGGCCATAGACGGAGAAATTGACACCAGCATCTTCGACGGTCGCGCCGGGTGGATAACGTCGTCCCGGCAGGACACGATAGGGAGCATTTGAGGCTGGCATGGGAGCGGCGCTTTCCAGAAGTGTCTATCCGCGCTATCCAGGACTCGAATAGAGATGATCAACAGGACGACTGATGGACTCAGCCATATCGACATAGCGTCGACGCCAAGAGCGATCGAGATCAGCCGATGAAACGGGCGTCATCATAACACGCTCACGTTTATTGCCAGCGATCGGATGACAGACCGATCAATGCCGATACAGCTCGCCGTTCATCCAGCGCCAGGCCACCAGCCAGCCGAGCACCGCGGCGATGGCGCCGACCCCGAACGTGATGGCCGGCCCCGCATCGGACCAGAGCAGCCCGCCGATCAAACTTCCGGCCGCCCCGCCCGCACCGAAGCTCAGACTGTTGTAGAGCGCCTGTCCACGCCCCTGGGTGCGACCTGGGAAACCATGATGGACCAGATGAATCGCTGAGGCGTGGAACGCACCGAAGGTCGCGGCATGCAGGCACTGCGCGACGAACAGGACCGCCAGATGTTCGACGAAGACCCCGATCAGGAGCCAGCGCACCCCGCCCAGCGCCAGACTCCAGAGCAGGACGCGCTGAGCGCCGAAGCGCTCCAGCAGCCGATGCATGACCAGAAAGATCAGCACCTCGGCGATGACGCCCAGTGCCCACAGCCAGCCGACCGCCCCGCTCGAATAGCCGGCCGCCTCCAGATGGATGGAATAGAAGGCATAGTAGATGCCGTGGCTCAACTGCATCAGGAAGCAGGCGCCGAAAAAGGCCAGAACGCTCGGGTGGCGCAGGAGTGTTCGCAGTGACACCGAGGACTGGGTGCCCTGGTCGGGCGCGCTGTCCGGAACCAGAAAAGCCGTCAGACAGATCCCAACCGTCAGCAGCAGCACCCAGACCGGCACCTGAGCGAGCGGACCCCGCTCCAGCGCCAGTCCCAGTGCCACCACCACCAGAATGAAGCCCACTGAGCCCCAGACGCGCACCAGCGCATAGCGGGTCGGGCGTTCGCGCAGATGATTGAAGGTCACGGCCTCCATCTGCGGCAGCGAGGCGTTCCAGAAGAAGCTGAACAGAAACAGGGTCAGCGCCATGCCCCAGAAGCCGTCTGTGACATACAGGGTCGCAAAGCCCAGCACCGCGAGCAGCGAGCCGAGCCGCACTACCTGGATGCGATGTCCGGTGTGATCGACGATCTGGCCCCAGACCACGGGCGCCACGATCTTGGTGCCGGCGAGGATCGCCATCAGCATACCGATGGCGAGCGGGTCGAAGCCGGCATCCTGGAGATAAAGTCCCCAATAGGGCACGAGCGCCCCGAGCGAGGCGAAATAGAAGAGGTAATAGCTCGACAGACGCCAGTACGGCATGGGCGACTCGCTGGTGAAACGCGCAAGACCCCGCGCCGGGGCCGGATCGGCCCGTATCAGTTGGGGTCAGGGGGCGTGGATCAGGATTTGGCGCGTGGCTCAGCCGGTATGGCCGGAAGCGGCGGCATGACCTCGGCGTTCTGTCCGCGATGGCGCAAGGTGTGATCCATGAGCACCAGCGCCAGCATGGCCTCGGCGATGGGCGTGGCGCGGATACCGACACAGGGATCGTGCCGACCCTTGGTGACGACCTCGACCGCCGAACCATCGCGACCGATGGTCTGGCCCGGTAGTCGAATGCTGGAGGTCGGCTTGAGCGCGATGCGAGCGACGATGTCCTGGCCCGTGGAGATGCCGCCGAGGATGCCGCCGGCGTTGTTCGACAGGAAGCCTTCCGGGGTCATGGGATCACGGTGTTCCGTGCCCTTCTGTTCGATACAGCCGAAGCCGGCGCCGATCTCCACGCCCTTGACGGCGTTGATGCTCATGAGCGCATGGGCGATGTCGGCGTCGAGCCGGTCGAAGATCGGCTCGCCAAGTCCGGTCGGCAGGCCCGAGGCGACCACGGTCACGGCCGCGCCGATCGAGTCACCCGACTTGCGCAGTGCATCCATGTAGGTCTCCAGCTCCGGGACCGTCTCGGCACAGGGCCAGAAGAAGGGATTGTGCTCGACCTGCTCCCAGTCGAAGCCGCGCGGGCGCAGCGGACCGAGCTGAGAGAGATGGCCGCGAATCCGGATTCCGAGCCGCTCGGCCAGATATTTTTTGGCGATGGCGCCGGCGGCGACCCGGATCGCGGTCTCGCGCGCCGAGGAGCGCCCGCCGCCGCGATAGTCGCGCACGCCGTATTTCTGGTCGTAGCTGTAATCGGCGTGACCCGGCCGATAACGGCCGGCGATCTCAGAATAGTCGTGCGAGCGTTGATCCTCGTTGCGGATCAGGAGTCCGATCGGCGTGCCTGTGGTGCGGCCCTCGAACACGCCGGAGAGGATCTCGACGCTGTCGGACTCGCGCCTCTGGGTGGTGTGGCGCGACTGTCCCGGCTTGCGCCGGTCGAGATCAAGCTGCAAATCCGCGGCTGTCAGTTCCAGGCCGGGCGGACAGCCATCAACGATGCCGCCGAGCGCCGGGCCATGACTCTCACCAAAGGTGGTGACGACAAAACTCCTGCCAAAGCTGTTACCGGACATGATCAGTAGGCCGGCGGCGGAATCGTGTCATTGGGATCGAGCCAGGCGTTGCCCTTGGCCAGCACGTCGCGGCTCAGGGTGCTGGTCGCCTGATGGAGTTTGACACCATTGATGATGTAGTCGTAGCGGGCGCTCATGTAGTCGTACTCGGCCTGGAACAGGTTGCGCTGGGCGTTGAGCACGTCGACCTGGGTGCGGGTGCCGACTTCCAGTCCGGCCTGGGTCGATTCGAGCGCCGAGCGCGCCGAGACGATGGCCGCCTGCCGTGCCTTGACGTCCTCGATGCTGGAGAGGATGCCGCGGAAGGCATCCTTGACCTGCTGGTCGACCTGACGGCGCACCTGGTCGAGCCGATCCTGGGTGGCGCGATACTTGTAGCCGGCCTCGCGGGTTCTGGAGGTGACGGCACCGCCCTGGAAAATGGGCACGTTCAGCGACAGACCCACAAATCCGGTCTCGGCATCCGTGCCATACTGGGCCGCTGAGCGCGCAACGTCATAACCGGCCTGCAAGTCGAGATTGGGAAAATGGCCTGAACGCTCGATCTCGATGCTGGCCTTCGCGGCGTTGACTGACTCGATCGCCGCCAGAATGCCGTAGTTGGAGCGAATGGCCGTGGTCGCCCAGGCATCGATGTCGTTCGGCTCAGGCGGGGACAGCGGCAGCTTTTCGCCGAGACGTGCGAGCGGTACCTTGATCGGACCGACGATGGTGCGCAGTGCTTCCCAGGCGTTGTCGAGCAGGTTCTTGGCGTTGATGAGATCGGCGCGTGACTTGTCGTAGGCGGCCTGACTCTCGTTGACATCGGTGATGGCGACCAGACCGACCTCGAAGCGCTGCCTGGATTGCTCCAGTTGGCGCTCATCGGCGCGCACCAGCGCCTCGCGCACGGTCACGGCATCGGCCATGCGCAGCACGTCGAAATACGCTTGGGTGGTCTTGACCATGAGTCCGATCTGGGCATCGCGATACTCGGCCTCGGCCTGAGCGATGACACTGTCGGCCTGCCCGAGCGTCATCCAGTTGGCGCGATTGTAGAGACTCTGACTGACGACGGCCTGGATCTGCTGGGTGTCGTAACGATCGGTGCGATCACCCAGGTTGCCACCGCGCGAGTCGAGGTCATAGAAATTGGCATCACCCTGAACACTGAGACTCGGCAGGAGCAGCGAACGCGCCTGTGGCTTGATCTCGCGGGTGGCAAAAAGCATCTGCTCGGCCTCGCGTAATGTCGGGTCGCTCACCACGGCCATGTCGTAGATCTGAAGCAGATCCTCCGCCAGCGCCGGGGACAGCGAGCCGCACAGCAGCAACGGGATCAGGGCCGGAAGCATTCTCCTCATGAACATGGGTTTCCTTGCAAACGGGCCGGACGCCCGAGAAGATGAGTTTAAGGGCTGAGTATAGGGGACAAGTGGCCCTGCCCTCAATCGGACCCGGTCGACGCCAGTGCGCATCAGGGTCGAATCAATCAGTTTCCCCACAGGACATGATCGACGTATTGCTTGATTTTTTTGTGGCCCGGCGTGTCGATGGTCGTGAATTGGAGATTGGTGCGGAACTGATCCCGATCCCTGTTCGACTGTGATCGCAGAACCCGCGCATAGACCTCGACCTGGACCTCCAGACCGAACTCGGGCGCAAGCGACATCAATACTTCGGAATACGGCGGCAAGGCCACCGGCATGTCCACGCACAGCCCGAAGTATCCCATGTCGTTGACCTGGCCGACGAAACGCTCAGGCAGGATGCGCTTGTCCTCGACGCGCTGGAAGACGGCTGGAAAATCGACCAGGATCCGGGGTGTCTTGCGGATCTCGACGGTCGGAACGCGCAACAGCCGCGGCTCATTGACGGCCTTGAGTTCGTAGAGCATCACGGGCGCTGAGCGCCCCTTGACCTGGACCTCGTTGACGCTGCCCACCTGCACGGCGTTACCGGCGGCGTGATAGGTCGCCTCGCTCAGCAGGATCTGGCCGCGCAGGGCATAGCCCTCGATGCGCGAGGCCAGATTGACTGGGTTGCCGATGACTGTGTATTCATTGTAGACATCCGAGCCGAAGCAACCGGCCATCACATCGCCGGTGCTCAACGCGATGCCGGCATAGAGACGAGGCTCGCCGCGCAGTTCGCTCTGATGGTTCAGATCGATCATGCCCAACTGCATCTCGACCGCGCAGTTCAAGGCACGGACCAGATCATCGGGACGGCGTGTCGGTACACCGAAGACGGCCATGACCGAGTCGCCCATGAGCTTGTCGACCAGACCGCCATGGCGATCGATGATCTTGGCCATGAGTCCGAAGAATCGATTGAGCAGGTCGACCATCAGCGTCGGCGAGACCGAGTCCATCAAGGCGGAGAAGCCGCGCAGATCGGCGATGAGGATGGTTGCCTGGGTGCCAACGATTGGATGGGATTTGCGCATATCGAAATCCATAATTGACGATTTTCATGGGTTTTATGGCCTGTTCGGTTCATGCTTGAGTGCTCTATCCCTAGACCGCTGCCCAAAGAGGATACTCATCCATGGACCGTTTTACACGCAACTATAGCCTGCTGCTCGGGGCCGTCCTGATCGCCGCCCTCTTCTTTTGGGCCAAATCGGCCTGGAAGCCCGAGGTCTGGAACCTGGACGACGTCCTGACCGCCGATGCAACGCTTGCCGACTATCCCTATCAATTCCGGCTGCGCGCCTTCAAGGATGGCGTGGCTGTGATCTCGACGCCGCGCTCGTCCGACTTCCCGGCTTACAGTTTCTTACAGGTCATCTATCCCAAGCTCGCGGGCAAGGCCCAGGACGATCCCGAGATGATCGCGGCCCAGCAGGGTCTCATCGATCATCAGAAACGCGCCATGGGCCTGATGCTGGCTCAACCCGGTGTCAAGAGCGTCGACTGGGAACTCGACGTCCAGTGGCTGGCCGATCACGGCGTGCATCGCTGAAATCACCGCCTTCGGAACGCAGGAATTCCTGACCAAAACAGACTATAATCGCCCCCCGAATAGCGGAGGGCCGACCAGTGAGAACCACCCAGCACGACCAAACGGCGGCGAGCGAGCCGCCGATTGCGAGCCGCCGTCACCATCTCTACAACATCCTGGCCTGGCTCTGCTTTGGACTTGGATTCGTCGGCATGCTGGTGCCGCTGATGCCGACGACCGTGTTCTGGATCTGCGCCACCTGGCTGTGGCTGCGGAGTCGGCCGCACCGCGTGCGTTTTCTGATCGAGCATCCGCGCTTCGGCGAGTCCATCCGGCGCTTTCTGGAAAGCGGCGAAATCTGCCGCACCGGTAAGACCGCCGCTGTCGTCGGCATGGCCGGCAGCCTGGCGATCTGGATCGCACTCGCCACTCCGGGCTGGCCCTTTATCCTGCTGGTCGGCGGTATCCTGGCCCTGGTCGCGCTCTGGATTCTCACCCGCCCCGAAGGACCACGCCCGGCACCCGCGCCGACCCAGATGGCCGTCACCCTGGACACCGACGCCTGGGCGCGCGCCAAACCGCCCGCCAATCCGCCGGGTTAGGTGACTCAGGCATGCGTTCGATTCTGCTGGTCGACAATGGTTCGAGCCGTCCGGATTCGACCCTGAATCTACGCCGGATCGCCGCCCGACTCGCTGAGCGTGTCGGCGAGCCGATCCGCCCCGTCTCGCTGCTGCATGCCGATCGCGTGGCGCCTGAACACCTCGCTGGTCAGCCAGCCGAGATCCTGGCGCCTACGCTGCGACATCTGGTGAGCGCGGGCGAACGGGAGCTGGTCATCCTGCCGCTGTTCTTCGGCCCCAGCCGCGCCCTCACCCAGTTCGTTCCTGAACTCGCCGCTGAGGTGGCTGCCGAACTCGGCCATTTCCAGCTCGAAACGACGCCCGAACTCTGTCCACTGCCCGCTGGCGAGCCGCGTCTGATCGAAATCCTGGCCGACAACCTCACGGCGGCGGCGACCAAGGCCGCCATCACGCCGAAACGGGTGGTGTTGGTGGATCATGGATCGCCGATCCCGGAAGTCACGGCGGTTCGCCGCTGGCTGGCGGGCGGACTTGCCGAGCGGCTTGGTGCCGCTGTCCGACTGGAGGAGGCGGTGATGGAGCGCCGTCCTGGGCCTGACTATGACTTCAATGGCCCGCTGCTCGAAGACAGCCTGACCCGTCTGGCCGAGGAAGATGGCACAACGCCGATCCTGCTTTCGATGCTGTTTCTATCGGCGGGACGACATGCCGGAGCCGGAGGCGACATCGCCCGGATCTGCGCCGGCGTCGCCGCGCGCTTTCCGCGCCTGCGTATCGCGGTCGCGCCGCTGGTTGGCGAACATCCCGGATTGATCGGGATTCTCGCCAGCCGTCTCTGAACCGAGTCTCAGACGCTCGATGCCGCGATGCGATCGCGCACTTCGAGCGCCACTTCGAGCGCCCTGAGTCCTGTCTGACCATCGACCAGCGGTCGCCCGCCTTCGCGCACCACGCGCGCGAATTCGGCCAATTCCAGATCCAGCGGCTTGATGGGATCGATCTGGAGACGCTCGCGCATGATCTCAGGGCGCGCGCCCTCCTCGATCAAGCGCGGCTCGGCCAGATCGATCGTCTGTTTGACGAAGTCGAGCGACAGATAGCGCCCGGACTGAAAGACCCGAATCCGCCGCGTCGTCTGGTCCGAGACGCGACTGGCGACCACATTGGCGACCGTGCCGTTGGCGAACTCCAGCCGGGCGTTGGCGATATCGACGTGTTCGGTGAGGATCGAGGCGCCGACGGCTGAGATATGACGGATCTCGGCATCGACCAGCGACAGGATGATGTCGAGGTCGTGGATCATCAGATCCGAGACCACATCGACATCGGTCGCGCGCTCGACGAAACCGCCCATGCGCTGCGCTTCGATATAGCGTGGCTCGCGAATGCGATGGGCAAGCGCCATGACACCGGCGTTGAAGCGCTCGACATGGCCGATCTGGAGGATGGCGCCATGCTCTCTGGCCAGACGCACGATCTCGGCGCCCTCCTCGCGCGTGGCGGCGATGGGCTTTTCGAGCAGGACATGGATGCCGCGCGTGAGAAACGGCTCGGCGGCGGCCAGATGCGCGCTCGTCGGCACCACGACACTGACGGCATCGACGCGATCAAGCAGATCGTCGGGACGCGCATAGGCCGTGCAGCCGGCTTCCTCAGCGACCGAGGCGGCGCGTTCAGCATCGGTATCGACGACACCGACGAGTTCGACCTCGGGCAGACGCGAATAGATGAGGGCATGGAATCGGCCGAGATAGCCGACGCCGATCACGGCGACTCTCAGTCGGGTGTCGTGGGTATCGAGTGACATGGAACTCATCCAAGCGTGCATGCAAGAGGGAACGCCAGCGGAGACCGAACGGCGTTCCGGCTCGTTAGGATCAACCGCCGATGGAACCGGCGTCCGGCGACTGCACCGCGACCTCGCTGTGATCGACTGGCGTACAGGCGATCAGCTGATAGCTGATGGTGGCACACAGGCCCACGATGACGAAGAACATCAGCAAAATGAGCGGATCGGGCCTTCGATGAAGCCGCTTCCTGTAGATCATCTAACCGCCTCTGAATTTCAAGTAAGTTTTCAGCAATATTCTACAACTATCTCAAAATGCGACAAGGTCGCCACGCTTTTCGGTCGGATCGGACTCCGCAACGCGCCGGGTCGGTATATCATTCCCCGATCCAGCGTCCGTCATTCCAGGAGACGACCTTGAGCGACTATCTCATCGCGATCTCGGCCCAGAGTCAGTATCAGCCGGATCAATCTTCGCCGGAAGAACAGCGTTACGTTTTTGCATACACCATCACAATCGAGAATCGTGGCGCCAGACCAGCGCGACTGCTCGACCGGCATTGGATCATCACCGACGCCAATGGTCAGGTCCAGGAAGTGCGCGGTCAGGGCGTGGTCGGCGAGCAACCGCATCTGCGACCGGGCGAAGCCTTCAAGTACACCAGCGGCGCCATCTTGACCACGCCGCTCGGCAGCATGCACGGCCACTATGGAATGATCGGCGATGATGGCACCCGCTTTGAAGCGCGCATTGCGGCCTTCTCACTGACCTCGACGCGGCTGCACTGAGTCGATCGGTTCGCGGAGTCGACTCCAGATGCCTATTTATGCGATTGGCGACCTCCAGGGCTGTCACGCCGAACTCGAACGCCTGCTCGACCGTCTCGACTTCGATCCAGGCGTCGATCGACTCTGGTTTGCCGGCGATCTGGTCAACCGTGGTCCAGATTCATTGGCGGTGCTGCGCCAGGTGCGCGCGCTCGGCGATTCGGCCATCGTGGTGCTCGGCAATCACGATCTGCATCTGCTGGCTGTAGCCGCCGGCAACGCCAAGCACTCGAAAAAAAGCACCCTGGGCGCGATTCTGCGCGCGCCGGATCGCGACGAACTGCTCGAATGGCTGCGTCATCAGCCTCTGCTGCATCACGACCCTGACTTGGGTCTGACGCTCGTCCATGCCGGGCTGCCGCCCCAATGGGATCTGGCGCAGGCCCGCGCCTGCGCCGGCGAGCTGGAGACCAGGCTGCGCGCAGACGATTACGGCGACTTCATGCACGCCATGTACGGCAACGAACCGGCACGCTGGTCACCGGATCTCAGGGGTATCGAGCGGCAGCGTTTCATCACCAACGCCCTGACCCGGCTGCGCTTCTGCACCCCGGACGGTACCCTGGCGCTCAAAGAGAAGGGCGAGATCGGCAGCCAGGCGCCCGGTCTGTTGCCCTGGTTTCAGGTTCCGGGCCGGCGCACGCGCGCCGACCGGGTCATCTTCGGCCACTGGTCGGCGCTCGGCTACTGGAGCGGCGAGAACGTCTGGGCGATCGACAGCGGCTGTCTCTGGGGCGGCGCGCTCACCGCGCTCCGGCTCGACCGCGAGCCGCTGGAGCCGATCCAGATCGACTGCGCCGGTTATCTGCACCCTGGGCGGGACTGACGGACTCAGCGACGGACCAGATCGACGAAGGTCATGGCAAAGACGTTGCGTTCGTCGGCGGCACGCGCCTCCCGCGCGATCTCGCGCCACTCAGCGGGATTCCAGGTCGGAAAACGCACATCGCCCGCGACCTGCGCCTGCACAATCGTCAAAGAGAGCCGGCTGGCCAGGGGTAGTGCCTGTGCGTAGATCGAGGCGCCGCCGACGACCATCAGCTGGGGGTCATCGACCGCGGCGATCGCTGACTCCAGCGTCCCGAAGACTTCACAGCCTTCCGCTCGATACGCCGGATCGCGCGAGACGACCAGATGCCGGCGGCGCGGCAGCCGGCCCGGCAGCGACTCCCAGGTTTTGCGTCCCATGAGGATGGGCTTGTCGAGCGTCAGCGCCTTGAAGTGCACCAGATCCGCCGGCAGATGCCAGGGCAGCGCGTTGTCGCGACCGATCACGCGCGTCTCGTCCATGGCCGCCACCAGCACGATGACTGGACGCTGATCCGGCGATGCAGACTCAGACGGCATGGAGCACGGCCCTCACGCCGAAACCGACGCCAGAGACGGTGCCGCCACGGGCGTCGGCGCCGACCACAGTCGCTCCAGACTGTAGAAGTCGCGCACCTTCGGCAGCATGACATGGACCACGACGCCATTGAGATCGACCAGCGCCCATTCGCCCTCGGCCAGACCCTCGGTGCCGAGCGGCGTCTCGCCGGCCTCCTTGGCGCGAAAAGCGATGGTTTCAGCGATGGCCTTCACATGGCGGTCCGAGGTGCCGGAAGCGAGGATCATGTAATCCGTCACGGCGGTCTTGCCGCGCACGTCCATAACCTGGATGTCGCGGGCTTTCATATCGTCGAGTGTTTCGAGAATCAGGTGTTTGAGTTGATCGAGCTGCATGGATTCCTCGGTGTGTAGGGAGTGACGTGTTGCAGAGCGGTTTAGGGCGGTTCAAGCGCCTGGATGGTGCGACTGGAAGGCGTGCGTCTGATCGACATGCCCATAGAGCCGTTCGCGCTCGATGTAGTCGAGCACGGCATCGGGGAGCAGATAGCGTGGACGGCGACCGAGCGCGATGAGTTCGCGGAGGCGTGTCGACGAGATATCAAGCTGAGTCAGGGTCTGGAACAGGATACGCCCGCCCGGTCGCTCTGCCAGACAGCGCGCGTTCTCGCAGACCCGTTCCAGATAGAGCTGCCGCAGGGCGGGACTGGCGACCGGATCATGTCCGGGGCGACGCATGACCACCAGATGCGCCAGCTCCAGGATCTCCAGCGGACGATGCCAGTCGAGAAAACCGCCATAGGCATCGGCGCCGACCAGGAGACAGAGTGGACGCTCAGTGCCGAATTCGGCGCGCAGCGAACGCAGGGTGTCGAGTGTATAGGAAGGACCGTCGCGATGCAGCTCGCGTCGATCCAGCACGAACCCTGGCGCGTCGGCGAGCGCCGCTTCCAGCATCGCCAGACGCTGCTCGGTGCTGGCCTGGGGTTGCGGACGATGGACCGCGATCCTGAGCGGGATGAAGCGCACCTGATCGA
This sequence comes from Allochromatium palmeri, assembly GCF_009720725.1. Lineage (GTDB taxonomy): Bacteria > Pseudomonadota > Gammaproteobacteria > Chromatiales > Chromatiaceae > Thermochromatium > Thermochromatium palmeri. The sequence continues at coordinate 87,386 of NZ_WNKT01000009.1, forward strand.
GCGCGAGTGCCTGGAGACAGTCCAGGGCCGCGCGCAGATGACCGTAATGGATGGGGTCGAAGGTGCCGCCGAGCAGACCGATCATGGGCGCACCGGACGTGCTGACGGCACCAACGCCTGGGTCGAACCGGGGCGCCCGGCGCCCCGTCGCTTCGACATCAGTTGTGCGACTTCATCAACAGCTTGAAGATTTTGAAGTTGATGATCCAGAAACGCATGAACTGCCATGGAATGGACTGGCGCATATAGCGCGTGAAACCGGTCGGGACCGGCGGATAATAGGCTTGCTGATAGGGTTCTTTGTTCTTCGCGGGCATTGGCGGCGCTCCTCTTGAGACAGGTACAGTAAATGTCCTCAGTCCGGCAGGACCGACCAGCCCGGACGCAGCTTGGCCTGATAGATGAAGACATGATGCAGGAGGTACTTCATCCAGTGCCCGGCCAGACCGATTTCGCCGAAGGTCAGATCCATGTCGCGCCCGTACTGCGGATAGGTCTCGTAGTCCGGCACCACCGGGAAGACGGTCATGGTCGCGGCCGTGCCCTTGAAGATGTCCATGCCGGTCGAGGCCACGCAGGCGGCGCCCATCTCGCCCATCGACGCCGTATGGGTCAGCTCGGTGGCCCCATTGAGCAGATCGCGGATGTTCTCGGCCACCGCCTTACCGATGGTCGCCGAGGGCATGCCGGTGCGCGGCGGCGTCGGGCTGATCTGCATACCGCTCGGACTTTTCATCACCTTGCTGATCGGATGCGGCGGGGCAAAGGCGATGCCGATAGCGAAGATATTCTTGTAGTTCGGGGTCTGATAGGTCTTCGGCCAGTCGGCCTTGCTCCACTCCTCGAACGGCTTGGGATTATAGTCGGCGTCGACCTTCATGAAGCCATTGGGCGCGAAGAGCTGCTCGGTGATGTCGGCCCCGGACTTGTCATAGGCTTTGAGTCCCACGCCTGAAAAGGGCGGGATGAGCATGGAGAAGTCGAACTCCAGCTCGTGCTGGCTGCCGTCGAGCTGCTCGTAATGGATCTTGCCTGGCTCGACTCGGGTCACGGCCGCGCGCGTGATCCACTCCATGCCGCGCTCGACCATCAGCGACTCACCGAACACCTTGCCATTGGTCACATAGCCGCCGCGGGTGATATGCACGCCGCCCATGCCGAAGTCGCCAAGCTCGTACTCGTTGCTGATCCAGACCACGCGCGCTAGATGGCGCACGCCGGCCTCGCGCAGGACATGATCGACGTTATAGATGTACTCGAAGGCGGCGCCCTGGCAGGTGCACATGCCATGCCCGGTGCCGATGACGAAAGTCTTGCGCGCGCCAGCTTTCATCTCCTGGACGCACTTCTGGAGCTGTTCGTTGGCCTCCAGCGCATGGGACGGGGTGCAGACCGACATGGTGTAGCCCTTCTCCGGCCCCAAGCCCGGTGTGGCGTCGAAGTTGAGCTTAGGCCCCGTGGCATTGACCAGATAGTCGTATTCGATTTCGTCGCTCTGTCCGGCGCGGGCTGCATCCGTGTACTCAATCGAGACGAAAGGACTTTCGTGACCGGCGCCGCCTTCGGGGTTGATCGAGAGGGCGCGTGCCTGCCGGAAGTCGACCCTGATCTTTTTGTAGATGCGGTCCAGATCGAAGGTGACCTGGCGCTCGGTCATCTGCCCGACGCCGACCCAGATGTTGGACGGAATCCAGTTCCATTTGGCGTTGGGCGAGACCACAGTGATCTGGTGCTGCTTGCCAACCCACTTGCCCAGATAACGGGCGGTCGTATGGCCGGAGATACCGGCTCCAAGTATCACGATACGTGCCATAGCAACACTCCTCCTAAAGCTTTTATTGTCGGTTCAGGTCACTGGATGGCTTTTGAGCGCGATCGGTCGAACCAAGTTCCGGACCGGCGGTCGCGATCTCGGCTGGAGTCGCATTCTTAACCGTCCGGTCGGACCTTGTCGAGTCCCGAAACCGGTCAGCCGCGCACCTCGCCATCGCCCAGCACCACGAACTTCAGCGAGGTCAGCCCTTCCAGACCGACCGGACCACGCGCGTGGAATTTGTCGGTGCTGATGCCAATCTCGGCGCCCAGCCCGTATTCAAAGCCGTCGGCAAAGCGCGTCGAGGCATTGACCATGACCGAACTCGAATCGACCTCGCGCAGAAAACGGCGCGCGCGCGAGTAGTCCTCGGTGACGATGGCCTCGGTATGGGCCGAACTATGGCGGGCGATATGATCCATGGCCGCGTCCAGTCCATCGACCACGCGGATCGATAGGATGGGCGCCAGATACTCGGTGTCCCAATCTTCATCGGTTGCCGGGATCGCGTCTGCGATGATCGCACAAGTCCGCGAACAGCCGCGCAGTTCCACGCCCTTCTCGCGATAGGCCGCGCCGAGCCGGGGCAGGATGGTCTCGGCCACGGGCGCATCGACCAGGAGCGTTTCCATCGTGTTGCAGGTGCCGTAACGCTGGGTCTTGGCATTCATGGCAATGGCGAACGCCTTGTCGAGATCGGCCTGTTCATCGATATAGACGTGACAGATGCCGTCGAGATGCTTGATGACCGGCACCCGCGCCTCACGGCTGATGCGCTCGATCAGGCCCTTGCCGCCGCGCGGGATGATGACGTCGATCGACTCGGGCATGGTGATCATAGCCCCCACGGCGGCGCGATCGGTCGTGGCCACGACCTGGACGCCGTCCTCGGGCAGTCCGGCGCTCGCCAGCCCGGCCTGGATGCAGCGCGCGATCGCCTGATTGGACTCGAAGGCCTCCGAGCCGCCGCGCAGCACCGTGGCATTCCCCGACTTCAGGCAGAGTGCCGCCGCATCGGCCGTTACATTGGGGCGCGACTCATAGATGATGCCGACTACGCCGAGTGGCACGCGCATGCGCCCGACCTGGATTCCGCTCGGACGATAATCGAGATCCGTGATGGCGCCGACCGGATCGGGCAGTGCTGCGATTTGGCGCACGCCCTCGATCATGGCGTCGATCCGGCTCGGTGTCAGTTCGAGCCGGTCGAGCAGGGCCGCGTCCAGCCCCTTGGCCGCGCCGGCCTCCAGATCGCGCCGGTTGGCCTCGGTAATGACGGCACGCTCGGTATCGAGCCGCTCGGCGATCGCCAGCAGCGCGCCATTCTTGGCCGCCGTGCTGGCGCGCGCGAGCTGGCGCGAAGCGGCTCGAGCGCGCTGCCCAAGGTCGGTCATGTAAGCTTGGATATCCTGAATCTCTGGATCGGTCATGGAGCGAAACCCGTCTCGATGGCGCATTGAAGCCATGGGATAAATAAGATTCATAATGCCATGATTCCCACGGACTTGACACAGACGCACGGCGCAAAGAAGCGCGTGTCTGTATTAAGATAGCCGCCCAGTCACCATGGCCGTATCTTCATAGAGGCTGGTGGCACCAATGCGACGAGGGACGATTGGAGGATCTTGATTGTCATGGATAAAGAACGCTCCTGGTTCGCTGCCGAGTCGTCCTCGGATGCATCGCCTGGACAGCGCGCAACCCTGGAGCTGGTTGCGACCGCCGCCAATGCACAGACCCTGCTCCGATTGGAATCCGAGATCGAGGAGCGAACCGCCGAACTCCTGGCCGCCAACAGCGCCCTGCGCGAGAGTGAAGAGCGCTTCCGCCGTCTGTTCGAAGACACGCGCCAGCCGCTGTCGCTGATCGAGGATGGCCGCTTCATCGCCGTCAATCGAGCGACGGTCGCAATGCTGCGCCTGGAGCGGATCGAGCAGCTCGTCGGCCGTTCACCGGGTGAGGTCTCACCCGAGTACCAGCCCGATGGCCGGCGTTCCGACGAAAAGGCGCCGGCGATGATCCGGATGGCGTTCGAGCAGGGGTCGCATGCTTTCGAATGGGAGCATGTCCGCGCCGATGGCGAACACTTCCCTGCCATCATCCTGCTGACGGCCATCCGTGAGCGCGGCAAGGATCTGATGCATGTGGTCTGGAACGACATCAGCGAACAGCGGCGCGCGCTTGAACAGATCGAATATCTGGCCTTCCATGATGCCCTGACCGGGCTGCCGAATCGGATCCGCGGCCAGGACTGGTTGCGTCAGACACTGGACTCGGCGGCACACCACGGCGACGGATTGGCGGTGCTCTATCTCGACATGGATCAGTTCAAGTACGTCAACGACACCCATGGTCATGGCGTCGGCGACCAGCTCCTCAAGGGTGTGGCCGAACGGCTGAAGGCCCAGCAGCGCGAGTCAGACCGGCTCTGCCGACTCTCGGGTGACGAGTTCATGATGCTGCTGACCAAGATCGAACCCGAGCACCTGGTTCCGCGCGTCTCCGCCGTCTGCGAGCGGCTGCTGTCGAACCTTGCCGCCCCCTTCGACCTGGAGGGCGGTGTGCAGCTCGTCACCTCCTTCTCCATCGGCGTGGCGCTCTATCCGCGCGATGGCGCGGATGCCGAAACCCTGATGCGGCTGGCCGACACCGCGCTCTACGAGGCCAAAAAGGCCGGACCGCATGCCTACCGCTTCTTCGAACCACGCATGAACATCGCGCTCAGACACTTCGTCGAGACGCGCGATGCACTGCGTCTGGCCTTGGAGCGGCGTGAATTCGTGCTGCACTATCAGCCGCAGTTCGATCTGCACGATGGTCGCCTGATCGGCGTCGAGGCGTTGTTGCGCTGGCAGCCGGCTGGTGAAGCGCATCCCCGGATGCCGGGTGTTTTCATTCAGGTCGCTGAGCACAGCGGGCTGATCGTCGCCATCGGACGCTGGGTACTGCGCGAAGCCTGCCGTCAGGCGGCGCTCTGGCGGGAGGCCGGCTGGCTGGACGTCAGCATGGCCGTGAACCTGTCGGCGGTGCAGTTTCGACAACCCGGACTCGAACAGGATGTGATCGCCGCGCTCGCCGACAGCCGACTGGCGCCGCACCATCTGGAACTGGAGCTGACCGAATCCATCCTGCTGCAAGGCATCGACTCAGTGCTGGCCACGGTCTCGCGCTGGAAGGCGCTCGGCATCCGGCTGTCGATCGACGACTTCGGCACCGGCTATTCCAGCCTGGCCTATCTGAAGCGTTTCAAGGTCGACAAGCTCAAGATCGACCGCTCATTCGTCTCCGACATCGCGCATGATGAAGAGGATCGCGCCATCGTCCAGGCGATCATTCAGATGGCGCACAGTCTCAATCTCAAGACCATCGCCGAGGGCGTCGAGAGCGCGGCGATCGAAGAGCGATTGCGCACCATGGGCTGCGAGGAGTCCCAGGGGTATTTCTACTCCAGACCGCTGCCGGCCGCCGAACTGGATGCGCTGGTCGCGGGCGCCGGCTCGACGTCCAGGGTCATCGAGTTGATGCCGTAGCCCCCGGCCCTCATTCAATCGAACCACTGTTTAGCACGGGAGGTCTTGCGCGCGATCGGGTCGATCTCTATCAGGGCTTGAACGCAAAAGCCCGCCGGACGGCGGGCTTCGCGTGCAGATCGGGGTAAACCGATCACTTGATCTCGTCGGTGTCGAGCTGCTGCATCAGACCGAAGCTCTTGACGAAGGGATTGGCCATACGCGGATCCTTGATGATGGCCTTATAGTCACCCACCTTGAACTTAAGCTTACCCGTTGCGAAAGCTGTGCCCATGGCCATCATGCCGATGCCGTTCTCGACCCATTTGAGCCAGTCCTTCAGATCAGCGCGCATGTCCCAGTTTGGAGCTGGATCGCTCTCGGACCAATCGCCGGCGCGCACACAGACGCCCTTTTCGACCACGAACACACCGCGCGGATTCTCTTCGTCCTTGAAGCCGCAGGTGATGACCGAGTTGAAATCGATCTCGGCGAGCTTGTCGCAAACCTCAGGCTCTTTGTTCCAGGCGTCCATGAGTTGTTTCATCCAGTCGTCAGAAAAGAGTGCGGACATTCTTATCGATCCTCCAGGGTGATCAGCGTGTCATTAGCGAGCTGGAATCAGCGTCGTCGACGCGGGTCGAAACCCGCGTGCCTGTGGATTCTATCAGGATCGGCGCCCAGAATATCGAGCGACGCACGGCCTCGATGCACGGATTGCATCGGTTGCAACCCGTCGAAAACCACCTTTTTCACTCAGCGATCGGTGCTCGCGGTTTAGAATGTCGCGATCCTTTCGACAGCTTTGGAACACTTTGCAGACACCATGAGCGAACATCACCCCAACGTCGATCACGCCGAAATCAGCAAGTTCGAGGCTCTGGCCTCGCGCTGGTGGGATCCGTACAGCGAATTCAAGACGCTCCACGACATCAATCCGCTGCGTCTGGACTATGTTGAGCGCGGCGCCGGTGGACTGGCCGGCAAGCGCGTGCTCGATGTCGGCTGCGGCGGCGGCATCCTCTCCGAGGGCATGGCCCTGTGTGGCGCTCAGGTCACGGGCATCGACATGGGCGACATGCCGCTGCGCGTGGCCGAACTCCATACGCTCGAAAGCGGCGTGGATGTCGAGTATCGGCGCGTACCGGTCGAGACCCTAGCCCTGGAGCAACCCGACAGCTTCGATGTCGTCACCTGCATGGAGATGCTCGAACACGTCCCCAATCCGGCCTCGGTGGTCGATGCCTGCGCACGTCTGGTGCGGCCCGGCGGCTGGGTGTTCTTCTCCACACTCAACCGCCATCCCAAATCCTATCTGCTCGCCGTAGTCGGAGCCGAGTACATCATGCGCATGCTGCCGCGCGGCACGCATGACTATTCGCGCTTCATCCGCCCGTCCGAACTCGATGCCTGGATTCGTCCAACGGCGCTGCGCACCACGGACATGACCGGCATGGTTTACAACCCGCTCACCCAGGTCTACCGGCTCGACCCGCATGATCTGGACGTGAACTATCTCGTGACCTGTGTGCGCGATACCCATGGCTGATCGGCGTCCGCCGCGCGATGGCGTCGTGCTCTTCGACCTGGACGGCACCTTTGCCGATACCGCACCCGACATGGCCGCCGCGCTCGACAAGCTCCTGCGCCGTCACGGACGCGCCCCCCTGCCCTTCGCACGGGTGCGGCCCTTCGCTTCGCACGGCGCGCCCGGCCTTCTCAGGGTCGGCTTCGGACTCACGCCCGAGGATCCCGACTACGAGCCATTGCGCGGTGAATATCTGCGCATCTACGAAAGCGCCCTGGTCGAGCATACCGCCCCCTTTCCAGGCATGATCGAGCTGATCGACACCCTGGAGGCGCGCGGCCTGCCCTGGGGAATCGTCACCAACAAGTCGACGGCGCTCGCTGAACCACTCCTGGAGCGCATCGGCTTTCTGGAGCGTGCCGCCTGTCTGGTCTGCGGCGATACCACACCGCGCCCCAAGCCGCATCCAGACCCGCTGCTCTATGCCTGTGATCTCCTGGGCGTCGACCCTGAGCGCGGCTGGTACGTCGGCGACGCCGAGCGCGATATCCAGGCGGGACTGGCGGCCGGCATGGGCACGCTCGCCGCGCTCTTCGGCTATCTGGGGCCGGACGACGACCCTGGCGCCTGGGGCGCACATGGCATGATCGACCATCCATTGCAACTGCTCGACTGGCTCGCGTATGACGCCGCCAGCGATGCTTGACCACCGAACAGACGACTGAATACTGAAACCAAGCATGTCCACAGAACCATCACCGTCCACTGCATCCTCGACCACCGGCACCCAACTCCAGGACCGCGTCATCCTCATCACCGGCGCCCTGGAGGGTCTGGGTCGCGCTGTTGCCCTCGCCTGTGCTGCCGAGGGCGCGACCGTCATCCTGTCCTCCTTCGATCAGGTCGACCTGGAGCCGGTCTACGACCAGATCCTTGAGGCGGACCATCCCGAGCCGGCCATCCTGCCGCTGAATCTGGAGACGGCGAGCGAGCGCGACTTCATCGCCGCCGCCAACATTATCGGCGACACCTTCGAGCGGCTCGATGGACTGGTCCATTGCGCCGCCTCCGCGCCCTTCCTGAGCCGGATCGACGACTATGACGCCAGCGAATGGGAACGGGTCATCCGGGTCAATCTCAACGCGCCCTTCATGCTCACCCAAGCCTGTCTGCCGCTGCTGCGCCTGGCCGAGGACGCCGCGATCGTCTTCACCGCCGATCGGGTCGGGCGTCAGGGGCGCGCCTACTGGGGCGCCTATGCAGCCGCCAAGTTCGGCATCGAGGGACTGATGCAGGTGCTGGCCGAGGAAACGCGCGAGTCCGGCCATCTCCGCGTCAACAGTCTCGATCCAGGTATTCTGCGCACCGCGATGCGCGCCAACCTCTATCCGGGCGAGGATCCAAACAGCCATCCGGATCCCGCGACCGTAGCCGGCGCCTATGTGCAGTTGCTCGGCCCCGAGGGACGCGGACTGACCGGACGCACGCTGCGGGTCGAGAACGGCCGGGCCTGCTGAGGCCCGCACAGCCACAGATCGCCCGTTCGCTAGCGCGCGCCCATGGAACTGACCAACCACATCATCCTGCTCGGCTCAGCCGTCGTTTTCGTCAGCGTACTGGCGAGCGTGGTGACAGCGCGCGTCGGTGCGCCGCTGTTGCTGGTGTTCCTGGTGATGGGGATGCTGTTCGGCGAGGACGGTCCGGGCGGCATCACCTTCGACGACGTCCAGCTCGCGCATCTGCTCGGCAACCTGGCACTGGCCGTGATCCTGTTCGACGGCGGACTGGCCACGTCTTACAAGGACTTCCGGGTCGGTCTGCGCCCGGCGCTCGGGCTGGCCACGCTCGGCGTGCTCATCACCACGACCCTCACCGGACTGTTCGCGGTCTGGTGGCTGGAACTCGGTTGGCTCGAAGGGCTGCTGCTCGGAGCCATCGTCGGCTCGACCGATGCCGCGGCCGTGTTCTCACTGCTGCGCTCCAATGGCATCGAACTCAAACAGCGTGTTGGCGCGACCCTGGAGATCGAGTCGGGCAGCAATGATCCGATGGCGATCTTTCTGACCATCGTCCTGATCGAGCTGATCCGGAACAATCAGGGCAATCCCGGCTTGACGCTCCTGACCGAATTCGTGCGCCAGATGGGACTCGGCACCCTGTTCGGACTGGCCGGCGGCTTCGTGCTGGTGTGGCTCGTCAATCGGCTCAAGATGTCGGCTGGACTCTATCCGCTCGCCATCATGGCCGGCGGACTGTGTCTGTTCGGCGTCACGGCCACGCTGAACGGCAGTGGTTTTCTGGCCATCTATCTGGCCGGTATCGTGATCGGCAACCGACCGCTCGAAGCGCGCCTGGAGATCAAGCGCTTCCACGACGGCCTGGCGCGACTGGCCCAGATCGGCATGTTCCTGATGCTGGGGCTGCTGGTCACACCCTCGGATCTGCTACCGGTAGCGCCTGATGCCCTGCTGTTCGCCCTGGTACTGATCCTGATCGCGCGTCCACTGGCCGTCTGGCTGTGTCTGCTGCCCTTTCGCTTTCCCTGGCGCGAACAGGTCTTCATCGGCTGGGTCGGACTGCGCGGGGCGGTGCCCATCATCCTGGCGCTGTTTCCGCTGCTCGCCGGACTGACCCTGGCGCCGGTGATCTTCAATATCGTCTTTTTCGTGGTGTTGGTCTCGCTGCTGATCCAGGGCTGGACGGTCATCGCACTGGCACGCCGGCTGGATCTGGAGGTTCCGCCCAGCACGCATCTGGTGCAGCGGGTGGAACTCGACATCCCGGGTCAGCAGGAACTGGAGTTCGTTGGCTACCGGCTGGCGGAGAATGCCCCGATCGTCGTCGAGACCTCGGTGGCTCAGACACGTCTGCCGCCCGGCTCGCGTCTGGTCGCCGTGCTGCGTGATGGACGGCTGCTCGATCAGTGTGGCCCGGTGATGGCGCGTGCGGGCGATCATGTCTATCTGCTGGCCGATCCGGGCGATCTGGCCGAACTGGACCGGCTCTTCGTCGCCGCGCCCGAGACCGAGCGTCTGTCGGAGCGTGCTTTCTTCGGCGAGTTCGTGCTCGATGGCGCGGCCCGGCTGGCTGATCTCTGCGCCTTCTATGGTCTCAAGGTTCCGAGTGACGATGGACAGCTTACGCTCGACGCCCTGATCCGGCGTGAACTCAACGCCCATCCGGTCGTCGGCGACCGACTCCAGCTTGACGCCCTGGAACTGGTGGTGCGCGCGGTTGACGAAGACCGCATCACCCAGGTCGGACTCAAACTGCCGAGTGCCGATTGAGGATCGACCCCAGGTGCGGACTCCAACGCCTTTGCTGTGCGATAATCCCGCCCTGTTTTTGTGGGGCCGTCCCGTGACTGGAAGCGGCGGCCCGTTCGCGTCCACTGGCTCGCCCAATCCAGAGCGATCCACGCAACACTGAGTAAGGAACCGACCCATGAGTTTTTTCATCTCCGATGCCCTGGCCCAGGGCGAGGCCGCCGCACCGGCCGGCGATCCTTTCATGGCCCTGCTGCCGCTGGTCCTGTTCGCGGTCGTCTTCTACTTCCTGCTGATCCGTCCGCAGGCCAAGCGTCAGAAGGAACATCGTAAGATGGTCGAGTCGCTGGCCAAGGGCGATGAGATCATCACCATGGGCGGCATGGCCGGGCGCATCGCCGACATCGGCGAGAACTTCGCCCTGGTCGAGGTCGCCGACGGCATGAAGGTCAAGATCCGTCGCGCCGCCGTGGAATCCGTGCTGCCGAAGGGCACCCTGCAGGAGCTCTGACCCCCACCCTCCCGAGATCAGCCTCGTCCCGGACGCTGGAGACCGGCGTCCAGGATCAAACGGCTCAGAGTGGATCGTCGATCCGAATATCCGCGCCGCATCGCCGGCGATCCCTCCAGACGTCTCCCGCCAGCGCACACGGCGAGCCGCCATTCTCCAATCCGGAGTCCCAATGAACCGATACCCACTGTGGAAGAATTTACTCATCCTGGGCGTCATCCTGGCCGGCCTGCTGCTGGCCTGGCCGAATCTCTACTCCCAGGATCCATCGATCGAGATCACCGCTGCGCGTGGTCATGAGATCAGCGAGGCCAGCCCCGGCGAGATCAAGTCCGCGCTCGAAAACGCCAAGGTACCGCTCAAGGGCATCGAGTCCCTGGAAGGCGGCAAGCTGCTCGCCCGTTTCAACACGCCCGGCGAGCAGTTGCGCGGTCAGGAGGCCATCGAGCAGACCCTGTCCGAGCGCTACCGCACCGCGCTCACCCAATCGGCAGACCTGCCCGGCTGGATGCGGGCACTCGGTCTCCATCAGATGTCGCTCGGTCTGGATCTGCGCGGCGGTATCCATGTCGTCATCGACGTCGACATGGAAGCCGCGCTCGAACAGGCTGTCGAGCGCTACAGCGGCGACCTGCGCACCCTGTTGCGCGAGGACAAGATCCGCTACCTGACCCTGACCCGCGATGGCACCAATATCCTGGTCCGCTTCGAGGATGCCGCCAGCCGCGACGCCGGCGAGAAAAAGATCAAGCGCGAGTTCCGCGAACTCACGCTCGAGCCGAGCGAGGAGTCCGGGGTCTTTCTGCTGCGCGCCAGCCTGTCCGAAACCGAACAGCAGCAGATCCGCGACTTCGCGCTCCAGCAGAACATCACCACCCTGCGCAATCGCGTCAATGCGCTCGGCGTGGCCGAGCCGAGCATCGCCCGTCAGGGCGAGCGACGCATCGTCGTCGAGCTGCCGGGCGCGCAGGATCCGGGGCGTCTGAAAGAGATCCTTGGGGCCACAGCTACGCTCGAATACCGCCTGGTCGATACCGAGGGCAGTGTCGCCGACGCCGTCGCCGGACGTCCGCCCGTCGGCAGCAAGCTCTACTACGAGCGCAACGGCACTCCGATCCTGCTCAAGCGCCGGGTGATCGTCACCGGTGACCAGATCACCGACGCCTCAGCCGGCTTCGACAGCCAGAGCGGCAGCCCGGCCGTGTTCGTCAATCTCGACGGCCAGGGCGCGCGGCGCATGCGCGACGTCACCACCGAGAACGTCGGCAAACCGATGGCGGTGGTCTTCATCGAGAACCGCACCACGACCCAGATGGTCGACGGCGAGCCGGTCAAGACCACGCGCAAGGTCGAGGAAGTCATCAGCGTTGCCACCATTCGCGAGCCATTCGGCCGACGCTTCCAGACCACGGGCCTGGACAGCAGCAACGAGGCGCACGACACCGCGCTCCTGCTGCGTTCCGGTGCGCTGGCGGCCCCGATCGAAATCGTCGAGGAACGCACGATCGGACCCAGCCTGGGTCAGGACAACATCGATCAGGGCTTCAACTCAGTCATGATCGGTCTGGCCCTGGTGGTTCTGTTCATGGCGCTCTACTACCGGATCTTTGGACTGGTGGCCGATCTGGTACTGGTCGCCAATCTGGTGCTGACGATCGCCGTGCTCTCCATGCTCCAGGCGACGCTGACCCTGCCCGGCATCGCTGGTATCGTGCTCACGGTCGGTATGGCGGTCGACGCCAACGTGCTGATCTTCGAGCGCATCCGCGAAGAGATCCGCAATGGCAACTCGCCCCAGGCCAGCATCCATGCCGGTTATGACAAGGCGTTCTCGACCATCATTGATGCCAATGTGACCACGCTGATCGCCGCCGTGGTGCTCTTCAGCTTCGGCACAGGTCCGGTCAAGGGCTTCGCGGTGACGCTGTTCATCGGCATCATCACCTCCATGTTCACCGCCATCCTCGGCTCGCGCGCCCTGATCAATCTGATCTACGGCGGTCGGCGGCTGAACAAGTTGGCCATCTGAGGAGCGCGCGACATGAGCAAGAAACGCACGATCAATGAGCTGAACATCGACTTCATGGGCCGGCGCCATATCGCGTCCTGGCTGTCGATTGGCGCGCTCGTCATCTGTCTGCTGTCGATCCTCTTCCGTGGCTTCGACTTCGGGCTGGACTTCACCGGCGGTACCGTAATCGAGCTGGGGTATGCACAGCCGACCGAACTGAGCGACGTGCGCGCCGCCCTGGAGACCGAGGGACTCGGCAGCGCGACCATCCAGTATTTCGGCTCGCGTACCGATATCCTGATCCGTCTGGCACCACAGGACGGTGTGGAAGAGGCGAGCGCCCAACTGAGCGATCGCGTCTTCGCGGCATTGAATCGCGCCGCTGACGGACAGGTCGAACTCCGCCGGGTCGAGTTCGTCGGACCCCAGGTCGGCGAGGAACTGCGCGAACAGGGCGGACTCGCGGTGCTGTTCTCGCTGATCGGCATCCTGATCTATGTCGCGCTGCGCTTCGAATGGCGCTTCGCGGTCGGCGCGGTGGTGGCACTCATCCATGACGTGCTGTTCACCGTCGGCGTCTTTTCGCTGTTGCAGATCCCCTTCGATCTGACGGTACTCGCGGCCGTGCTGGCGGTGATCGGCTACTCGCTCAACGACACCATTGTTATCTTCGACCGTGTCCGTGAGAACTTCCGCCGCATCCGCAAGGGCACGGTGATCGGGATCATCAACACCTCGATCAACGAGACGCTCTCACGCACCATCGTCACTTCAGGTACGACGCTGCTGGTGCTGGTGGCGCTCTACTTCCTGGGTGGCGAGGCCATCAGCGGTTTTGCGCTGGCGCTCATCATCGGCATCCTGGTCGGTACCTACTCGACCATCTATGTCGCTACGGCCATCGTCGTCTGGCTCGGCTTGAGCCGCGATGACCTGTTGCCGGTCAAGAAGGAAGGCGCTGAGCTCGATCCGCTACCGTAGCGGTATCGTCGGCATGTAGACAGAACAACGGGGCCAGATGGCCCCGTTGTCCGTTTCAGCGTTGGCTCAATACCTGTCTTAGCAGGCATCCGTTCGACTCGTCGTCAGCCCCGAAGGGCGTAGGGCACCAGGGGCAACAGGCAAATGGCGACGATATACCAGAAAGCCCGACGATCCTGGGTACGCAGTGCTTCTTCGCTCATCTTGGTCACCTTTCGAGTCAATGGTTGATCGATTGCTGGACGATTGGAGTCTCTTTAGCCCCGCATGGCGTAGGGCACCAGGGGCAACAGGCAAATGGCGACGATATACCAGAAGGCCCGACGGTCTTGAGTACGCAGTGCTTCTTCGCTCATCTTGGTCACCTTTAAGTCGATGTTTGATCGAAAGAGGCGGTGGACGACTCGACCTTGGCGGCAGTGCCTTGTCGTCTCGTTCACCGGCCTACGGTTGTCAAGATGGCCGCCTTTCCAGCAACTTCAACGAATACCGCTTTTAGTCCGTGGAAATTTCGCACTATTTTACTGCGATATAAAGATCAAGCCATTGATTCGCTTAGCGATAGCGCTGCAAATACAGCCATTCAAAGAACCGCTTGAGCCAGTGGAAGAGCCGCATCGAGGGCAGGACCAGGTTGAACTTCTCGTTGCGCGCGACCAGCATGCCGCTGTCGTTGGTGTCGACAATACAGATCAGCTCGACGCGGAAGGTCTCCTTGGGTTCCTGACCCGCGAACTCGGCGAGCAGATTGCGCGCGGCCGCCCGCGCTTGCAGATCGGCCATGTGGCCCTGCTTAGGCATCCAGTCGGGACCAGGGAAGCTGCCCGAATCGCCGGCCACATAGACGCGCTCGAAGCCGGGCACCCGACACTGGGCATCGGCCTGGAGCAGCCCGCCCGGTGAGCGCGGCAGATCCGTGTCGTCGAACCAGGCATTGCCCGTCATACCCGGCATGAACAGGATGAGATCGGCGTCGAAGGTCTCGGCCTCGGTGGTCACCTGGGTCGCACTGAAGCCTTTGAGCTTGTGGCCCAGATGAGTCTGGATGCCGCGGCGCCCCATCTCGGCGAGCAGACCGTCGACCGCCTTGGGTCCGAGCCGGTTGCCGGGACGCTCGGCCGGGGTGAAGAAATGCAGCGTGAATCTATCGCGCCGCTTCTCGCGCTTGAGCTGATTGTCCATCCCGAACAGGAACTCGAAGACCGGGCCACCGCGCATCGAGCTGGGTTCATTGGGATTGCCGGCAAAGCCCATGGCGATGTGACCACCGTCCATCGCGCGCACCCGGTCGCGGATCTCCTTGGCCGCCGCCACGCCTTCGCAGGGGACGATGGCATGCTCGATGCCGGGGAGTTTTTTGATGAAGCGCCCGCCGCTGGCGATGATGAGTCCGTCGTTCTCGACCGAACCGTGCGTAGTCTCCAGCAGACGCCCGCCGTTTTTGAGTCCAGTGGCCTCGGCCGCCAGATGCCGGACCTTCATGCGTTCGAAGAAATAGCGCAGATCGATAACCAGATCATCGCCGGTGCGCAGACCGCTGGGCACCCAGATCAGGCCCGGATAGTAGACGAACTCGGGCCGGCGGCTGACGAGGGTTATCTCGACATCAGGGGCGCGCTTGCGCAGTTCGATGACGGCCGTCAGTGCGGCAAACCCGGATCCCACGATGGTGACACGTTGCATGATGTCAGTTACTCCAAAGGTGTTGAAGTCCGGCTCGATCTCGATCGGATCGAGCCGTCCAGATAGACACGCGCCTTGCCTTGATGCCATGCCCAGGCATTGGGCACTCAGCGCTTGCAGATCAGTCTAACAGCAGTGGTTCCAGGGTCGGCCAAACGTTGTCGAGCAGGCGCTCCTGCGCCTCGGCGGTCGGGTGCAGACCATCGGGCTGCATCAGACTCCAGTCCTCGGCCACATCCTTGAGCAGGGCCGGCACCAGGGGTACGCCCTGCTCGGCGGCGACCTCCATAAACACGGCTTGAAAGCCGTCGACGTAGGACGCACCATAGTTCGGTGGCAGTCGTACCCCAATGAGCATCACGCGCGCGCCTGACTCGCGCCCCTGGACGACGAGCTGCCCGAGAGTGTCGCGCATCAGATCGAAGTCCCAACCGCGCAGTCCATCATTGGCGCCGAGTTCGATGACGAGCACCGCCGGGCGATGGCGTTCGAGCAGTGACGGCAGGCGTGTCAGCCCACCGGCGGTGGTTTCGCCGGACACGCTGGCATTGACCACCTGATACGGCCGTCCGGCGCGCTCGATGCGCTCGGCGAGCCGCGCGACCCAGCCTTGCCCGGTATCGATGCCATAACCGGCGCTCAGACTGTCACCCAGCACCAGCACCACCGGCGCCTGGGCAAAGGTTTCCAGCGGCGGACATAGCAGAATCAGAGTCAGGAGTAGATATCTCATGTCGGATCAAGCGGCCTCCGCCGTCTCGCGAGCGATTGGATTGGGTAAGCATGTTACCGGCCCGGCCGGCGGCTTGACCATCCTCGATGGATTGGATCTGGAGATCCACGCCGGTGAGGCGGTTGCCATCCTCGGGGCCTCCGGCTCGGGCAAGTCGACCCTGCTCGGGCTCCTGGCCGGACTCGATGATCCGACCGGCGGTGAGATCTGGCTGTGCGGGCAACGGGTCGATCAGCTTGACGAGGACGGACGCGCCGCGCTGCGCGCCGGCCGGGTCGGCTTTGTGTTCCAGAATTTCCAGCTCCTGCCGACACTCACCGCGCGCGAGAACGTGCTGCTGCCGCTGGAGCTGACCGGCACTCCGGACGCCGCGCGTCGCGCCGACGAGGCGCTCGATCGCGTGGGCTTGAGTGCGCGCGCCGGACACTATCCGCGCCAGCTCTCAGGCGGCGAACAGCAGCGCGTGGCTATCGCGCGGGCCTATGCGCCCCGCCCCGCCGTGCTCTTCGCCGACGAGCCGACCGGAAACCTCGATCAGACGACCGGCGAGCACATCATCGACCTGTTGCTCGAATTGCGTCAGGAAACGGGCACCGGCGCGGCCTTGGTGCTTGTGACCCATGATCCGCATCTGGCCGAGCGCTGCGACCGACGTCTGCGGATGCACGACGGACATCTGGAGTCACTGGCATGAAGGCCTGGCGTCTCACACTGCGACTGCTGCGCCAGGACTGGCGCAGTGGCGAACTCTATCTGCTCTCGGCAGCGCTGGTGCTCACGGTCGCGGCCATCACGGCGGTTGGCTTTTTCACCGACCGGGTCGAGGCGACCCTGGAGCGCCAGGGCAGCGAGCTGATCGCTGCCGATCTGGCGCTCGAATCCTCCAAGCTGCTCGATGCTCAGTTCGCTGAAGAAGCCCAGGCGCGCGGTCTCAGAACGGCGCGCACGCTCGAATTCCGCAGCGTGGTCATGGGCGAGCGACCGCAACTGGTGCTGATGAAGGCGGTCGACCCGGAGTATCCATTGCGCGGTCAGTTGCGTATCGCCGAGACCCTGGACGCGCCCGACCGCCCCGTCGATTCAGGTCCGCCCGCCGGCGAGGTCTGGGTCGAATCCAGGCTGCTGCGACTTCTGAACCTGACACTCGGCGACAGCCTGGGGGTGGGTGAAGCGCGTCTGCGTCTCGGCGCCATCCTGACCGAGGAGCCGGATCAGGGCCGGAGCTTCTTCAACATCGCCCCGCGCGTGCTGATGAACCGCGCTGACTTGGAGGCGACCGGACTGATCGGACCAGCGAGCCGTGTCACGCATCGGCTGCTGATCGCGGGCGCGGCGACGCCGATCGACGCCTATCGCGACTGGGCGAGCACCCGGCTCGCAGCCAATGTCACCCTGACCGACGCGCTGGAGGCCCGGCCTGAGTTTGGCTCGGCAGTGGAGCGCGCCTCACGCTTCCTGCATCTGGCGACCCTGGTCACGCTGCTGGTGGCCGGCGCGGCGATTGCGCTCGCCAGTCAGCGTCTGGTCGAGCGCCAGACCGATGCCGTGGCCGTGATGCGCTGTCTGGGCGCGCCGCGCCATCTGCTGATGCAGGTGCTGATTGGACGTCTGGTGCTGTTCGGGCTCGCGGCCAGTCTGGTCGGTTGTCTGCTCGGCTGGCTGGGTCAGGCGGGATTGCTGGCGGCGCTGGCCGACTGGCTGGGCACGGATCTGCCGCCGGCCTCGCCCGCCCCCATCCTGGTCGGTCTGGCGACCGGGCTGATCACACTGCTCGGCTTTGCGGTGCCGCCGCTGATCCAACTGGCGCGGGTGCCGCCCCTGCGTGCGATCCGGCGCGATCTGGGTACGCCGCGCGCCTCGGCCGCATTCGCGCTGGGCGCGGCCGGACTGGCGCTGGCACTGCTGATCCTGTGGCAGGCCAATGATCTTGAACTCGGGCTGAAGCTCCTGGGAGGCGTGCTGGCGACCTTGCTGGCCCTGATCGGAACCGTGCTGTTGCTAGTGCGTCTGGCCGGACGGCTGGCCGGACGCGCGCGCGGGGTCTGGCGGCTCGGGTTGGCGGCACTGACCCGGCGTCCGGGCGCGGCGGTGCTCCAGATCGCCGGCTTCGGCATCGGCATCCTGGCGCTGCTGCTGCTCGCCGTGGTGCGGGTGGATCTGCTCGAATCCTGGCGCGAGACCGTGCCCGAGGGCGCACCCAACTATTTCCTCATCAATATCCAGCCGCCTGAGGTCGAGCCGTTACGCGCCTTCCTGAACGACTCCGGGATCGAAACGCCCCAGCTCCAGCCGATGATCAGCGGGCGTTTGACCCGCATCGGCGAGCGTGCGGTCGAGCCTTCCGACTACGACAATCCGCGCGCCGAACGGCTCGCCAGCCGTGAGTTCAATCTCAGTTACGGCACCGAGCCACAGCCGGACAACCGAATCCTCGCCGGGCGCTGGTGGAGCGAGGGTGCCGAAGCTGCGCCACAGTTCTCGGTCGAGCGCGGTATCGCGGAGACGCTTGGGATCGAACTGGGCGATGTGCTGACCTTCTGGGTCTCGGGGCACGAGGTCAGCGGGCCGGTCACCAGTCTGCGCGAGGTGCACTGGGATAGCTTCAATGTCAATTTCTTCGTTGTTGCGTCCCCCGCCCTGCTCCAGGATGAAGCGGCGACCTTTATCACCAGCTTCCATCTACCGGCCGAGCGTGAGGCGGTCATTGCGGAACTGGCGCGGCGCTTTCCAAGTGTGACCACGCTCGATGTCGAGGCCATTCTGGGTCAGGTGCGTCAGGTCATCGACCGTGGCGTGCTGGCGGTCGAGTATGTGTTTCTGTTCACGCTGGGCGCGGGTCTGCTGGTCATGTACGCCGGCATCCAGGCGAGTCTGGAGCAACGCCGCACCGAGCACGGCATCCTGCGCACCCTGGGCGCCGGACGGCGCACGCTTCTGACCAGCCTGGCGGTCGAGTTCACGGCGGCGGGGTTGCTGGCCGGGCTGCTGGCGTCGGTTTTTGCCGAAGCCACCGGCTGGCTGCTTGCTGAGCAGATTTTCGAGCTGGAGTTTGGCTTCAACCCGAGTCTATGGGTGGTGGGTGTGTTGGGGTCAGGATTAGCGATCGGGTTAGCCGGCACGCTGGCGACCTATCCGCTGCTGATCCATCCGCCGTTGCGGACATTGAGGGGAGATGCCTGAATTTTCCGGGTTCGAGTCCCGGCTGTCGGGGGCATTGATACACCGGGTATCGAGAAGAGCGACAATGGTTGGCAGGCTGTACACCGCGCGGCGATCTGAAAGCACTACCCGTGGATAGCCCTATTGTTGTAGCATCTTTGCACGACAAGCGAAACCGAAACGCGAGACCGTCGATGCCAGCCCTCAAGACCGAGACCCTGACCATCCGCCTCTGTCCCGAGACCAAGGCCGCGTTGCGCCAAGCGGCCGAGCGCGAGCGGCGCAGTCTGTCGAACATGCTCGATGTGATGATCCTCGACTACAGGACTCGTCATCCCCACGCATTTGCCGGCATTCCCGCCACGCCTTCCACGGTGCCCTCCGGCGCTGACTGACTCGTCTCGATCTCAAGGAGACTGCGCACATGGCCAAGCGTGCCACCGCCAAGACTGCCCGCAACGGCGGCGACCTCGGTATCGAAGCCGATCTGTTCAAAGCCGCCGACAAGCTGCGCGGCAACATGGAGCCGTCGGACTATAAACACGTCGCGCTGGGCCTGATCTTCCTCAAGCACATCTCCGACAGCTTCGAGGCCAAGCACGCGCAGTTGCTGGCCGAGTATCCCGAGGGCGCGGAAGACCCGGACGAATACGCCGCCGAGAACGTCTTTTGGGTGCCGAAGGAAGCGCGTTGGTCCTATCTTCAGGACACCGCCAAGCAGCCGGGCATCGGCAAGCGCATCGATGAGGCGATGCTGGCCATCGAGCAGGTCAACGCCAGCCTCAAGGGTGTGCTGCCCAAGGAGTACGCGCGCCCGGCGCTCGATGCGGTGATGTTGGGCGAGTTGATCGACCTGATCTCCGGCATTGCGCTCGGCGAGGCCCAGGACCGCGCGCGCGATGTGCTGGGGCGGGTCTACGAATACTTCCTTGGCCAGTTCGCCGGGTCTGAGGGCAAGCGCGGCGGCGAGTTCTACACCCCGCGCTCGGTGGTGCGGGTGCTGGTCGAGATGCTGGAGCCGTTCCCGAACCCCGCGCGCAAGATTCAGGGCCGCGTCTATGACCCCTGCTGCGGCTCGGGCGGCATGTTCGTGCAGGCCGAACGCTTTCTGGAGACCCACGGCGGACGGGTCGGCGAGCTGGCGATCTACGGGCAGGAGTCCAACTACACCACCTGGCGGCTCGCCAAGATGAATCTGGCGGTGCGCGGCATCGAGGCCGACATCCGCTGGAACGCTGAGGGCAGTTTCCGCAAGGATGAGCTGCCGGACCTGCGCGCCGATTTCATTCTGGCCAATCCGCCCTTCAACATCTCCGACTGGGGCGGCGACAAGCTGCGCGAGGATGCGCGCTGGGTCTATGGCGCCCCGCCGGTCGGCAATGCCAACTTCGCGTGGCTGCAACACATCCTCCACCATCTCAGCCCCAATGGGACGGCGGGCGTGGTGCTGGCCAATGGGTCCATGTCATCGAGCCAGTCCGGCGAGGGCGAGATCCGCCGGGCGATGGTCGAGGCCGATGTGGTCGATTGCATGATCGCCCTGCCGGGGCAGTTGTTCTATTCGACCCAGATTCCGGCCTGTCTCTGGTTTCTGGCCAAGAACAAGGCCAACGGCGGGTTGCGCGACCGGCGCGGTCAGATCCTGTTCATCGACGCCCGGCAGCTCGGGCACATGGTCGACCGCACCCGTAAGGAACTCTCCGATGCGGACATCGCGCGCATTGCCGACACCTACCATGCTTGGCGCGGGGAGGCGGACGCGGGCGAGTATGCCGACGTGCCCGGCTTTTGCAAGTCGGCGACGCTGGAGGAGATCCGCACCCATAACCACGTCCTTACACCGGGGCGCTATGTCGGGGCGGCGGCGGTGGAAGAAGACGAGGTGCCGTTTGTGGAGCGGTTCGCGGCGTTGCGGGAGACACTGGAGACGCAGTTGGCCGAGGGCGAGAAGCTGGGGGCGGTGATTCGGGAAAAGTTGGCGCGTGTCATCCCCACGTCTGTGTCATCGAGTTGATGAGAGGAATTGAGAGGATCTGAGCATGTTGCAAACCATTGAAGTCGAGATTGACGCGAGCGGCCGCGTGCATCCGGTCGAACCCTTTGAGCATCTGCCATCCGGCCGTGCGTTGTTGACCCTGCTGCAACCGACGCCAGCCTCGCGGAAGCGGCTTGAGGCGGTCATCGCAACCACGGAACACCACGCCGGGGAACCTCTTGGAACGGATAACAGTTCATCCGTCCTGACGCTGCTGCGCTCGCCATGGTTTCAGCACGCGCCAGCCGGCGATCCGGCGGCGCTCGAAGAGACGATTCAGGCCAACCGCGAAGCCTGGAATGACCGATGACGCGCATCTATCTCGATAGCTGCATCCTGATCTATCTTGTCGAGCGCCATCCGATCTTCGCGCCTGTCATCGAGGCGCGTCTAGCGACTCTGAAAGATGCCGAGTTGCTGATTTCTCCCTTGGTCCGGCTGGAAGTTTTGGTGAAACCGCTGCGGGCGGCCGATGTTTCGCTATTGCAGCGTTATCGAAAATTCATGGATGCCTTGCACCAACTGTCGATGCCGGACGACGTTTTTGATCTCGCCCTGTCGTTGCGCGTGCGGTACAACCTGAAAACGCCGGACGCCTTGCACGCGGCGACGGCTCAGTATCATGTCTGCCAGTCCTTTTGGACCAATGACCATCGTTTGGCGGATGCGCTCGGAGAGTGTGCCGTGGTGGTGACGCATGCGAACTGAGCAATGCACCGGCATGCGAGACGGTGTCGGGTGTCTTCAGGAGCGGTTCGCGGCGCTGCGGACGACGCTTGAGACGCAGTTGGCCGAAGGGGAGAAGTTGGGGGCGGTGATTCGGGAGAAGTTGGACGGCGTGGTGCTTTAAGAGGTTGGTCGTGGGTAAACACGAAAAGTTATTGGATAAAATTCTCTACGGTCGCTCAGACACGAACATTGGTTTCGACGAGCTTTGCAATTTGTTGGAACGGCTGGGCTTTGAGCAGCGCCAACGCGGCAGCCATCGAATTTTTCGCAAAGCCGGCGTTGAGGAAAAGATCAACCTGCAAGAAGATAACGGTCAGGCAAAGCCCTATCAGGTGGGGCAAGTGCGCGCTATTTTGCTGCGCTATCGTTTGACGGAGATTTGCTGATGTTCAAGTATGAAACCATCATTTTCTGGAGCGAAGCCGACCAAGCGTTTGTCGGTGAGATTCCCGAGCTGCCCGGCTGCATGGCGCATGGCGACACTTATCAATCGGCGTTGGCTAATCTCATGGAAGCTGGGCAACTGTGGATTGATACCGCCATTGAGTTTGGCGATCCGGTGCCCGAGCCAAAAGGGCGGCGGTTGACGTATGCGTGATTGTAAGGAGCTGGGTGCGGTGATTCGGGAGAAGTTGGCGGGAGTGACACATGGTTAGTTGGCCTCAAGTCACTATCGGCGAATTAGGCCAAGTATTCGATGGACCTCATGCGACGCCGAAAACTATTGATGAAGGCCCAATCTTTCTAGGGATTGGGGCGCTACAGGATGGGCGGATTAACTTGGGAGAAACGAGGCACGTCACGCCAGAGGATTTCGTCAAGTGGACCCGTCGAGTTCGCCCGCAAGCTGGAGATATCGTATTTTCTTATGAAACTAGATTAGGCCAGGTCGCAATTATTCCTGAAGGAATGAAATGTTGCCTTGGTCGTAGAATGGGACTCGTCAGAGCAGACAAAAATAAAATTCTTCCTCGCTTTTTCCTGTATTACTTTCTTTCTCCATTTTTTCAAGAATTTATTCGCGCGCATACTGTGCAAGGCGCGACAGTTGACCGAATACTCCTTACCGATTTTCCTTCATTTCCGTTTCTTTGTCCGCCACTCTCAGAGCAAGAGGGGATAGCATCGTTATTGGGCGCACTCGACGACAAAATCGAGCTGAACCGCCAGACGAACGCAACCCTGGAGGCGATGGCGCGGGCGCTGTTCAAGGACTGGTTCGTGGACTTCGGCCCCACGCGCGCAAAGGCCGAGGGCCGCGCGCCCTATCTCGCCCCGCACCTCTGGGAACTCTTTCCCGATGCCCTCGATGATGAGGATAAGCCGGTGGGGTGGGAGTATAAGCAAGTCGAAGACATACTTGAGCTGGCCTATGGAAAAGCCCTCAAATCGACGGATAGAGTGGATGGCTGCATACCTGTTTATGGTTCTGGCGGAATCACCGGATATCACAACAAATCTTTGGTTGATGGGCCATCGATCATCGTTGGGCGAAAAGGAACTGTTGGAAGTCTTTACTGGGAAGATGGGCCTTTTTTCCCAATCGATACGGTTTTCCATGTCAAACCCAAAGCCCCTCTGACGTTCTGTTTCTATCTCTTGCAGACTCTTGGTCTTGAGGGAATGAATACCGATGCTGCCGTACCTGGTTTGAATCGAGGCAATGTTTATCGATTGCCGGTTTCTTGGTCGCAAGAAAGCATCAGGTTCGCCTTTAATGCGATCATCGAACCCCTACGTCAGAAGATCAGGTGCAATGCTGATGAATCCCGCACCCTCGCCCAAACCCGCGATCTGCTGCTCCCCAAGCTGATGTCCGGCGAGATCCGTCTGCACGAGGCCGAACGGATCGCCGAGGCCGTGCTGTAACCTCGGGGCGCGACGCATGACCCAAGACCATCTACTCACCTCAACCGACCGCGAAGAGGCGCTATCGCGTGCCTACCTGCAAGCCGTCGCCGCCGGGGCCGGCTATGTGGTGGCGAGCCTGGACTTCGACCGCGACGGGATCGACTGCGAGATCAAGGCCGGCGGGCAGATGCGCCCGTCGCTGGGCATCCAGCTCAAGGCGACGATCAATCTGGGCGCGGTTCAGAACGGCCACTACAGCTATCCGCTCAAGCGTCGCAACTGTCAACTACCCCGGCCTGAAGGCCGGAGCTTGAAAGAGCTGGGTTGACCAGGGAAAGCGGTGAAAACCCGCTGCGTTTGCAACAGGTCGCACAGACCGACTCCGAGGTGCTTCCTCAGCCTCGGACTCTCGAAGACCCGGATCATGCAGGCGAAAGGTAAAGCGTCGAAGGTTCGGGCCGCCGCCGCGAGGCGGGAGCCGGTTGCAGACATTCCCGAGGGGAGCGGGCTGTAAAGCCCCGTCACCAGGCCCGTAAGGGCAGAGGTTTTGGAACAGACCGATGGCTGTATTCGTGCTCGACAAACAGAAACGTCCGCTGATGCCGTGCACGGAGAAACGCGCGCGGCTGTTACTGGAGCGCGGGCGTGCCGTGGTGGTGCGTCTGGCGCCCTTCACCATTCGGTTGAAGGATCGAATCGGCGGGGCGGTTCAACCGCTGCGCCTGAAGCTCGATCCGGGCAGTCGCGTCACGGGGCTGGCCCTCGTTCGCGAATCCGAGATCTGTGATCCGGACACGGGCGTGGTCGAGCGACTGGAGCATGGGCTGTGGTTCGGGGAACTGGCGCATCGCGGTCAGGCGATCCGGGAGGCGCTGGAGACACGGCGTCACTACCGTCGGGCGCGCCGCGCGCGGAAGACCCGCTACCGGGCCCCGCGCTTTTTGAATCGCACCCGCCGCGCGGGCTGGTTACCTCCATCGTTACAGCATCGGCTCGACACCACCCTCAACTGGGTGCAGCGGCTACGGCGGCTTGCCCCGATCACCGCTCTCAGTCAGGAGTTGGTGCGCTTCGATACCCAGGCGCTCCAGAACCCGGAGATCAGCGGGGTCGAATACCAGCGCGGCGAGCTGGCCGGTTACGAGGTCCGTGAATACCTGTTGGAGAAGTGGCACCGGACCTGTGCCTATTGCGGCGCAACGAACGTGCCGCTGGAGATCGAGCACATCGTGCCGCGCTCCAACGGCGGCTCGGATCGGGTCTCGAACCTGACGCTCGCCTGCCGAGACTGCAATCAGCGCAAGGGCCACCGACCCATTGAGGACTTTTTGCAACGCCAACCGGCGCTCCTGCACAAGATCCAGGCTCAGGCTAAAGCGCCGCTCAAGGATGCCGCCGCCGTCAATGCCACGCGCTGGGCGCTGTTGAACGCGCTCAAGACCACGGGCCTACCGGTCGAGACCGGCTCGGGCGGGCGCACAAAGTTCAATCGCACCCGCTTGAACCTCCCCAAAACCCATGCCCTCGATGCCGCCTGTGTCGGCGCCGTCGATCAGGTGCGCGACTGGAACCGCCCGGTCCTGAGCATCCGCGCCACCGGACGCGGGGTCTACAGCCGCACGCGCACGTTCAACAACGGCTTTCCGCGCGGCTATCTCATGCGCCAAAAGCGCGTCCACGGCTTCCAGACCGGCGATTGGGTGCGCGCCGAGGTGCCCAAAGGAAAAAAGGCTGGCGTGCATGTCGGGCGCGTGGCGGTGCGCCAAACGGGATCGTTCAACATCCAGGCTCAGGCCGGAACCGTTCAGGGGATTTCCTACCGCCATTGCCGCCTCCTTCAACGCGCCGACGGCTATGGTTATTCATTCCAACTTAAACCAGAAATGGAGGCAGCGAGACGGGCGGCCTAACCGCGCTGCGCGCGGTGCGCTATCCCTCCCCGCCCTGAAGGACGGGGTTTCTCGCGCAAGACTGATGATTTGCTGCGCGAGCCAACCCAGACGCCGCGCGTGCTGGTAGTGCTCGCACTGCCCCAGGACGAAACCGAGTGGCTGACGATCACTGACGCAGAATTGGTGCTGCGCCGCTGCGCCTATTGGGTGTCGCTCGCCAACGCACCGGAGCGCGATAACCGGGAATCCGTCACCGTGTCGCTCCCCGAGCATCAGCGGTTCGATGTGGCGGCGCTGCGCGCCCTGATGGATCACTCCAGAACGGGGAGCCTCCGATGAAAGCTCAGATTGTCGATCCGCAAGCACTGCGCGCGATCACGCCGGCGGCCCTGGTGGCTTATGCGCGGGGCGAGGGCTGGCAGCATGTCGAGACCTATGGGCAGCATTCCGATGTCTACGCCCAAGCCAACCGGCCCGAGCTGGTGATTCCGCGTACCGACCACCTGGCGGACTATCCGCGCGTGGTGGCGGAACTGATCGGGATTCTGGCCGCGACCGGCGACCGGGATGAACTCGCCCTCTATCGCGATCTGCTCGGAGCCGATCGCGACGTGGTGCGGGTGCGTGCGCGTTCCAATGCCGATGACGGCTCGGTGAACTTGGCGGCGGGTGTCGGTCTGTTCGAGAGCGCGCGCGAGATGCTTCTGGCGGCCGCCTGTGCCGCGACCAATCCGCAACCGCTCTATCGCGCGGGCGCCAATAAGTTGGACTTTGGACAAAAACACGCTCCTTCCCAGTGCCCAGTAGGCCTTCTTGAAACTTTTCGTGGTATGCATCCGATCAAGCCGTCGCGGTGAGCCTCGGTTGGCGC